>JAZKHC010000026.1:0-72344 GCA_040385605.1 Pseudomonadota bacterium
GCT
Organism: Pseudomonadota bacterium; assembly: GCA_040385605.1. Taxonomy (GTDB): domain Bacteria; phylum Pseudomonadota; class Gammaproteobacteria; order Nevskiales; family Nevskiaceae; genus Stagnimonas. The sequence continues at coordinate 4 of JAZKHC010000026.1, forward strand.
GGCCGACCAGCATGATGCGCAGCAGTTTTTCCTTGCTGGTTTCGAGGTTGGTCAGCAGGCGCACTTGTTCGAGCACATCGGGGGCGAGCTGCTGCGCCTCGTCGATGATCAGCACCGTGCGGCGGCCCGCCGTGTGGCGCTCGATCAGGTAGGCGTTGAGCGCATCCACCAGCGTCTTGAGCGTGGGGTTGGCCTTGTCGTAGACGATGCCCAACTCGTCGCAGATGCTCTGCACGAATTCGCGCTCGCTCTGGCGCGGGTTGTGGATCATCGCCACATCGACATTGTCGAGCCGCTGCGCCAACAGGGTGCGGATGATCGTGGTCTTGCCGGTGCCGACCTCGCCCGTGAGCTGCACGAAGCCGCCGTACTTGCCGGTGCCGTAGAGCAGGTGGCCGAGCGCCTCCTGATGGCGCGGGCTCATGTAGAGATAGGCGGGATCGGGGGCGATGGAGAAGGGCATCTCCCGCAGGTTGAAGAATTGGGTGTACATGCGGCGATTTTAGGCTGGCAGGCGCATCTTGACGTGGGGGATGCCGTCTTCCAGCTCCGGCGCGGTTTCGGTGACGAAGCCGAAGCTCGAATAGAACCGCTCCAGATGGGCTTGAGCCCAGATCAGATTGGGTAGCGTGGGATAACGCTCGCGCGCACCGCGCACGCTCTCGGCCATCAGCCGCCTTCCGGCACCCGTGGATCGTACGGTGCTGCTCACCACCACGCGGCCAATCGAAGGCTCGGCGTATTTCTCGCCCGGCGGCAGCAGGCGCGAGTAGCCGATGAGTTGGCCTCGTGCGTCCTGCATGAGCAGGTGCTCGCTACGCTCATCGTGGTCGTCGAGGTCGAGAAACACGCAATTCTGCTCGACCACGAAGACCTCGCTGCGCAGCTTGAGCAGGGCGTACAGCTCGGTGTTGCTGAGCACGGAGAAGGCTTTCCACGTGAAGGTTTCAGTGCTCATGGTCAGCGTTGAAAATCGTAGATGGAGCCCAGGCCCAGGAGCTGGGTCAGGCGGTCGAGTGCGGTGCGGGTTTCATCGAGCAGGGTCGGGTCGGCGAGATCGGCGAACACCAGGCGATCTCGGTAGTGCGCTTTCACCCAGGCTTCCAGCGCATCGGCCTTGTCCGCAGTGATCCAGCTTTGCACATTCACCGCCGCGCGCTCGGCTTCGGTGAGCACCACGCGCAGGCGCAGGCAGGCCGGGCCGCCGCCGTTGTGCATGCTCTGCCTCAGATCGAACACCTTCACGGCCTTGATGGGGTTGTCGCGCTCGGCGATGAGGCGCTGGATGCAGGCCCACACTTTTTTGTTTTCGGCGCACTCCTGCGCCACGATCAGGGTGTGGCCCTCGCTGCCCGGCACGCAGACCAGCTGCGAGTTGAAGAGATAGCTCGACACCGCATCCGCCACGCTCACATCAGCCTCGGCCACTTCGACGAAGCGTGCGCCCGGCAAAGCGACCAAGAGTTCGCGTTGCAGGGCTGCGGCATCGACGAAGGCCTGCTGGTGAAAGAACAGCAGCTCGCGGTTGCCCACCGCGATCACGTCGTTGTGGAACACGCCCGCGTCGATCACCGACGGTGCCTGCTGGTGATGCACGGTGCGCGTTGCCGTGAGTTGGTGCAGCCGCGCCACGGCCTCGCAGGCGGCGCGGGTCTGCCGAGCCGGGTATTTCGCAGGCTTCGGCTCGGCATCGCTGCCTTGGCCATAGACGAACAGCTCCACACCAGCCGCGCCGTAATCCACGCACAGCCGCGTGTGATTGGCCGCACCTTCGTCACCCATCGCGGGCGTGGCGGGCAGCGGCGCGTGGTGCGCGAAGTGGCGCGCATCGGCAAAAGTCGCGGCGAGCGCGCGCGCGGTCGTTGCGGGCTCCAGCGAGCGGTGCAGATGGCTGGCGAGATTGGCAGGCGTGAAGTGCAGCTTGCCATCGGCACAGTCGGCACTCGGCGACACGGTGGCTGCATTGGCCGTCCACATGCTGCTCGCGCTGCTCACTGCCGCGAGCAGGCCGGGTGCTTCGGCTGCCACCGTGGCCAGCACCTCACTGTCTTTGCCGGTGAAGCCCAGAGCCTTCAGTGTGGGGATGTGCGGGCGCTCCTGTGGCGGCAGCACGCCCTGTGCAAGGCCCATGGCGGCGAGCGCACGCATCTTGCCCAGGCCTTGCAGTGCCGCTTCGCGTGGGTTGCTGGGTTTGTCTGCGTTCTTCGCTGAGGCTACGTTGCCGTGTGCTAAGCCCGCGTAGTTGTGGGTGGGGCCGACGAGGCCGTCGAAATTGGCTTCGATCGCAGGCAGGGAGGCAGAAGGGTTCATGGCCGCATTATCGCCTTGCATGTGGTGGAACATGCGAGCCAGAGCTGCACTCTGATTACCATTCAAGTCTCCCGAGCTTCCGTCAAGAAAAACGCCATGACACCCAGGCAACGCTTCGCCTCACTCCAACCGGATGCCTTCTTCGTCGATGCCGCTGATGCCGATGCGCTAGCGGCCTACCTGCGGCAGCGCGGCTGGCTCAAGGGCGCGCAGCGCATCGGCGCGATCACGCGCGCTGGCGAGGGCAACATGAACCTCGTGCTGCGGCTGGTGCTGAGCGACGGCAGCCGCTTCATCCTCAAGCAATCGCGCCCCTGGGCCGAGAAATATCCGAGCGTCGAGGCTCCACCCGAGCGGGCCAACATCGAGGCCGAGTACTACCGCCGCACGGCGGGCCAGCCCCTGCTCGCGGCCCACTCGCCGCAGCTGCTGCAAGCCGATGCCGACTCGCACATCCTGCTGCTGGAAGATCTGGGCGAGGGCAGCGACCTGTCGGGCCTGTATCGCCCCGGCAGCGTGCTGGATGAGGTCACGCTTGCGGCGCTGATGGACTATCTCGTGGTGCTGCATGGCAACTTCCGCCGGCCTGGCTGCGGCTTCGTCATCGAGAACCACGCGATGCGCGCGCTCAATGCCGAGCACATCTTCCGCCTGCCGTTCGCGGCCAACAACGGCTTCGATCTCGATGCCATCACGCCCGGCCTCGCCGCCGTCGCGGCCGCCTGTCGCGCGGATGCGCCGCTGCTCGCCCGCATCGCGTCGCTGGAGCAGCGTTACCTCGCCACTGGCGACACGCTGCTGCACGGCGACTACTTTCCCGGCAGCGTGCTGCGCACGGCCACCGGCATCCGCGTGATCGACCCGGAGTTCTGCTTCTTCGGCGATGCCGAATTCGATGTCGGCGTGCTGGCAGCACACCTCACGCTGGCAGCGCAGTCACCGGCGCTGGTCGAGCAGGGCCTGGCGCATTACCTCGCGGGCGTGGAGGGTGCTTTCGCCTTCTCGGTGGATCGCTGCTGGCACTATGCGGGCATCGAAATATTGCGCCGCCTGCTGGGCCTCGCGCAGCTGCCCTTGGTGCTGGACCTGAGCACCAAGCAGGCGCTGATCAAGACCGCGCGGGGCTGGCTGGCGCGCGGCGCTAAGGCGTGAATAGCGCGTAGTTGCGGATGTGCAGCGTCCAGTCGTAGGGGCGATAGTCGATGTCGGGCTCGACCCCAGCCGGAATCACGCCGTGGCGGCGCAGGATGCCGCGCTTGGCATCGGCACTACCGCCCTCGAAATCGGCTGAAAACCAGCGCAGCAGAGCGGGCACTTGCACGGTGTTGCTGGCGGCGTCGTAGCGCGCTTCGCGTTGCAGGTAGTCACGGGTACTGGCGTCGAGTTGCACGTCCACCTGCTCGGTCGTGTACGGCAGCACGGCGGGGCAACTCCTGGCACCACAGTTGAGCGCGAAGTGGATGCGGTAGTCGACCGAGTCCACCGCGAATCGCTGGATGAATGTACTGCGCAAAAACAGCAGCCGCACATGGCCCAGGGTGTAGATGGTGGCCCCGCGGCGCAGCACGCCATGCTCGATGTCTTCGAGGCTCACGAGATCACCGACGATGCCGACCTGGGCCTTGCTGAAATACGCGGGTCGATCCCTGAGGTAGAGCGCGGGGTCGGTCTTGAGAAAGTGCTGGGTATAGCCGTTGTAGACGTTGATCCAGAACGCCAGCTGTCGTGCCTGGCTGTCGAGCGCTGCATCCAGGGTAGCGGCATCGAGCTGTCGGAAGTGATCGAGATAAACCTGCACCGCTTGATCGTGGATGACCTGATCGACGAAGCGCGCCGACACCAGCACCGGGTCGGCCTTGGCGAGGGTGCTTTCATCGAGCTGAATTACCGCTGGCAGTACCGTGGGCCGGGCGATGGTGGCAGCCTTGGCGGGTGAGGTGAGCAGGGCCGTGGCAAGCAGCAAGATAGGCAGCAGTTTCATGGGGCTTGTCCGAGCAGGTGCTGCATCAACAGGGTTTTGTAGACGGGGTCAACGGCGTAGGCGTAATCCACACGATGCGTGCTGTCGAAAGCGTAGGACACTTCGAGATAGGCCTTGTTCGCACCCTTCTTCCAGAACCGCGCATCGTTGCGGCGCGTGTTGACCGCCACCGGAATCTGTCGGTGAACGTGGAAGCATTCCGGGTACAGCACCGCCCCGATGGTGCAGGCATCGAAGGGGATGAAGCGGCCGAGCCGGAAGGCGAGCATCCAGGCCAGCCGCCAGAGCGCGAGTCTTTGCGCCACCCAGCGATCCCCGTCACGGCCGTTGCGGCGGATGCGCTCGATGTCCACCGCGTCGATGAAGATCGAAGACGAGGCCTCGAAGCCCGCAAGCGTGACGGGAATGCCGGATTCGATCACCTCGCGCATGGACTGCGGATCGTTGTCGAAGTTGGCATCGGGTAGTGGCATCGAGCGGCCCTCGGCGCGGAAACACTGGCTTGGCTTACGACCCGCGCAGAACACGATTCGGGTGATGCGCGAGGCGACATCGGGATGAAAGCGCAGCAGGTTGGCGAGGTTGGTGGCCGCGCCAATGGCGACGATGGTGAGCGGCTGCCCGCGCAATGCATCTGCGAGCCGATCCACCGCCTCGGTACGCTCACCGGGGCCGGCAAAGATGTTGTCCGTGCCCTTGTAGACCGGCACCGGGTAGCGCGCGTAGTGGCCGAGCAGGCGGCGCGTCACGCGCTCGCCGTTGTCCACCCGCCGGTTGAGGCTGATGCCCTGCACCCGCACACGCGGGCAGTCGAGCGCCATCATCAGGGCGAGGCCATCGTCCACGTCCTGCGGGAACTGGTTGAAGACGATGTCGGTGTCGATCCAGATCGGCTTCGGTTCTGCCATGGCTAGAACCGGTAGCCCAGCTCGGCGGCGAGGCTGCGCGGCGGATACAGGCCCACCGAATGCGCGCCGACGATGGCGATGTCTGCCGCCTCGCGCCGCACGGTGCGATCGGTGAGGTTGCGGCCGATCAGGCGCAGGGTGAACCGCTGGCTGCGGTCGCTCAGCGCCGCATAGGCGTTGTAGCGCCGATAGCCGGGCTGGGCGTCGATGGGGTCGAGGTCGATGTTGAGAAACTGGTGGGTCGCACCCTCGGCGACCACGCCAATGGCGGCGGGCAGGCGCACTCCGGGCAGCAGGGTGAGGTAGTCCACCTGCAGGCTGCCGGAAAATTTCGGCGCGCGTTGCAGGGTACGGCCGCTCAAGTCCTGGCTATCTTCGTCCGAGTCGGCAGTGGCGGGCGCGCCTTCGTAGCGATCGTATTTGGCGTCGAGATAGCCCAGCTCCGTGCTTAGGCTGAGGCCGAAGGGCGAGCGCCAGCGGGCGGAAAGCTCCACGCCCTGGGTGCGAGCGCGGGCGGCGTTGCCGACGAAGAACTCGGTGCCATCGAGTGCCGCCACTTGCAGGTTCTTGAAGCGGGTGCGGAACACGGTGAGCGCGCCGCTGATGCCGAAATCGCTCTTCAGTCGCAGGCCCGCCTCGGTGGTGAACGACTGCTCGCCCTTGAACTCGGCACGCTCCGGCACCGCCGCCAGATTGTTGAAGCCACCGGACTTGAAGCCCTGAGCGACCGTGAGGTAGCTGCTGATATTGCGCGTGGCCTGAAACAAGGCAGAGGCACGCGGCGAGAAATCGGTTTCGATCCGCTTGGCCAGCAGCCTGTATTCCTCCTCGCCCAGTGCCTCGCCAATCAGCCGCCCGGTACTGCCGTTGAAGACGATGCTCTGGTCGCCTTGCTTGGTCTCGCGGGTGAGGCGGCCATCCAGTTGCAGACGCAGACGTTCCACCACATCCCAACGCACCACGCCGAAGCCCGCAGTGCTTTGCTGTTGCTGGATCAGATGGTGGCGGCTCTGGCCGGAGCCCAGCGGTGCCGCACCCGCCACGCCGAGCAGGGTGCTCAAGGTCTGGCTCGCCAGGCTGCCGAGCGGCAGGCCGGTCGTGTTGTCGATCAGGGGAGCCGCGAAGCCATCCGAGCCATTGGCGAACAGGTTGATATCGACCTGTAGATCGAGATCGGACTGGAAGTAATACGCACCGAGCGTGAACTGCCCCCAGCTCACCGGGCGCTCGTAGCGCAGCTCGACACTGCGCTGCTCGTAGCCCTCGACAGACGGGAAGGACAGCAGTGGCACCGGGCTGACGTCCAGATCGAAATCGGCAACCGTGTCCTGCTGCGAGGCGCTGGCGGTGAACAGCACGCTGCCGGTTTCCAGCGCCAGCTTGCTGGAGAGGATCAGGTCATCGCCCTCGATCAGTGCCCCGGATGCCTGGTGGTCGGTGTGGGTCTTGCGGTCGTCGATGTCGGTGTCGGTTTCGGGGTCGTAGCGCCGGTACAGCGCAAGCGTTTCGTCACTGGCCTGGCTCAGCTCGAAGCTGTCGCCGGTCTGGCGCAGGCGCGCCGTCTGCACCGACAGGCCGATGTCGAGCGCATCGCTGGCGGCCCATTGCAGCTTCGCGCGGCCCGCACGGCCGGGGCGTGCCAGGTCGAGCCGCTGCTGGGTGGTGTTGAATAACGTGCCGTCCTCGTCGGTCTGGCTGTAGGCCACGCGGGCGGCGACTGACTCGCTGAGCGCGCTCGAAAAGGCACCGCGCACACGCCGCTGGCCATCCGAGCCACCCAGCAGTTCCAGATAGCCCTCGGGCTTGCGGGTGACGGCGGCGGTCTTGATGTTCAGGGCACCGGCCACCGTGTTCTTGCCCAGCAGCGCGCCCTGCGGGCCGCGCAGCAGCTCGACTTGCTCGACGTCAAGAAAATCGAACAGAGCCGCCTGCGGCCGGCCCAGAAACACGTTGTCGACAAAGATGCCGACCGATTGCTCGGCGCTGCGCACGCCACCGGTGCCCAGCCCGCGCACGAACAGGAAGGTGTTGGTGGGCGTCACCGCCAGCTGAGCGTTGGGCAGCCTTGCCGCGAGCGCCTCGATGTTCTTGATGTTGGTTTCGCGCAGCTGCTGCTCGCGGGTGACGCTGACCGAGATCGGCGTCCGGGCAAGCGGTTCCTTGGTGCGGGTGGCGCTGACCACCACCGCGTCGAGCGGCTCGGGTGTGGGCTGTGGTGTGGTTTCTGCGGCGGCGGGCTTGAGTGGGATCACTGCAATCTCGCTCAGCTCGCCAGAGGCAGACGCTTTCGACCCAGCCTCGCCCGAGGTCTGCTGGGCCAGCGAATCGCCACAGCAGCTGCCGAGCAGCAGCCAGAGCACCAGGCGCGTACGCGTCGTTTTGGATGCCCCATGCGGGCTGCGGGCATGGCTGGGTTTTGCTGTGTTCATGGGGGCGGAAAGTATCAGGGCGCGCATTGTCATCGACAGGGTGTTGCGCGCGGTGCGCCCGGAATAGTATGAAGACCAGCGCATGCCGCGATGCACGGCAGCCGCCTCGATGGCGAGACCATAAAGATTGATTGAAGGAGAGTCCATGTCCCTGTTGCAGCCCATCCGCCACTTCGATGGCAGCCGCAGTTCCGCACGCCCCATGGCGCGTGTCGGTGCCGTCCGCGAGGCGGCTGGGGACTTCCGCCGCGACATGCTTAGGCGCCCGAAGGTGCGCTTTTACAAATCCTTCGAGCTGGTGCGCGTGCCTTATCCCAGCAAGTTCGGCTATCTCAATGCCTTTGCCGGTGCCACGCCCTTCATGCATCTGTGCAATCGCTTGTTCGTGATCCAGTTCGATTCGGCGGAGGGCGTCAAGACCCTGCTCGCCAGCCCCTCGGACTGGGAGCACCAGCGCAGCACGCCATTCTTCGCCCAGCTCGATGCCAAGGCGGGCGCGCTCGGCCCGGTGATGGATGGCCTGGTGTTCAAGAAGCTGCGCACGGTGCTGGATTGCCTCGCCAGCATCGGCCTCAAGCCTGCCGATGTGGACTACCTCACCTACGACCATCTGCACACGCAGAACCTGACGCGCTGGCTGGGCGGCGAGGGCCATGAGGCGATTTTTCCGAACGCCAAGCTGCTGGTGATGCGGGAGGAGTGGGAAAGCGCGCAGGCCTTGATCCCCTGGCAGAACCAGTGGTACTGCCCTGATGGCATCGCCGGTGTGCCGGCCTCGCGCGTGCAGCTGCTCGACGACAGCGTGTTCCTCGGCGATGGCGCGGTGGCGCTGGTGCGCACCAAGGGCCACACCGAGGGCAACCACAGCATCGTCGCGCACACCGACCAAGGCCTGCTGGTCACCAGCGAAAACGGCGTGAGCCTCGATGCCTACGAGCCGAAGCACTCGAAGATTTCCGGTGTCGCGGCCTATGCGAAACAGACCGGTGCCGAGGTGATCATCAACGGCAACACGCAGGAATACGTGGTCGATCAGTACATCTCGATGGTGCAGGAGAAAGCCATCGCCGGGCCCAACCCGAAGGACGAGCGATTCCCCAACATGGCACCGTCTTCGGAATCGCGCGCGTACTGGCTGTTCCCGGGCACGGCACCGACGGCAATGGTGGGCGATCTGGCCTTCGGGCAGTTCGTGCCCGCTTGAGCACAAGCGCATCTTGATCCACGGAGACTGATCCCATGAAAGCCGTCGTCTGCCAGAACACCCAGTTGCGCGTGGTCGAGCGCCCTGCATTGACGCCTGGCAAGGGCCAGGTGTTATTGAACGTGCTGCGCTGTGGCATCTGCGGCTCCGACCTGCACCTGCGCCACCACTGCGACCACATGGGCGCGCTGGTGAAGCGCGCGGGCTATCAGCACTTCCCCAATGCCAGCGACGAGGTGGTGTTCGGCCACGAGTTCTGTGGCGAGGTGGTGGACTACGGTCCCCGAACCTCCCGCAAGCTCAAGACCGGCAGCGTCGTATGTGCGATCCCGCTGATCCGAAACGGCCGTGACATTGACCTGCTCGGCCTCTCCGCCCGCTCGGCCGGTGCCTATGCCGAACAGGTGCTGGTCGATGAGGCTTTGATGGTGCCGGTGCCCAATGGCCTGCCCGCCGACCAGGCCGCACTCACCGAGCCGATGGCCGTGGCGCTGCATGCGGTACGCCGCAGCGAGATTCGCAAGGGCGAGGTCGGCATCGTCATCGGCTGCGGGCCGGTGGGGCTGGCGGTGATCGGCATGCTCAGGGCGCGGGGCGTGAAGGCCATCGTCGCCAGCGACTACTCGCCCGGCCGGCGCGAACTCGCGCGCCGCTGTGGTGCCGATGTGGTCATCAATCCCGCCGAGCATTCGCCCTACGCCAACGGCCGCAAGCACGGCTTCATCGAGAGCCTTGCCGATATGGTGGAGCTGGGTGTGAGCACGCGCGAAAAGCTCGGCAAGCTACCGCTGCCCTGGTGGCAGACCTGGCGCGTGGCCGAGCAGCTGGGCCTGCAACCCAAGCGCCCGGTGATCTTCGAGTGCGTCGGTGTGCCCGGCATCCTGCAATCCATCCTCGATGGCGCGCCGCTGCTCTCGCGCGTGGTCGTGGTGGGTGTGTGCATGCAGGCCGACACCATCGAGCCCTCACTCGCCATCAACAAGGAGATCGAGCTGCGCTTCGTGCTCGGCTACTCGCCACTGGAATACCGCGATGCCCTGCACCTGCTCGCCGAGGGCAAGGTGGATGCCAGCCCGCTGATCACCGGCACGGTCGGGCTTGAGGGCGTGGACGCAGCCTTCACCGCGCTCGGCGACCCCGAGCGGCACGCCAAGATTTTGATCGACCCCAGGCTGCGAGGCAAAAAAATCAGCTGACCCTGGTGGCCCTCACTCCGCCGTGACGATCCACAGGTTCTTGCTGGCTGTGCGTTTCATGCGGAACTGGGCCGTGTGCTCGGTGATGCCGCCAAACGGGGTCTTGGCCTTGAAGCGAACCTGCACCTCGAAGCGCGAAGGGTCATCGATCTCCGGCTTGACCGCAGTGACCGCGAAGTCCTGCAAGCTGTCTGGCAGCCGCAGCCGGGCCTTGACCAGCGGCCGCGTGTAGAACGTCACCTCGGCAGTCGTCGGTGCCAGGGCAGGAGCAGGCAGCCTGGTCGGCCCTGCTTCAGTGGCTGCATGCGCAAGCGGTCCCAGCAGCACAGAGCACAGCAAGATCATCAAGACGCTGCGGTCTTTTCTGTTTGCTGCACCGCGAGCAGTGCTCACAGCATTTGCAGGCCGCGTGAAAGCAGAACCCCGGCGAGCAGCAGCATGGTCAGCCCTACCAGCAGATCGAGCACCTTCCAGGCCACAGGCCTTGCGAACAGCGGTGCCAGCCAGCGCGCGCCGTAGCCCAAGCCAATGAACCAGGTGTACGAGGCCGCCGCTGCACCCACTACGAACAGTGTTCTGTTGGGCGGTGGCAGGCTGGCACCGACTGCGCCCATCAGCAGCACGGTGTCGAGATAGACGTGTGGGTTGAGAAAGGTGAAGGCCGCCGTACTGGCCAGCGCGCGCGTGAGTGTCATCGAGGGTTGCAGCGTCGCGGCCATCGTCTCGGTGTGCGCCGCGCGGCGCAGCGCGCTGAGGCCATACCAGGCCAGAAACGCAGCGCCGCCGAAAGTCAGCACCTGCGTCAGCCCTGGTACGACCGTGAGCAGTGCGCCCAAGCCCGCCACACCGGCCGCGATCAGCAGCGCATCGGCCGTGCCGCAGAACAGCACGATCGCACCAACGTGCTCGCGCCTGAGACCCTGCCGCAGCACGAACATGTTCTGCGCGCCGATGGCCATGATGAGCGCGGCCGAGAGCGCGAAGCCCTTGGCGACCGCTGCAAAGGCCCAGAGCTGGGTGAGATCAGGCGACATCGAGTGCGGTGTGAGGGTGCAGCGCGACGCGCAGCACGTCCAGAACGCGGTCGATGTCCTCGCGGCAGACATCCAGATGCGTGACCAGACGGGTGCGCGGGCCGATGCTGGCGAGCACATCGTCGGCCTTGAGCGCTGCCGCCACCGCATCGACCTGCGACATCGGAATGTGGAAGAACACGATATTGGTCTGCACCGGCTCCACCACCAGGCCCAGCGTGCTGAGACCCTCGGCAAGGTGCCGGGCCAGCGCGTGATCGTCTGCGAGGCGGGCGACGTGATGCTCTAGCGCGTAGAGCCCGGCAGCGGCCAGCACGCCGGCCTGGCGCATGCCGCCGCCGAGGGCCTTGCGCCAGCGCTGTGCCTGCGCGATGAAGGGCTTGCTGCCCATCAACAGGCTGCCTGCCGGTGCGCCCAGACCCTTGCTGAGGCAGAGCGAGACGGAGTCGAACCCCGCAACGATCTCGCGCTCGCTGCAGCCACGCGCAACCATGGCGTTGCAGACGCGCGCACCATCGAGATGGGTCGCGAGGCCATGCAATTTGGCGAGCGTGGTGGCCTCTGCGACGTACTGTGCTTGCAGCACCTTGCCGCCGATGGTGTTCTCCAGCGCTAGCAGTCGGGTACGGACAAAGTGCACATCGTCGGGCTTGATCGCAGCGGCGATGTCGGCGAGTGAGAGCGTGCCGTCGGGCTGGTTGGTAATGGGCTGCGGCTGGATACTGCCGAGCACCGCTGCGCCGCCCTGCTCCCAGCGATAGGTGTGCGCCTCGGCCCCGACGATCATCTCGTCACCGCGCCCGCAGTGCGCCATTAGTGCTGCGAGGTTGCTCTGGGTGCCGGTGGGGAAGAATAGTGCCGCTTCGAAACCGAAGCGTTCTGCAGCGACTGCCTGCAGGCGATTGACGGTGGGGTCGTCGCCATAGACGTCGTCGCCCAGCTCGGCCGCGTGCATGGCCGCGCGCATGGCGGCGGTGGGGCGGGTGACGGTGTCGCTGCGCAGGTCGATCAGCTGTTGGCTCATGCGGGGTGGTGCAATCTCAGATCCAGTATTTGATGAGCGAAGCACCGGTTTCCTTGATGCGCTCCAGCCAGGGCCGTGCGCGCCAGTCCTTGAGCGTGATGAGGGTGGACTGCTGCATATCCTGCTTGAACAGGGTCTGCATCGAGCTGCCAAAGTGCTTGCCGATGATCACCGCGTTGGCCTCGTCGTTGTGGATGAAGCTGCGGTAGTCGAGATTGGCACTACCCACGGTCGCCCACACGCCGTCCACCACCGCCGTCTTGGCGTGCAGCATCACCGGCTCGTATTCGTAGATCTTCACGCCCGCTTTCAAGAGCCGGTCGTAGTAGTGGCGGGTGATGAGTGGCAGAAAGCCGACATCGGACTTCGCTGGCAGCAGCAGGCGCACGTCCACACCGCGCTTGGCGGTGTCGCAGAGCAGTTCAGTGAAATCCTCGTTGGGGGCGAAGTAGCTCTGTGTGATCCACACGCTTTTTTCGGCCAACCGGATGGCATTGAAATAGGTGCCGTAGATGACGTTCTTCTTCTCGCGCTTGTTGAGCAGCGCCTTGGCAGCGGACTCCGGCACGGCGAGAAACACGCTGAGCAGATCGGTGCCCTCGCTGGTGAGCACGCGCACGATGTCGTCGCCCTGCGATTTGAGTGGCGGAAAGTATTCGCCGCTCAAGTCGATCTCGCCCTTGCCGGCCTCCCAGGCATCGAGAAAGGCGCGCTGAAACGAGGCGACTGCCGGGCCGGTGACCTGAATGTGCGTGTCGCGCCAGCCTGCACCTGCCGGCAGCTGCGAAGGCCGCATGCCACGGCCGCCGCTGCTGAAGCTGCCACTGCTGCTGGCACCACCACTGCTGGCCGCGCCACCGCTGGCGCGCGCCTCGCCGTTGGGCGAAGACTGCACATACTCGTCCATGATGTTGATGCCGCCGGTGAAGGCGATCTGCCCATCCACCACCAGGAGCTTGCGGTGGCTGCGGCGGTTGATGCGCCACACGCGCAGGTCCTTGGTCTTGTTGAACTCCAGCAGTTGTACGCCTGCGGCCTTCAACTCATCCTTGAACCTTGCGCCCGCGCCGCTGCCGCCGATGGCGTCGAACATCAGCCGTACGATCACGCCCTTCTGTGCTCGTTCGATCAAGGCTTCTGCGTACTGCTGGCCGATCTTCTCGTCGGTGATGATGTAGACGTCGAGATGGATGTGGTGCTTGGCTTTCTTGATCGCGGCGAGCTGGGCGGCGTGGGCGGCGGGGCCATCGACCAAGAGCTCCACCTGGTTGCCGGCGATGGCTGGGCGGCGGGTCAGTGCGGTCTCCGCAGCGCCGACCTTGCGCGCGTATTCGTAGGCAGCGGCATCGTGCGCCACCGCATCGCGCAGCACCGCATCCGGCGACTTCGCCACCTCACGGTTGCAGTTGCAGCTGTCGGCGACGCGAATCCAGTTGCTGCCCGCTTTGACCTCAACCGGCGGCACGCTGGCGCAAGCGCCGAGCAGCAGCGACGTAGCCAGCGCGGCAGCACGTTTCACATCGTCAAACCGGGTGAGAGTGATGAGGGTTTCTCCAGCTTGGGCGCTTCGCTCGATGCAACCGGGTAGCTGCAATAGTCGGCTGCATAGTAGGCGCTGGGGCGGTGGTTGCCTGAATGACCGGGGCCGCCGAAGGGGAATGCCCCAGATGCGCCCGTGGTCTGCCGGTTGCGGTTGACGATGCCGGCGCGGATGCGTTTGAAGAAGTGCGCCCACTCGGCGTCGTCGTCGGTCAGCAGGCCTGCTGAGAGGCCGAACTGCGTGTTGTTGGCCTGCGCGATGCTCTCGTCCAGCGAGGTGGTGCGGATGACTTTCAGCAGCGGGCCGAAGTCTTCCTCGTCCGGCACGTCCGCCGCGCACTTGGTGATGTCGATGATTCCTGGCGAGACGAAGGCCTCGCCCTGTGCGAGGCGCTGCATCTTCAGCAGCGGTGTTGCACCCAGTGCGATGAGGCGAGCCTGCGAATCCAAAAGCCCTTGCGCTGCGCGGGCGGAGACGACCGGGCCCATGAAGGGCGCGGGCTCGTCCTCGCTGCCACCGATGCGCAGGGCCTGGGTCACTTCGACCAGGCGGGCGAGCAGGGCATCGCCCTTATCGCCCCCAGGCACCATCAGGCGGCGCGCGCAGGTGCAACGCTGGCCCGAGGTGATCCAGCTCGACTGCACGATCTCGTGCACGGCGGCATCGACATCACTGACGCTGCCCACCACCAGTGGATTGTTTCCGCCAAGTTCCAGCGCCAGGATCACATGCGGTCTGGTCGCAAATCGCTGCGACAGGATGCCGCCGGTGCGGGCGCTGCCAGTGAAGTAGAGGCCATCAAGTTGCTTGTGAGCGGCAACCGCTTCACCCGTCGCGCGCTCGCCCTGCACGAGGTTGATCACCCCGGCAGGCAGGCCGGCGGCTTCCCAGCACTTCACGGTTTCCTCCGCCACCAGCGGCGTCAGCTCGCTGGGCTTGAACACCACCGTGTTGCCCGCGAGCAGGGCGGGCACGATATGGCCGTTGGGCAGATGGCCGGGGAAGTTGTACGGCCCGAACACCGCAACCACGCCATGCGGCTTGTGGCGCAGCACGAAGCGGCCAAAGGGCTGCACCTGCTCGCGGGTGCCGGTGCGCTCGTGGTAGGCGGCAATCGAGAGTTCGATCTTGCCTGCCATGGCGGCCACCTCGGTGCGTGCCTCCCACAGCGGCTTGCCGACTTCGCGGGCGATGGTGAGTGCCAAGCGCTCGCTGCGCTCCTTGAGCACGGCGGCAAAGCGGCGGGCGCAGGCCGCGCGCTCGTCAAAACTCAGATCGGCCCAAGGCTCGAAAGCGGCGCGTGCGGCAGTGAAGGCGGCATCAACATCCGCCGCGTCGGCGCTATTCGCCTGCCACAACGCGCCGCCAGTGGACGGGTTGTGGCTCTCGAAGGCTGCGCCGTGGCCCGGCTGCCACTGGCCGTTGATGAAAAGCATGGGGTTGTCCGCAATGGAGAGGCGCTCATTATCTGCCTGCACCATGCCCTGCGGCCAACTACGCCATCAGGCCCTTCAGGGCGCTGCTCCAGTGCTGTTGCAGCCCGCCAGGGATGCGCTGCACGAAGCGGGCGGCGATGCCGTGTTGATCCGCCCAGGCAAGGCCGGCTGGCAGGCCCAGCACCATCAGCGCGGTGGCGAGGGCATCGGCCTGCATGGCCTGTGCGTGCAGCACGGTGACGGCGGCGAGATCGTGCTGCACCGGGTGCCCGCTGCGGGGGTCGAGCGTGTGCGAGTAGAGCTGGCCTTGGTGGGTGAAGCCCTGGCGATAGTCACCGCTGGTGGCGATGGCGAGGCCGTGCAGAGCCACCACCATTTCAGGCAGCGGCAGGCCGGGTGCGGATGGTACTTCCAGCTGCACCCACCAGGGCTGCCCGTCGGGCTTGAGGCCCATTCCACGCAGCTCGCCGCCGATCTCGACCAGATGGTGTTCGAGCCCCAATGCAGTGAGTGCGGTGCTCACGGCATCTACCGCGAAGCCCTTGGCGATGGAAGAGAGGTCGAGCAGCACGCCACCAGGCTGCAAGGCGCGCTGTGTGGCGGGCTCTAGCTGTATGCGTTGCCACCCGACTTGCGCACGTGCGGTAGCTAATGCGGCAGGCGAGGGTGGTGTAGCGATTGGCCCTTGCGGGCCGAAGCCCCAGAGATTGACCAGCGGGCCTGCGGTGGGGTCGTAGGCACCCTCTGTCTCGGCAGCGAGTGCGAGTGCGGCCGAGAGCACGGTGAAGAAGTCCGTTGGAAGCGCGCACCAGCTACCTGCCACTGCCACGTTGTAGTGGCAAAGGCTGGAGCGCGCGTCCCAAGTACTCATTTCGCCCACCAGCGCATCGAGCCTGGTCTGCACCTCCGCTTGCAGAGTGCCGCGCGAGAGCGCCGTGGGCGAGACGTAGCGCAACGACCAACCCGTGCCCATCGTCGCACCCTGCAGCGTGATCACCTCGCCGATGCTGGGGCTGACCGCTTCGGGCGTCGGCGGCAGCAGAACATGCCGCATGGTGTGAATTACTGCGGCAGCACCTCGAAGCTCGCGGTGTAGGTGAGACGGCGCTGGGTGGCGGGCTTCGCACTGACCTTGTCGTCGCTGGCACTGGCGCTCAGCAGCCAGGGGCCGGTTTCTGGCCAGGTGATGCTGAAGGCGCCGCTCGCATCGGTGGTCGCTTCGATCTCGTTCTGCTGGTTTCGATAGCGCATGCCGCCGCGCACCACGCTCAGCTTCTGCTGGGCCGCCGGTGCGCCATCGAGCAGCAGCCTGAAGGTGGCGGTTTCGCCGACGAACAGATCGGTGGGATGCGTTACCGGCACCAGCTCCAGACCCTTGCCGACCGGCTTCAGGGCCTCCACATTCTTTGGGCCATCGGTGACGAAGGTTTCGACACGCCCCAGCGTTTCGCCCACCTCCAGTTTGGCGGCATCGGCGGGAATTTCCTTGGCCAGGTTCTCCGCCTTGCCGCGCCAGCGTTTGCGCTCGCCGTTCACCTCGTAGCTGGCATTGAGGCCGCTGTTGATGACCGTCATGCGATAGGTGCCCGGCAGCGCCAGATTGACGTCGAAGGTGCTGCGGAACTTGCCGGTGAGGGCATTTTCAGGCTGGGCCAGGCTGCCATCGGGGGCGGTGATGACGAGGCCATCGAGCCGCAGCGGATTGTGGTTGGCGATGAAGGCATCGCTGGAGATGCCGGCATCCACCGTCACCCAGGCTTTCGCAGGCAGCACGGTGGCGGAGGGCAGCAGCCAGGCGGTGTGGGCCTGTGCGGCGAGGGGCAGGGCGAGGGCAGGGACAGCGAAGAAGAAGTTGCGGATCATGGACGTGCTCCGATGGCGAGTGCAGTGGTTCAAGGCTTGAGTAAGAGCGTCAGCGCGCCCAGCTCGGTCGCGCCCTTCGCACTCAGGGTTTCGTTGACCTTGGGCGGCCAGACAAAGGGGATGTTGAGCACCTCGCGGCCGCCATCCTCGCGCGCGGCTTCGACCACCAGCTTGTATTGACCGGCGGGCAGCTTCGACGCAACCGGCTCCACCTTATAGCGGCCGGGCACGCGGGTGGCACCGCTCACCCCATCGAGCGGCAGCGTGGTCTGCTGGCCGACGCGGCGCCACCACTGGCGCAGGTCGGGCAGCCATTTCTCGCCGCCTTCGCCGGGCTTGACCATCTGGCCCGGCTTGGCCTTGTCCTGGTACCAGAGCGCCAGCTGCGCAGCAACGCTCTTGTCCTCGCGCTCGACCCAGGCGGCGACGTACGGACGGTGGTATTCGGCGATGTCGATCTTCGGGATTTCGATGTTGAGTTCGAGGCCGGCGGCCATCGCAGGGCTGGCGATGAGGCCGCAAAGAATCAAGGGTGTTTTGTTGCGCATGGAGTTCTCAGTGCATGAAGAAAAGTGCGATCAGCAGCGGTATGAAGAAGCCGACGACGACGATGGGCCAGGTGCTGGGTCGGCGTTTGGAATGCAGTTGCAGCAGCAGCAGGCCGGTGATGCAGAACAGCAGGGTGGCGACTGCGAAAATGTCGATGAACCAGCTCCACACCACACCGGTATTGCGGCCCTTGTGCAGGTCGTTGAGGGTGGCGATCCAGCCGCGATCGGTGTGTTGGTACTCGGCCTCGGAGTCTTCGAGGTTTATGTTGATCCAGGCGTCGCCACCGGGGCGCGGCAGGCTGAGATAAATCTCACCGTCGTTCCACTCGGCCTGCTGCGCACTGCCCATGCGCAGGTCGAACTCGCGGCGCAACCAGTCGCGCAATGGCAAGGGCAGGGAGGATTTCGCCGCTGCCGGGGTGCCAAGCAGCTGCTGGAGCAACTCTGGCGGCAGTGGCTTTTTCACGCTCACCGTCTCCGGCTTCGCGCTGATGTCCGCCGCGTGGTTGAGCGTGATGCCGGTCGCCGAGAACAGGATCATCGCCACCAGACAGATGGCAGAGCTGATCCAGTGCCACTGGTGCAGCTGCTTGGCCCAGAAGGCCTTGGCCGATCGGTTCGTCGGCTTGCCCGCAGCGGCGGCGCTCACAGCTCCGTCCACATCCGCAGCAGGTTGTGGTAGCAGCCGGTGAGCTGCACGCGCGTGGCCATGTCGGCATTGGTGGCGGTGAGTTTCTGGATGCTGCGGTCCATATCGAACAACAGCGCGCGCTGGGCATCGCTGCGCACCATGCTCTGCACCCAGAAGAAGCAGGCCAGCCGCACGCCGCGCGTCACCGGCGTGACGCGGTGCAGGCTGCTCGAGGGATACAGAATCAGATCACCCGCTGCTAACTTGATGCGCTGCGTGCCGGAGGGTGCCTCGACCACCAGCTCCCCGCCGTCGTAATCCTGCGGGTTGCTCAAGAACAGAGTGGCCGAGAGATCGGTGCGGATCTTCGTCGCGCTACCCGGCAGCACGCGCACGGCGTTGTCGATGTGATCGCCGAAGGTCATGCCGCCCTCGTAGCGGTTGAACATCGGCGGGTAGACGCGGTGCGGCAGGCTGGCGCTAATGAAGAGCGCATTGCGCTCCAGCACCGCCAACACCGCATTACCGAGCTGGATAGCGAGGGGCGCGTGCTCTGCCAACTGCTGGTTCTTCTTGACGGCCGCACCCTGCGAGCCCGCGGTGACACGCCCATCCACCCAGGCCTCGCCGGCCTGCGCGAGCTGGAGGTCGAATTCAGCCAACTGTTGGGCGTCGAGCACGCCGGGGATGTGGAGGAGCATGGCTTGCAGGGCGGTCAGGTCTTGCCCCAGCGTAGCAAGCCACTGAGGATCACCGTGCGGCCCCGGCCCGGCACGGCACGGCCGTTTTCGGAGGCGACGATGGAATCGAAAAACTCTTCGTCGAACAGGTTCTGCACGTTGAGCTGCACGTCGTAGCGCGGCTGGTGATAGGCGGCGAGCACGTCGGCGCGCACGTAGCTGTCGACCTTGGTGAGGTTGCTGGTGGTGACGAAACGCTCGTCGATGTAGTTGAAGCCGCCGCCCACCTCGTAGTCGCGCAGCATGCGATAGGTGGTGAAGAGAGACGCCGCATTCGCCGGCGTATTGGGCAGCTCGTTGCCCTGGAAGCTCACGCGGGCAGCACCGGTGCCGGTGCCGTCATTGGTTTTCTTCAGCTCGCTTTCGAGGCGTGAATAACCGGCGATGACCTGCCAGTTGCGGGTGATGCGGCCGACCGCACCCAGCTCGAAACCTTCGACCTGGGTGCGGCCATCCACCGTCACCACGCCGAGCTGGTCGGTGGTGCGGGCGTTGGTTTTCTCGATGTGAAACACCGCGCTGGTGAGAGACAGCTTACTGTTGAATACATCCCACTTCGCACCGACCTCATAGGACTTGGTTTTCTCTGGCGCGACGGTGGATTGCGACGCACTAATGGTCACTGCCTCGGCCGAGGGATTGAACGAAGTGCCGTATGAGGCGTAGGTGCTCAAGCGGGTCGTCGGCTGCCAGATCACGCCGCCGCGCACGCTGGTGCCGTAGTCGGTGCGCGCGAAGGCATTGGGCTGGCCGTTGGCCTGGGTCGCAATCGCGCCATTGCTGTTGTTGACGGTCTTCACGTCGGCATCGAAGCGGTCCCGGCGGATGCCGCCGACCACCTTCCACTCCGGCGTGAGGCCGACGGTGTCGTTGAGATAGACACTCATGGTGCGCGCCGAGCCTTCGGTGAAGGTCGCCGCGCGGGTGCGGCCGATGTCCGCCGGTGTGGCGTTTGGCTCGAAGTTGCCTAGGTTGTCGAGCTGGCGGCGCGAGGCGGTGTAGGCCTGGTTGTGGGTGGAGTCACGGCCGATCTCCACGCCGCCGACAACGATGTGGCTGATCGAGCCGGTGTTGAGCTTGGCGATGGCATCGAACTGCGTGAAGGCCGAGGTGTCCTTCAGCTCGCGGGCGCGGCGGTCGGATTGCACCGTGACCTGATCGTATGGTGCGCCGGGTGCGGCCACCGGGCAGCTGCCTGCCGGGTTGTTGAAGGTGGTGGTGCAGACGCGGTAGGGCGTCGGGTTGGCGCCGGTGCTGTTCTCGCCGAGCTGGGTCTGGTTTTGCAGCGTCAGCCAGCTGTTGAGACGGTGTTCGACCTTGATCTTGCCGACGGCGGTGTTCTGGTCGAATTGGTCGTCGGTGTTGCCGTAGAAGCGGTCGTGCGGCACCTCGGCCGGCGCGCCATCGACGAAGGGGATGCCGTAGTCCGGTACGTCACGGTTCTGCTGATACAGACCAGTGAGGGTCAGGTCGGTGTCCTTGTTCAGCGCCACGCGCAGCGAGGGCGCGATGCCCCAATCCTGCTGCTGCACCACGTCGCGGGTGGACTTCACATCCTGCGCGAACAGGGCCACGCGCACGGCGGCGGTATTCGACAGCACGCGGTTGAAGTCCGCCGTGGTGCGGGTGTAGTCGTCGGTACCGTACGAGAAGCCGACCTGATTGAGGTCGGTCTTCAGTGGCGTCTTGCTCACCTGGTTGATGACGCCGCCGGTGGAGCCGCGACCAAAGAAGAGTGAGGACGGGCCTTTCAGCACTTCGACGCTGTCGAGCGAGAAGGTGTCGCGCTTGTATTGGCCTCGGTCGCGCGAGCCATCGAGGTAAATGTCGGTGCGCGCGGTGAAGCCGCGCAGGTTGACGTTGTCGCCAATCGCACCGCCTTCGCCGGCTTGCAGGGTGATGCCCGGCACGTTGCGCAGCGCCTCGGTCAGGCTGGTGGCGTTCTGCGCATCGAGCACGGCGCGGGTGACGACCGTGACCACCTGCGGGATGTCGCGCACCGCGACCGGCAGCTTGCCGACGGTGGCGGTGACGGGGGCGTAGTCCTCGCCGGGTGCGTGATCTACCACCTTAACCTGCGGCAGAACCACATCGGCTGTTGAAGGCGGGGCGGCATCCGGGCTGGGGGTTGCAGCGACTTCTGTAGAGGCAGCGAGCTGGGCGAAGCTGGGCAGCGTGGTAAGGGCAAGTGCAGCAGCAGCCAGCGGGTGAAGGCGGAAACGCATGGTGTGGAGTACCGGTCGGGCGATGGAGCGAAGCAGCCTTCGTGGCTGGCTTCGGGTGTGTCACTCCCGGTAGTTCACAAGCGTCCTTGCCTGTTTTTGCCTCTGTGACGATCTGGATTGTAAGTGCGAATGCTTCGCAATAACAGATCAAATGAGAATAATTCTTGCCACAGTCAGGGCAGCGCTGCAAAAAAATGCCCCCGCCGGCAGGCGCCGACGGAGGCCATTTGCAAGGGTTGATGTCAGAAGTTGGCAGTGACCCCGATACGGAAGTTGAGCGGCGCGCCGGGCAGGATGTTGTTGTCGTTGTGGGCGTTGACGCTGTAGTCCTCGCCGCTGAGGTTTTCCACATTCAGCTGCGCGCGCAGGGTGGGGCTGTGCTGATAGAACACCGCGCCGTCGAGGCGGGTGTAGCCATCCATCTTCACCGCGTTGCTGGTGCTGCTGAACATCGCGCCGCGGTTGAACACGCCCAGGCCGGCTCCCCACTGCGGGCTGAAGTCGTAGCGGTTCCACAGCGAGATGGTGTGGCGCGGCAGGTTGGCCAGCGTCGCACCGTCCAGTGCAGCGGCGCCGCTGCTGGCGGTGAGCTGGGCGTCTTGATAGGCATAGCCACCGCTCACGCTCCATGCCTTGGTGATGTTGCCGGAGACACCCAGCTCGATGCCCTTGGTGCGTGCGCCATCGCCGAGGATGCTGGTGCCCGCGGTCGCGCCCGGCAGAATCACATTGCTGCGGTCGAGTTGATAGACCGCAATGGTGAGCGAGAGATCAGGCCGCAGGTCCCACTTGGCACCCACTTCATAGTTGGTGAACTCTTCCGGGTCGAAGGCGGCATTGGTCGGCGTGAGCGAGCCGAGCTGCTCGCCGGAGCGGGGCAGGTAGCTGAGCGAATAGCTGGCGTAGAGCGAGGCCTGTTCCAGCGGCTTGTAGATCAGCCCCACGCGCGGCGAAACCAGGCCGTCTTCGGTTTCGATCTCGCGGTCGGCAGCCGCCACGCCCGTGCGGCGGTTAGTGAAGTCGGTGCTGTACTGGTCGTAGCGCAGGCCCAGCACCACGTCGAACTGCTGCCCGAAGCTGATCTGATCCTGCACGTAGACGGCAGCGATCTTGGTCTCGCTTTCGTTGTTGCCATCGGCCGTGCCACCCTGCACGAAGCCCACCAGAGGCTCGCTGAAGTTGGGGTTGGTGACGGGGCGAATGAGTGTGGTGTCGGGGTTGGTGTCGGCATCGGCACCGTCGGCAAACTGGCCGCTCAGGCGCAGGTTGTCGGTGAGCTGACGACCGACCTCCACGCCGCCGAGCAGGGTGTGCTCGACGACGCCAGTCTTCAACTTGTAGACGAGGTCGGTCTGGTTGAACAGGTTCTTGCGGTCGGTCTGCGCGAAGTAGGCCTGAAACGGCACGTTGCCATTCGCCGCCACCGGGCCGCTGGCGAAGACATTTTGATAGAACTTGTCGTAAGCGCCGTAGAGCGTGCGATTGCTGAGCGTGAGTCCGCCGCCGAAGTCGTGCTCGACCGTGATGCTGCTGGTGTTGAGTTCGGTATCGGTGGGGCTGTTGCCGGGGTCGCCGAAAAAGGTGCTCTCGTCCGTCTTGAACGGCTTGCCGTTCTGCGAAGGGCCGCCGCGGTCGGCGATGCGCTCGTCGCGGAAGTATTCGTAACCCAGCGTCACGCTGGTGTCGCTGCCGGCGCTGAAGCGCAGGGTGGGGTTGATTCCGCGGCGCTCCAGCGTCACGTCGTCGCGGTAGCTCTCGCTGTCTTCCAGCAAGGCGGTGACGCGGCCGGCGACATTGCTGTTGAAGCTCTGGCCCAGGTCAAAGGTCGCGCGCTTGTTGTCGAAGCTGCCGCCCTGCAGTGACACCTCGCGCAAAGTGCGGCCATCCGCCACGCGGGTGACGCGGTTGATCACGCCGCCCACGCCGCCGCGCCCGAAGATCATCGCGTTCGGGCCCTTCAGCACCTCGACGCGCTCGATGTTGTAGAGGTCGCGGTAATACTGCACGTCATCGCGCAGGCCGTTGACGAAGAAGTCGCTGGTCGAGGCATTGCCACGAAATACCGGCGTCTCGCGGTTGCCCTCACCCTGCGCCATGCCGACGCCCGGCACGTAGCGGATGACATCGCCAATGTTCTGTGCGGATTGGTCCTGCACCTGGGCACGCGTCACCACGGTGATCGACTGCGGCACATCCACCAAAGGCGTGTCGGTGCGGGTGCCCGCGCTGCTGCTGCGGGTGTGGTAGCTGTCGGGGCGAGGTGGGTAGGCGGTCACTTCGACGGTGTCGAGCTGTACCGACTCGGCCGCCGCCAGCTCCACCGTTTGGGCCAGGGCGGGCAGGCTGGCAAACGCCAGGGCGGCGGTAAGCAAAGGACTATAGCGAAAACGCATGGTGCGAGCATCCCGGTGTGTCTTGTTTTCAGGACAGGGATGCCGGTGCAGCCAGCACCGCCCTGTGCTTATCACCGGGCAGGTTTCGCAAGCGCCGTTGCCTGCGCGTGCCGCGTTGATGGCGCGAATCTTAATTGCGAATGCATCGCAATACCAGCTCGAATGCGAATTATTCTTCTTTGCGAGCGGACATTCGAGCGGCTCGGCTCACAGCAGCGACACTCTCAAGGGGCCATCCGCTGGCACCTGCAGCTGCTGCGCCAGTTCGGCAGTGAGCGTCACGCTGCCGTCGTCCGGTTCGAGTTCCGTGAGGGCGCAGCGAAAATCCTGCAGGGAGGTGTTGGCGACCAGACAGGGTGCACCGCCCTCGGGCTGCCCAAGGCGCGCGGTGACCGTCTGCGCGCGACGGATGCTGCGGATGTCGTTGAGCGCGATCTCCACCGCCGGGCCGCCGTCGAAGATGTCGATGTAGCCCTGATAGCGAAAGCCCTCCTGCTCCAGCAGATGCAGGGCAGGGGCCGTCTGCGGATGCACGCGGCCCATCACCTCTTGCGCGGCCTTGGGCAGCAGCACGGCGTAGATCGGGTGCGGCGGCATCAGCTCGGCGATGAAGGCCTTGTTGCCCATGCCGACGATGTGCTCGGCCTGGGTGTACTCGACGCTGAAGAAGTGGCGGCCGAGGCCCTCCCAAAACGGCGAGTAGCCGACGTCATCACTCACCCCGCGCATCTCCGCGATCACCTTGCGCGCGAAGCGTTCGGGGAAGTTGGCCATGAACATGAAACGGCATTTGCTCAGCAACTTGCCCGCGCCCGCGCCACGAAAACTCGGCTTCATGTAGAGCGAGCACAGCACGCTGGTGCCGGTGAGATCGTTGCTCAAATACAGCGTCGGCACCTTGTTGTAGATGCCCATATCGCGCGAGGCATGCACGGTGAAGCTGACGTGGTAGCTGTAGAAGGCTTCATCCAGCCCGCAGGCGGCCTCGATGGCGCAGCAGGCCCCGACTTCGCCGGTGTCTGTCTCCTCCATCACGAACATGTACCGCTCGTGGCCTGGCTCGGTGACGTCGGCGGCGAACGAGCGCACCGAAAGCTCGATCTTGCTGCGCAGATAGGCTTCGTCCGGCGGCAGGGAGGTAAAGCCGGCACCGGCGGTTTGCGCCATGTGCAGCAGTTCAGGCAGGTCGGTTTCGCGGATGGGTCGGATGATTTTCATAAGTTGTTTCTAATAGACGCGAGCGCCATTGGGGACTGCGCGTTCGACGCCAAGCACGACCAAGCCGCCCTCGCCATCGACGGCGAGCGTGAGGCATTCGCTGAGCACATCCGCCACCTTGCGGGGTGCGAAGTTGACTACAGCCAGCACCTGTCGGCCGATGAGTTGATCGGGTGCGTAGAGCTGGGTGACCTGCGCGCTGCTGGTCTTGCTACCGAGCGGGCCGAAGTCCAGCGTGAGCACGTACGAGGGCTTGCGCGCCTTGGCGTTGGGCACGCAGGCGGTGACGGTGCCGACGCGCAGGTCACAGCCGAAGAACTGCTCGACCGGGATGGTGGCTTGCGGCGTGAGATCAAGCATGGGCCGGGCCTTCGGCGAGTTGGCAGCGCAGGCGCTCTGGTAGCGGGGCCTTCTTCCACAGCGTCGGGTCCACATGCACATAGATGGTTTCACTGCGCGCCCTGAGGGCGACATCGCCATGCTTGCGGAACTCGGTGCGCACGGTGAACGAGCTGTTGCCGAGTGCCACGGAGGCGACCGTCAGTTCCAGCATCTCATCGTTGCGGCTGGGCGCGAACCATTCGGTGGTCTGCTTCACCAGCTGGATTTCCGGCAACGGGTCGGCGCAGTCGGTGCCGTAACCCAGCGCCCGCACGTACTCGGTGAAGGCTACGTCCACGTACTCACCGTAGCGCGCGTTGAACACCACCTGTTGCCCATCGCACTCGCCGTAACGCACGCGCAACAGGTGCCGATAAGGGCGCGGGCTCAATTCCATTTCAATTCACCGCTGGCGAGGCGCAGCAGCAAGAGTGCTGAGAGCTTGGCGCGCTCGCTGATTGACGACACGCGCATCCACTCCTGATCGCTGTGAATGCGATCACCCACCACGCCCATGTTGTCGAGATTGGCGACGCCGTGGGCCGCCAGATTGTTGCCATCGCAGCAGCCGCCGGTGGGTTTGAAGTGCAGGCCGAGGCCCAGCTGCTGGCCGCAATCGCCGACGTAGTCCATCAGGCGTTGTATCTCGGCATTCACCACTTTCGGCGGCCGGGTGAAGCCGCCGGAGAGTTCGCAGTGCAGACCCTCCCGCGCATTGAGGCGGTTCATCAAGAGGTCGAGCTCGTCGTGCATCCAGCACTCGTCGCTGGCCTGCGAGGTGCGTACGTTGAACTTGAATACGGCCAAGTCGGGTACGACGTTGAGCGCGCCGCCGCCTTTGACGTAGCCAGGGTTGATGGTCACACCCTCACGGCTTCCGTTGAGCGCGTTCAGACCGCTGATGAACTCTGCGCAGGCGGCAATCGCATTGCGGCCCTTGTCGAAATCACGCCCTGCGTGCGCTGCGCGGCCATGCACCACCACGTTGAAATTGCCGCTGCCCTTGCGCGACGAAGCCAGCGAGCCATCGGGCAGGGCGGGTTCGTAGATCAGGCCCAGGTGATGCGACTTGGCCGCTTCTGCGAGCAAGGGTGCCGACGAGACCGAGCCGATCTCCTCGTCCGGGTTCATCAGCACCGTCCAGCCGATCTGGTCCTTCCAGGGCGAGCGTTCCAGCGCCATCAGCGCCTGGAACAGCACCAGCAAGCCGCCTTTCAAATCGGCCACGCCGGGGCCGTTCAAGGTGTCGGCGTCGATCTGCTTGACCGCTTGAAAGGGGTGATCGGCCGCAAACACGGTATCGAGATGGCCGCAGAAGAACACTTGCAGCGGCGCTTGCGGGCGCAGACGAAGCCGCAGCGCCTTGCCGATGGGCCGCTCGATGGTCTGCCCCGCATCGTTGACGCTGCGAAAGGGCGCGAGCGCCAGCAGCTCCGCACTGGCGTGCAAGGGCGAGAACACCTCACGCATGGCCTCGGCCATCGCCGTTACCCCTGCCGCATTGAAGCTGCCGGAATTGATGCTGCTCAGGCGCACCAGCGTCTCGCCCATGGAGGGCAGGGCAGCGTCGATGGGGGCGAGATAGGGCGTGTAGTCCGTCATGGCGCGATTTTAGTGGAATGCTTGTTGCGAGCCTTGTGCATTAGCCATCGCTACACTCAAGCCATGAACCAAAGTGCATCTCTCCTAACTCGTCATTCCCGCGAAAGCGGGAATCCAATACTCGCCCGCACAGCACTCCGTCTCAGGCACTGGATTCCCGCTTTCGCGGGAATGACAGCCTTGCTGCTGGCCTTGCTCGCAAGGCCAGCACTGGCAGCCGACCAGGCCCTGTGGGAGAAATCCACCCTCAACCAAATAATGAAACGCGGCGAGCTGCGCGTGGGGCTGGAAGCCGGCTACATGCCCTTCGAGATGCGCGACAAGAACGGCAACATCATCGGCTTCGATGTCGATCTCGCCAAGAAGATGGCGAGCGTGCTGAAGGTTAAAGTCACCTTCGTCAATACCCAGTGGGACGGCATCATCCCGGCCCTGCTAACCGACAAGTTCGACATCCTCATGTCCGGCATGACCATCACGCCGGAGCGCAACGCGCAGGTCAATTTCAGCGCGCCTTACATCACCGTCGGGCAAACAGCACTCTTGGCAGGCAAGCACAAGGGCAAGGTCACCGACGCGATGCAGCTCAACGACCCGCAGTACACCGTGGCGACCAAGCTCGGCACCTCTGGCGACATCGTCACCCAGCGCCTGCTGCCGCGAGCCAAGATCAAGAAGTTCGAGACCGAAGCCGATGCCGCACTCGAAGTAAAAAACGGCCGCGCCGATGCCTTCATCTACGACCTGCCCTACATCGCGGTCTACGCCAACCAGTATCCCGAGGGCGTGCTGTATCTGCCCAAGCCCTTCACCAAGGAGCACCTCGGCTGGGCGATCAAGAAGGGCGACCCGGACTTCTTGAACTGGCTCGACAACTTCATCGTCGCCATCCAGAACGACGGCACCTATGACGTGCTCTACAACCGCTGGTTCAACGGCACCGTCTGGTTGAAGAACGTGCAATGAGGCCTGCGAATCCGTGGTGGCGACTGCTCACGGTCGCATTGGTGCTGCTGATCGGCGGGGGTCTCTACTGGGCCACCATCAAGGTCAACTACCAGTGGCGCTGGGACCGGGTGCCCGAATACCTGCTGCTGAGCGGCGGCGAAGAAGTGCTGGCCCCCATCGACGGGACCGTCGAGGTCAAGGGCAAGCAGGTCACGCTCACGCCCTTGCTGGGTGGCGAGGCGCAGACCTTCCCGCAGATCGACGTCGTGCAGGTGTCGGACGGCGAGATCGTGTTTGCCAACAACACCATCGGCAAGAAGGCCGGCATCACGCCCGGCCCGCTGCTGGTGGGCCTGTGGGTGACGCTGCAAATCTCGGCGTGGTCGCTGGTGTTTGCACTGGTGCTCGGCCTCATTGCCGGTCTCGGGCGCGTCTCGGCAAACCCGGCGGCGCGCGATATGGCCGCAATCTACGTCGAGCTGATCCGCGGCACGCCGCTCTTGGTGCAGATGTTCATCGTCTATTTCTTCCTGGGCACCGTGCTTAATCTCTCCGGCTTCGTCGCCGGTGTCGCTGCACTCTCGGTGTTCACCGGTGCCTATGTCGCCGAGATCGTCCGCAGCGGCATCGAGGGCGTGAGTAAAGGCCAGATGGAAGCCGCCCGTTCGCTTGGCATGAGCCACTGGCAGGCCATGCGCCACGTGGTACTGCCGCAGGCACTCAAGCGTTCGCTGCCCGCACTTGCAGGCCAGAGCATCAATCTGGTCAAGGACAGCTCGCTGGTGTCGATCATGGCGCTCACCGACCTCACCAAGGCGGGGCGCGAGATCGTCGCCTCGACTTTCAGCCCCTTCGAGGTTTGGTTCACCGTCGCCCTCATGTACCTGGTGCTGACCGGCGCGCTCTCGATGTACGTGCGCAAGCTCGAAAAGAAGATGGCCCATGACTAGCCCCACCACCGAAGTGCTGATCGACGCCCGCGACGTCAGCAAGGTCTACCCCAACGGTACCCAGGCACTCACCAAGGTCTCGCTGCAAGTACGGCGTGGCGAGGTGGTGTGCATCGTCGGGCCCAGCGGCTCCGGCAAGTCCACCCTGCTGCGCACGCTTAATGCGATGGAGAGCATCACGAGCGGCGAAGTCACCATGGATGGCCTCAAGGTCCACGCGCCCAAGACCAACCTCAACGAAGTGCGCAAACACGCGGGCATGGTGTTCCAGCAGTTCAACCTCTTCCCGCACAAAACCGCGCTCGAAAACGTGATGCTGGCACCCATGCAGGTGCTCAAGCACTCAGCGGAAGTCGCGCGTGCCAGCGCCGAAAAGCTGCTGGCGAAAGTGGGCCTGAGTGATAAGGCCGAGAGCCGCCCCAGCCAGCTCAGCGGCGGCCAGCAGCAGCGCGTCGCCATCGCCCGCGCGCTGGCCATGCAGCCGCGCGTGATGCTGTTCGACGAACCCACCAGCGCCCTCGACCCGGAGAAAGTCGGCGAGGTGCTGGAGGTGATGAAGCAGTTGGCACTCGAAGGCATGACCATGGTTGTCGTCACCCACGAGATGGGCTTTGCCCGTGCGGTGGCCAACCGCGTGGTGTTCATGGATGGCGGCGAGCTGGTGTATCAAGACGCGCCCGAAGCCTTCTTCGGCAATGCGCAGCATGAGCGGTTGCGGAGCTTTTTGGGGCAGGTGTTGCCGCATTGAATCGAACAGGCGCTAGCCTTTAAGACATGAACTACACGGAACTCGTACTCATCCCGCTGCTCGGCGCATTGGTAGGTCCGTAGGATGGGTTGAACGCCAGTGAAGCCCATCGCCCGCGTTCGCTCCTGATGGGCTTCGCTTTGCTCAGCCCATCCTACGAATCTGCCATTGCCGCAAGGGCGGAAATCCAGCTCTCTCAGTGGGCGCGAAAGCTGCACGGCGCTGCACGCCGCTCCGGATTCCCGCCTTCGGGGGAATGACGAATCAGGCCAGCGCCTCGCTCGCTTCCATCCACTGCTCTTCAGCGACTGAAAGCTCGCTGCGCGCCGCCGCCTGCCGCTGTTGCAGGCGCGTTGCGTCCTTGTGGCGGCTGGCTTCGTAGAGCGCCGGGTCGGCCAGCTCGGTTTCGAGGGACTTGAGTTCCTTGCTGAGTTTCTCGATCTGCTTGTCGAGCTTCTTCACCGTTTCGCGCAGGGCCTTGGCGGCTTCGGCATCGAGCGCGACTTTGGCGGCGGCAGCGGCCACCTTGGGGGCGGCGGCATCGCTGCGCTGGGCGGCACGGCGGGTTTCGCGCAGCCACTTGGCGTAGTCGTCGAGATCACCGTCGTAGGGTTCGCACACACCATCGTGCACGCGCCACAGCGTGTCGCAGCAGCTCTCTACCATGTGGCGGTCATGGCTGATGAGTACCACGGCGCCGGGGTAGTCCTGCAGCGCGTTTTCAACGGCCTGGCGCATCTCCAGATCGAGATGGTTGGTGGGCTCGTCGAGCAGCAAGAGATTGGGGCGCTGGTAGGCGACGATGGCGAGTGCCAAGCGTGCTTTCTCGCCACCGGAGAAGGGTGCAATCGGCTCGTTCTGCCGGTCGCCCTTGAACACGAAGCTGCCGAGGTAATCGCGCACCGATTGATCCGGCGCCTTCATGTCCAGCCGCTTGATGTGCATGAAGGCGCTGGCCGCCGGGTCCAGCGTTTCGAGCTGGTGCTGGGCGTAGTAGCCGACCTTGAGATAGGGGTCGCGGGTGACTTCGCCGCCCATCCATTCCAGCTCGCCTGCGAGGGTCTTGATGAGGGTGGACTTGCCCGCGCCATTGGCACCGAGCACGGCAACGCGATCGCCGGGGGCGAGGATGATGCGCACGTTCTTGAGCAGCGGCTTGCCGGGGTAGCCGGCGTTGCCGCCCATCACCCGCAGCAGCGGCGAGTTGGCGCGTTCGGGCTTGCGGAAGACGAAATCGAACTCGCTCTCGGCCAGCACCGGGGCGACCAGCTCCATGCGTTCCAGCGCCTTCATGCGGCTCTGCGCCTGGCGCGCCTTGCTGGCGTGGGTCTTGAAGCGACTGACAAAGCTCTGCAAGTGCGCGATGCGCATCTGCTGCTTGCCATGCGCCTGCGCCTGAAGGTTGAGGCGCTCGGCGCGTTGCAGCTCGAAGGCCGAGTAGTTGCCAGCGTAGAGCGTGGCGGCGCTGCGTTCTAAGTGCAGAGTGTGGGTGGTCACCGCATCGAGAAAGTCGCGGTCGTGAGAGATGAGCAGCAGCGTGCCTTTGAAGGTGCTGAGTTCTTCCTGCAACCACAGCGCGGCGTCGAGATCGAGGTGGTTGGTGGGTTCGTCCAGCAGCAGCAAGTCGCTGCGCTTGAGCAGGGCGCGTGCGAGATTGAGCCTCATGCGCCAGCCGCCGGAGAAGGCGGCGACAGGCTTTTCCTGCTCGCTGGGGGCAAAGCCCAGACCATGCAGCAGTTGCGCGGCACGCGACTTAGCGGCATAGCCGTCGATCATCGCCATGCGGTCGTGCAGCTTGGTCAGCTGGTCGATGTCGGCATCGGTGGGGTGCATCTCCAGCCGCTCTTCGACGGCCTTCAGCTTGGCTTCGAGGCTGCGCAGCTCTTCGTCGCCATCCAGTGCGTACTCGATGGCGGCCTGGGGCAGGGCGGGGGTGTCCTGGCTGACGTTGGCGACCACCAGGCTCTTGGGCAGGTCGATGCTGCCGCCATCGGTGGGTAGCTCACGACGGATAGCCGCAAACAGGGTGGACTTGCCGACGCCGTTCTTGCCGATCACCCCCACGCGCTGGTTGGCGTGGATGACGACGGAAACGTTTTCGAGCAGCGTCTTGACGTTGCGACGCAGCGTGAGGTTTTGCAGAGCGAGCATAAATGTGCAACCAGCGGTGGGCCGCGATTCTACGCGCCTCAGCTCATTCTTTGATCGCTTTCTTGCCCAGCCGCTGCGCAATCTCCTTGTAGATGGCCGGGTGATTGAGCAACTGCATGTGGTGCGCGCTGTAGAGCGTGGCGGTGTCGGCATCCGCCAGCTCGCGTGCGGTGCTGCTGGGCAGCTTCACCAGTCCATCGCCAATCGCCTTGCCGAGCCAGTGGTGCTCATCGAGGCCGATACTGCTGCCGATGAAGTGATATTTCACGCTCGCAATGCGCGGAATCTCGGTGCGGGCATCGGCCGTGCGCTCCTCAGTCGTGCGCTTTTTCCAGTGTTCGTCTGCCACAAAGCCGTGGCGCAGGTCGCGGATGCCTTCGCTGCGCACTGCCAGCACCTTGGCGAGCGGACGCGAGAGCGGAAAGGCTTCGAGCACGGGCGTGGCGGCGTGCACGAACTGCTCCAGCGGCGCGCCGGTGTGCGGCGTGCCGAGACAAAGGATGTGTGAAACCTTGGCTGGCCAAGTCATGTTCGACTTCGCCGCCTTGTAGGCCGCCGAGCGCGCCACCAATCCGCCCATGCTGTGGCCGATCAGCACCACCTCGGTGACGGGCACCGGCCAGAGCGAGACGAGCTTGTCGATCTGCCGTGCCAGCGTGCGGCCGTTGAGCGAGATGTGCAGGCCTGAGTTGTAGCGGACATAGAGCGGCGTGTAGCCCTTGGCGGCAAGCTGGTCGCCATAGGGCGTGTGCTGCTCGGCATACAGCCGCCAGCTGTGCTCGTTGCAGCAGAGGCCGTGGATGAAGACGACGAGCTTGCCTGTGGCCTCCGGGTAGGTCGCGGCCAGCACCGGCGCACTCAGGCTGGTGCGATGACCCTCGCGGTAGAAGCCGAGCTTCACCCTGAGCGGGTTTCGCTCCTGCGACATGGCATCGCCAATCAGCCCGCTGATGGCGCTGACCAGGTTGTCGCGGGCGATGGCGGGTGGTGTGATGGCAGCAGCGGTCTGGGTCGCAGGTTGAAAATTGCGCTCTGCGAGCTTCAGGGCGACGTCCGCCTGCTTGAACAGCGCGCCGCCGATCCCCTTGATGACGCCATAAACGCCATCAGTGATCCCATCGTGGATCGCCCGCGTGCCTTCGCTGCCGTCCTTTACGCCTGGGACGGCCGGCATCGCATTGAAAGGCATGTCCGAAATAGCGCGGTGAAACTCGTGGATGCGCGAGGTCAAATGCTCGAAGGTCTTGCCTGCGAGCTTCACCGAGCCCCTGATCTCACCGATGCGGTTGTTAGCCATGCGCTCCTCCGAGTGCTTGCTGATTTAGTCTGCAATGACTGTAACCCGGCACCAGTTCAACGTGCGGCTGGCGCGCGGCTTGCAAGACACCTCGTGCAGGCCCCTTTCATGGAGAACCTTCATGCACGCGCCAGACTTCGCCCAGCTCAGCCATCCCACACTGCCGCCCAGAGACATCAACTTCCTGCTGTCGAACTTTCCCGGTCAGGTCGATGTGCCGCGCGCTGTCACCGAGATGGGCCAGTTCTTCAATACGCTCGACTCGATGCTGGACGCCGACTACATCTACAAGGCCCTGCGCGATGCCGACACCATCGACCTGCCGGTGTCGCCGCAGCTCTGGTTCGAGGTGATGCTGCGCCACGCCATGCCCGCCCGCCGCAACCGTCAGGAGCAGCGCGCGCTGCACTACATCGCGCATCTACTCGCGCTGTTCGGCCGCACGGAGCGCCTGCGTCAGGTGCAGGAGGGCGAGGACACCGCCTATGACTATCTGGTCGATCTCGTCGCCGAAGAGCAGGTTGCGCAAGCGCAACGGCAGTTCATCGTGCAGGCCCACATCGCCAACTACGCACTGTTTCTCGGCGGTGTCTGCGCCGAGTGGATCGAGCACCGCCACCGCTATGCCCATCGCCCGGTCACCATCGACTACTACCGCGACATGGGTGCCTCCCGCTTCCATGCCGCGTCCAAGCATCCGCTGGCGCAGGAGTTCGGCTTAAGCAACACCTACCGCGAACTGGCGCAGCGATTCGACTACTACCGCGAGGGTTTGGAGAAGATGGCGGCGGCGCACCTCTACCATTGAGCATTGCATGAGTTGACAGACAGGACGTTTGGCGCAACGATCATGCTATCGTTTAACGAGAAGCTGATCGATATGAATACCGTCACCCTGTCTCCCAAGTTCCAGGTCGTCATCCCGCAGGCCATCCGCGAGTCGATGGGGTTGGCGGCGGGCGAAAAGCTGCAAGTAATGCACTACGAAGGCCGCGTCGAGTTCATCCCGGTGAAGTCGATGAAAGCCATGCGTGGCTTCCTGCAGGGTATGGATACCAACATCGACCGCGAGCCTGACCGCGCGCTGTAGTCCTCATCAATGAATGTCGTCGATTCCTCCGGCTGGCTCGAATACTTTGCGGGCACGCCGCGCGCTGGCCTGTTCGCCAAGGCCATCGAGAACACCGAGCAGCTGGTGGTACCTGTCATCACCATCTACGAAGTGTTCAAAAAGGTGCTGCGGGAGCGTGGCGAGAATCTGGCCTTGCGAGCCGCCAGCCAGATGCAGCTGGGGCAGGTGGTCGAAATCGACGTGTCGCTGGCGCTGAGTGCGGGTCGCCACGACCTGCCACTGGCAGATAGCCTGATCTACGCCACCGCCCAGCTGCACAAGGCCACGCTGTGGACGCAGGATGCGCACTTCGAAGGCCTGCCTGGCGTGCGCTACCTCGGCAAGTAGTCAGGCAAGTCCAGTAACGAACATTGTTCGTGAATATGAACGCCATAACTGATTAAATGACGTCATCAGAGCGGCAAAACACGAGAGCACGGAAATGCCTGTTATCGAATCCAAGATCGACCTCAATAGCGACAGTTTCAAGGCCAACCGCGAGGGCATGCTCAAGTTCGTCGCCGACTGGCGCGCGATCGAGCAGAAAGGCCGCGACGAGGAAGAAGCCAAGCGCGCGCGCTTCCACAAGCGCAACCAGCTGCTGCCGCGCGAACGGGTGCACCTGATGCTCGACCGCGGCTCGCCATGGCTGGAGTTCAGCACCCTCTGCGGCTACAAGCTGCACGACGACAAGGATGGCTCGCTGGCGGGCGGCAACATGATTGCCGGCATTGGCTATGTCAGCGGCATGCGCTGCTTCGTGGTGGCGTCGAACAGCGCCATCAAGGGCGGCACCATGACGCCCTGGGGTGTGCAGAAGACGCTGCGCCTGCAAGAGATCGCGCTTCAGCAGAAGCTGCCGGTGGTCTCGATGATCGAGTCCGGTGGTGCCAACCTGCTGTATCAAGCCGAGCTGTTCATCCCCGGCGGCAAGACCTTTGCCAACCAGTGCCGCCTTTCCGCCGCAGGCATCCCGCAAGTGACGGTGGTGCATGGCTCGTCCACCGCAGGCGGCGCCTACATGCCGGGTCTCTCCGACTACGTCGTAATGGTGCGCAAGAACGCGAAGGTGTTCCTGGCCGGGCCGCCGCTGCTCAAGGCGGCAACCGGCGAGATCGCACTCGACGAAGACCTGGGCGGTGCCGACATGCACTGCTCGGTGGCTGGCACGGCTGAGTTTCTGGCACAGAACGATGGCGACGCCATCCGCATCGCCCGCGAGATCGTCAAGAACATCAACTGGAACCAGCAGAAGCCGCGCCTCGAACTCTTGCCCGTGCGCGCGCCGCTCTACGGCGTGGAGGAAATTTGCGGCGTGATGCCGCCGGACTACAAGAAGCCTGTCGACTGCCGCGAAATCATCGCGCGCCTCGTCGATGGCAGCGAGTTCCTTGACTACAAATCCGAATACGACCAGCAGACCATCTGCGGCCGCGCGGT
This sequence comes from Pseudomonadota bacterium, assembly GCA_040385605.1. GTDB lineage: Bacteria > Pseudomonadota > Gammaproteobacteria > Nevskiales > Nevskiaceae > Stagnimonas. Next base: position 35,315 of record JAZKHC010000026.1, read on the forward strand.
GATTCAGGGCCACCAGATCGGCATCATCAGCAACAATGGCCCGATCACCGTCAAGGGCGCGACCAAGGCCGGCCAGTTCATTCAGCAGTGCTGCCAATCCAACACGCCGATTGTCTATCTGATGAACACCACCGGCTACATGGTGGGCACCGAAAGCGAGCAGGCGGGCATCGTCAAGCACGGCAGCAAGATGATCCAGGCCGTGGCCAACGCCACCGTGCCGCAGATCACCATCGTCATGGGCGGCTCGTTCGGTGCCGGCAACTACGGCATGTGCGGCCGCGGTTTTGGCCCGCACTTCATCTTTGCCTGGCCCAACTCGCGCACCAGTGTGATGGGCGGTGAGCAGGCGGCCAAGGTGATGACCGTCATCACCCGCGCCAAGCTCGAAGGCGAGGGCAAGCCGACGAGTGAGGAAGACGAAAAGCGACTTGCGATTGTTGAGAGCAATATCGTCAAGCAGTTCGACCGCGAGTCGCACGCCTTTGCCGCCACCGCACGCCTGTTCGACGATGGCCTCATCGACCCGCGCGATACTCGCAAGGTGCTCGGCCTTTGTCTCTCTGTCAGCCGCGAAGCGAAAGCTCGTCAAACCTATCCCAACAGTTTTGGCGTGGCGCGTCTGTAAGCGCACCGTCGAGGAAATCACCATGCAATACACCGCAGAACACCAGAGCCTTTTCGACACTACCAGGCGCTATGTCGAAGAGCAGATCAACCCGCACACCGCCGCTTGGGAGAAGGACGGCATGTGGCCCGCCCATCAAGTGCTGAAAGGCATGGGCGACTTGGGATTACTCGGTATTGCCAAGCCGGAAGCAGTTGGTGGACTGGGCCTCGACTACAGCTATCAGATCGCCTTCGCCGAAGCACTCGGCCACTGCAATGTCGGCGGCATCCCGATGGCGATTGGCGTGCAGACCGATATGTGCACGCCCGCACTCGCGCGCTACGGCAACGACCATCTGAAAGAGAATTTCCTCAAGCCCTCCATCACCGGTGAACTGGTCGGTGCGATTGGTGTGAGCGAGCCGGGGGCGGGCAGCGATGTCGCGGGCATCAAGACCACGGCCGTGCGGGATGGCGGCGACTACGTCATCAACGGCAGCAAGATGTGGATCACCAACGGCACTCAGGCCGATTGGGTGTGCCTGCTCTGCAATACAGGAGAAGTGGAAGGTGGTGGCAGGCACGGCAACAAGAGCCTGATCGTCGTGCCGCTCGATGCCAAGGGCGTGGATCGCAAGACCAAGCTCGACAAGCTGGGCCAGCGCAGCAGCGATACCGCGATCATGTTCTTCGACAACGTGCGGGTGCCTGCTAAAAACCTTGTGGGCGCCGAGGGTCGCGGCTTCATCTACCAGATGGAGCAGTTCCAGGAAGAGCGCCTGTTTCTAGCTGCCAGCATCATCGTCGCCATGGAAAAGTGTGTGAGCGAAACGGCCACCTACACGCGCCAGCGCAAGGCTTTTGGCGGCTCGATCCTCGACAACCAGGTGGTGCAGTTCAAGCTCGCGCAGATGCAGACCGAACTTGAAGGCCTGCGCGCGCTCACCTATCGCGCCGTCGAGCTGATGCTCAAGGGCGAGGATGTGACGCTGCTGGCCTCGATGGCGAAACTGAAGGCAGGCCAGCTTGGCCGCGAGGTGCCGGATGCCTGCCTCCAATACTGGGGCGGGCAGGGCTTCATGTGGGAGAACTACGTCAGCCAGATGTACCGCGACCTGCGCCTGCACGCCATCGGCGGCGGTGCCGACGAGGTAATGCTTGGCATCATCAGCAAGCGGCTGGGCTACGGAAAAAAGAAGGCTTGAGTCGCATGACCTTGCTGGAAACCAAAACCCTGCTGACCTGCTTCGAGGCTGGCGTGCTGCACGTCACCTTCAATCGCCCCGAGTCGCGCAACTCGATGTCACCGGAGATGCTGGCGGATATCGAGGCCGTGTTCGCGGCAGTGCGCAGTGACCGCGCGGTGCGCGCCGTGGTGCTGCGCGGCGCGGGCGGGCACTTTTGTTCGGGGGCTGATCTCAAGTCAATGCTCGCAGGTGGCATGAAGCCGCCGGCACCTGGCGAGCCGGACGCCATTGCCAACATGAATCGCGGCTTCGGCACCATGCTGCGCAGCGTGCAGAACGCGCCGCAGGTGGTGATCGCCGTCTGCGAAGGCGCGGTGCTGGGGGGCGGTTTTGGGCTGGCCTGCGTCAGCGACATTGGATTTGCCCACGCGGATGCGAAGTTCGGCCTGCCCGAAACCACGCGCGGCCTGCCGCCCGCGCAGATCGCGCCCTTCGTGGTCGAGCGCATCGGCCTGACTCAGGCCCGCAGACTCGCGCTCACGGGTGCGCAGTTTCGCGGGGCGGAAGCACTGCGCCTCGGCCTGGTGCACGAGAGCTTTGCGAGTGAAGAAGAACTGCAGGCCAAGCTCGCCGAGGCGATCCAGAAAATATTGAACTGCGCACCCGAAGCCAACGCCGTGACCAAAACCATCCTGCTGCAAGCAGGCAAGTTGGACATGGACTTGGTGCTCGACGATGCCGCTGCCAAATTCGCGGCCTGCGCGCGCGGGCCTGAAGCGCCGGAAGGCATCACCGCCTTCGTTCAGAAACGCGCACCAAAATGGGCGAACCCCACATGAATCATCAGGAGTTCACCATGCTTCAACATTGCCCCCTAGTCGCTTTGTCAGTTGTGCTTGCTGCCGCGCTCACCGCCTGCGTCAGCGCACCTGCCATCAGCACGGCGCCAAAGTCCGAAACCGTGAGCTACCGCTGTGCAGGCGATGTCGATATCACCGTCATTTATTCAGGCCGTGCGACGGGGCTGGAAGGCAGCGCGGAGCTGGTGTGGGAAGGTCACAGCTTCCCGCTCAAACAGGAAGTCAGCGGCAGCGGTGCGCGCTACACCGATGGCACTTTGACGCTCTCGGAAAAAGGTGATGAGGTCTTCGTCGAAAAGACAGGCGAGATGGTGCTGAAAGACTGCAACGCCAAACGCATCACATCCTAAAAATAAGTTGAGGAGCAACACCCGCATGGCCCAGAGATTCAATAAGGTATTGGTGGCGAATCGCGGCGAGATCGCGCTGCGCGTGATTCGCGGGGCCAAGAAGCTCGGCTACAAGACCGTCGCCGTCTATGCCGATGCCGATGCCAACACGCTGCCGGTGCGCGAGGCCGATGAGGCGGTGCATATCGGTGCCTCGCCAGCGAAAGAAAGCTACCTCGTCATCGACAAGATCATTGCGGCGGCCAAGACCAGTGGCGCTGCGGCGATCCACCCCGGCTACGGGTTTTTGAGCGAGCGCGCCGAGTTCGCGCAGGCTGTTGCTGACGCGGGCTTGATCTTCATCGGTCCCGATGCGCATTCCATCGACAAGATGGGCAACAAGTCGGCGTCGAAGATTCGGATGATTGCCGCTGGTGTGCCCTGCATGCCGGGTTATCAGGGTGACGACCAGACCGACGAGACGCTGGTGGCCGAGGCGATCAAGGCCGGGTTGCCGGTGATGGTGAAGGCGGCCGCTGGCGGCGGTGGCCGCGGCATGAGGCTGGTGTTTGAAGAGAAGGATTTGCTCGCTGCCGTGCAGTCCGCGCGCAGCGAGGCGAGCAATGCTTTCGGCAGCGGCCAGCTGCTGATCGAGAAGGCGGTGATGAACGCACGCCATGTCGAGATTCAGGTGTTTGGCGATCGTCACGGCAACGTCGTCCACTTTGGTGAGCGCGATTGCTCGGTGCAACGCCGTAACCAGAAAGTGGTGGAAGAAGCGCCATCGCCAGCGGTGGACGATGCACTGCGGCTGAAGATGGGTGCTGCCGCCGTTGCTGCCGCCAAGGCCGTGCAATACGTCGGCGCGGGCACTGTCGAGTTCATGCTGGCGAAGGATGGTGCGTTCTATTTCCTCGAAATGAACACGCGTTTGCAGGTCGAGCATCCGGTGACAGAGCTGGTCTACGGCGTCGATCTGGTCGAGTGGCAGCTGCGCGTGGCGCAGGGTGAAAAGCTGCCGCTATCGCAGGACGAAATCCTCGACAAGCGCTTCGGTCACGCGATCGAAGTACGCCTGTGCGCCGAAGACCCGCTCGACAACTACCTGCCGCATACCGGCCCGGTGCTGCGCTGGGCGGCACCGACGGGTGAGGGTGTGCGGGTTGATACCTACATGGAGACGGGCGCCAGCGTCAGCCCGTTCTACGACTCGATGCAGGCCAAGGTCATCGCCTGGGGCGAAGACCGCGAGACCGCGCGCCAGCGTCTGCTGAAAGCACTCGACGAGACTCGCTTTTTAGGCCTGGTCAGCAACAAGGACTACCTGCACGCCATCCTCTCGCACGACGCTTTCTCAGGCGGTGATTTCAGCACTGGCTTCATCGGCGAATACTTTCCGCAGGAGACCATCAACGCGGCCAAACCGAGCGCAAAGCAGATCGTGCTCGCGGCGGTTGCACTCTATCTAGACGATGCAAGCCAATTGCGCGAGGCACATCAGATCGACCCCGAAATGATCGGCTGGCACAGCTCGCACGAGACCGGCATCGACTTCAAGCTCAAGTGCCGCACCACCGAGACCGACCTTGAATTGCTCGCCCACGACGGCCATCTGTTCACGGCCTCGATCGGCGAGACCAGGGTAGTCATTGACGTGAAGCGCCACGACGCGCAGGGTTTTGCCTATCTCGCCGACGGCGTGCAGGGCAAGGCACAGCTTGCTCGCAACGGCGACGCGCTGTGGCTCGAAGCCGAAGGCCAGACCTGGTGCTTCATCGACCGTACGCTGGCACCCGTCGAAGGCCCCGCAGCGGGCAGCGATGGCCGGCTGCTGGCGCACAGCGACGGCAAGGTGGTGGCCGTGCATGTGAAGCCGGGCGATGTGGTCGAAAAGGGCCAGACGCTCGCCGTGCTGGAGGCGATGAAGATGGAGTTCCAGCTCTCGCTGCCGGTGGGCGGCGTGGTGGAGTCCGTCGGTGTGGCAGCTGGCACGCAGGTGCGCAACAAGACGCTGCTGGTGCAGGTGAAGCCTGCACCTCAATGATCCTCAGCAGGTGAAGCCAGTCGCCAAAACGGGCTAGCGCAGGTCTTCGATCACCACCGCGGACAGCGCGCCCAAATCAGGCTGCCGCGCCCAGTCGCGGTGGTTGAACACTTGCCCATCGGCACGCACGGCGGCGAGCTTCGCGGGGTCGATGTCGGCGATGAGGCACTGCGGCTGGTTCCATTCGCCGACTGCCAGCACGCCATCGTCCGGCAGGCCACGATCGGGCGGCGTGTAGATACCGGCTCTGCCGACGTTCACATCGACACATGCGCTCCACGGGGCTTCACCCACCAGCGGCGCCTGCACCACCACGCATTGATTCTCCAAGGCGCGCGCCTGCGCGCCCACGCGCACGCGCCAGTAGCCGGCGGTGGTGTCGGTGCAGCTTGGCGCGAGGATGATCTGTGCGCCGGCCTCCACTTGCGCGCGGGCCAGCAGGGGGAACTCCACGTCGTAGCAGATGTTGATGGCGATGCGACCCAGCGCGGTGTCGAACACCTTGAGTGTGTCGCCCGCGCTGATACCCCACAGCTCGGTCTCGAAGCGTGTCATTGTCCACTTGTCCTGCCATCCGCTCCTGCCATTGGGCGCAAACAGCTGCGCGCGATTACGGTAGATCGGTGCGGCATTCGCATCGCTGATCTGCACCGGAAAGCTGCCTGCGAGGATGTGCAGCCGGTAGTCGCGGGCGAGACGCGCGTGCAGCGCCAGCCACTCGCCGTGCAGGCTCTGGATGGCGCGCAGCTCCGTCCGCAAATGACCCTTGATGTTGTTGGGGAATACCCCTGCCAGTGACATCGCTGCGTATTCGGGAAACACGAGCAGCTGGGAGTCTTGATCGGCGGCGTGCGAGACGAACTGCTTGAGCGTGCGCTCCACCTCGGCCCAGTCCTGCGGCTCAAATACCGGAAACTGCGCAGCAGCAATACGGAGCAGGGGTGCGCTCACAGGTCGCGCAGCCAGTAGGTAAGGGTGTGTGGCGTGGGTGCAGGCTCGCCACGATCCAGCCAGTCAAACGTGCATTGCAAGGCCGGTTGGCGGGCGTAGCCGCGCCGAGTCCAGAAGGCGTCGTTGGGTGTGTAGTCGGCCGGCTTGAGCGGGTGTGATGCGGGGCGATCCACAGCGCAGAAGGCGCAGCGCCTTAGGCCCAAGGCAAGAGCGTGCGCCTCGCGCAGCTCGAAAAAAGCCACGCCAATCCCGCGCCCGCGATGGCTGGCGAGCACCACCGATTCGCCGAAGTAAAGCGTGTTGCTGGTTTCGAGTGCGGCCTCCTCGAAGGGCGTGCGCATGGAGGCCTCGGCGTTGCGCATGGGCAAGGCCGTGGTGGCGCCCACACACTGCGCGTCATCCCAGGCCAGCACCGCGATGCTGTCGCTACAGCTTGCATAGGTTTCGAGATACCGCTGTTCGTAGTCTAGAGTGCCGTCGTAGAGGTAGGGCCAGTCGCGGAACACCGTCAGACGCAGCGTAGCTAGCACTTCAAGCTGCTCTCGAATAGCTGCGCCTTTGAGGGGTTGGTAGCGAATGTCTCTCACCGGTCTCGCCTCAAGCGCTTACCTGTTTCAACCAATCCTGCAAGTTGTAGTAGTTGCTGATGCGCGCGACCTTGCCATCCCGAACATCGAAGAAGGCACCGGCCGGCAGCGTGTACTTCTGCCCCGTTGCAGGCGGCAAACCCTCATCAGTTTTGAGGTATTCGCCCAGTACCGTGAACTCCGCAGCGGCACGGCTGCCGTCCTCGCTCGCAAACACAGTGATGTCCACGATCTGTTCGCGGTAGCTGCTGTTCATGCGCTGCATGAACGCGGCGAAGGTGTCTCGCCCGAGCTCGCGCCCACTCTGGTTGATGTCGTGTGCCACGTCGTCGGTCAGCAGCGATAAAAACCCGGCCATGTCGCCGGTATTGAAGGCGGCGTAATAGCGGCGGATGAGGGCAGCGGTGGCGGCTTGCATGAGTGGCTCGGTTTTGAGTGGTCGAGTGAGGAAACTGAGAATGAAAGCGCAACAAAAAACCCGGCAGATGTTGCCATCTGCCGGGTTCGATTCGCCATCAGCGAGTGGTGTGCAAGGTCAGTTGGTGACCTTGAACTCCACGCGACGATTGTTGTCACGGCCTGCTTCGGTCGCGTTGGTGTCGATCGGCACACTCTCGCCGAAGCCAACCGGCTTCAGGTTGGGCGCCACCGCACCACGATCCGCCAGGAACTTCTTCACGACGTTGGCACGGCGTTCGGAGAGACCCTGGTTGTAGGCGTCGGAACCTACGTCATCCGTGTGACCTTCGACATCGACCTTCACCGTCGGGTAGCTCTTCAGCGTCTCGGCCACGTCGGCGAGAATCTTCTCGGACGGCTTGGTAAGACGGTCAGAGTCGAACTCGAACTTCACGCCGCGCAGGATGAAGCGTTTGTCCAAAGCGCAGCCGTTCTTGTCCACCGCCTCGCCCGGACGCGGCTTGCGGCAGTCGCCGACCAGCGCGCAACCGTTGGGCAGAACCTTCAGGCCCGGCGGGGTGTTGGGGCATTCGTCGAGATAGTCGGGGATGCCGTCGCCGTCACTGTCGAGCGGGCAGCCATCGGGGCCGACCGCAATGCCCTTGGGTGAATCCGGGCACTTGTCGAGGTAATCGGGGATGCCGTCGCCGTCTGCGTCGGTGAAGGGGCAGCCGCGCTCGTCAACCTTAGTACCAGCCGGGGTGTTGGGGCACTTGTCGAGGTAGTCGGGGATGCCATCGCCGTCGCTGTCGACCGGGCAACCCGAGGCATCGACGGCCACACCACGCGGCGTGCCAGGGCATTTGTCGTTGACATCGAGAATGCCATCGCCATCGGAGTCAGCCGGGCAGCCATCCTTGTTGACGACTGTTCCCTTCGGCGTGTTGGGGCACTTGTCAAGGTAGTCCGGAACACCATCGCCATCGAGGTCGGTCGGGCAGCCATCGGAGTAGACCGTCACGCCCTTGGGCGTTCCCGGGCACTTGTCGCGGCTGTTCGGCACGCCATCGCCGTCTTCGTCGTCCGGGTCGGCGCCGAACTTATAGCGCACGCCAGCGGTGATGGTGCCGGTGGTGAAGGTGGACTTCTGAACCGCGCCGGTCTCGGAAACGAAGTCAAGGTGGTAGCGGCCTTCAAGGCGCAGGTCGAGTGCCTGCGTGATCGGCACCATCGCGCCCGCGCCGAATGCGACGCCAGCGCCGCTCAGGCTTTCGCCGAGGAAGTCGATGGCGTGAATGTTCAGGTTCACGAGGCCGTAGGGGCGCACTGCCTTGCTGTCGGGCAGGAAGTAACCCAGCGCGCTCAAGCCGCCGGTGATGCGGCGATAGCTGTTGCCGCTGGGAAGATCCGACAACTCCTGATCCGCGAAGCCGACATCGAACTCGACGCCGAGGTTGGGTAGCAAGGTGCGCCCGATGGCGAAGCCGCCAGCGGGGCCGGCACCCGTCCCCGAGAAGATGCCACCGACGCTACCGGAGGCGTACCAGCGATCGTCAAACTGTTTTTCTTGGGCTTGCACACCCACGCCCAGGCCAGAGCCCAGGACGAGAAGTAAGGCGGTTGCAAGCAGCCGGGTCATTCGTTTCATTTGCTTCTTCCCTGATTGGATTCAGATAGGCAACAGCCAGAATTCTTTTAACGTCATCACCGCGCTTCGACGATGCGCAAGCATTACAGCAAGTTTGCGCTACAAATTGTTGAGTGCGGGACTTTTCTCCAACTCCCGGTGCATTATTATTCGACTTGGTGCTGCCAGTAAACATTTTTGCTGGCGGCCCGCATTTGGCTTGTGCTAGCGTCCTTCTCAACAACACGCGTGGTTCGGAACAAGACTTTTCTGGGGATTAGTGATGAAACGGATTTTTGGCTCTTTTGTGGCCTCCTGCCTTTTGCTCGCCGGCTGCGGCGGCGGACTTCAAAGCCCTGACTTCGAGCCTGTGCTCAAGAATGTCGCCATCACCTTCACGCCTGCGGCGGGCACCAGCGCGGCCACCACGGCCCCGGGCAGCACGTTCCAGTTCATTGCGGTCGGTCTCTACAGCACGCCTCCGGGCACCGGCTCAGGCACCGGTTTGGTATCTTGCATGGTACCGACAGAGCCCACCGCCGTTTGCAGCACCGGCGCGGTGAGCGGCGTGACTTGGAGCGTTGACCCCACCACGGCAACGGCCCCCATCGCCAGCATCGACAACACCGGCCTTGCCACCGGCCTGCGCCGCGGCAGCGCCACTGTGCGGGCCAAGGTGCAGTCGTTTGAAGACACCCAATCCCTGCTGGTCAGCGGTGCCGTGCTGAGTTCGTTCACCATCTCGGCCACTCCGGATGAAGTGGTGCCGACCGGTCGCAGCATCACCCTCACCGCTACCGCTGCGTGCACCGACAACTCGGGCCCGGCCACCTGCATCAAGGATTACACCGCCTACAGCTGGTCGCTGCCGTCCAACTTCCCGGCCAACACGGTCACTTTCAGCCCGAGCCCGGCCACCGGCAAGATCATCGTCGCCAAGACCAACCGCTTCGGCGCGTTCTCGATCGACGCCGTGATCACCAACGAAGAGGGTGACCGCATCACTAGCTCGGTTGCGCTCAATGCCACGCTGCGCGTGCTTGACGACATCGTTGTCTCCGCAGACCCCGCAGTCGCCGCACCAGTGCCGCTCATCAAGGGCACGCGCACGCGCTTCATCGCCCGTGGCGTATTCAGCGATGGCACGACGGGAGAAATCCTCTCCACCGATCTGGGCGGCAACAACAAGCTGACCTGGAGCCGCGATGCCTCCAGCATCGGTCAATACACCATCGATGACTCCGCCGCCGCACCCACGACCGCGGTGATCGCCACCGTGGCTGCGGATGCACTGGTTGGTGCCAACGGCCTGACGGCCCGTGGCACCAACACCGAAACCCCCGCGCTCGCCCTTGAAGACCGCATTGCGTTGGATATCCGCGAAGTTGGCCTGATCGCCGTCACCAAGATCTGCCTCAATGCCGATCTGGGCTCCACCTGCTCGTCGAATGTGCAGATTCCCTTGAACGAGACCTATCTGTTCAAGGCGCGTGGCACTTTCCAGGGCGACGCCGCAGGCGTCGAGCGTGATATCGACCCGGCACTGCTGCCCCTGACCTGGGGCAAGACGCCTGCCTCGACCAACATCACCGTGGCCACCACCACCGGCAGCGACCCTGGCAAGGGCTCCGTGACCGGCAATGCCCAAGGCGTCTCGACCATCAACGTGGCCCTCAATGCGGGCATCGCAGTCACCGTGGCTGACCGTGACGAAAGCGCCAGCGTGACCGTGGTTGACCAGGATTGCCGCGACCAGCTGCTGCTCAGCAACGGGGCTGCAGCGACCAGCGATGACGACACACCGAACGACGGCGGCAACGTGCAAAATGCCGGCAACGTGATCGATCCTGATCCAGCCACGTTCGGCCGCTTCAACGTGGTTGTCGGCGGCGGTGCGGAAGAAACCCTGTCGATGATTTTCCGCCGCGACGCGAACGTCATCACCCCGTCTGCCAGCGGTGGACGCAACGTCGGGCTATTGTTGGCCTATGATTCCGATGTGATCCTTTCCGACATCTTCACCTTGCGCACGGTCAATGCCACTGGCGCCACGGTGCAGAGCTTCTCCGGCCTGCAGCCGACGACAGTCACTCGTGGCAGCCAGACCCTCTACTACTACACGGCCAATGCAACGATGCCTTTCAGCGGCCTGCGCATCGAGGCCACGCTGCCCCCCTTCTCACCTGCTGACATCCTCACCAACCCCACCGGTCTGTTGGATGCCATTCAAGCCTTGCTAGGCGGTGGTGGCTCCGCAGAGGTCGATGTGTTTACCGCCTGCGCAGATGTGAACGCTGCAGCACCTGCAGCACCCTGAAGCAAATCCTCCGAATTGAAAAAGGCACCTCAGGGTGCCTTTTTCTTTGTCCACGCTCGGCTATCCCGAGCTGGAGGACCACCCATCGCAGAGCGATCTTCGAACGCGCTGCAAGCTGCCGCCGAGCGCTTCAGTAACCCATCTGCTTCGAGGCAAGGTCTTTCATGATCTCCAGCGAGCCGCCACCAATGGTCAGCACCTTGGTCTCGCGGTAGATTCGTTCGACCTTGCTGCCACGCAGGTAGCCCGCACCACCGAAGATTTGCATCGCCTCGTTGGCCACCCATTCCAGCATGGTGCAGGCGTGGTTCTTCAACAGGCAGACCTCGGCCACCGGCATCTGCTTGTTTGAGACGCGCCAGGCCAGCACATCGAGATGCGCCTTCACCGCATCAATGCGCATCTTCATGTCGGCGAGCTTGTGGCGGATCACCTGGTTGCGGATCAGCGGCTTGCCAAAGGTGACGCGCTCGCGCGCATAGGCGAGGCTCTCGTCGTAGCAGACCTGTGCGAAGGCCCAGGCCTGTGCGGCGAGCATGATCCGCTCCTGATTGAAATTCATCATGATCGCCATGAAGCCCATATTTTCGGCACCGATGCGGTTGGCCACCGGCACTCGGCAATCGTGAAAATAGAGCGTGGCGGTGTCTGATGCCCACCAACCCATCTTCTGCAGCGGGCTGCGCGTGAAGCCGGCCATGCCGTCTTCGATCACCAGCAGCGAGATGCCGCCCATGCCCTCACCACCGGTGCGCACCGCGCAGGTGATGAAGTCGGCCCGCATGCCGCTGGTGATGAAGGTCTTGCTGCCGTTAACGAGGTAGTCGTCGCCATCACGCACGGCCTTCGTTTTTAGGTTGGCCACATCGGAGCCGCCGCCGGGCTCGGTGATGGCGAGCGCGGCGATCTTGTCACCCGCCAGCACGGGCGCTGCGAAGCGTGCCTTTTGTGCAGGCGTGCCCGCATGTGCGATGGGCGGCGTGGCGATGCCGTGACTCATCAGCGAGGCGATCAGCCCGCCGCTGCCTGCTCGTGCGAGTTCTTCGGTGAGCACGATCATGTAGAAGAGATCAGGCACCTCCACCCCACCGCAGGCTTCGGGAAAGCCGATCTGCAAAAGGCCTGCATCAGCGGCTTTTTTATGCAGCTCACGCGGCAGCGATTCGGCGGTTTCCCAGGCGTCGATGTGCGGAACAATCTCTCTTTCCACAAAGCGTCGAACCTGAGTGCGAAAGTCTTCATGCTCTTGGTTGTAGAAAGGACTCTTGGCAGCTATCGCCATTTCCATCTCCAGATATTTTTGGTGTGCGACAGGTTACGGGAGGCGTGAGCGATGCGCTAGCATCAGTCCACATCAGCACATCAATCCGAACACCGGAGGAGAACCCATGCCCAAGCATCCTTGCGCGCCCGAGCAGCTGCCGCTTGCCCGCATCTTTCATTGGGAGCGCACACGCACCCATTCGCCCTATCTCACGCAGCCGATGGGCAATGGCGTGGTGCGGGACTACACCTGGGGCCATGCAGTAGGAGAGGCGCGGCGCATGGCGGCGTACCTCAAGGCGCAGGGCTGGCCCGCCGGCTCGACGGTCGCCATTCTTGGCAAGAACTCCGCGCACTGGATCATGGCCGACTACGCGATCTGGATCGCAGGCCATGTGTCGGTACCGATCTATCCCACGCTGACTGCTGAAAGCGTGCGGCAGATCCTTGAACACAGCGAGGCCAGGGCCTGTTTCATCGGCAAGCTCGACGGCTTCGAGCAGATGCGCCCGGGCATCCCCGCCGACTTGCTGTGCATTGCCACCCCGTTGGCCCCGAAGAACGAATATATGCAGTGGGAAAAGATCATCGCAGACACCCCGCCGCTGGAGGGCGAGGTGGTGCGTGATGCCGACGAGCTGGCCACCATCGTCTACACCTCGGGCACTACCGGAATGCCCAAAGGCGTGATGCACAGCTTCGCCAACATCGGCTGGTCGGGCACGCCGCCCGAGAAGCGCGGTGCTCTCACGCCGGAAGACCGCATGCTCTCGTACCTGCCGCTCGCGCATGTTGCCGAACGCTGGCTGGTGGAGGCCAACTCGATCCGCTGCGGCTTCCGCATCTACTTCGTCGAATCGCTCGATACCTTCGCGGCCGACCTGCGCCGCGCACGGCCCACCTATTTCATCTCGGTGCCACGCCTCTGGACCAAGTTCCAGCAGGGCGTGTTCTCGATGATGCCCAAGGCCAAGCTCGACCGGCTCATGAAGATTCCCATCGTCAGCGGCCTGGTGAAGAAGAAAATCCTCAAGGCTTTGGGCCTCGATGCCGTGCGCATTGCCGGCGGCGGTGCCGCACCGATGCCGCCCTCGCTGATCAACTGGTATCGAAGCCTGGGCCTCGAACTGCTCGAAGGCTATGGCATGACCGAGAACTTCGGCGTTTCGCACGGTTCGCGCGTCGGCGAGGCGCGCATCGGCTATGTGGGCCATTGCTGGGACGGCACAGAGCACCGCATCTCACCCGAAGGCGAGGTGCAGACGCGCGGCCCCAGCCTGATGCAGGGCTATTTCAAGGAGCCGGAAAAAACCCGCGAAACCATGACCGACGACGGCTGGTTGCGCACGGGTGATCTGGGCGAGATCGACGAGGCGGGGCGCTTGAAGATCGTCGGCCGGCTCAAGGAGCAGTTCAAGACCAGCAAGGGCAAGTACGTGGCACCCGCACCAATCGAAAACAGGCTCAGCACCCACAGCGCCATCGAAGCCTGTTGCGTGGTCGGCTCGACCTATCCGCAACCCTTTGCCCTGCTGATGCTCAACGCCGATATCGCCAAAGCCTGCGCAGCCAATGCGGCACAAAGTGCCGAACTGTCAGCCTCACTCACCGCGCACCTCGATGCCGTCAACGCCCAGCTCAACGAGCACGAAAAACTGGACTTCTTCGTGGTGGTACCTGAGCAGTGGACCGTCGAGAATCACTTCATCACCCCGACCATGAAGGTGAAGCGGCCGATGATCGAGTCCAGCTATGCGAAGCACTTTGACCACTGGGCAGCAGCCAGAAAGCCCGTGATCTGGCACGGCATGGAGTGAATTGGCATAAGCCTAAACCGATTGGTTCTTTGCTGATGCCCGCAAGCCCCTGCTAGCGTGGTCAGCTAATGCAAACTTATGGCTTAGGTTATTCACTTGCGGGACTCGTCGTCGGCATTGCCGTCGGTGCCACTGGCGTGGGCGGCGGCTCTTTGATGACGCCGATCCTGATCCTGTTCTATGGCATCAGCCCCAAGTTCGCGGTGGGCACCGACCTGCTCTATGCCTCGATCAGCAAGAGCTGGGGCGTGGTGCTACATCAGCGCAATGGCAGCATGGCCTGGTCCATCGTCGGCTGGCTCGTGCTCGGCAGTGTGCCGGGGGCCATCGCCATGCTGCTGTTCATCCAAAGTCATGGCAGTAGCGCCGATCTCGACCGCCTCATCAAGCTCACGCTCGCCATTGCGGTGATGACCACAGCCACTTTCACGCTGCTGCAGGAGCCGATTCTCAGGCTGGTCAAGCGCAGCGAGAACGCCAGCGGCGTGGGAGTGCTCGAGCGCAACCAAAAGCTTGGCACCGTGCTCTCTGGCCTCTTGATCGGTGCGGTGGTCACGATCAGCTCGGTCGGCGCGGGCGTGATCGGCATGATGCTGCTGATGATGCTCTACCCCAAGGAGCAGCCGCTGAGGCTGGTGGGCGCTGATCTCGCGCATGCGGTGCTCATCACCGGTCTTGCAGGCCTTGGACACGCCAAGCTCGGCACGGTGGACTACGCACTGCTCGGCTGGCTGCTGCTGGGCGCGATTCCGGGCATCTGGATCGGCAGCCGCCTCGGCTTTCGGATGGATGCCAAGGCGCTCAAGCGCGCGATTTCGGTGATGCTGATCATCGCGGGCTCGATGACGCTCTACAAGGCAATCAGCGGTTAAGAGAATCCGCCGCTAACTTTCGCGCCGCTGCGGGCCCACGACCGTCGCTGAATCATCAAGATCTTTCGCACGCAGCCGCTTCTGCACGCTGCGCAGCACGCCAGGAGTGTCGAGGCCGATCTGTGCCATCAACTCCTCGCGCGTACCGTGCTCGATGAAGTGATCAGGCAGGCCGAGCGTGAGCAGCGGCACCTGCACCTGGTGCGCGGCGAGTGCCTCGCAGATGCCAGAGCCCGCACCACCGGTCTTGGCGTTGTCTTCGAGCGTGACCAAGAGATCGTTTTCCTGCGCCAGCTCCAGCAGCAGTTCCAGATCAAGCGGCTTGACGAAGCGCATGTCGGCGACCACGGCATCGAGAATGTCGGCCGCTTCGAGTGCGACCGGCACCATGCAGCCAAAGGCGAGAAAAGCCACGCGCGGACGGCGGCGACCACGCGCCTCGCGCACGATGCGGCCCTTGCCGATGGCGAGCGGCTTCGGCAGTTCGTCCACCGCCACGCCCAGCACATTGCCGCGCGGGTAGCGAACCGCACTCGGGCCTGTGTGAGCCACACCGGTCGCCAGCATGCGGCGCAGCTCGTTCTCGTCGCTCGGGGCCATCACCACCAGGTTGGGGATGCAACGCAGGTAGCTCAGGTCAAACGCACCGTGATGCGTTGCACCATCGGCACCCACCAAACCACCGCGATCAATCGCAAAGGTGACGGGCAGGTTCTGGATGGCGACATCGTGGATGAGCTGGTCGTAACCGCGCTGCAGAAACGTGGAGTAGATCGCACACACCGGCTTCAAGCCCTCGCAGGCCATGCCGGCGGCGAGTGTGACCGCATGCTGCTCGGCGATGCCGACATCGAAGTAGCGGGCAGGGAACTGTTGCGAGAACTCGACCAGGCCGGAGCCTTCACGCATCGCGGGCGTGATGCCGACGATCTTTGGGTCGCGCGCGGCAGCCGCGCATAGCCAGTCGCCGAACACCGTGGTGTAGGTGGCTTTCGCAGCCGCTTTCTTGGCGGGGAAGGCACCCGTCACCGGGTCGAACTGGGTGACGCCGTGGTATTTGATCGGCTCGCCCTCGGCCGGCTCGAAGCCCTTGCCCTTGACGGTGATCACATGCAAAAACTGCGGGCCCTTCGCGGCTTTCAGCTGGTCGAAGGCGGTGGTGAGGGCATCCAGATCATGACCGTCGATGGGGCCGTGATAGTTGAAGCCCAGCGTCTCGAAGAGGGCACCCGGGCGATCCGCCAAATGCATGTTGTTTTCGCAGCTCTCATCGTCGATGAGGCGCGGCAATGCAAAGCCGAGCTTGGCGGCGACGCGCGCGGAGTGGTCGCGCAGCGCGCCGACGTTCTCGGAGATCGACATGTCGTTGTCGTTGTAGACCACGAGCATGTCGAGGCCCAGGTGGCCCGCATGGTTGAGCGCCTCGAAGGCCATGCCGCCGGTCATGCCGCCGTCGCCGATGATGGCGACCGCGCAGCGCGACTCACCCTTCACCCGCGCTGCGGCGGCCATGCCTGCGGCGGCGGAGATGCTGGTGCTGGAATGGCCGACGCCGAAGGTGTCGTACTCGCTCTCGCCGCGATGGCAGAAGGGCATCAGCCCGCCGAGCTTGCGGATCGACTCCAGCCGCGCGCGGCGGCCGGTGAGCATCTTGTGCGGATAGGCCTGATGACCCACATCCCACACCAGCCGGTCGTGCGGTGTGTTGAAGCAGCGATGCAGGGCCACACTCAATTCGACCGTGCCGAGATTGGCGGCAAAGTGCCCGCCGATACGGCCCAGAGTCTCGATCAGATAGCGGCGCATTTCCACCGCCAGATGCGGCAGGTCGGCGGCGGGCAGCTTGCGCAGCTCGGCGGGGGAGTCGATGCGGCCGAGCAGGGTGTAACCGGGAACGTCGTTGGCGTTGTGGCTCATGACGGATGGGTTAATTAGGACGCGACATTATGGTGCAGCGCGCGTTATGTTGCACTGCGGCAAACATCGAGGCCAGGTGCATCAGCTGGGTGGCCGATACCGGCAGCAACGGCACACCAACACCAGCCTCAAGCCCGATGGCGTGACGGGTTTCTTCACGACGCGAAGCTGCAAGCTTTGAGGGTCCAATGCAGTTAGTGCTGACGCTGCCGCAACACCGTCAGCAGGTCGCGCAGCGGGTCGGCTGCGGCATCGAAGCCTTGCAGCAGGCAGGCGGCCTCGCCCATCAGGCGCGCGGCTTGCTCGCGTGCGGGCATGAGGCCGAGCAGGCGCACGTAGGTCGATTTCTCGGCGGCGGCGTCCTTGCCGGCGGTCTTGCCCAGGGTGGCGCTGCTGGCGGTGGCATCGAGCACGTCGTCCTGAATCTGGTAGGCGAGGCCGAGCGCACTACCGAAGGCATCGAGCCGCGCGCGCGTAGGCGCATCGGCATCGGCGGCAGCGGCGGCCAGACGCAGGCAGGCGAGGATCAGCGCACCGGTCTTGTGCGCATGCAGGCGTTCGAGATCAGCGAGCGAGAGGGTTGCCCCTTCGGCTTCCAGATCAGCCTGCTGGCCGCCGGTCATGCCCCGCGAGCCGCTGGCGCTGGCAAGGCTGCGCAGCATCTCCAGCACGGCGCTTGCAGGCAGCCCCGGCGCGCTGCTGAGCACCTCGAAGGCGAGCGTCTGCAAGCCGTCTCCCACGAGGATCGCAGTGCCCTCGTCATAGGCCTTGTGGACCGTGGCGCGGCCCCGGCGCAGGTCGTCGTCATCCATGGCCGGCAGGTCGTCATGCACCAGCGAGAAGGCGTGGATCAGCTCGACGGCGACGGCAGGCGCATCCAGCGCCTCGGGGCTCAGGCCCAGCGCCTCGCCGCTGGCGTAGACCAGCAGGCCGCGCAGGCGCTTGCCGCCCTCGCAGGCGTAGCGCATCGCGCCGTGCAGGCGGGCCGGGTAGGTGTCGGCAGGTGGCAGTGCGGCGTCGAGTGCGGTGTGCAGGCGCGCGCGGCGGCTTGCCTCCCAGGCCTTGAAATCGAGGCGGTTCACGCCTCGGGCTCGTCCTTGAACTGGCCGTCGATCAGCGTTTTCACTTTCAGCTCGGCGGTGTCGAGGGCTGCGCGACACTCCTGCGTCAGCGCCATGCCGCGCTCGAAGATGGCGAGCGATTCCTCCAGCTTCAACTCACCGCGTTCGAGCTTCTGCACAATGGCTTCCAGCTCCTGCATCGAGGACTCGAAGCGGGTGACGGGGTCGGCGGCGGGTACGAGGGGCGTTTTGGAGGGCATGGCTGCATTTTAAGGGTTTGCCCCGTTGGCAGGCGTCCGCTACCGTGCCGCCCCACTCTTTTATTCAGCCCTGATCCCGTCAATGGCTACCCAGCAGCAATACGACGTCAACGCCATCGAAGTGCTCGACGGCCTCGACCCGGTGCGCGTGCGCCCCGGCATGTACACCGACACCACGCGCCCCAACCACCTGGCGCAGGAGGTCATCGACAACGCCGTGGATGAAGCGATGGCAGGCCATGCCCGGCACATCCGCACGGTGATTTTTGCCGATGGCAGCTGCGAAGTGTCAGATGACGGGCGCGGCATCCCCACCGATATCCATCCTGTGCACAAGATCAGCGGTGTCGAGCTGGTGCTGACCAAGCTGCATGCGGGCGGCAAGTTCAGCAACAAGAACTACCAGTTCTCCGGCGGCCTGCATGGCGTCGGCGTGAGCGTGGTCAATGCGCTCTCGACCCGGCTCGACGTGTTCGTGAAGCGCGGCGGTATCGAACACACCATGCACTTCGAGAGCGGCCACACGAAGTCATCCCTGCGCGAGATCGGAACAGCGGGCAAGAAGGAAACCGGCACCCGCGTGCGCTTCTGGCCCGATGCCAAGTATTTCGACTCGGCCAAATTTTCGCTGCCACGCCTCAAGCAAATCCTGCGGGCCAAGGCGGTGCTCTGCCCCGGCCTGAAGATGTCGCTCAAGGACGAGGCCAGCGGCGAAGTCACCGAGTGGCATTACGAAAACGGCCTGATGGATTACCTGCTCGATGCCGTCAAGGGCCACGAGCTGATCCCCGCCGAGCCTTTCACCGGCAAGTTCAAGGCCGACCGCGAAGAGGCGGAGTGGGCGCTGGCCTGGGTCAATGCCGATGGCACGCCAGAGCTGTTGCAAGAGAGCTACGTCAATCTCATCCCCACCGCCCAGGGCGGCACGCACGTCAACGGGCTGCGCACCGGTTTGACCGAGGCGATCCGCGAGTTCTGCGAGTTCCGTAACCTCTTGCCGCGCGGCTTGAAGCTGGCGCCGGAAGATGTCTGGCAGGGCCTCGCCTACGTCATCAGCATCAAGATGCAGGACGCGCAGTTCGCCGGCCAGACCAAGGAGCGCCTGTCTTCACGCGAGACGGCGGCTTTCGTCAGCGGCGTGGTGCATGACAGCTTCGGCCTTTGGCTCAACCAGCACCCGGACGAGGGCGAAAAGGTCGCACAGCTGGTGATTGCGAATGCCTCGGCCCGCATGAAGGCCAGCAAGCAGGTCGTGCGCAAGAAGATCACCACCGGCCCCGCACTGCCCGGCAAGCTCGCCGATTGCGTGCTCACCGATCTCAACCGCACCGAGCTGTTTCTGGTGGAAGGCGACTCCGCCGGCGGCAGCGCCAAACAAGCCCGCGACCGCGACACCCAGGCCATCATGCCCTTGCGCGGCAAGATTCTGAACACTTGGGAGGCGAGCGCGGGCGAGGCGAGCGCCAGCGAAGAAATCCACAACATCAGCGTCGCCATCGGGGTGGACCCCGGCAGCGCCGACATCAGCGGCCTGCGCTACGGCAAGGTCTGCGTGCTGGCCGATGCCGACAGCGACGGCCTGCACATCGCAACGCTTCTTTGCGCGCTGTTCCTCAAGCATTTCCGCCCGCTGGTCGCCGCCGGAAATATCTACATCGCCATGCCGCCGCTGTTCCGTATCGACGCCGGCAAGCAGGTGTTTTATGCCTTGGACGAAGCCGAAAAACAGGGCGTGCTTGATCGTCTGCAAGCCGAGGGCAACAAGAGCAAGGTCGGCGTCACCCGCTTCAAAGGCTTGGGCGAGATGAACCCGCTGCAATTGCGCGAGACCACCATGAGCGCGGATACCCGCCGCCTGGTGCAGCTCACGCTCGACGAGTTGCCGGAGGCCGAAGAAGGTGCGCCAGCCGTCAAGACCACCGATGGCCTCATGGACATGCTGCTCAACAAGAAGCGCGCGGGTGATCGCAAGACCTGGCTTGAAACCAATGGCGACAAGGCCGAGATCGAGGTCTGACAAGGCGATAAGCCCGAGTCTCGAAAGCGGGCACCGCGTTAAAAGCATGCCTTAAAAGTAAAGATCACTTTTAAAGCTAGTAATGGATTACTTAAAAAGATAGGCTTTACTTTGCAAGGTCCACGGGGGAGGCGGGATATGCAAGCCAGTGACTTCCACACGGCCCTCGCCGGGCGCGTTATCAGCACCCCGCAGGGCTATATGGCCTTCGTGCCTGCGCCCTTGCCGCCGAAAATCACCTACACCCCGGCACTGGCGCGAGCGATTTCCGATGCCGATGCGGCCCTGAGCGAGCTGTCCGGACTAGGCCATCGGCTGCCCAATCCCCATGTGCTGATCGCTCCCTATGTCAGACGCGAAGCGGTGCTGTCGTCTCGTATCGAAGGCACGCAGGCCAGTATCAACGATGTGCTGGAAGACGAAGCGGGCCTGAGCCCGCAGACCGCACCGGATGATGTGCGCGAGGTGCGCAACTACATCACCGCGCTCGATCACGGCATCGCAGCGATGGAAAAGCTGCCGCTTTCACTGCGGTTGGTGCGCGAGGTGCACGACAAACTCATGCAGGGCGTGCGCGGTAACACCGCCACACCCGGCGAATTTCGCCGCAGTCAGAACTGCATCGGCCCACCTGGCAGCACGCCGCTCACCGCGCCCTACGTGCCACCGCCCGTGCACGAGATGCACACCGCACTCGGTGATTGGGAGAAGTTTCTGCACTGGCGAGGCGAGATGCCTGATCTTGTGCAGTGCGCGCTGATCCACGAGCACTTCGAGGCCATCCACCCCTTTCTCGACGGCAATGGCCGTGTTGGCCGCTTGCTCATCACCTTGTTCCTGCTCGATCGGGGGCGGCTGCATCAACCCTTGCTTTACCTCTCGGAGTTCATCGAGCGTCACCGCCGCGAGTATTACGAGGGCCTGCACCGAATCCGCACCGAGGGCGATTGGCACGCCTGGCTCATGTATTTCATGGGTGGCGTGCGCTGGAGCGCCGCACGCGCCAGCCGCCACGCGCGGCAGTTGTTGGACTTGCGTGAAGAGCTGCGCCGCACGCTCGATGCCACCCCCAAGGCCCTGCCGTTGGTGGATGAGCTTTTCGTCAACCCCTACGTCAATCCGCCGCGCCTGCAAAAGCTGCTCGGTGTGAGCGACCCCACCGCGCGCGTGATGATCGTCAAGCTGGAGAAGCTCGGCGTGCTGCGCGAAGTCACTGGCCGTAGCTGGGGCAAGCTCTGGCTGGCCGAGGCCGTGATGAAAGCCATCGAAGACCCTGGCGAAGAGCCGCTAGAGGGCTAGAAGCGATGAGCACCCTCCTCGTCGCAGACTATCAACGCCGCATCGCCGAGCTGTTGCAATACGGCGGCAGCGCCAACGAAGACAGTATCCGCAAGGCTTTTGCGCGCCTGCTGGATGACGTGGCCCGCCCGCACGACCTGCGCCTGATCGAAGAGCTGGAAGTAGTGACCAGCAAGGGAACGAAGGTCTACCCAGACGGCACGCTCAAGGACGCCCTGCGCCTCACCCACGGCTATTGGGAGGCCAAGGATGAGCACGATGATCTGGATGAAGAGATCGCCAAGAAGCGCGCCAAGGGCTACCCCAGCGACAACATTTTGTATGAGGACAGCCGCGAGGCGGTGCTGATCCAGAACGGTCAGCAGGTGCAGCGCGTCAGCCTCGGCGGCGAGCCCAAACTGATCGCGGACCTGCTCAAGACCTTCGTCGAGTTCGAGCGTGCGGAGCTGGGCGATTTCCGCCGCGCCATCGAGCAGTTCAAGGTGGACATGCCCAAGGTGCTCGAAGCCCTGCGCGCCTTGATCGAAGCACAGCAGGCCGACAACAAGCCCTTCGCCAAGGCGCTCAAGACCTTCCTCAAGCTCTGCCAGAGCAGCATCAACGAGTCGGTGACGGCCGACGACGTGCGCGAGATGCTGATACAGCACGTCCTGACGGAGGACATCTTTCTGCGCGTGTTCGGCGACAGCCAGTTTCACCGCGAGAACAACATCGCCCGCGAGCTGACCAAGGTGGCCGAGACCTTCTTTACCGGCGGCGTGAAGAAGAACACCTTGCGGGGATTGGAGAGCTACTACGGCGCGATCCGCGAGGCCGCGGCGGGCATTGCCGACCACCACGAAAAGCAGCAGTTCCTCAAGGCCATCTACGAAAACTTCTACAAGGTCTACAACCCCAAGCTGGCCGATCGCCTCGGCGTGGTCTACACGCCGGGCGAGCTGGTGCGCTTCATGCTCGATGGTGTCGATGCCCTGCTGCACCGGCACTTCGGCAAGACGCTTGCCAGCAAAAACGTCGAGATTCTCGACCCCGCCGTCGGCACCGGCACCTTCATCACCGACCTCATCGAGCACTTGAAGGCGCACCCGCAGGCGCTGAAGCACAAGTACAAGAACGAGATTCACTGCAACGAGGTGGCGATCCTTCCGTATTACATCGCCAACCTCAACATCGAGTTCACCTACGCCCAGCTCACCAAGAGCTACGAGGAGTTTCCGCACATCTGCTTTGTGGACACGCTCGACAACCTCGCCTTCGAGCAGACCCACACCGGCCAGCAGCTGGGCCTGCTCGGCAGCATGAGCAGCGAGAACACCGACCGCATCGCGAAGCAGAACAAGAAGAAGATCAGCGTCGTCATCGGCAACCCGCCCTACAACGCCAATCAGACCAACGAGAACGACAACAACAAGAATCGGCTCTACGAGGGCATCGACGAGCGCATCAAGAAAACCTGGATTGCGGCCAGCAAAGCGCAGAAGACCAAGATGTACGACATGTATGCGCGCTTCTTCCGCTGGGCGGCCGACCGCGTCAACAGCGACGGCATCATTGCCTTCGTCACCAACCGCAGCTTCATCGACAGCCGCACCTTCGATGGCTTCCGGCTCGAAATGGCGAAGGAGTTCGACGAGGCCTGGGTGGTCGATTTGGGGGGAGATGTGCGCGCCAACCCCAAGCTCAGCGGCACCACCCACAACGTCTTCGGTATTCAGACCGGGGTCGCCATCAGCTTCTGGGTCAAGCGCCATCGAGCCTCCCTCCCCCAGCGGGGGAGGGCCGGGGTGGGGGCCTCTCAGGGTCTTGCACCCTTGGCTGGCCGCGCTCCCCCCTCTGTCCCTCCGGGACATCTCCCCCCGCTGGGGGGAGAAGACAAGGCGCGCATCTTTTATGTGCGTCGGCCAGAGCTGGAAACCGCCGCTGACAAGCTCGGCTGGCTCTCGTCCACGGGCTTCAACGAGGTGGCCTTCGAGCCGGTCACACCCGATGCCAAGGGCAACTGGATCAATCAGGCCGACAACGATTTCGACACGCTGCTGCCGCTAGCAAGCAAGGAGACCAAGCAGACGGATTCGCCTGCGAAGGAGCGGGCGCTGTTCAAGCTCTATTCGCTGGGGGTTTCGACCAATCGTGACGAGTGGGTGTACGACGACAGCGCCGAGGCGCTGGCGAGCAAGATGCAGTGGTTTGTGAGCCGCTACAGGCAGCAAAAAAAGAGCCGCGACTTTGACGGTGCGATCAAATGGTCAGAAGCACTCAAGATGCGATTCGAGCAAGGTCGTGAGGAGGCGTTTGACTCAGTGCGCGTCCGCAGCAGCCTATATCGTCCTTTCGCGCGGCGTTGGTATTACGACTCATCACTTTTCATTGATCGAGTCGGTTCCAAAGAGGAAATATTTCCGTCTCGTGGTCTGGCGCAAAATAACCATGCTTTGATGATCTGCGCCCACCCACAGCTGCCTTTCACTGTCCATTCGGTAAACGCTCTGCCAGATGCGGGCTATTCCTCTCGCGCAACTCTGATGTTCCCTCGCTACGTCTACGGCGCAGAAGGCAACCGCCAAGACAACCTCACCGACTGGGGCGTCAAGCAATTCGAGAAGCACTACGGCAACTCCCTCCCCCAGCGGGGGAGGGCTGGGGAGGGGGTGCTGTTCGCACCGCCGCCAGTCGATCCAGTCACCCTGGCGCGTGCCCGAGCCCTGCGCGGCAACCTGACCGAGGCCGAGAACAAGCTCTGGCAGGTGCTGCGCGCTGCGCAGCTCGGGGCCAAGTTCCGTCGGCAGCATCCGCTCAAGCCTTTCATCCTGGACTTCTATTGCCTGGAACACCGGCTCGCCATCGAGCTCGATGGCGGCCAGCACAACGATGACGCGGTGGCCGAACTCGATGCAGCGCGCACGGCATGGCTTGAGGCACAGGGCATCCGGGTGCTGCGGTTCTGGAACGACGAGGTGCTGCGCAATGTCGAGGGGGTGGCGCAGCGGGTTGTCGAGGTCATCGCGGAGCTGGTGGCGGCTCCCCCACCCCGGCCCTCCCCCGCTGGGGGAGGGAGCACGGCGCGGTTCGTTGCTGGGGGAGGGGGCACAGCGGAGCGGCTGATTACGCGCGAGCGCATCTTTGCCTACGTCTACGCCGTACTGCACCACCCGGCCTATCGCGCCAAGTACGCGCTCAACCTCAAACGCGAGCTGCCGCGCATCCCGCTCTACGGCGAGGCGGCCGACTTCAAAAAATGGGCAGCGTGGGGCGAGCAACTGCTGACGCTGCACACCGGCTTCGAGCAGGCTGCACCGTTTGCGCTGATGCGCAGTGAGGCACCCTCTCCCCCAGCCCCTCTCCCGCAGGCGGGCGAGGGGAGCCAAAGCGCGCCCAAGTGCAAGCTCAAGGCCGACAAGGCCGCAGGCTGCATCGAAGTCGATGCCGCCACCACGCTCAGCGGCATCCCCGCCACCGCATGGGATTACAAGCTCGGCAACCGCAGCGCGCTGGAGTGGGTACTGGATCAATACAAGGAAGGCACGCCCCGCGACCCGACCATCGCCGCGCACTTCAACACCTACCGCTTCGCCGACTACAAGGAGCACGTCATCGATCTCTTGCAGCGGGTGACGACGGTGAGTGTGGAGACGATGCGCATCGTTGGGCAGATGCCCTCGGCCGACGCGACGGAAACTCTCGCCGCCGCCCGATGATCTGAAGCAGCCCCACCAAGCCACCCACGCCATGCACCACACCCCGCTCATCGCCACCCTCGTCGCTGGCCTCGTGCTGGCGTTCGTGTCCGGGGCGCTGGCGCATCGGCTCAAGGTGTCGCCGCTGATCGGGTATCTCTTGGCGGGTGTGATGGTGGGGCCGTTCACGCCGGGCTTCGTGGCCGATCAGGCGCTCGCCAACGAGCTGGCCGAGATCGGCGTGATTCTGCTGATGTTCGGCGTCGGCCTGCATTTTTCGATGAAGGATTTGCTCTCGGTGAAGGCCATCGCCGTGCCGGGCGCGGTGGTGCAGATTGCGGTGGCCACGCTGATGGGTATGGGCCTCGCGCACTGGCTCGGTTGGTCGCTGATGGCCGGGTTCGTGTTCGGCCTTGCCCTCTCGGTCGCCAGCACCGTGGTGCTGCTGCGGGCGCTGCAAGAGCGGCGTTTGGTCGATACGCAGCGCGGCCGCATCGCAGTGGGCTGGCTGATTGTCGAAGACCTGATGATGGTGCTGGCACTGGTGCTGATCCCTGCCATTGCTTCGGTCGATGATGCCGGCGCACATGCGCGGGACGGCACGCTCGGCATCGTCGCCATCGCGGTCGGCAAGGCGGCTGCCTTCGTGGTGTTCATGCTGCTGGTCGGGCGGCGAGTCATCCCCAAGCTGCTGCACTGGGTGGCGCAGACCGGCTCGCGGGAATTGTTCAGCCTCTCGGTGCTGGCGATTGCACTCGGCGTGGCCTTTGGCGCGGCGATGCTGTTCGGGGTGTCGTTCGCACTCGGTGCCTTCTTCGCCGGCATGATTCTCAACGAGTCGCCGCTCTCGGCCCGCGCGGCGGAAGAATCGCTGCCGATGCGCGATGCCTTTGCGGTGTTGTTCTTCGTCTCGGTGGGCATGCTGTTCAACCCCGCGATCATCGTCGACGCACCAGTGGCGCTCGCCGCGACGCTCGCCATCATCCTGTTCGGCAAATCGCTGGCGGCGTATGTGATCGTGCGCGCCTTCGGCCACCCCAACCAGACCGCGCTCACCATCTCGGCGAGCCTCGCGCAGATTGGCGAGTTCTCCTTCATCCTCGTCGGCCTCGGTGTGTCATTGCAGTTGCTGCCGCAGCAGGGGCAAGACCTGGTGCTGGCCGGGGCGATCTTCTCGATTCTGCTCAACCCGCTGCTGTTCAAGCTATTCGTGCGCAACCAGCCGGAGAAGCTCGCCGAACCCGTTGCCGACCTCAAGCCCACGACGCTGCACGGCCACACGATTCTGGTCGGCTACGGCCGCGTCGGCAGCCTGATTGGCGCGGGCTTGAAGCGCGCAGGCGAGCCTTTCGTGGTGATTGAAGACCGCAAGATTCCCGCCGCCGCTGCCTTGGCCGATGGTGCTGAAATCCTCAGCGGCAACGCCGCCGACCCCAAGGTGCTGAAGGCTGCCAATCTCGCCGGTGCGCGCCGCCTGTTCGTCGCCATCCCGCAGGTCTTCGAGGCAGGCCAGGTGGTGAGCCAGGCCGTGCTTGCCAACCCTGATCTGAAGATTCTGGCGCGCGCCCACTCCGATGCCGAAGTGACACACCTGCAAGCTCAAGGTGCCACCGCCACCATCATGGGCGAGGCTGAAATCGCACGCGGCATGCTGGATGCCGCCTTCGAGCGTCGCCATACCTAAGTGCGGCTTGCCACAAGGTGTATAGCTGGCTTAGCATCAGCGCATCAATCCAGCAGGATCAATCACATGCGTAGCACAGCCACCTTCGAGCCGGATGTGTCTAGCCGCTTTCAGCGGTTGTTGACCCAACGTAAGCAAACTCGCAAAACCCTGTTGAACGAGGTCATGCGTCGTGGCCTTGATGCGGTGGAAACCGCAGAGGTCGAGCTCAAGCCTTTCGTGCTGGTGCCTTTTGAGAGCGGGCCGATTCTCGACACCCGTCCGCCCAGCGTTATCAACGCCGAACTGGAGCTGGAAGAAATGATGGAAAGCCTGCGGCGCTCGTCTGCCGCATGAGCATCAGCCAGCTGACCGACATCAACCTGCTGATCTATGCGCACTTCCCCAGCTACCCCGAACACGAGGCTGCCAAGGCTTGGCTACAAGGCCAGTTGAGTGCTGAGGGACTGGCGATGCCTTGGGCTGTGGCTCTGGGATTCGTCAGGGTTTGCACCCAGCAGAAGACGCCGTCCGTCGTGCAAACGCTGGGTGCAGCCTGGCAACGGCTGGACGCGATGCTCGACACGCGCAAGGTCTGGCTGCTTGAACCCGGTGCGCGGCATCGGCAGATCCTGAGCATGCTGATCCCGCTGGCTGGCCGGGATCAGACTGACGTGAGTGGCGACATCACCGATCTGCACCTCGTTGCACTGGCGATCGAACATCAATTGACCTTGTGCGCCCGCGATCGCGGCTATGCCCGCTTTGCATCCGTCGGCCTCCGCTGGCAAAACCCCCTCATCTAGAACATGCAAATCATCGACCCCGAAAAAATCCCGCTGCGCGTCTTCGCCGAAAAGGCCTATCTCGACTACTCGATGTACGTCGTGCTCGACCGCGCGCTGCCGCATGTCGAAGACGGCCTCAAGCCCGTGCAACGCCGCATCATCTACGCCATGAGCGAGCTGGGTTTGCAGAGCACCGCCAAGCACAAGAAGAGCGCGCGCACCGTCGGTGACGTGCTCGGCAAATACCATCCGCACGGTGACTCGGCTTGCTATGAAGCCATGGTGACGATGGCGCAGCCCTTCAACTACCGCACGCCGCTGGTGGACGGGCAGGGCAACTGGGGCTCGGCGGACGATCCCAAATCCTTCGCCGCCATGCGCTACACCGAGTCGCGGCTCACGCCGTATGCGCAGGCCTTGCTCGCGGAGTTGGAGCAAGGCACGGTGCAGTGGGCACCTAATTTCGACGGCACGCTGGAAGAGCCCAAGCTTTTGCCCGCTCGCCTGCCGAACATCCTCGTCAACGGCACCACGGGCATCGCGGTGGGCATGGCGACGGACATTCCGCCGCACAACATCGGCGAGCTGGTGAAGGCTTGCATCCATCTGCTCAAGCACCCGAACGCCTCCATCGACAAACTCATGGAGTTCGTGCCGGGGCCAGATTTCCCCACCGGTTGCGAGATCATCAGCGAGAGCGCGGAGCTGTTGAAGCTCTACCAGACCGGCAACGGCGTGGTGCGCACCCGGGCGCGCTGGGAGCGCGAGGACGACGGCAATATCGTCATCACGCATCTGCCACACCAGGTCAGCGGCAACAAGATTCAGGAGCAGATCGCCGAGCAGATGCGGGCGAAGAAGTTGCCTCTCGTGGAGGACTTGAGAGACGAGTCCGATCACGAAAACCCCTGTCGTCTCGTCATCATCCCGCGCAGCAACCGTGTCGATGCCGAGCAGCTGATGGCGCATCTCTTCGCCACCACCGACCTCGAAAAATCGGTGCGCGTGAACCTGAACATGATCGGGCTGGATGGTCGCCCGCGCGTGAAGAACCTGCGCGAGATCCTCAGCGAATGGCTGGAGTTCCGCTTCGCCACGGTGACGCGTCGGCTCAATCACCGCCTGCAGAAGGTGAATGATCGTCTGCACTTGTTGGAAGGCTTGCTGATTGCCTTCCTCAACCTCGACGAGGTGATCCGCATCATCCGTTTCGAGGACGAGCCGCGCGCGACGCTGATGCGCACGCTTGCCTTGAGCGAGATTCAGACCGACTACATCCTGGATACCCGCCTGCGGCAGTTGCAGCGGCTGGAAGAGATGCGCATCAAGGGCGAGCAGGACGAACTGGCAGCCGAGAAGGCCAAGCTCGAAGAGCTGCTGGGTTCGGACGATGCACTGCGCAAGCTCATCAGCGACGAGCTGCGCGAAGACGGCAAGAAATATGGCGATGTGCGCCGCAGCCCAATAGTTGCTAGGGCTCCTGCCGTCGCCATGAGCGCAGAAGAAATCCTGCCCGCCGAGTCGATCACGGTGGTGCTGAGCAAGGCCGGATGGATCAGGGCCGGCAAGGGTCACGAGCTGGACCCGGCCACGCTCAACTACAAGTCCGGCGACGAGTACTTTGCGCACACGCTGGGCAAGACCAATCAGCTGTTGATCCTGCTCGACGACAAGGGCCGCGCCTACACGCTCAGCCCGCGCGACCTGCCGAGTGCGCGAAGCCAGGGTGAGCCGGTGACGACCAAGATCGACATTCAGGACGGCGGCAAGATCGTCGCCATGCTGATGGGCGCTGCGGATGAAAAGCTGCTGCTGGCGGGCAGTGACGGCTATGGCTTCATCACCAAGCTGGGCGATATGGAAGGCCGCAACAAGGCCGGCAAGGCGGTGCTGAATCTCGAAGGCACGCCCTTGTTACCGATGCGCGTGCTCGATGCCGTCACCGAGCGCATTGCCATCGCCACTGCCGAGGGTCGCCTGCTGGTGTTCCCGGCGGCCGAGCTGCCGGAGCTGGTGAAGGGCAAGGGCAACAAGCTGGTGACGCTGAAAGGTGAGGACAAGATTCTCGCGCTTACCGTGCTGCCGCCAGGCCGCGCGCTGGAACTGGTCTGCGGCAAGCGCAGCCTCACCCTCAAGCTCACCGACATCGCCGCCTACACCGCCAGCCGTGGCAGCCGGGGCGGGGCGCTGCCTCGCGGGTTCCAGCGGGTGGACAGCATGAATGCGGAGCCTGCCAAAGCCTGAACTTGTGATGTGCTGCGTGGGTCTTGAGACTGCGCAGCGACGCCACATATTTATCGACGTCACATTCCATCAGCCAACCTGACCGTCAGCCATGAAACGCATTGCCCTGTTCCTGCTTACCAACTTCGCCGTGATGATGGTGCTTTACGTCGTCACCTCGGTATTGGGCGTGGATAAGTTCCTCACCCAGAACGGCCTCAACCTCACGCAGCTGCTTGCCTTCTCGGCCATCATGGGTTTTGGTGGCAGCTTCATCTCGCTGTTGATGAGCAAGTGGATGGCCAAGCGCAGCACCGGTGCCGTGGTCATCACCCAGCCCAAGAACTCGGCCGAGATGTGGCTCTTGCAAACCGTCGAACGCCAGGCGCGCGCAGCGGGCATCAAGACGCCGGAAGTCGCCATCTACGATGCCGCCGAGCCCAACGCTTTTGCCACCGGTGCCAACAAGAACGCCGCACTGGTCGCGGTTTCGACCGGCCTGATGAAGGCCATGACACAGGACGAAGTCGAGGCGGTGCTCGCCCACGAGATCGGCCACGTCGCCAATGGCGACATGGTGACGCTGACGCTGATCCAGGGCGTGGTCAACACCTTCGTGATCTTCCTCTCGCGCGTCATCGCCTATGCGGTGGATAGCTTCCTGCGCCGTGGCAGCGACAACAACTCAGGCCCCAGCTTTGCCTACTACGGCGTCTCGATGGTGATGCAGATCGTGCTCGGCATCGGTGCCTCGATGATCGTCGCTGCCTTCTCGCGCTGGCGCGAATACCGCGCCGACCAGGCCGGTGCGCAATTTGCCGGCAAGCGCAAGATGATCTCGGCACTGCAACGCTTGCAATCCTTCCACGATGCTCCTTCGCAGCTGCCCAAGGGCATGACGGCCTTCGGCATCCGTGAGGGCATCAGCGGCCTGTTCTCCTCGCACCCGCCGCTGCCGCAGCGTATCGCCGCACTCGAAGCCGCCCAGTAAGTCTCTGGCTCCGCAACGCAAAAGGGCGACCCACCGGGTCGCCCTTTTTGCTTTTTGTGGCGCTCAGCGCGGCGCGTGGATCGAGCGCGCCTTGGTAATGAACTCGCTGGCAAGCAGCACCACCTCGGGCTCCTGCACGTGGTAGCCCTGGATGTAGTTCACGCCCATCTGCCACAGGCGCGCCATGACGTTGGCGTCTTCCACGTGGCTGACGATGGTCTTGATCTTCTTCTGCTTGGCGATCTCCATCAGCTGGCCCATGCGCCGCTGCAAGTCCTTGTCGTTGAACTTCTGCGTGTAGGTGGGGTGAAACTTGAGGTAGCTGATCTTCGGCAGGTGCTCGATCAGCTGGATGCTGTTGGCACTGGTGCCGAAATGGTCGATGGCGATGCCCGCGCCCAGGTCGCTCAGCGCCTGGGTGATGCCCTTGGCCTTGCGCACGTGGTTCTGCAGGATCAGCTCCTGGATCTCGAACACGAACTCCTCGTTCTTGAGCGGGTAGGTCTTGAGCAGCTCCGTGACCCAGCGGATGTAACCCTCGGCGTCCTTCAGGCTGTCTTCCGAAACCTTGATGAACAGTGAAGGGGCCTCCTTGCCACCGCCGCGCTTGGCAATGATGGCGAGGCAGCGCGCCAGCACCCAGCGGTCGATGTTCTTCATCAGGCCGTACTTCTCGGCCGCCGGCAGGAACTCGCCGGCGTGCAGCTCCTTGCCGCTTTCGTCCATCATGCGCACCAGCACATCGAAGTGCTGGCGCGCCTCGCCTTCGAGACTGGCGATGGATTGATACGCCAGCTTGAGGCGATTTTCCTCGATGGCCTTCTTCACCATCGCCGCCTTGCGGGCCTCTTCGCGGTCGTTCTGGCTCGACTTGGCGGCGGCACCGATCACGGCCGCCAGATTGCCGCCTTTCAAGGACATGCGCCTGGCCTCGCGCACCACCTCGGTCACCACCTGGTCCGGTTTTTCGGTGCCGGCCAGGGGGTAGACGGCGATCGAGAACGTCAGCTGAGCCTCGTGGTCCCTGGTGGCAAAGATCATGGCCGAGAGCTCGCGCCGCAGCTCCTCGCCCACGGCTTCGATGTCGGCAATGCGCGGCCGCTTGACCACCGCCCCGATCTCGCTCGGCGAGAACCCGAACAGCACATCGGCCGGGCCGAGTTTTTCCTTGAGCGCCGCGGTGAGCTGCTCCACCACCTCTTCGGTGGAGGTGAGCCCGATGCGTTCCTCCAGCGCGGGGAAGTGATCGACGAGGATCATCAGCGCGCCGTGCGGGCCCTCCACATCCTTGGTCGGCGAGGCGATTGCCTTGAGGAAGCCGACACGGCCACTGAGCGGCGAACGGCTGGCGCGCGCCACCACACCCTCGGTTGGGATGGTGTGGGTGCCGAAGGTGGTTTCCATCGCCGCCGTGGCGGGCTCGCGCACCGGCTCGGGTGCAAGTACCACGGGTGCTGGTGCCGGTGCCACCGAGCGCACCAGCATCTCGATCACCTTCTCGCCGTTGTCGGTGCCCAGGATCAGCTGGGTGCTGACCGGTATGTGGGCGTCTTCCTTGCCGGTGAAATCGAACTCCAGGGGATTGCTGTTGTGCTTGCCCTTGAGCACCGAGCGCAGGCGCTCCTTCACCCGCACGCGCTGCTCGCTGGCCACGAAATCAATCACCGGCGAGCCGATGAACGCGCTGGCGTCCTCGCAACCCAGCAGGCGCAGAAAGGCGGGGTTGACCTCGGAAATGATGCCCTCGTGGATGCGCACGATGGCGTCGGCGGCACCCTCCAGCAGCATGCTGTGGCGCTGCTCGAAATCCTGCATGCGCTCGCGCAGCAGGCGCAGGGTGCGCAGGTGGTAGTGGCCGACAAACTCGCGCAGCACCACCAGCTCCAGGTGACGCAGATGGCGCAGGTCTTCGCAGCAGACCAGGTCCTTGGCACCAAGCGTGAGAGCGCCAACCACCTCATCGGGCGACACCGACTTGCCGATGACTAGCACCGGCAGGTCGGGCCTGATCTCGTTGGCGCTGCTGATCAGGTCCTCGGCGGCGCAGATGGGGTGGGTGTCGTCACACAGCAGCACATCGGGCGGGGCACGGCGCAGCACGTCCTGCATCTCGCTGGCGTCGTCCGTCCAGCCGCAACGCAGCGGGTGGCCGCTGTTGCGCAGGAAGCTCTCGATGCGCTTGGAGGTTTCCTCCGAGCTACCCACCACCAGCAGCACACCACCGGCATCGCCCGCCAGAGTCTGGCTGACGGGGCTCGTCCATGCCCTTGGTGCATTGCTTTGCGGTGCGTTCACCAATGGATCCAGGTTTTCGAGGGTCGCCCGGCAACTTCGCGGACCAGACGAGGGACAAGATAACCCGGCAGATGTCCGGTGAGCTGCCGGAGCAGTGCCTTCCCCTCTGCATCGTCCACTTCGTAATGGGCCGCGCCCTGCACGCGGTCAAGTTGATGCAGATAGTAGGGGAGAACGCCGAACTCGAACAGGCGTTCCGAAAGTGCCTTCTGCGCATCCAGCGTGTCGTTGATGCCTTTCAAAAGCACCGACTGGTTCAACAGTGGCACGCCCGCCAGCTTCAGCCTTGCCATGGCGCTCCCCACATCGGCATCGAGTTCCTTGGCGTGGTTGACGTGCAGCACCATCACCGTTTGCAGGCGGGTGCTGGTCAGCCATTCGAGCAGTTCGTCGTCCACCCGCTCCGGCAGCACAATGGGCTGGCGGGTGTGCAGGCGCAGGCGCTTGAGGTGGGGGATGTCATCCAGCCCCTCGGCCAGCTCGGCGAGCTTGTCGTCCGCCAGCGAGAGCGGATCGCCGCCAGAGAGGATCACCTCTTCGATGGTCGGGTCGGCGCGTAGCTCTTCGAGCAGCGATTTCCAGCGATGGCGCGAGGCGCGGGTCTCGCCATAGGGAAAGTGCCGGCGGAAGCAGTAGCGGCAGTTGATGGCGCAGGCGCCGGTGGTGATGACCAGCGCACGACCGTGGTACTTGTGAATCAGCCCGCCCGCCTTCAGCTTCTGGAGATCGCCTACCGCGTCAACCGCATATTCGGGCGACTCCACCGCTTCATCCGGTGAGGGCCATATCTGCTTGAACAGAGGGTCTTCGGGATTGCCTTTTTCCATGCGCGCCGCAAACCCGCGCGGCACCCGCAGAGGGAAATCACGAATCTGGGCCAGCTTGAGGCTGGGCAGATCGGGCGGCAGTTGCAGATAGGCCAGCAGCTCCGCCGGACGGCTGAAAGAGGTGGTCAGCAGGGCCTGCCACTCGGGGACTCGACGTTGTGGTTGCAGCACTGCATTCATCGTCAGATTGTGCGCGTGCCAAGCCTCAGGAGCAACGTGAAGAATGCGGTGTATGAAGCGGAGAGGTAAGGAAAACTGCCCTAACGTAGGGCCGGTGTCGGCACCGTTTTCTGGCGGTATTCGCAGAGATCGAAAATTCTGCACTGCGGGCACTCGGGAGTGCGCGCCTTGCAGACATAGCGGCCGTGCAGGATCAGCCAGTGATGCGCGTCGCGCGCGAACTCGGCCTCGGTGAACTTCACCAGCTTGTCTTCGACCACTCGTACGTCTTTGCCGGGCGCCAGGCCGGTGCGGTTGGCGACGCGGAAAATGTGGGTATCGACCGCAATGGTCGGCTCGCCGAAGGCAGTGTTGAGCACCACGTTGGCAGTCTTGCGACCGACGCCGGGCAGGGCTTCGAGGGCTGCGCGGTCATGCGGCACGGCGCTGCCGTGCAGCTCGATGAGCATGCGGCAGAGACCAATCACGTTCTTCGCCTTGGTCTGGTAGAGGCCAATGGTCTTGATGTAGCCGCGCAGTTTTTCCTCGCCCAGCGCCAGGATGGCTTCGGGCGTGTTGGCAACCGGATAGAGCTTGGTGGTGGCCTTGTTGACGGACACATCTGTCGCCTGCGCCGACAGCACCACCGCCACCAAGAGCTCGAAGGGATTCTCGAAGCGCAGCTCGGTGGTCGGCGCGGGGTTGGCCGCGCGCAGCCGCTCATAAATCTGGCGGCGCTTGGCGGGGTTCATGCTGCATTGCCCTTGGCGCGGGCCAGTGCGGCAGCCAGCGGGTTGCTGGCTTTCTTGCGTGCCCTGGCCGCCTCGTCCTCCACCTGCCAGTGCAGTAGCCGGGTCGTGTGGGCGTGGTAGCGGGTGAGCGAGTGCGCAGCCCGCAGGAACGGCGGGGGCAGGGCCGGGGCTTCGACCATTTCGATGCAGTCCACCGGGCAGGGCGGCACGCACAGCTCGCAGCCGGTGCACTCGGCGGTGATGATGGTGTGCATCAGGTTGGGGCCACCCACAATCGCATCCACCGGGCAGGCCTGGATGCACTTGGTGCAGCCGATGCAATCGGCCTCGATCACGCGCGCGACCAGCTCGGTTTCGATCTCGATGCCGAAGCTTGGATTGAGCGGCTTCTCGGGCACTTTCAGCACGGCGGCCAGTCGTGCGATGCCGGCCTGACCACCAGGTGGACACTGGTCGATGTCGGCCTGCTGAGTCGCCATCGCCTCGGCGTACGCGCGGCAATCCGGGTAGCCGCAGCGCGTGCATTGCGTCTGTGGAAGCGCGGCGTCGAGGCGATCAGCGAGGCTTGGCTTCACGAGTTACTTAATGCGCATGCCCGGTTGCGCGCCAGCATCCGGCCACAGCAGGCAGGGCCCGCCACGCTCGTCGCTCGCCGCCAGCACCATGCCCTCGCTCATACCGAACTTCATCTTGCGCGGCGTGAGGTTGGCCACACAGACGGTGAGCTTGCCGACCAGCGTCTCCGGCGCATACGCGGCCTTGATGCCCGCAAACACCTGCCGCTCGCCCATCGGCCCCAGGTCGAGCTTGAGGCGCAGCAGCTTGTCCGCACCCTCGACGTGCTCGGCTGATGTGATGCGGGCAATGCGCAGGTCCACCTTGGTGAAGTCGTCGATGCTGATGGTGGCGGCATCGGTGACGGCCTCTACCTTGGCAGGCGCGGCGGGTGCCGCAACCACGGCAGGCTTCACGTCTTCTTTCGAGGCTTCGATCACGGCGTCAATGCTCTTGGTTTCGATGCGGGTGAACAGCGGCACGTAGCTATTGATACGGGTGCCGAGCAGCGGCGTGGCAATCGCCTGCCACTGCAAAGGCGCGATAGCCATGAACTTCTCGGCCTGGGCTGCCACGCCCGGCATCGCCGGCTTCAGGTAGGTGGTAAGGATGCGGAACAGGTTGAGCGCCGTGGTACAGACCGTGTGCAGGCGCTCACGCTGGGCAGGGTCCTTGGCGAGCGTCCACGGTGCGGCTTCGGCGATGTAGGCATTGGCGGCATCGGCCAGCGCCATGATCTGGCGGATGGCCTCGCTGTATTCACCGGCCTGGTATCGGGCAGCAATCGCGTCGGCCTGCGCGGCGGCTTCGGTCACCAGCTCCGGGCGATCCATCGCTGCGGCTAACTGGCCCTCAAACTGCTTCTCTATGAAGCCCGCGCAGCGGCTGGCGATGTTGACCCACTTGCCGACGACGTCGCTGTTCACGCGGCTGGTGAAGTCGGCAAACGAAAGATCGAGATCATCGGGGCCCGCACCGAGGCGCGCGGCGAAGTAGTAGCGCAGGGCTTCCGGCGGCAGGGCTTCGAGATAGGTCCGCGCCTTGATGAAGGTGCCACGGCTCTTGCTCATCTTCGCGCCGTTGACGGTCAGATAGCCGTTGACGTGCAGCGCGGTCGGCGTGCGGTGCTGCGAGCCGTGCAGCATCGCCGGCCAGAACAGGCCATGAAAATTGACGATGTCCTTGCCGATGAAGTGGTGCAGCTCAGTGTTGCTGCCGGCTTTCCAGAACGACTCGAAGTCCATGCCGGTCTTGGCGCAGTGCGCCTTGAAACTGGCGATGTAGCCGATGGGTGCATCGAGCCAGACGTAGAAATACTTGCCCGGCGCGTCGGGGATGGCGAAGCCGAAGTAAGGCGCATCTCGAGAGATGTCCCAAGCTCTCAGACCTGAAGTGAACCACTCGTTGAGTTTGGCTTTAATGGAAAGGTGAATTGCGGCGTTATACAGCCAGTCCCCCAGAAACTCTTGGAACTGCGCCAGCTCGAAGAAGTAATGCTCGCTATCGCGCATCTCCGGTGTGGCACCGCTCACCACGCTGCGCGGGTTCTTGAGATCAGTGGGCGAATAGGCTGCACCGCAGACCTCGCAGTTGTCGCCGTACTGGTCGGCGCTGCCGCACTTCGGGCATTCGCCCTTGATGTAGCGATCCGGCAGAAACATCTGCTTCACCGGGTCGTAGAGCTGCT
>JAZKHC010000027.1:0-1848 GCA_040385605.1 Pseudomonadota bacterium
TCGAGGCACTGGATGTTGCCGCTGCCCTCCCAGATGGAATTGAGCGGCGCCTGCCGATACAGACGCGGCAGCGGGCTCTCTTCTACATAGCCCGCACCTCCGAGGCATTCCTGCGCCTCGTTGACGAAGGCGGGTGCGCGCTTGCACACCCAGTACTTGCCGATGGCCGTGGCGAGCCGCGCCATCGCCGCCTCGTGCGGATCGCGCTCGCTCGCATCCACCGCCCGCGCGACGCGGAACGTGAGCGCCGTCGCCGCCTCCGACTCCAATGCCAGATCAGCCAGCACATTGCGCATCAAGGGTTGATCGATGAGCTTCTTGCCGAAGGCCGCGCGGTACTGCGTGTGGTGCAGCGCCTGCACCAGTGCCTGCCGCATCAGCGAGGCCGAGCCGATCATGCAGTCCAGCCGCGTGAGCGCGACCATCTCGAGAATGGTGGCCACACCGCGGCCCTCCGGCCCCACGCGCTCGGCCCAGGCACCCTGAAACTCGACCTCGCTGGAGGCATTGCTCCAGTCACCCAGCTTGTCCTTGAGGCGCTGGATGCGGATGGCGTTGCGCGTGCCGTCCGGCTTCATTTTGGGGGCTAGGAAGCAGGTGATGCCGGTCTCGGTATAGGCCAGCACCAGCCAGGCGTCGCACATGGGCGCGGAGAAGAACCACTTGTGGCCGACGATCTCGTACGTCCCTTCGGGCTGCACGTACGCCTTGGTCGTATTCGCGCGCACGTCCGAGCCGCCCTGCTTCTCGGTCATGCCCATGCCGACGGTGAGCGTGGTCTTGGCAAGCGCGGGGCGCACGACCGGGTCGTAGTCCGCCCCCGCCACGCGCGGCACCCAGTCTTTAGCCAATGCCGGCTCGTGCTGAAGTGCGGCGACGCAGGCATAGGTCATGGTCAGTGGGCAGCTCGTGCCCTGATCCGCCTGGTTGTGCAGAAAGGCCAGCCCCGCCCGCGCCACGTGTGCGCCCGGCTTGCCCGCATGGCGCCAGGCGTAGCCGGCCACGCCGTGCGCGATGCCCAGCGCCATGATGCGGT
The DNA here is from genome assembly GCA_040385605.1 of Pseudomonadota bacterium. Lineage (GTDB taxonomy): Bacteria > Pseudomonadota > Gammaproteobacteria > Nevskiales > Nevskiaceae > Stagnimonas. Next base: position 1,037 of record JAZKHC010000027.1, read on the forward strand.
GATAGGCAGGGTGAAACTCCACCTCGTCCAGCCGATGCCCGTAGCGGTCGAAGAGTTTCAGCTTGGGCTTGTTCTCGTTGGCCGTCGTGCCCAGCTCCATCAACTCACCGCCGGCGATGGCGCCATAGGCAAACAAATCCGCCTCACCCCAGCCACCGCCCTCGCGGGCCACCGCCTCGCGCAGTGCTACATCGCTGGCGTAGAGGTTCAAGTCGCGCAACGGCGGGGCTTGGTTGTCGACGGTGTGGGTGAGGAATTGGGCGGCGATGGGCATGGAAGCTTTGAGAGACCAATGTGGTGGTAACGTTATGCAACGATTTCAGACCAATAACAAAATCATGGGAACCATCATCACTAGCGTAGTAGGAGCACTGTGCCTTGCGGGAATCTTCGCAGCCATCAAAAGCCGCTGGCTTTATGTAATTGCTCCGAAGCTTTACCTCAATACGCCGCTGAGCACTGGACAGATAGTTCAGCTAACGATTGCGAACGCAGGTTTGCTTCCCGAGGAGGACGTTGCGATTACTTTCCGAAGCGGATGCAACTTCGAACTGATCGCAACTTCCAAAAGCACGTTGGCACTCACAGGAAGGACATTGTCGTTACCTAAGCTATCCCGAGCGGAGTCAGTTACGGTTCTCCTTTTAGTCGAAGGCAGGACTTTCGATCACGCAGATATCGATAGTGCCGAATCTAAATTGGCCAAAGCCAAAGTGGTCGATAGCAAGGACAAGGTTGTCGCAATTTGGCAGCATTTCTGAATCGCCCCGGGATTTGTGGAGGCTCCATCACTTGAGAGAATGGAGCCATGA
>JAZKHC010000028.1:0-4950 GCA_040385605.1 Pseudomonadota bacterium
GCGATCTGCTCGGGCGTGGAGCGGCGCATGAAGGGGAAGTCCAGCCCCCACCAGGCGAGGCCCAGCACCGGCACCCAGATCAGCTCCTGCTTCAGGAAGAACTTGAAGAACGGGGCCTTGCCGTAGAAGGTTTGTTGCAGCACATGGATGTCGTTCCAGGTCTGATGGTTGCTGCAAATGAAGTACTGCGCTGTCTTGTCCAGCTTCTCGACCCCGCGGATGTCATAGCGTGTCGGCAGCAGCGTCCCGGCGAGCAGCTTGTTGCAGCCCACCCAAGTTTGCGCGGCGGCATCGGCACAACGAGCAAACAGGCGCACGGCGCGCTTGAACGGCATCAGCCGTTTGATCAGCGCCAGGATGATGATGGGGATGAACCAGAACACCGTGTTGAGCGCAAACAGCACACCCACCAACACACCGAGGATCGGACCGCGCATGGCTAACCCTTGATGCCGGGGGCGACCCAGCTCGCGCGCACCTTGTTGGACTGATCGAGCAGCAGCACGCGGCCGTAGAGGCGTGTTGGCACCAGCGCTAGCGAGCAGGGGCTGGTCACCACCTGCGTCACCATGTTGGCGTTGCCGGGCACGAGGAAGCTGGCCTTGATGTAGAGCACGTCATCCTTCACCGCCGCCTGCCGACTCACCGCCAGACTATAGCCGCCGGTGGCGCGCTCGCCGACCTCGGCAATCACATAGGTGCCGGGTGGCAGCTCGCCGCCGCTCGGGCTGAGCTTGACCCCGCGCGACTCTTCCCAGGCCTTGACGGCCGCAGGGTCGGTGAACAGCTCCAGCGAGGATTCGCGGCCGGAGGAATTACAGCTGGGCAAGCGGCCGATCTCGATGGCCTCCACCTTGAGTTCCGGCCGCGTGAACACGAACTCGAAGAAATCTACCGTGCCCTCCACCGCCTTGCGCGGCAGCTGCGCCACTGTCTCTGCACTGGTCGTCACCTGCGCGCAGGCGCTGGTGAGCGCCACCGCCGCCAGCATCGAAATCCGCACTGCAAAACCCTTCATCGCTGCTCCTGTCGTTACTGGTGATCGGCGAGGATCATCGCAGCACCCTTCTCCGCAATCATCGTCGTCGGTGCGTTGGTGTTACCGCCGATGAGGGTCGGCATCACCGAGGCATCCACCACCCGCAAGCCCTGCACACCGCGCACCTTGAGCTGCAAATCCACCACCGAGGCTTCATCGACGCCCATCTTAGCGGTGCCGACGGGGTGGTAGATGGTCTCGGCCTTCTGGCGGATCCACTCGCGCAGTTCTTCGTCGCTCTTGATCTCGGCACCCGGCAGCATTTCTTCGCCGCGGTGCGCCTTGAAAGCCGGTTGCGCCAGGATTTCGCGCGCCTTCATCACCGCCGTGAGCAGGCGCTGCATTTCGCTCTCGTGCTGCAAATAGCGCGCCTCGATCCTGGGATGCACCAGCGCGTCGGTGGAGGCGAGCGTAATGCGACCGCGCGATTTCGGCCTCAAGTCGCAGGCCATCAGCGTGTAGCCCCAGTGCTTGAGGATGGGGCTCAAGTCCTGCCCATGGTTGGTGTACACGAAAGGCACGAAATGCAGCTGGATGTCGGGGATCGGCTCGCGCGGATTACTCTTGATGAAGCCACCCGCCTGCGCGAAGTTGCTGGTCATCTCGCCCTGCTTCTTCGTCGTGTACTGCCAGACGCTCTTGATCGAGCGCCCCATGCCCATCGGGTGAAGCGACACCGCATGGCGGGTGCGCTCCTTTACCGAGACGGTGACATCGAGGTGGTCTTGCAGGTTCTCGCCCACCGCCGCGTTGTCGTGGACGACGGGAATGCCCATGTCTCTGAGGTGTGCCGCCGGACCGATGCCGCTCAGCAGCAGCAACTGCGGCGAGCCGATGGCCCCAGCGGCAAGGATGACCTCCTTGCGCGCGCTGATCTCGCCCGGCGCGCCCTTGAGCGTGATGCCGACGGCACGCTGGCCCTCGAAACGCACGCCCTGCACATGGGCATCGGTGAGGATGGTGAGGTTCTCGCGCGCCTTCACCTTGTCGTCGAGATAGGCCTTGGCGTTGCTGCAACGCTGGCCGTCCTTCTGCATCACGTCGTAGTAGCCGACACCCTCCTGCTGCGCCCCGTTGAAATCAGGCGTGAGCGGATGGCCCGCCTGCTGTGCGGCCTCGACGAAAGCCTTCATCAGGGGGTTGAGATAGCGATGCGTCGCCACGTTGAGCGGCCCGCCGACGCCGTGGAACTCATCCGGCGCACCGTTGGCGGGCTCGAAGTTCTCCATCTTGCGGAACACCGGCAGCACGTCGGCATAGCTCCAGCCGGTGCAGCCCAGCGCCGCCCAATGGTCGTAGTCCCAGGCATGGCCACGGATGTAGCACATGGCATTGATCGAACTCGAACCACCCAGGGTGCGGCCGCGCGGCCAGTGCATGGGGCGGTTGCCCATGTGCGGTTCGGGGGCGGTCCAATACTTCCAGTTGTAGGTGTCGCTGCGGATCACCGGGATGATGCCGGCCGGCATGTGGATGAACATGCTTTTATCGGGCGGGCCTGCCTCGATCAGCACCACCGTGTGGCGGCCATCGGCACTCAGGCGGTTGGCGAGCACGCAGCCCGCCGAGCCCCCACCCACGATCACGAAATCCGCTTCCATCGGGTCTCCTCCGTATGAGCGCATTGTTTGTTCCGACGAGCTTAGCCGCTGCCCGCAGCCAGTGCTAAGGTTTCGCACATGAACGCACCCGTCAGCCCACCGCCCCGCCTCAGCCTGCGCTACGTGCTCGATGCCCTGAAAGCCGACGGCCTGCTGTCTCAAGACCAGATCGCCACCCTGCAAATGCGCGTGCGCGAAGACACCACCCTGCACCCGCTGGTCGTGGTGGCCGAGATGGACTTTGCCCACGCGCGCGAGTCCAACCGCAAGCTGACGCTCGAAACACTGACCACCTGGCTCGCTGCCAGGGCAGGTCTGCCCTATCTGCGCATCGACCCGCTCAGCATCGAGGTCAGCAAGGTCACGGCGCTGATCCCCTATGCCTACGCCGCCCGGCTCAAGGTGCTGCCGGTGAAGGTGACGAACCTTGAGGCGGTGATTGCGGTCAGTGACCCTTACGCGCTGGACTGGGAAAAGGAGCTGGCCCCCCGCCTCAAGCAGCAGCTCAAGCTGGTGCTCGCCAACCCTAAGGATATCGAGCGTTACTCGGTGGAGTTCTACGCCCTCGCCCGCTCGGTGAAAGCCAGTCAGGTCACGCAGGGCCGTAGCAGCGCCCTGCAAAACTTCGAGCAGCTCACCCAGCTCGGCAAGGCCGGTTCGCTGACTGCCGATGACGCCCACGTGATCGGCATCGTCGATTGGCTGCTGCAATTCGCCTTCGACCAGCGCGCCAGCGACATTCACATCGAACCGCGCCGCGAGCAGGGCACGGTGCGCTTCCGCATCGACGGCACCCTGCACGAGGTCTACCAGCTGCCGGTGTCGCTGATCGCCCCCGTCACCAGCCGCATCAAGATGCTGGCGCGCATGGACCTTGCCGAAAAACGCCGCCCGCAGGATGGCCGCGTGAAGACGCGCTCACCCGAAGGTCGAGAGGTGGAGCTGCGCGTATCGAGCCTGCCGACGGCCTTCGGCGAAAAGCTCGTGATGCGCATCTTCGACCCGGACGTGCTGGTCAAGGATTTCGCCGCGCTGGGCTTCGGCCCCGAGGATGAAGCGAAATGGCGTGCGCTCATCGAACAGCCGCACGGCATCATCCTCGTCACCGGCCCGACCGGCTCCGGCAAGACCACGACGCTGTATTCCACGCTCAAGCTGCTCGCCACCAGCGAGGTCAACGTCTGCACCATCGAAGACCCGATCGAGCTGGTGGAACCGAGCTTCAACCAGATGCAGGTGCAGGCCAACATCAACCTCGGTTTTGCCGATGGCGTGCGGGCGCTGCTCAGGCAAGACCCCGACATCATCATGGTCGGCGAAATCCGCGATCTCGATACCGCCGAGAACGCGGTGCAGGCGGCACTCACGGGGCATCTAGTGCTATCGACCCTGCACACCAATGACGCGCCGAGCGCGATCATCCGCCTGCTGGACTTGGGCGTGCCTTCGTATCTGATCAAGGCCAGCGTGCTGGGTGTGATGGCGCAGCGCCTGGTGCGGCAGCTCTGCCCGCACTGCAAACGGCCTGCGGTGGTGGATGCCGAACAGTGGACGCGCCTCACCGCTGGGCAGTTGCCACAACCTCTGCCGGGTGAGGTGTATGAGCCAGTGGGTTGCCTCGAATGCCGCGAGACTGGCTATCTTGGGCGCGTTGGTGCCTACGAGATTCTCACCGCCGATGAGAACTTGCGGGCGGCGATGGATGGGCAGACGGATCGCACGGTGCTGCACAAGATCGGGCGGGCTGGGGGGATGACGCCCTTGCGAATTGCCGCTGCGCGGTCGGCGTTGCAGGGGAAGACTTCTTTGGCGGATGTAGCGGCGTTGACGCCGGATTTGGAGGCCTAATGGGCGTTGGGTGCTATGAAGCAAATAGCCGCTGCGGTGCTGTTGCTCTTCGCGGGCTTCGTTACAGCGTCGCAGCTCCGTCTTACTGGCACGTATTCCAGTCTTCGCTTCGGCACCGAAGACCTTAGTGGCGCAGAAATTACGCTTGTTTACGGCGGTAATGGCTTTTATGCGGTGGTGCAGTGTTCAGAGGGCTCACCCGGCATTCCGCTCGTAGTGCCCGTGCAGGTTCAGCAAGCAAGCATTGAGTTTCGCGTTACAGCCGCATCGAGCGGCTGCCCAGAATCACGTTTTGTCGGTTCAGTTACGGCTGAGGGCCTCAGCGGTGTCTTCGAGGGTACGCAGTGGCCGGGTTTCCTCAAGCGCGGCAAGAGTTATTGGCAGTCAAGCGGCCCGTAATCCGGGAAAGTGAATCGCCCCGGTTTTCGTAGAGGCTCATTGGTTTGAGTCAGGCCGGGACGG
>JAZKHC010000029.1:0-7620 GCA_040385605.1 Pseudomonadota bacterium
GCGAGGTAAAGCCGCTGCTCGCTGGGGTAGACGCGCATCGCCACCGTCTCGCCCTCGTCATAGAAGCGCCCGCCCGGAATCTTGGTGGTCTTGAACTTGTGATTCGCCATGCGCGGGTTCACCACGGCGCGGCCCAGGAAGCAGTTGGCGCGATGGCGGCTCAGGCAGCTGTCCTGCGCCACCGTCACCTCGCCCACCACCGCCAGGCCTGCCTGCAACAGCCACAGGCGATAGCCGGTTTGCAGTGCTGCCAAGGCGAGAAACGCGGCGCAGCACCAGAGCAGAATCACGCGATGCACCGGGGTGCCGCCCTGCGTCACCGGCATCACGAAGGGCTTGCGGCTCATGGAAGACGCAGCTCCACGCGGCGGTTCTGGGCGCGACCTTCGAGCGTGGTGTTGGCGGCGACGGGCTGGGTCTCACCGAAGCCCTCGGCCTTGAGGCGCGCAGCCAGGCTGGCATCGAGCTGGACGAGCGCAGCACGCACGGCTTCGGCGCGCGCCTGTGAAAGGGTCTGGTTCCTGGCAGGCTCGCCGCGCGAATCCGTGTGGCCGGCCAGCCGCAGCAGGCCTGCCGGTGCGGCGCGAATGGCTTCGACAATCGCCGGCAGACTGGCTTGCGATTCCGGGCGCAGCACGGCGGAGCCGAAGTCGAAATAGAGACCCGGCAGCGTGATGCGCTTCTGCTCCCTGAGCGCGGTGGCGAGCGTGCGCGGTGGGGCCGGATAGTCGATACGCACCGCGCGCAAAGTGGTGCTGCCGATGCGCCATTGCAGCGCCAGCGCATTGGCGGGGTCATCGAGAAATTGTAGCTCGGCGGTGAGGCTCTGGCCGTTCTTCGCGGTGAACTGCCCGCTCGCCACCAGCACCGGCAGCATCTGCGCCACACCATTCACCAGCACGCTCAAGCTGGAGGTGGACTGGCGCTGCAACTCGCCCTTGAAGCTCAGCCCAGCACCCGCCATCAGTGCGCCGGCGAGGTCGAGCACCGAGCCTTTCGCACCCGGCACGGCAGCGAGCGCATTGGCCATGAAGCGATCTTCGCCCACCAGCGCAAAACGGCTGTTGCCACTCGCCTTCAAGTCGTTGAGCACGGCCGCAGAAGCGCCCAGCGCCGTGGTGCCGGGGTAGTCCTCGTCTGTGTTGGCCTCGAAGCGGCTGCGATAGCTGCGTGCGGTGGTGAGGTCGGCATCGTGCAGCAGGCGCTGGCTCTCGAAGCGCTCCAACTGGCCGTTCGCCCCTGGCTGCTCGGTGGCGTAGATCAGCTGCCAGCCGTCCGCACTGCGCTGCGCGAGCCGCTTGCGACTCTCGTAGTCGCCCTCAGGCTCGGCAATGGCGGTGGTGACGCTTAAGCCCACGACGAGCGGAATGCGCACTGGCTCGGCGGCCTGCACCGCACTCATCCCGCACAGCAGCAGGGGCCACAGCGCCCTCAGCATTTGCCCGCCGGATTGCAGAGATCGAGCTTCAGTGAATAGCGCCCCTTGGCGACGGCCACGCCCTTGTCGGCTTCGATGGTCTCGCTGACGCTCATCGCCTTCGCGCCGCGTTTCACCTTCAGCTTCACCGCCTCGCCCTTGCCGACGCGCAGAAAGAAGAAACCGGCATCCTTGTACGGCAGCTCGAACGCAGTGGCGACCGGCACCAGCGAGAGCGGCGAGACGATGACGTAGACCACTCTGGCACTCGCGGTGAAATCGTTGGTGGCGTTGCCGAAGCGCAGCGAGAGCACATCGTCCACCAGCTCGCCCTTCACCGGCACCATGAAGCTATAGGGCTTCACCAGCACGGCGGCGGCCTTGCCTTCGATCTCCACGCCGCGCGGGTCATCCGGCAGCGGCGTGCCGAACAGCCATGGCACCGGCAAGGCGCTGCGCTTGAACAGCTTCGCGCTCGCCATCAGCTTGGGCCAGCCGATGCGGATGGCGTCTTCCTTCAGGGTGAAATCTACGGCCTGGCCGGTGAACTCGCCGTTCACTTCGGTCGCCGCACCGGCCATGCTGTTCTTCGCATAGCGCAGGTCGAGCTGGCCCTTGAGACGCATCGTGTATTCCCACCATTTCTCGCCGCTTTGTTGCGCGAAGAACTCGGCAAACATCTGACCGTCGAAGGGGCCGGAAAAGCGTTCGCAGTAGCGGTCGAACACCTTGCCCGCCAGCCAGGCTGCCGCATTACTGAGCTTTTCCAGCAGGCCTTGCTGCGATTTCTTCTTGCTCTCGGCGTGGCCATAGGCCTTGCCGACGGCGTTCTCCAGCGACTCCTTTCTCTCGGCCAGCTTGTCGAGCAGGCCGCGCATTTTGTCGGGCGCGAGATTGAGCTTTTGCAGCGCCGGGGTGGCCACTTTCTGGGCGACATTCTTCGCCAGTTCCTTGAGCGGATCGGTGATGAGCGAGAGCGGCTCAACCAGTGCCTTGACCAGCGCACCCGCAAACTTGAAGCCCTCGATCACCCGCTCCAGCTGCTCGCAGGTGACGTTCGCGCGGCGGCTGGAAGAGAGCTGGTTGACGATGCGCTGGCGCTCGTCGGCGCTGCGTTTCGTCCAGTCTTCGAGTGCCTGCGCGGGCAGACGCAGCAGCGGCTTGAGCGCCGGGTCACTCGCTGCCAACTGGCGGATGGGTTCGAGCACTTCTTTCACGGCGGCATGGCTGTTCTTCGCCCGGCGCAACTCGGTCTTGATCTCGTCGAGCCGAGCCTTCAATTCCTCCTTGGCCGGATTGTCCGGCAGCTTCGGAATCTGTGCTTCCAGATCGCTCTCGATATCGTCGAGCACATCCTCAATCGCCTCCGCCTCATCAAGTGCCTTGGCGACCGCGATTTCCAGCACATCGACATCCTCCATCACCACCACCTCGAAGCGCGCACTGCCCACCGCCTTGCCGCCGGGCGAGGACACACCCACGCCGTAGGTGCCGGGGCTGCTGGTGCCCTTGAAGGTCACGCTGTAATCGCCATTGCCCGAAGGCTTCACATCGAGCTTGATCTGCGGCGCGCTGTTCGGTGGCTGGATGCGCACCGCCACCGCGCCCTGCGCATCCAGCGGCGCGATGCCGTCGATGGTGACGGCGGCACCCGGCTCGATGGGCCTGGCAGGCAGCACGCGCACGCTGGATTTCGCATCGCTCGCCTCGCCCTCGGCGCGGGCGGCCATCGGCAGCCAGAGTGCAGCCAGCAGCAGGACGAGTGCGCGGCTCACAGCTGCGGCACCGCAGACTGGGCGAGTGCGATCAGCCGCGCATCAAAGCCTTCGAGCTTGTTGCTCTTGCTCATGCCGGTGATGTTGAGGTTGAAGATCACCGCGCCCTTGCGCGCGACGATCTGCTTCGTCGCAATGAGGTCCATGTTGCTGCCGCTCATCCAGGCCTCGTCGCCGATCTCTTCCAGCTCCTGGCCGGACTTCTTGTTCGGCTGCCCCAGCTGGGCGTTGGCCATGCTGCTGACGTTGCCCTGCAAGCCGGTCAGCCCGTTGAACACGGTCTGCGCCATCGTCTCATCCTCGTTCTGCACGAGGTTCACCATCAGCATCGTGATCTGGGTGGGATGGCCGCTGCTGGTCCAGATGCAGTTCTCCGGCTCGTCGCTCATCAGCGCCACCGGCTGTTGCAGCAGGGCCTCGGCCTGCTCGGCGGTGACCAGCGCGCAGGCCTTGGGCAGCGCGGCCTTGGCAACCGGCTTGGCGCTGGGCTGGTCGAAAGCCGGCCAGTCGCTGGCCGCCGCAGGGCTCGTCTCGCTGCTCTTGCCGCAGGCACTCAGCAGCAGCACCGCCAGCGCCGCACCCAGCCGCAGCGCGCTCACTGGCCCACCTTCGGCGCCGTCACGCCGGTGTAGCGGTAGCGCACCTTGGCGCCATCACTGCTCTGCGCGTAGATCAGGCCATCGTCACCGACATAGACCTTGGCGGGTTCCTTCGGTGCAGGCAGGCCGTGCAGGTCGATCTCGTAGCTGTAGACGGTGGTGGCGATGCCATCCACCGTCTCGCGGCCGAGCTTCTTGCAGCCCCAGAGCTTGGTCTTGCCGCTGCGCAGCTCGGCGTTGAGCTTGGCCTCCATCTGGGTGAAGGTGGGCGGGCCCTTCATCCATGCGCCGTCCACCTTCATGTACATCTTGTTGTCGATGACGATGGCCTCGGTTCGCAGGCCTTCGCCGAGGTCGCTGACCATCTGGCGGGCGGGCTGGGTCGATGTTTTCTCGACGGCTTTCAGGTAGGTGTCGCAGAGCGGTTCAAGCGCCTGTGCGGGCAGTGCGCAGCAGGCGAGCAGCAGCGTGGGCAGACGGATGGACATGGGGCATTCCTCGAAGTGCGGTGGGACTCAATCCAGCAAACGGCGCGCGCGGCCCAAACCGGACAAGCGCCAGAGCACCGCCACCACGGCCGCGTTGAGCAGCAGCAGCAAGCCCTTGAACGCGAGCGCACCCCAGACAAAGCCGCTGACCCGCAAGGCATCGCCGCGCAGCAGCCACAGCGCGCTGGCGAGCTGCGCGCCCTGCACCAGCAGCAGTGCCGCCATCAGCAACAGCAAGGCGCGCAGGGCGAGGTGCTGCGCGTTCATGGCCCGCCCAGGATGAAGCTCGCACTCGCCCGCACGGCGGTGGAGTCCTGCCCTGCAAATCCAAAACCGAGGTTGAAGGCGCTGGCACCGTTGTCGGCCAGCCGCGAGATGTTGAAGCCCAGCGCCTGCTCGCCGCGATAGGCCCCGAAGCCGGTGGTGAGGGCCATCTGGCCGGGCTTGAGAATCACCGCATTGGGGCTGGTGGCGAGTGCGATGGCGGTGCCCTGGTAGCTGAGCTTGCCGGTGCGGGCGAGGGCCTCGTCCCGGCCTGCAAAGGCCTCGTTGAACTGGCCGACATTCACCGCATCGCTGGCGTTGACGCCGCGCGCGACGTTGGTGACGCGCCGCGCATTGCCGCTGCTGCCGACGCTCACCGTATTGGCCTCGCCCGCCACGCTGCCATTGCCGAGTGCGACGCTGTTGTCGGCCGTGGCCTGCGCGTTGTTGCCGATGGCGACCGCGAAGGCCCCGCTCGCCAGTGCGTTGTCGCCGAGTGCCGTGGTGTTGCTGCCGGTGGCCGCGGCCCCCGTGCCCACCGCGACGGACGAGCGCGCCACCGCGCCCGCGCCAATCGCCACGCTGTTGGCCTGCATCGCCGTGGCGTTCTGGCCGATGGCAATCGCGCCCGCACTCGCGGTGCTCGCACCGCTGCCGAGCGTCACGCTGTGGCTGCCGGCGGTGTTCGCGCCGTTGCCGAGCGTGATGGCATCGCTCACACCCGCTGCGGCCGTGGCCTGCTGATATTGCGTGCGGGCTTGCAGTGCAGCGCGCAGGGCAGCGCCCTCGTCCGCCACGCTGTCGATCTCGGTCTGGGTGCTGGCGATTCGCGCGTCCTGCGTGCCGTTGATGGCCTCTGCGCTGGCAAGCCGCACGTCCTGCACGGTGTTGCTCGCCTCGACGCTGCCGAGGCGCGTGCCCTGCGCCAGCAAGGCGGCCTCGCTCTGGTCGAGCCGCGTGGTCTGGGTGGCGTTGATGCTTTCGGTGGTGGCGAGCCGGTTGTCCTGCGTCGCATTCACCGCTTCGCTGCTGGCAAGGCGCGCATCCTGCGCCGTGTTGCTGGCCTCGGCGGCGCTGAGCCGCGTGCCCTGTGCGGCGTCGCTGATCTCCAGCAGGCTCACCCGGCTGCCGACAGCCGTCAGTCCCGTTTCGGTGGCGCTGATGCGGGTGTCCTGCGTGCCGCTGGTGGCTTGCAGCGTGGCGAGGCTCGTCTCCACTGTGCTGGTGCGCGCTGACAAGGTGGTGATGCTGCCCTCGGCGGCACCAAGGCGGGTGTTTTGTGTGGCATCGCTGGCTTGCAGCGCGGTGATGTTCGTCTCCGCCGTACTCAGCCGCGTGTTCTGGGTCGCATCGCTGGTTTGCAGCGCGCCGATGCTGGCATTCACGGCCGTGAGATCAGTGCCCGGCACCGCTGCAATCGCGGCCTGCAACTGGCCCAGGTTCACCGCGTCGGTCACAGCGGTCGCGGCAGCGAGATTCACCAGCCGCCGTTCGCTGCCCACCGCACCGATGCTCACCGTGCTGGCAGCCGCTGCGACCGACCCACTCCCCAGCGCCACGCTGTTGATCGCCGTGGCGCGGCTGCCATCACCGAGGGCGACCGCACTCGCTGCGCCATCGCCCACCTGCGCGTTGTGGCCCAGCGCGACGCTGTTGGCGGCGTTGAAACCGATGCGCGCGGCATCGGGGGCCAGGCTCTCGTCCGCCACGCCATCGCCGTTGGTATCCACCGCCACGGGCGTGGCCGAGCCAGAACCAATCGCCACGCCATGGGTCGCGCCGCCGAACACGGCGGCGGTGCGGCCCAGCGCGCTGCCGTAGTCGCCCAGGGCATACGCGCCGCTGCCCAGCGCCAGGCTGCGGTCGCCCAGCGAGCGCGTGGCCACACCGAGTGCCAGGCTGTTCTGGTTGCTGGCGATGGCCTGGTTGCCGAGGGCGATGGCATTGTTGCCGCTGGCCTGTGTGGATACGCCCAGCGCCAGCGCGTTCTCGTTGCTGGCGGCGGCCTGCTCGCCCAGTGCCACCGCGCGGTTGGCCGTGGCGGTACTCAGCAGGCCAATCGCCACCGAATTACCACCGCTGGCATTCGCCATATAACCAACTGCCGCCGCCTGCGTGCCGGCCTGCGTGTAAGCACCGACGGCGGTCGAAGAAAAACCACTCGCCGTGCTGTGATCGCCCAGCGCCAGTGCCGCATTGGCGCCTGCGAGGGCGGTGTAGCCGAGTGCCACGGCGTTCTGGCCATTGGCTGCACTCAGGTTGCCGAAGCTGATCGCATCGCGCACCGACACCGTCGCCGCCACGCCCAGCGCCATGCCGCCCAGCGCGTTCACCCGCGCGCCGCGACCGATGGCGAGACCATCGCCGACATTGAGGCCGACGCGCGCGCCATCCACCGCCAGCACCGAATCACCCAGGCCATCGCCATCGGTATCGACGAACTCGGTCACGCCGGTGCCATTGCCGATGGCGATGCTGGAAGTGGCCCCCGCGAACGTGGCCGAGCCGCGACCGAGGACGGTACTGTTGTTGCCGCGTGCGAGGCTGCTGTCGCCGAGCGCCATCGAGAAATTGCCGGTGGCGCGGCTGCTCACCCCCAGCGTCGTCGAGGCCAACCCCAGCGCCTGCGAGAAGGCACCGACGGCGATGGCGCTGTCCGCCTGCGCCGCAGCACCGAAGCCGAAGGCCGAGGCGGTCGCACCCGGTGCCACGCTGAGTGCGCCGACGGCGGTGCTGCCGACGCCGCCGCTGGCCTGTGCGCCGCTGCCCAGTGCGGCACCGGCCGGATTGGCCAGCGTGCCGGGACCGACCGCGACCCCATCCCCCGCCGCCGTGCCGCCATCCACACCGCCCGCCTGCGCGGTGAAGGAGGCCGCCAGCGCCAGCAGCAGCGGGCTGAGACGAAACGCGGAGCAGATGCGGAATGAAGACATGGCTGGAACCTCGCTGAAGGGTGGGATGAGTCAACCCTCCTAACGCCTTCCGCACGCCAAACCGGACATCGCCGACGCGGCTCAGAGACTCACGCCACGCGGCACCAGCGCCTTCACGTTGAGCGTGTAGTGGCAGTAGCCGAA
>JAZKHC010000030.1:0-2610 GCA_040385605.1 Pseudomonadota bacterium
CCGACAGCGGCAATGCCATCAGCTTCATCATCGCCAACCTCAACACCCAGATCGGCGACCCGATGAAGCGCCTGCGCGGCATCAAGGAATCCATCGCCATCGCCAAGGACAAGCTGCAGGCCATGCCCAAGGCCGGGCTCGCCAACTACACGATGGTGTTCATGGCCCCGTATATCCTCAGCATGCTGCTGGGGCTGGGCGGGCGCACCAAGCCGATGTTCAACATCACCATCAGCAATGTGCCGGGTCCTTCGCAGACGCTCTATTTCAACGGTGCGAGGCTGGAACAGATGTATCCCATCTCACTGCTCAGCCACGGCCAGGCGCTCAACATCACGGTGGTGAGCTACAACGGCCAGTTCAACGTCGGCTTCACCGGCTGCCGCGACACCCTGCCGCACATGCAGCGTCTCGCCACCTACATGGCCGAAGAGCTGGAGGCGCTGGAGCTGGCGGTGAAGAAACGAAAGAGCTAGGGCAGCACAGCAGCAGGAACGTCGTATTCCCTAGTGGCAGAGCGATCTCTTACGAAAATGCCCTTGAAGATGGAATGCGCTGCGCTATGTCAGGTTGCTCGTTTTGCCCGGCTTGAATGTAATCAACACTTCGATGTACTCGGCCCGGATGCCTCTGCCGACGTCATCGATATAAATGATTTGTGTGAACAGGCCGCAGGCTTCAAAGATGTGCTGACATATATCAAAACCCCAGTCCATTGTGACTAGGGAACCCTCGCTACTAATCGGGTTGCCGTGGTAAGCCGGGGGTAGCAAGTAACTGATTTTGCCAGTCTCGCTGATACACGCACGGAGCCTGGATGGGCGGTGCTTATTGACCATCGGCACTGTAAAGACATGCGCCCCGCCTGGTTTCAGAGTGCGGGCAATCTCGCTAAACACTTTGGCCGGGTCAAAGACGTGCTCGAGCACATCTTGCGTCACATGCAGGCCGATGCTCTCGTTTGCAAAAGTAAGCGATTCAAGATTTTCGCAGCGGACGCCATCCTTGAAACTGCCAAGTGCTTGATCAAGAAAAAACTGCGAAGTGATGTACTGCGGGGATTGTTCGGCAAGTCGTTTGCTCGCTCCACGGCGGCTGGGCGAGGACTCGTGAATGACCTGATCACGCCAATCGGGGAAGTAGGATTCGATAACTGCCGTCAGTGCCCGTTCGCGAGGGATGCTGCCGCAATTCGAGCAGCGGTAGCTATCTCTCAGCCATGCGTCGTTAGCGACGAACTGGCTCGCCTGATCGCAGGTGGGGCAGTGGCCCGGATTGCTTAAAAATGGAATCGGGGATGACATCTGCAGGGACTCCCTTCCGAGATTGAGGATGTTCAACAAATGCCTATTTAAATCGCTGTGCCTAACAATCGCTAGGATACAGAATGAGATTTATGAATACGCTGCTTAGATCAGGCCCATAACCACTTCCAACCCGCCTGCTTCGAAGCTACGCTAAAAGCGGCATTCGTGTCGGGGTGATGTTCTTGAAAAAGTGCCGCAATTTCGAGGCCGCAGCGAATCGTCGATTCGAATTTGCACGGCAGTCCTTCTCAGGGCATGAAGATCGTCGCAGGGTTTTCCAGCAGCTGCTTGAGTTTCTGGATGAAGCTGGCGGCATCGTAGCCATCGACGATTCGGTGATCGAAGCTCGATGAAAGATTCATCATCGTGCGGATCACCACCTGGCCGTTCTTCACCATCGGCCGCTCGACCATCTTGTTGACGCCGACGATGGCGACTTCCGGTGCGTTGATGATCGGCGTGCTGACGATGCCGCCCATCGTGCCCAGACTGCTGATGGTGATGGTGGAACCCGTCAGCTCCTCGCGCTTGGCCTTGCCGCTCTTGGCGGCTTCGGCGACTCGCTTCAACTCAGCGGCGCAGGCCCAGAGGTCCATGCTCTCGGCGTGCTTGGCGACCGGCACCATCAGGCCCTGCGGCGTCTGTGCCGCCACGCCGATGTGCAGCGCGCTGTGGCGGTGGAAAATACCCGCCTCATCGTCGTAGTTGCCATTGACGTTGGGGAACAGCGGCACGGCCTTGACCATCGCCCGCATCAGGAAGGGCAACAGCGTCAGCTTGGTCTGATCCGGCTGCTTGCTGGCATTGAGGTGGACGCGCAGCGCTTCCAGCTCGGTGACGTCGATCTCTTCGACGTAGGCGAAGTGCGGGATGTTGCGCTTGCTGCGCTGCATGCTCTCGGCGATCTTGCGGCGCATGCCGATGATCTTGATCTGCTCGACGCCCGTGGCCTTGACCATGGTGCTGGCGGGCAAGGTGGCAGCAGGTGTAGCGGCTTGTGGGGCGCTGCCGTGGGCATCGAGATCTTCGTGGCCGATGCGACCACCCTTCTTGCTGCCTGCGACCTCAGTGAGATCAATGCCGAGTTCGCGCGCACGCTTGCGCACGCTGGGGGCGGCCAGCGGCTTCTCGCCATCGGCGCGCAGCGGGGCGGCGGGTTTGGCAGCGGCAGCGACCGGTGCGGCGGCTACCTTTGCGGGTGCAGCCGTCGCACCAGGCGCGGGTGATGCGGCGGCAGCTGGTGATTCGGCGGGTGCCGCCGCACCAGCAGCCGTCTCGATCAGCAGCAGCACGGCCCCGACGG
>JAZKHC010000031.1:0-68080 GCA_040385605.1 Pseudomonadota bacterium
CACCTTCACCTTGGCGAGGTTCTGCACCAGCTTGCCCGGCATCGAGCCGATGTAGGTGCGACGGTGGCCGCGAATCTCGGCCTCGTCACGCACGCCGCCAAGCGACATGCGCACGAACTTGCGGTTGAGCGCCTCGGCAATCGAGCGGCCGAGAGAGGTCTTGCCCACACCGGGCGGGCCGACGAGACAGAGTATCGGGCCGTTGAGCTTCTTCACGCGCGCCTGCACGGCGAGGTGCTCGACGATGCGCTCTTTCACTTTCTCTAGACCATAGTGGTCTTCGTCGAGCTTGGCCTCGGCGATGGCAAGGTCGATACGCGCCTTGCTCTTGGCCTTCCAGGGCACCTGTGTCAGCCAGTCGAGGTAGTTGCGCACGACGGTGGCTTCGGCCGACATCGCGGGCATCATCTTGAGCTTGTTGAACTCGTGGCGCGCCTTGTCCTTGGCCGCTTTCGGCATGCCGGATTTTTCGATCTTGCGGGAGAGTTCCTCCTGCTCGTTGGGCGCATCCTCGTTCTCGCCGAGTTCCTTCTGGATGGCCTTCATCTGCTCATTCAGATAGTACTCGCGCTGGTTCTTCTCCATCTGCTGCTTCACGCGGCCGCGAATCTTCTTCTCGATCTGCAAGACGTCGATCTCGCCTTCCATCTGTGCCAGCACCAGTTCGAGGCGTGACTTCGCATCGGCAGCCTCCAGCACTTTCTGCTTGTCTTCAAGCTTCAGCGAAAGATGCGCAGCGATGGTGTCGGCGAGGCGGCCGGCAGCATCCATCGCGGTCAGCGAAGGCAGCAGCTCGGCAGGCACCTTCTTGTTGAGCTTGGCGTACTGCTCGAAAGTGGAAACTGCCGAACGCATCAGCGCGTCGATCTCGTGCTCGCTGGCACCGGCTTCGGGCTCGGAGAGCGATTCGTAGCTGGCGACCAGATGATCGCCCGGCTCGGTGACTTTGAGCACCGCAGCCCGCTGCCCACCCTCTACCAGCACTTTCACGGTGCCATCCGGAAGGCGCAGCATTTGCAGGATGCTGGCGAGCGTGCCGACGCTGTAGAGGTCATCCACGCCCGGCTCGTCGGTGTCAGCCGATTTCTGTGCCACCAGCAGGATGCGCTTGTCATCCTGCATGGCAGCGGTGAGTGCACGCACCGATTTTTCACGACCGACGAACAAAGGGATCGCCATGTGGGGATAGACCACGACGTCGCGCAATGGCAGGACGGGTGCGATATGGGCTGAGCTCATTTTGGGTTCCGGTAATCACTTCGATTATGCCGCGCCTCAAGCATGGCGGCGTTGCGCTGTCATTCAAGCCGCTCAGCAAAAACCCCGCAGAGCGGGGCTTTGTTTTCAAGCAGACTGCTTCACTGCAACATCCTTGTTCTCGTAGAGGATAATGGGCTTGGAATCGCCTCTCGCCACGGCCTCATCGACCACGACCTTGCTCACGTTCTGCATGGCCGGCAGGTCGTACATGGTGTCGAGCAGTATCTTCTCGATGATGGTGCGCAGCCCGCGCGCACCGGTCTTGCGCTCGCGGGCGCGCTTGGCCACCGCCATCAGCGCATCCTCGCGGAACTCAAGGCTCACGTTTTCCATCTGGAACAGCTTCTGGTACTGCTTGATCAATGCGTTCTTCGGGTCGCGCAGTATCGAGATGAGCGCGCGCTCGTCGAGTTCGTCCAGAACCGCGGCCACCGGCAGGCGGCCAATGAATTCGGGGATGAGGCCGAAGCGCACCAGATCGTCCGGCTCCAGATTCTTGAGCGTGTCGTTGAGAGCCTTGGCGTCGGACTTGGACTTCACATCCGCACCAAAGCCAATGCCGCCCTTGTCGAGGCGCTGGTGGATGACGCGATCAAGGCCTGCGAAAGCACCACCGCAGATGAAGAGAATGTTGGCCGTGTTGACCTGCAGGAACTCCTGCTGCGGATGCTTGCGGCCACCCTGCGGCGGCACCTGCGCCACGGTGCCTTCAATGAGCTTGAGCAGCGCCTGCTGCACGCCCTCGCCCGACACGTCGCGCGTGATCGAGGGGTTCTCCGACTTGCGTGCGATCTTGTCGATCTCGTCGATGTAGACGATGCCGCGCTGGGCCTTTTCCACATCGTAATCGCACTTTTGCAGGAGGCGCGAGATGATGTTCTCGACATCCTCGCCGACATAGCCGGCTTCAGTTAGCGTGGTGGCATCGGCGATGGCGAAAGGCACATCCAGCAGCCGCGCAAGCGTTTCGGCGAGCAGGGTCTTGCCAGAGCCAGTGGGGCCGATCAGCAGGATGTTGGACTTGGCGAGTTCGACGTCGCCATTCGGCTGGCCCTTGGTGGAAAGGCGCTTGTAGTGGTTGTAGACGGCAACAGCCAGCACTTTCTTGGCCTGTTCCTGGCCGATCACGTACTCGTCGAGCACCGCGCGGATTTCGGTCGGCTTGGGCAGGCCCTTGATCTGTGGCTTGGCGTGGACTTCCTCACGGATAATGTCGTTGCACAGGTCAACGCATTCATCGCAGATGTAGACCGAAGGGCCCGCAATCAGCTTGCGAACCTCATGCTCGGACTTGCCGCAGAACGAGCAATAGAGAACCCGCCCGTTGTTGTTGGTACCACGCGCATCTGCACTCATTGAACGTCCCTGACCTCCGCAGCGAACCCACCTGATAACTCAAGCGTTATAGCATGCGGTCACTGCACTGCAAAACAACTGTCAAATCCCTGCAATTAGCGTGCTAGCTGATCACGTTGCGGCGGGTGTGGCCACCGGGGCACGGGTGCTGATCACGGCGTCTATCAGGCCGTAGTCCTTCGACTCGGCAGCGGACATGAAGCGGTCGCGCTCCATGTCGCGCTCGATGCGCTCCAAGGGCTGGCTGGTGAACTCGGCGTAGAGCTTGTTGAGCTGCTCGCGCATCTTGAGAATCTCGCGGGCCTGGATCTCGATGTCGGTCGCCTGCCCTTGGGTGCCGCCGGAAGGCTGGTGGATCATCACCCGCGAGTGAGGCAGCGCGAATCGCTTGCCCTTGGCGCCGGCCGCCAGCAGAAAGCTGCCCATGCTGCAAGCCTGGCCAATGCAGAGGGTGGACACATCCGGCTTGATGAAGCGCATGGTGTCGAAGATGGCCATGCCGCTGGTAATCACGCCGCCCGGCGAGTTGATGTAGAGGCTGATGTCTTTGTCCGGGTTCTCGGACTCGAGAAAAAGCAGCTGGGCGACGACCAGGTTGGAAACCATGTCGTCGATGGGGCCGACCAGGAAAATCACCCGCTCTTTCAGCAGGCGCGAAAAGATGTCGAAGGCGCGCTCGCCACGGGCGGTCTGTTCCACCACCATCGGCACGAGATTGGATTGGGGACGCAAGTTCATGGACGCACTCTCGTAGTTGTTCTTCAAGCGAAGACCGTCGAGACGACGGTCGTTAGCACGGTAATCAGGTCTGCGCCTGGGGATTCAAGAGCTGCTCGAGTGACATTGGCACGTCGGTCACGGTCGCGGCTGCGGTCAGCGACTCCACCACCTGGTCTTCCAGCACCACGGCGCGCAGGCCCTGCAGCATGTCGGGACGCGAGCGGTAGAACTGTTTGACTTCGTCCGGCTGTTCGTAGTCGGTCGCCATCTCGCCCAGAGTCTGTTCGACACGGGCGGCATCGAGCTGGATGTTGCGCGACTTGATGACCTCGCCGATCAGCAGACCCAGCGCCACACGGCGCTTGGCGGTGGCCTCGAACAGCTGGTCGGGAAGCAGCTCGCGTGCCTTATCGGCGGTGATCTTGCCCATGTTCATGCGGTTGGCGGCTTCCTCGCGCAGGCGTGGCAGCTCCTGGGCGATGAGGCTTTGCGGCACCTCGATCGGGTGGGCAGCCAGCAGCTGCTCCAGCACCTGGCCCTTGATGCGACCCTTGGTGGCCTTGTTGCGCTCGTTTTCAAGTGCCACGCGGCTCTTCGCACGCAGACCCTGTTCGCCCTCACCAGCCTTGACGCCGTGTGCGCCCAGAAATTCATCATCTGCCAGCGAGGGCAGCACAACTTCCTTCACGGCCTTGAGAATCACGTCGAACTGGGCAGTCTTGCCCTTCAGCGGCTCGGCGCGGTAATCGGCGGGGAAGTTCACTTCCACCGTGAAGCTCTCACCCGTGCTGTGACCCACGATGCCCTTCTCAAGGTCGGGCAGGAACTGGCCGGAACCAATCTCGAAGTTGACGTCATTGCCCTTGCCGCCCTGGAATTCCTCACCATCAAGCTTGCCGACGAAATCCACTGTCACCTGGTCGCCATCGGCGGCTGCACGGCTCACCTCGGCAAAGGTCTTGCGCGCGCGGCGCAGGTTTTCGATCAAACGGTCCACATCAGGCTCGGTGATCTCGACCACCGGCCTATTGATGGCAAAGCCATCGAGCTTGTCGAGCGTGATGGTGGGATACACGTCGAAATGCACGGTGTACTCAACGCCTTCAGCAGCATTGACGATCTCCACGCGGGGCTGGCCTGCGGGTTCGACCTGGGCCTTGTCGAGGGCTTCGGGGTAGGTCTTGTTGACTAGGTCATTCATCGCCTCATAGCGGGCAGCATCTTTGTACTGCGCCTCGATGATCTTCAGCGGGGTCTTGCCGGGGCGAAAACCCGGCGTCTTGGTGCGCGCCGCCATGCGCTTGATCTGCTCGGCGACGGCCTTTTCCAGCCGCTCGGCGGGAATCTGGACGCGCAGGGTGCGGGCGAGGCCGGCTTGGGATTCGAGTTGGACTTGCATGAGGTCTATTTATATTTAAGAGAGAGGCTTGTACGAAGCCTGCGAAAGGCGAGACTCGAACTCGCACGGGTTGCCCCGCTGGAACCTAAATCCAGTGCGTCTACCAATTCCGCCACATTCGCGGGGTGCCGAGTATACCAGCGGGCGTCTGCCTCATGGCGTTGGCAACGCGCATTGATTGCAGGCGGCAATGACGTTTACAAATGCGAATAATTATTATTTACTGTGCGAGCACCCACCCGCTGCCGGAACCAAAAGCCATGACCACGCTCACCCTGCAACGCCCCAGCCTGTTCCCCTCCCTGACCAGCCTACGCCCCCAGGTCTCTAAAACCCGCCTCAAAAGCGAAGACCTCTTCCGAAACGGCTGCGAGCTGATCATCGAGCACCGCGGTGAGGAATACCGCCTGAAGCTCACCCGCAACGACAAGCTCATTCTCAATAAGTAATGTCAGGAACCGTCATGGCGGCAATAATGCCGCCATGCGCAGCACCCACATCCTGATTGCAGGGTTTCTCCTTCTCCTCGCCACCAGCCTGCTGAGCCTCGCGCTCGGTGCCGCGCTGCTGTCAGCCCAACAGGTGCTGGCCGCTCTTGGCATCGGCTCGATGCCCATCGAGCACTGGGTGCGAGCCGTCGTCCTTGATGTGCGCCTGCCACGCACCTTGCTGGCACTCGCCATCGGGGCCTCGCTGGCGCAGACCGGCGTGGTCTTGCAGGCCTTATTCCGCAATCCGCTGGCGGAGCAGAGCCTCTTGGGCATTTCCGGCGGTGCGGCGCTGGCGGCTGCGGGTTGCCTGGTGCTGATGCCTCTGCTGCATGCGGGTACTGGGCTGGTTTTGCACATCGGCTTGCCTCTCGCCGCGACGCTGGGTGCCCTGCTGGGCACCGCGCTGGTCATGCGACTGTCCAGAAAAAATGGCGTCACCGATATCGCCACGCTGCTGCTGGCGGGCATCTCGATCAATGCTCTGGCTGGTGCCGGCATCGCCCTGCTGCAAACCCTCGCCAGCGATGCGGCACTGCGCGACCTCACCATCTGGTTCTACGGCAGCCTGGGCCGTGCGGGATGGCCGCAGCTGGCCATAGGCCTGCCCCTGCTGCTTGGTATTGCCCTGTGGCTGCCGCGCGAGGCGCGTGCGCTCGATGTATTGCTGCTGGGCGAGGCCGAGGCAGAACACCTGGGGATTGAGATCGAACCCTTGAAACGCCGGCTGCTGCTGCTGGTCGCGCTGGCGGCCGCAACGGCTGTGGCACTCGCCGGCATCATCGGCTTCATCGGCCTGATCGTGCCGCACCTGCTGCGATTGATGATTGGCCCTGGCCACCGGCTGCTGCTGCCTGCTGCGGGGCTACTGGGGGCCACGCTCTTGATCCTTGCAGATACCGCCGCCCGCACCGTGTTGGCACCGCTGGAAATCCCCGTCGGTGTGCTCACCGCCCTGCTCGGCGTGCCGCTGTTCCTGCTGCTGCTGCGCCGGGCCGATGCGCCATGAGCGGCTTGAGAGCCGAGCAGCTCGGCATCGTGCGGCAGAACGTGCCGCTGTTGCAGGACATCAGCCTGAGCGTCACCGCCGGCGAGCTGCACGTGCTGCTCGGCCCCAATGGGGCCGGTAAATCCACCCTGCTGCGCGCACTGGCGGGCGAATGGCCACCACAAAGCGGAAGGCTGCTGCTCGATGGACTGCCCTTGCAGGCGCACGACACGCTCGCTCAGGCCCGCCGCCGTGCGGTGCTGCCGCAATACGATGCGCTGAGCTTTTCACTCGGCGTGCGTGAGCTGGTGACACTCGGCCGCCACCCCTGCAAAGATCAGCGGACTGCCACCACCCACGAGGTGGTCGATGCAGTGATGGAAGCTACACACACCAGCGTGCTGGCCGCACGGCGCTACCCGACGCTTTCCGGCGGCGAGCGGCGCCGCGTGCAGCTGGCGCGGGTGCTGGCGCAGGTCTGGGACGCACCGGCCCCGATCCTGCTGCTGGACGAGCCGACCCACAGCCTTGATCTCGTCCATCAGCATGCCGTGCTTGCCCTGCTGCATGGACTGGCCCGCAAAGGCTTCGCCATCCTGATCAGCCTGCACGACCTCAACCTGGCATCGAGCCATGCTGACCAGGTCAGCCTGATGCGCGGGGGCCGCATGCTCGCCACCGGCGCAGCGGCCAGCGTGCTCGACGAAGCGCGGCTACAAGCACTCTATGGGGAGGGCCTGCGCTTCCATGCCGTGGCCCATGAAGGTGCTACGCAGTGGCTTTCGTCGCAAACCCGCCGTCAGTAAGCCCGAAGCCACCGGAAATCACGAAACCGCTCATCGCTCAGGCTATGATGCGTTACTTGCACAATCCCTTCTAAGCGACTGATCCGCCACCCCTTCGCACCGCCTACAGCATGGCCAGAGCCGACCTCAAGAGGGTGCGAAAGAACGCAGCGGCGAATGTGGGGCTGGGCTTCACCCAGAGCCTGCAATTCAAGCTCGGCATCCTGTTCCTGCTGGCCCTGCTGCTGCTCGCGGCCGGGGCGTTTCTCGCCAGCCGCACCCTGGTGCAGGAAAAACTGCTGGACGAGAGTTTTCGCTACGAGCAGGAGACGGGTTTAAGGCTAGCAGCCGACCTGCGCACCCTGGTCGGCGATGCGCAGGCACTGGCCGCCGCACTGGCCAATCTCGCGGCCGCGCCTGACTTGCAGCTGGAACAACTGAGCGGGGTCGGCCCCACCCTGATGCGCAATCGCCCGAGCGGGCAGATTGTCTCCAGCCTCGGCATCTGGCCCGAGCCCAACCAGATCGCCGGGGCCACCGAGCGCAGCAGCCTCTACTGGGTGCGCGACAACGAGGGTGTGCTCATCGCCCGGAATGACTACAACGACACCCGCAGCGCCCCCTACTACCGCGAGCGTTGGTACACCCCGGGGCGCTATCTGGGCATTGGCCGTGGTTACTGGACGGACCGCCGCAAGGAACCGGTGCTCAACCGCGATGTGCTGACCTACGTCGTGCCCATCCAGCTCGCCAGCGGCTTTGCCGGTGTCGCCACCGTCTCGCTCGATGCCGCCCTGCTCAACCAGCGATTCAGCCAGCTGGCGACTGACAGCGGCGGCTATGCCCTGCTGCTCGACGGCGAGCAGAGATTGCTGGGGGCCTCTGCCAAGGTCGCCGCCACGCTCGGTGCACGCCTCACCCCCGGCATGACCATCGCCGAGCTGGCCAAGACCGAACCGGCCTACGCACCGCTGGCGCTGGCCGCATTCAAAAGGCGTGAGGAAATCCACGCTGCCATGACCCGCTCCAACCGCTATGACGCGCGGCAGGTCTCGGCGCTCAAGGACGGCACCCGCGCGCTCTCGCGGCAGGAGGCCGACGACATCCTCTCCAGCATCTGGTCGGCCGAGCTGGTCGCCAGCGCCGAGAGCAAGGTGGAGCGCACGGCGATGCCGCAGGACGCCGTGCTGCGCGAGGAAGCATGGGCCACAGTATTTGATCTCAAGAATCCGGCCTGGACCCTGGTGCGCGTCACCGCCGCCAACGAGGGCTTTGCCGGTGCCAGCTATCTGTTCAGGCAGTCCCTGGTGGTCACGCTCGGGCTGGTGACGCTCACCCTGATCCTCGCCTTCTTCGCCCTGCGCGCACTGGTAATCCGCCCGCTGAAGACGATGATCGACCAGCTCGCCAGCAGCCACAGCACCGAGGACGCCCTCAACGTCGTGCTCGACGCCTCGGCGCGCAACGAGGTGGGCCTGGTCGCGCACTGGCAGAACGAGCGTATCGGGCAGCTGCGCGAGGCCATGGACCAGGCGCGCGCAGCCAAATCGCAGCTCAGCAGCGAATCGAACGAACGCAAGCACGCGCAGCAGCAGCTCGCCCGCGCGCAGGAGCGTGCAGCACTCGCCTTGCAATCGGTCTCGGATGCAGTGATGACAACCGACGAGCGCGGCCACGTCGAGGACATGAACCTCGCCGCCGAGGCGCTCACCGGCATGACGCTGCGCGAATCGCGCGGCAGGCCGCTGACCGAAATCGCGCGCTTCCGTCTCGAAGGCAGCGAAGAGCACCAGAACCTGGCGCTGCTGGCGATGGAGCGTGGCGCGCGGCTCGACTACAGCAGCGGCATCATGCTTGACCCGCACAAGGGCGAAGCACGCCAATTGGTACTCAATGGCTCGCCCATGCTGTCGCGCGGACGCATGGTCGGCACCGTGCTGGTGTTCCATGAGCTGACCGCACGCAGCGAACGCGAGCCCAGCGAGACGGTGGCGGCGATGAGCCGACATCAGCAGGACCTGCTCACAGGCCTTGCCACCCGCGCGCGCTGCGAGCAGCGGCTGACGGTGTTGATCGAACAAGCCAAGGGCTCGGGCCTGAGCCACGGCCTGGTGTTTCTCGATGTCGATCACCTCAAGCGCATCAACGAAGCGGGCGGCCAGAGTGCCGGCGATGATGTGTTGGTGCGGGTGGCCGAAACCTTGAGCCAGGCTGCGCCCAGCGCCAGGGATGTCTACCGCATCGCCGCCGATCAGTTCGCGGTGATCATCGAATCGGTCGATCTCGCCGCTGCGGCCGCCGCCGCCGAGCAGCTGCGCGAGCGACTGGCCGCCACCCGTTTCTACTGGGAGTCGCGTTACTTCAGCGTCACCGCCAGCTTCGGCGTGGTGCTGCTCGACCGCGAGCTGCCAAGCTCGATGGAGGCCATCCGCCGCGCCGACGACGCCTGCGCCGCCGCCAAGCGCGCCGGCCGCAATGCCGTGCAGGTCTACGACCCGCGCATGGACCGCGTCGGCCGCATCGTCGATGACGACACCTGGGTGCGCTGCATCAAGCGGGGGCTGGCGGACAACCTGTTCCACCTGCGCACGCAGTGGATCATGCCCGGCAAGGACTACGCCGCCGAAGGTCAGTGCTATGAGGTGCTGCTGGCGCTGGAGGACGAGGAAGGCTTCTGGGCCAGCCCGGCCGCTTTCATGCCCGTGGCCGAACGCCACCACCTCACCACCACCATCGACCGCTGGGTCATCGACCGCACCCTGCGCTATCTCGAAGACCACCCCACCGTGGTCGAGACGATGGCGTTCTGCAGCATCAACCTCAGCCCCGCAACGCTGGCGGATCCGACCTTCCTGGATTTCATCGCCGGCTGCATCGAGCGGCATCCGGAGTTCGCCAGCAAGCTCTGCTTCGAGGTGGGCGAGCCCGCGCTCACCGATTACCCGCGCGAGGCGGCACTCTGCTGCGACGTGCTGCACCGCATCGGCTGCCGTCTGTCGATCGACCACTATTTCGGCCGCCACCTCTCCGACCTCACCATGCTGCGCAAGCTGCCGGTGGACTTCATCAAGCTCGATGCCCAGGGCTTCAAGAACCTCGGCGGCGACGCGGTGGAGCAGATGATGGCGGAGTCGATCCTGCGCATCGTTCGCCACCTGCGCCGCCGCGTGATCGTCAATAACATCGACGACGCCGGCAGCATGGAAATCTGGAAGAAGCTCGGTGCCGACTACTTCCAGGGCTATGCCTTCGCCAAGCCGACGCCAGTGGCTTTTCTGCCGCCGGGCTAGCCCCTTGCCGAGGTAGCCACAAGCACCACCACTCGCAGCTGCATCCGCTCGCTGCCGTTGTAGCGGTTCACGCCGAGCTGGTATGCGATCTGCACCACGCTGCCTGCGGGCACAGCCGCCTCGCCGCCGCCGAAGTGAACCGCCTCGGCGCGCGTACCGCTGACAGTCAACAGCTCGTAGCGTACATGCTGCTGCTCGCTGCCCATCAGGCGCAGCGCCATCACGGTGAACCGCCCCTCGAACACTGGCTCCTCGAATCCCTGCCCCCAGGGCCCGGCCTGTTCGAGCAGATGGGCGGTGGGCAGGGCCAAGTCCGCGCCTTCCAGCTCGCCATCGGTGAGCAGGCTGCGTTCGAGTGCTACGGCAGGCAGGCATTCGCGGCAGACCTGGTCGAACGCTTGTGCGAACTGTGGTAGGCGGTCTTCGGCGATGCTTAAGCCCGCCGCCATGGCGTGCCCGCCATAGCGAAGGATCAAGCCGGGGTGGCGCGCATCGACCAGCACCAGCGCATCGCGCACATTGAGGCCGGCAATGCTGCGCGCCGAGCCCTTGAGCTGGCCCGGCTCGCTGGCGCGGGCAAAGGCGATGGCCGGGCGGTGATGGGCATCCTTGAGCCGGGTGGCAACGAGGCCGACGATGCCCTCGTGCCAGTGCTCGTCAAAAGCGCAGACGCCCACTGCCGTGTTCGCTGCGGTGATCTCGAAAGCTTCATCCGCCATCTGCGCGGTCAGTGCCCGCCGCTCGCGGTTGAGGGCATCGAGTTCGCGCGCGAGTGGCAGGGCTGCATCGAGTGTCGGTGCCAGCAGGCACTCGATGCCGGCGCGCATGTCTTCCAATCTTCCAGCTGCATTGAGACGCGGGCCGAGCACAAAGCCCAGATCGGTGGCGCTGATGTTGGCGGCCTCGCGCCCGCCGACCATCAGCAATGCCCGCACCCCAGGCTGCGCGCGCCCGGCGCGGATGCGGCGCAGGCCCTGCTCGACCAGGATGCGGTTGTTGTAATCAAGGCGCGCCAGATCAGCAACGGTGCCCAGCGCGACCAGGTCCAGCAGCGTGGCGAGATTCGGCTCTCTCACCAGCACGCCACGCGCGCGCAACTGCTGTCGCAGCGCCAGCAGCAGATAGAACATCACGCCCACGCCCGCCAGCGCCTTGCTGGCAAAGCCGCAGCCCGGCTGGTTGGGATTGACGATGGCATCGGCCGGCGGCAGCTGGTCGCCCGGCAGGTGGTGGTCGGTGACGATCACGGTCATGCCGAGCGCCTTGGCGCGCGCCACTCCGGCCAGACTGGCGATGCCGTTATCGACCGTCACCAGCACCTCGCCACCATCGGCGTGGATCATCTCTGCCAGCAGCGGTGACAGGCCATAGCCCATCTTGAAGCGATCCGGCACGGCGTAACCGACGCGCTTAGCACCCAGCGCGTTCAAGCCCAGCACCGCCACGGCGCAGCCGGTTGCGCCATCGCAGTCGTAGTCGCCCGCAATGACGATGCGGCGCTGTGCCGCGATGGCATCGGCCAAGAGGCGGGCGGCGTGATCCACCCCCTTGAGATCGGTGGGCGGCAGCAGCTGCGCAAGTTCAAGCGAGAGCTGCTGCATCTGCACGCCGCGTGCTGCGTAAATCCGGCGCAGCACCGGCGGTAGCTCGGCAGGCAGTGCGGTGTCCGTCAGCGGTATGCGGCGGTGCAAGGTCGGCGGGGCTGACAGTTCCATGCACAATTATGCGGTGTGCGAATCGCTGATATGCGGCCCGCTGTCATCGCAGCTGAACAGCCTTCACGTAGTCTCGACGCACTCCCGAACACCCTGCCCTGCCTGTGCTCCAGCCCACTCCACCCCCTGCGATTCCGGCATTCCGGGTCTGGCTTCGCTGGCTGCACGGTTATGGCCTGTTCGCGGCCTTGAGCCTGCTCTGGCTGCTCTCGACCCTCAGCGCCTTCTGGTTCGACAGCCTGCTTGCCTGGGTCTCGGGCCTGCTTTATGTGGCCTACGACACCTGGCTGATTGGCTACGTCGCCTGGCAGACGCGCGGGCTTCGCGCCGCTCCTGCCGTTGCGTCGATAGCGGATGAGCCCCTGCTCGGCATCGTGGTGCCCGCCCGCAACGAGGCCTCGGTGCTGGCGGCCACGCTCGACCCGATCCTCGCCACGCTCAAGCCTGGCGATACGCTGCTGATGGTCGATGACGGCTCCACCGACGGCAGCCGCACTCTGCTGGCTGCCCAATATGGCGTGTCGCTTTCGGGCTATGGCCTGGCGGCATCATCACTGCATCCGGGCTTGAAGGTGCTGTTCAAGCCCAACAGCGGCAAGGCTGACTCGCTCAATGTCGGCTGGCGGCTGCTCACGCAGGGTGTGATCGTCACCATCGATGCCGATACCCGCATTGCCTGCGATGCCCTGCAAGCCTTTCGGCGCGCCTTTGCCGCAGAGCCCCAACTGGCGGCGGCCTGCGGCATGCTCAAGCCCACAGGCCATGGCGGCTGGATGGCAAAGGCCTTCGAGCTGTTCCAGGTTTTCGAGTACCTGCGTGCCTTTCTCTCACGCGCGGCATGGATGCGCAGTGATGCGCTGCTGCTGGTCTCGGGTGCGTTCGCGGCCTACCGCCGCGAAACGCTGGAGCGCATCGGCGGCTTCGACCCAAAATGCCTGGTCGAGGATTACGAGCTGATCCACCGCCTGCACCAGCATGCCGCCGACCACGGCCTAGACTGGCGCGTGCGGGTGTTGCCCGCGCCCCGGGCGGAGACCGATGCCCCGGCCGATGTGCCCGGCTTCCTGAGGCAGCGGCGGCGCTGGTTCGCGGGCTTCCTGCAAACCCAGTTCGCCTACCGGCAGATGCATGGCGACCCGCGCTACGGCAGTGTTGGCCGGCTGATGCTGCCGGTGAAGGCCGTCGATACCCTGCAACCCGTGTTCGGCCTGACCGCCTTCACCCTGCTCATCCTGTTCATCGCCAAGGGCGACAGCCTCGCACCCAGGGTGCTGGCTGTGATCGCTTGCAAATTGGTCATCGACTTCTGCTACCACTACTGGGCGATCCGGCAGTACCACCGCTGGCTCGGGCTTGCCGTACCGCAGCGGCTCTGGGCACAGGCCACGCTGGTGTCGCTGATCGAGCCCTTCAGCTTCCAGCTGCTGCGCCACCTCGGTGCGGCCTGGGGCTGGTGGCAGATTCTCACCGGTCGCCGCGATTGGGCACCGCAACGCCGTGGCATCACCGTACACACTACTTGAAAAGGGACACACCATGAACTCGCTCATCCGCCACGCCATTGCCCTGCCTTTTGCCCTGCTCGCCACTGCGGCTGTGGCCGCCAGCTATGAAGATGGCCTCAAGTTCAAGAGTCAGCAACAGCTCGCCAGCGCCGCCAGCGTGTTTGCCGAAGTCGCCGCCCGCGAGCCGCGCAATGTGCTGGCGCGCGAGCAGCTGGCCATCGTGCTCAGCTGGCAGAGCCGCTTCGACGAGTCCATTGCCGCCTGGCAGCAGGCCATCGCACTCGCGCCGCAGAAACCCGACTACCACCTGGGCCTCGCCCGGGTGCTGTACTGGAAGGGCGAGCACGCCGGTGCGCTGCAAGCCATCGGCACCTCGCTGCGCCTGCAAGCGGACAACGCCGATGCCTTGAAGCTCAAGGGCGATGTGCTGCTGGCACAGCAGAAGCCGGTCGAGGCGCGCACGGCATACCTCGAAGCGCAGCAGCTCAGCCCCGGCGATACCGAGCTGGCTACCCGCATCGACCGTGCGGTGGCACCGAGGCTGTGGCGGCTTGATGCGGGCTTCACCTACGACCATTACGACAACGCCCGCAAAAGCGAAAACAGCCGTTTCGTGCAGCTCGGCAGGCGCGTCGGCCAGGGCGGCGACGTGCTGTACGCGCGCTACGACGGCTATGACAATTTCGGCAGCATCGACAACGGCATCACCCTCGGCACGTACTGGCTGCCGCACCCGAAACTGCTGCTGAACCTGGAGGCTGGCCGCACGCTGGGCACCGCTGATTTCCGCCCCGAAACCCAGTTCCAGATCAATGGCGAGCTGCTGCTGGATGGCCCGCTGCAACCGCTGCTCGGCTACCGCTATTTCAACTACGACAACGGCACGGTGACTACCATCACGCCCGGCCTGCGCCTGAGCTTTACCGGTGCCGTGGTGGAGGCTCGCTACGGCATCACCGACAACATCGACGGCTCCAGCACCGGCGTGTTCTCTGCCCGCCTGGGCTTCGCGGAAGAGGGTTACTCACCCTACCTCGCCTTCACCACCGGCAGCGAGGCGCTGCCGCCACAGGCGAAGGCTGACATCACCATCTTCGGCGGTGGCATCGTGTTCGACCTGGGCCCCACCTGGGGCGCGCGGGTGGACTACAGCTACGAAGACCGCAAGGGCATCTACAAGCACCACGCGGTCGGGGCGGGCCTGACCTACCGCTTTTAGCGCAGCGCGCTGAGGATGGCCTGCTCCACCGCACCGCGCTCGGCGGCGACCTGGATCAGGCCTTTCAGCCCGCCCTGGATGACGATGTCCGGGTCCTTGAGGCCGTTGCCGGTGAGCGTGCAGACCACGGTCGAGCCCTGCGCGATCTTGCCGCTGGCGATGTCGCGCAGTGCGCCGCAGAGCGAGGCAGCGGAGGCAGGCTCACACCAGATGCCCTCCTTTTCTGCCAGCAGGCGTTGCGTAGCCAGAATCTCCGCATCGGTGCATTCGTCGAACCAGCCACCGGATTCCTTCTGCGCAGACCAGGCCCGATCCCAGCTCTGCGGGTCGCCGATGCGGATGGCGGTGGCGACGGTTTCAGGGTTCATCACCCTTGCACCGCGCATGAAAGGTGCGGCACCGCTGGCCTGGTAGCCCACCATCTTCGGGCGCGTCTTGATCGGGCCGGGGCCGCACATCGCGCCGTCGCAGAAGGCACAGTCCTCGTGCTGCTGGAGGTCCTTGTTGAGGAAGGCGCAATTGCCGTTGCAGAGTGCGCAAGCCTGCGTCGGCAGGCTGGCAATCTCGGAATAGCCGATCCAATGCGCCGTGATGTTGCCGGCGTTGCCGACGGGCAGGCAATGGTAATCGGGTGCGGTGCCAAGGGCTTCGACGATCTCGAAAGCTGCGGTTTTCTGACCCTGCAAGCGGTATGGGTTGATCGAGTTGACGATGGTGACGGGCGCGGTCTCGGCGACCTCCTTGACGAGGCGCATGCCGTCGTCGAAGTTGCCCTGGATCTGCACAACCACCGCGCCGTGCACAACGGCTTGCGCCAGCTTGCCAAGCGCGATCTTGCCGTCGGGGATCAGCACGAAGGCGGTGATGCCGGCTCGTGCCGCATAGGCAGCAGCAGCAGCCGAGGTATTGCCGGTCGAAGCGCAGATGATCGCCTTGCTGCCCTCATGCACGGCCTGGGTCACGGCTGCCGTCATGCCACGATCCTTGAACGAACCGGTCGGGTTCAGGCCCTCGAACTTGACCAAAATCCGCCCCTCGAAGCCTTTGAGCTTGGGGATATTGGCCAGCTCGATCAGCGGCGTGTTGCCCTCGTTGAGCGTGACGGCTTTCACGTCTGCCGCGAAGGGCATGCGCGAGCGGTACTTGTTGATGAGGCCGGTGTAGTGCGCCATGGATCTCTACTTACTTGAAGTGTTCAACGCGAAGGCGGCTGGCACCCTCGCGGACAAAGGGCAGCGCGCACATCTCGGCCATCGCGGCGTCGAAGTGATGTTCGATCACGCGGCTGGTGATGAGGGCGACGGTCGCATCCTCACCTCCGCGCGGCTCCTTTTGCAGGATGGCCTCGATGCTGATGTCGTGGGCGGCAAGGATGCCGGTCAGCGCCTTGAGCACACCCGGTTCGTCAGCGACGCGCAGACGCAGGTAGTAGCTGCTTTCGATCTGCTTGATCGGCAACAGCGGGAGTGCAGCGACTGCATCGGGTTGGAAGGCCAGCGCGGGCACTTGATGCCGTGCATCGCTGCCCAGACTGCGGGCGACATCCACCAAATCCGCAATCACGGCGCTGGCGGTGGCCTTGCCACCTGCACCGCGCCCGTAGAAGCCGATCTGCCCGACCGCATTGCCCGTCACCACCACGCTGTTGAGCACACCATCCACCTTCGCCAGCAGATGGTCATCGGGGATGAGCGTGGGATGCACGCGCAGCTCCACACCGCCATCGGCACGCTTGGCGATACCGAGCAGCTTGATGCGATAGCCCAGCGTGCCCGCCAGCGTGATGTCCTGCGCGGTGACTGTGGCTATGCCCTCGCAAGCGACACCCGCAAACGACAGCGGCATGCCGAAGGCGATGCTGGCCAGGATGGTGAGCTTGTGCGCGGCATCGACCCCTTCGACATCGAAGGTGGGATCGGCCTCGGCGTAGCCCAGCTTCTGCGCGTCGGCGAGCGCCTCGGCGTAGGGCTGACCCTTCACCGTCATCTGGGTCAGGATGTAATTGCAGGTGCCATTGATGATGCCGGCGAGCGATTCGATGCGGTTACCTGCCAGCCCCTCACGGATCGCCTTGATGATGGGGATGCCACCAGCGACGCTGGCCTCGAAAGCCACCGGCACGCCGGCCTTGAGCGCGGCACCGAAGATGGAATTGCCTTCCTCTGCCAGCAGGGCCTTGTTGGCGGTGACCACCGGCTTGCCACGGGCGAGTGCGGCCAGAATCACTTCTTTCGCCACCGTGTTGCCGCCGATGACTTCGACCACCACATCCACATCTGCTTCACGCGCGATCTGCATCGGGTGCGAGACCAGGGTGATGCCATCGAGCGAGACCTCGCGCGGCTTGCCGAGATCGCGCGCCGAGGCGTGGGTGACGATCACCGGGCGACCGACGCGCCGCTCGATCTCGACCGCGTTTTCGCGCAGCACGCTGACCACGCCCTGACCAACCGTACCTAGGCCAATCAGTCCCACCCGAACCGGGCTGCTCATGCTTTTGCCTCTTTCAAAAATTTCTTGATGTTGCGCATCGCCTGCCGCGTGCGGTGCTCGTTCTCGATGAGCGCGAAGCGTACATGGGTATCGCCCTCGTGGCCGAAGCCGATGCCTGGGCTGACCGCGACGTGCGCTTTCTCAAGCAGCAGCTTCGAGAACTCGATGGAGCCCAGCGCCTTGAAGGCTTCTGGAATCTCCGCCCACACGAACATCGTCGCCTTCGGTTTTTCCACCTTCCAGCCAGCGGCGTTCAAGCCTTCGCACAGCACATCGCGGCGGACGCGATACATCTCGCAGATCTCCGCCACGCAATCCTGCGGGCCTTCGAGTGCAGCTATGGCGGCGACCTGGATCGGCGTGAACATGCCGTAGTCGAGGTAGCTCTTGATGCGCGCGAGGGCTGCCACCAGCACCGGATTGCCGACCATGAAACCAACTCGCCAGCCCGGCATGTTGTAACTCTTGCTGAGCGTGAAGAACTCCACCGCCAAATCCTTCGCACCCGGCACCTGCATCACGCTTGGCGCCTTGTAGCCGTCGAACACGATGTCGGCATAGGCGAGGTCGTGGATCAGCCAGAGCTCATGCTCCTTGCACATCGCCACGGCGCGCTCGAAGAAGTCCAGCTCCACGCACTGCGTCGTCGGGTTGCCGGGGAAGTTCAGGATCAGCATCTTCGGCTTCGGCCAGCATTCCTTGATGGCTTTTTCGAGTTCGACGAAAAAGTCCACATCCGGCGTCATCTTCACGTGCCGCACATCGGCACCGGCCAGCACCACGCCGTAAGGATGGATGGGGTATGCGGGATTAGGGCAGAGCACGATGTCGCCCGGGGCGAGGGTCGCAAAGGCCAGGTGCGCCAGGCCTTCCTTGGAGCCGATGGTGGCGATCACCTCGCTCTCAGGGTTCAGGTCCACGTCGTAGCGGGTCTTGTACCACTTGGCCATCGCGCGGCGCAGGCGCGGCACGCCTTTGCTCACGCTGTAGCGGTGCGTGTGGGTGCCGTCCTCGTCATGCAACTCGGGCTTGACGTAATCGCTCTCGGTGCCACGCACCGCCGCCTCCACCAATTTGTCGACGATGTGCTTGGGCGTCGGCTGGTCCGGGTTGCCCATGCTGAAGTCGATCACGTCATCGCCACGGGCTCGGGCCGCTTTCTTCATCTCTCCAACGATGTTGAAGACGTAGGGCGGAAGGCGCTGGATGCGTGGGAAATTAGTATTCATGCGTGATGACGCATCGTGTGTTCACGACGTCTCGCTGGTGGTGGCGCAGGGTGGGAAAATCAAAGGGCCGCAATTAGACCCTTTAAGACTGCCGCACCGCAACAAAGCGGGTCTGGCCAATGCCGCCGTACAAGAAAAAGCCCCGGATCATCCGGGGCTTTCCTGTCGCATGGGCTCCGTAATCAGTCACGTCGACGACTGCGGCCGAAGGCCAGGCGTCGGTGAATCATGCAGAACGATTATTTACTTGGTCGCAGATTTCAGTTCGCAGGCAGAAACCTCAATGGGTCCACCGGCTTGCCGTTTTCGCGGATCTCGAAATGCAGGATGGGTTTCTGCTCCGGCCCCACGCCCAGTTCGGCGATGGTCTGCCCGGCGCGCACCTCGTCACCTTCTTTTGCCAGGCGGCGGCGGTTGTGGCCGTAGGCCGAGAGATAGGACTCGTCGTGCTTGACGATGATGAGCTCGCCATAGCCCTTGAGTGCCGAGCCCGAATAGACCACCTTGCCACCCGCCACCGCATGTACGGGCTGACCCAGCTCGCCGCCGATGTCGATGCCCTTGCTGCCGGCTGCCATGTTGTACGACTTGATGACATTCCCCGTGGTCGGCCACTGCCAGCGCAGGGCGGAGTTGCCCAGCGGCATTGGCCGGGGCACTGGCGGCACGCTCAGCACCGGCACGGTCGCCAGCGGCGGTGGGGGCTGTGTCACCGGGCCCGGCAGGCTGGGTGCCACCGGCACTGGTACCGGCAGGCTGCTGTCGGCAACCGGCTTGGGGGCGGCGATGATCTCGGTGGAACCTGGCAGCGGTTTGACCAGCACGCCATCGGTGCCGGGCGGTGGGGTCAGGCGCAGCACCTGGCCGGAGCGGATCAGGTAATCACCGCCGATGCCGTTCCACTGCGCGAGGTCGAGATAGTCGATCTGGTTCTTGAAGCCTATGGCGTAGAGCGTGTCGCCAGGCTGCACGACATAGTCGCCGCTGGCTGGGCTGCCCGCTGCCCCGGCACCTGCCACCGATGAAGGCGCGCGGGCGGGCGGATAGGCCGGTGCATCCTCTTTCCAGCCGTAGCCGCAGGCCGTGAGAGAAACCGCCAGGGCGATAGGCAGAATGTGTTTCATGGCGTGCTCGATGGTTCAGAGTGACTGCGGCGGCGCAGCAGAAACCATAGCGCGAAGATCGCCGTGATGGCGACGGCGGCATAGCCCAGCAGGTGGGTGTACTCGGTCACGGCACGGATCACGGGTTCGCCCAGGTAATAACCCAGGGCAACCAGCACGCCGCACCAGAGCGTCGCGCCCAGGGTGGTGAGCAGAGCAAAAGGCAGCAGCGCCATGCCAAAAGTGCCGGCTGGCAGCGAAATGAGATGGCGGATCACCGGGATGAAGCGGCCGATGAAAGTGGCTGCATTGGCATTCTTCATGAACAGCTGCTCCGCCTCGTGGTACTTGGCCTCGTTGATGAGAAACCACTTGCCGTAGCGCAACAGGAAGGCACGGCCGACATAGCGGCCCAGCACGTAGTTGGCCGAAGCGCCCAAGAGCGAGCCGAAGCCGCCAGCGAGGATCGCCAGCCAGGGGTTGAGATCGCCCTGCGCCGCCCGGTAGCCGGCCGGGATCATCACCAGCTCCGAAGGCACCGGGAAAAGGCTCGACTCCAAGGCCATCAGGAAGAAGATTTCCGTATAGCCGAGGTGCTGCACCACCCCGTTGATCCACTCCGCGAATCCGCTCATGTCATTGTCTGCCTGCCAGCAAGGGCACGAAGCTGACCTTGGCGACTTTAAGTGTGGTGGTACTGCCGTTGGCCTCGCGGGTGATCACCTGCAAGACCTGCGCGTTGCTCGGGCCAACCGGAATCACCAGCCGCCCGCCCGGTGCCAGCTGCTCGATCAGCGCGCTCGGCACCGCATCGGCACCGGCCGTGACCAGAATCGCGTCGAAGGGTGCAAAGCTCGCCCAGCCTGCGGTGCCATCGGCGTAGCCGAAATGCACGTTCTTGATGCCGAGCGCACCCAGCCGCACCCGCGCGGTTTCGCTCAGGGCCTTGATGCGTTCCACGGTGAACACGGTGCTGCAAAGTGCTGCCAGCACGGCAGTCTGGTAGCCGGAGCCGGTGCCAACCTCCAGCACGCGGGCGGGCTTGCCACCGGCCAGCAGCGCCTCGGTCATCACCGCCACCACGCGCGCCTGGCTCAGCGTCTGCGCATGGCCGATGGGCACGGTGAGGTCGGACTTGTAGGCCTGCGACTGAAAGGCGGGCTCGACGAACTCGTGGCGCGGGACCCTGGCGATCACCGCCAGCACGCGCTCATCCTTGATGCCTTGCAGGCGTAGATCGTCGGCGAGCTTGTTGCGCGCGGCAGCGGTGGGGAGCCCGGCGCGGGCAGCGGCAGCGGGATGCATCAGGACTCGATCCAGAGCTTGAGGCTGTCGAGCGCCGAGTGCTTGGTGAGATCGACCAGCAGCGGCGTAACCGATACATAGCCATTGTTGACGGCGTGGAAATCGGTGCCGGGGCCAGCATCTTCCTCAGGCCCTGCAGCACCGACCCACCAGATCGGGCGGCCGCGCGGGTCTTCGCTCTTCACGGCGGACTCGGCCGTGCGGCGGTGCCCGAGGCGCGTCACCAGCATGCCCTTGAGCTGCTCGTAGGGCACGTCCGGCACGTTGACGTTCAAGATGGTGTCGCGCGGCAGCGGTGCGCGTTGCAGGCGCTCGATCAACTCCAGCGTCACCTTTGCTGCGCTCAGATAGTGCCGCGCGTTGTGCTCGACACAGCTCACCGCGATGGCGGCGGTGGCAAGCCTGCGGCCTTCCATTGCCGCTGCGACGGTGCCGGAATAGATGGTGTCGTCACCCAAATTGGCGCCGGCATTGATGCCGCTCACCACCATGTCGGGCGCTTCGTCCAGCAGGCCGGTGAGTGCCAGATGCACACAGTCGGTGGGCGTGCCATCCACACACCAGCCCGGGATGTCGCCGTGGTCGTGGCGGTGCGGCCGCAGCGGATGCAGGATGGTCAGCGAGTTGGAGGCGCCGCTGCGGTTGCGATCGGGGGCAACTATCTGCACCGCATGTTTTTCGGCCAGTGTGGCCGCCAGCACCCGCAGGCCCGGAGCGGTGCAACCATCGTCATTGGAGACCAGTATTTTCACTCGAGTCCACGCCCGCGAAGGCAGCGCGCGTTTAGTTTGTGTGGGAGAGCCGCTATTTTACCCGCCATGAAGCGTGCCGACGCCCCCGCTGATGACTCGACAGCAGAGCAGCATTTCGCCCTGCCGGGCGTGAAGCGCATGCCGCCCTCCGATCGCCTGCCGCCGGTGCGACAGGCAGCTCCCTTGCCGCTGCCGCGCCAGAAGCTGCTCGACGAGATCGCGGTGATGGCCGAGCTTCTCAACGAGCCGATGCACCCGGAGGATTTCGAGTCCGGCGACACGCTCATCTATCGCGGTGACGGGATTCAGGACAGCGTCTGGAAGAAGCTGCGCCGTGGGCAGTTCCGGCTACAGGCGGAGTGCGATCTGCACGGGCTCAACCGCAACGACGCACGCGTCGAGATCGTTCGGTTCCTGGCCCACTGCGCCGAGCATGACCACCGCTGCGTGCGCATCATCCACGGCAAGGGCAATGGCTCGCCCAACTCAGGGCCAGTGATCAAACGCGCGCTCGATGGCTGGCTGCGCAAGCGTCAGGACGTGCTGGCGTTCTGCTCGGCCCGTGCCTACGACGGCGGCACGGGCGCGGTTTACGTGCTGCTGAAAGCGAGTGCCTAGCCGCCGGAGCCAGTAGGCCTGGTCGAGGTGGCCGCAGGGCTGGTGGTGGTGCCCGTTGAAGTGTCTTCCGCCTCCAGCGCCAGGGCCGCTGCCGTGGCGGCAACCGCTGCCGCAAGGCTTGCCACCGTCGGCACCGTGGAGAGCGTCGCACTCGACAAGGCCGAAGTGGTCGCAGCGCCCTGCGTCGCCGCTGCGGTCGGCGAG
The DNA here is from genome assembly GCA_040385605.1 of Pseudomonadota bacterium. GTDB lineage: Bacteria > Pseudomonadota > Gammaproteobacteria > Nevskiales > Nevskiaceae > Stagnimonas. The sequence goes on from JAZKHC010000031.1 coordinate 22,430, forward strand.
GCGGCCGAGGGTGCGGCAGCGCCCTGCTGCGCGGCATTGAGCCAGTTCTCGGTCGCCAGGAAACCCGGCAGCGCCGGCAGGCTGATGTTGAGGCCCGAGGCAGTGGTGAGCATGAACTGCGAGGCATTGACCGTGGCGGTGTTGCCGGCAGCCGAGAGCACCGAGATGCTGCCCTGCTCCACCGCCGAAATGGTGCCACCCAGTGCGGCCTCGCCCGCCGGCAGGCTGCCTTGCACGGTGGCATCGGCCGCGCATGTGGCATCGCAGAAGACAGTTGAAAACGCAGTGCCGCGGATGCCGATAGTGGCGACTGCGGTGCGCACCCCATATTCCTCGCGGTTGATCTTACCGACGAGGCCGCTGACGGCGCGCAGGCCGCCACGCACCAGGCGGAAGAAAGCCCGGTTGCCCACCTCGCCCTGGTTGGTGATCTGCAAGGCCGGCACCGGCACGGTGGCTGTGGCAGCGGGTGGGGCAGGCTGCGCTGGCGGCTCGACCATACCGGGCGTGAAGCGGAAGTCTTCGATGGCGAACTCGGTATTGGGCCTGAGCACCATCGAACCGCCATCGAGAAAACCCAGGCGCACATAGCCGGCTGCACCGGTGAGAATGCGATCACCGGAATACACCGCATCACCCTTGCTCAGCAGCCGTGATTCGCCCTTGACGGATAGCGCCGAAACCGCACCGGCAACGATGGAGGCAGTGCCCGCGAGTGGCGCATCCGCAGCACTTGAAGTGGCCGCAAAAAAGTGAAGGCAGACGATGCCCAGCGCGAACTTGAAGGCTTTCATGGCCACTCCCGCATATCGTTGAATAGGCAGCAGACTAGCTGCTGCGCGCCACTGCCGCCAGCAAGGCCACGGCATGGGCGGCAATGCCCTCGCGCCGTCCCAGATGGCCCATGCCCTCGTTGGTCGTGGCCTTGATGTTGACTCGGCTCTCATCTATGCCGAGATCGGCAGACAGCACCGCACGCATCGCAGGTACATGCCGGATCACGCGAGGCGCTTCGGCGATGAGCGTGCAATCGACGTTGACGGGGGCGAAGCCTGCTTCCCGGACCCGCTCCATGACGATGCGCAGCAGCTTGCGCGAGTCGATGCCCCTGAACTGGGGATCGTTGTCTGGAAACAGCTTGCCGATGTCGCCCGCCGCAATCGCGCCGAGCAGCGCATCGCACAGCGCGTGGATCAGCACATCGCCATCGGAGTGGGCAATGAGCCGGTATTCGCAGGCGATGAAGACACCGCCGAGGGTGACTCCCTCGCCCGCTTCGATGCGGTGAATGTCGAAGCCATGGCCGATGCGCAGATCAAAACTCATGTCGTGCGCTCGCGCTGCGAAAGCCAGAACTCAGCCAATGCCAGGTCTTCGGGGAACGTCACCTTGATGTTGCTCTCGCGCCCGCGCACCAGCCGGGGATGAAAGCCCGCGCGCTCCATCGCACTCGCCTCGTCGGTCACGGCCGCGTCGCGCGCGCGGCATTCTTCAAGCGCCTGGGTCAGCAGGTCGAGCCGAAACAGCTGCGGCGTCTGCGCGCGCCAGTAAAAGGCGCGATCAACCGTCTCGACCACCTTGTTCTGCTTGCCGCGCTTGATGGTGTCGGTGCAAGGCAAAGCCAGCAGGCCGCCGTGCTTGTCGTCTGCCTCATCGACCAGCTGCTCGATGGAGGCGACCTCCAGGCAAGGCCGTGCGGCGTCGTGAACCAGCACGTGCACTTCCTTGAACGCTGCGGTGCGGGCAGCCACTTCCTTCAGGCCCGCGAGCACGGAGTCGGCTCGGGCCGCGCCACCGGTGGTCACCACCAGCTTGGGATGCCCGGCAACGGCCAGAGTCGCAAACTCCTGGTCGGACTTGGCGAGCACCACCACCACGCCATCAATCCAGCCGCAATCGAGCAAGGCCAGCAGGCTCCACTCGATCAGTGCCCTGCCCTTGAGCGGCAGGTATTGCTTGGGCTTCGCCAGCCCCATGCGGCTGCCGCCACCGGCAGCGGGCAGCACGGCCCAGTAACGAGGGATTTGAGCCGTCACGGGCGATTGGTAGTCAGATAAAAAGTCTCGCCCGGCAGAATCATGCCCAGCTCCGAACGGGCGCGACCTTCCACTGCCGCGACACCAGACTTGAGATCATCAACCTCCGCCTGCAAGGCCGCGTTGCGCGCGCGCAATTTTTCGACCTCCGACTGTTGGGCCGCCACCTGCGCCTGCATGCGGCGCTGGTCGGCATAACCACCATCGCCGAGCCAGAAGCGGTATTGCAGGAACAGCACCACCAGCAGCAGGCCCAGCAGCACGGCGCGGCGCATGGTGGTGGTGTGCGGTGCTTGGGCTAGAGCTTGATCGGGAACGCGGCTGCACCCGGATACCAGGCGCGCGCGCCCAGCTCCTGCTCGATCCGCAGCAGCTGGTTGTACTTGGCCATGCGGTCGCTGCGGCAGAGCGAGCCGGTCTTGATCTGGGTGGCGGTGGTGCCCACCGCGATGTCGGCGATGGTGGCGTCTTCGGTCTCGCCCGAGCGGTGGCTGACCACGCTCGAATAACCGGCGTCGGTTGCCATCTGGATCGCTTCCAGCGTCTCGGTCAGCGTGCCGATCTGGTTGGGCTTGATGAGGATCGAGTTGGCGATGTTCTTGGCAATGCCTTCGCTCAGGATCTTGGTGTTGGTGACGAACAGATCGTCGCCGACCAGCTGCACCTTGCCGCCGAGCTTCTTGGTCAGCGTGGCCCAACCGGCCCAGTCGCCTTCGGCCATGCCGTCTTCGATCGAGATCACCGGGTACTTGGCGACGATGGCGGCGAGGTAGTCGGCGAACTGCTCGCTGGTGTAGCTCTTGCCGTCGCCATGCAGGTGGTATTTGCCCTTCTCATAGAACTCGGTCGAGGCGACATCAAGGCCGAGGTAGATGTCCTTGCCGGGTTTGTAGCCGGCCTTCTCGATGGCTTCGAGCAGGCAATCCAGGGCAGCGACATTGCTGGCGAGGTTGGGTGCGAAGCCGCCCTCGTCACCCACGGCGGTGTTGAGCTTCTTGGCCTTGAGCACGGCCTTTAGGGTGTGGAACACCTCGGCACCCCAGCGCATGGCTTCGGAGAACGAAGGCGCGCCGACGGGCAGGATCATGAACTCCTGGATGTCGATGTTGTTGTCGGCATGCGCGCCGCCGTTGATGACGTTCATCATCGGCACCGGCAGGGTGCGGCTGCTGATGCCGCCCAGGTGGCGGTACAGCGGCAGGAAGTTTTCGTCGGCTGCGGCTTTCGCGGTTGCAAGAGACACCGCCAGGATTGCATTGGCCCCGAGCTTGGCCTTGTTGTGGGTGCCGTCGGCAGCACACATGGCGGCATCGACCGCGCCCTGGTTCTGCGCATCCATGCCGATCACGGTCTCGGCGAGCACGGTCTCGACGTTCTTCACGGCCTTGAGCACGCCCTTGCCCATGTAGCGCGCAGCCTTGCCCTTGGCGGCACCGTCACGCAGCTCCACGGCCTCGCGCGAGCCGGTCGAAGCGCCGGAGGGCGAAGCGGCACGGCCGGTCGCGCCGGATTCGAGCTTCACCACGGCCTCGACCGTCGGGTTGCCACGGGAGTCGATGATTTCGAGTGCGGTGACTTCGCTGATTTTGGACATGCGCTTCAAGGCTCTGAGGATGGGCGTGCGCGCATTTTAGTGAGCGCCGCCCCGCCCCGCGAGCGGCACCCCGTTTTTTTGTGCCTTGTGCGCCAATCAGGCCTCGTTGGCGTAGCTCACCTCGGCATCCTCGCGCTGCAAGCCGTACTTGCGCAGCTTCTCCACTAGCGTGGTGCGGCGGGTGTTGAGCAGCTTGGCGGCATGCGCCACCACCCCGCCCGACTGCGCCAGCGCCTGCTTGATCAGGCTGGACTCGATGTGTTCGATGTGGTCCTTCAGGTCCACACCGGCTGGCGGCAGCACGGGCTCGATGCGGCTGATGCCGAGCAGGTCCACCACCCGCATCTCGCTCATCATCGGCCGCTCGAAAGCCGGTTCGACGCTGACTTCGGCGACCGCCTCCGCTGCCAGGTTCACCGGCTTGTAGCGGCTGGGCAGATCCTGCGGCCGCACGGTGGCGCCGGGATGCAGCACGGCGAGGCGCTCCAAGAGATTGGCCAGCTCGCGGACATTGCCCGGCCAGTGGTAGGCGCGCAGCACGTTGACGGTTTCCGGCGCCATGCGCACCGAGCCACGGGTGGCGCGTTCGAGCTGGGCGATGAGATCGTCGATCAGCATCGGCAGGTCTTCGAGCCGCTCGCGCATCGGCGGGGTCTCGATGGGGAAGACATTGAGCCGGTAGTAGAGGTCTTCGCGGAAGCTGCCCTTGACGATGGCGTCTTCGAGATTGCGGTGGGTCGCGGCAATCACCCGCACATCGCAACGCTGACTCTTCACGCCGCCGACGCGCTCGAAGCTGCGCTCTTGCAGCGCGCGCAGAATCTTCACCTGCATCGGCAGGCTCATGTCGCCGATCTCGTCGAGGAACAAGGTGCCGCCATCGGCCAGCTCGAAGCGGCCCTTGCGCGAAGTGATGGCACCCGTGAAAGCCCCCTTCTCGTGGCCGAACAGCTCACTTTCCAAGAGCTCCGAGGGGATCGCACCGCAGTTGACGGCGACGAAGGGTTTGTCCTTGCGCCGCGACTGGGCGTGAACAGCGCGTGCCACCACCTCCTTGCCTGTGCCGCTTTCGCCAGTGATGAGCACGGTGGTGTCGAAGCCCGCAACTTGTTCAATCATGCGGCGCACGCGGCGCACCGCGTTGGAATTGCCGGTGGGGCCCTTGCTCGCCACGCTGTCGAGCACTTCCCGATCCATGCGGGTGAGGCCTGCGCGCTTCAGCAGCTCGTTGAGGGGAGCAAACTTGAGCGGCATTTCCAGCGACACGCAGGCGGTCTCGTGCAGGTCGAAGCGCGCGGCGGCGGTGGCCTGGTGCTCGGGCAGCACCAGCAAGGGCGGGTGCAGATGGTCGCGCTTAAGCCAGTCCACGAAGCCGTTCAGGGCGCTGTCGTCCAGCACCTTGCCGACGATCACCGCCACCCAGTCGGCGGGCTTCGCACCGCTGCTGGCGAGGCCGCCGCAACGGTCCATCACCACCGGGGCATAGTCGATGAACTGCAAGAGGCTGCGCAGGCTTTGCGCGCGCTCCTCGTCGCTATCGAGCACTAATACGCGGGATTCAGCCATGGGCCGTCTCCATGCAGTCGTTCAGCAGGCCGTCGATGGTCTGGTCGAAATCCTGCTTCGAGAGAAAGCCATCGGCACCCGCGCGTGCGGAGTGTTCGCGGTGCTCGGCATCGTTGTGGTGGCTGGCGATGAAGATGACCGGCGGCGAGTCCTGCGCCTTGATCAGGCGGGTCGCCTGCAGGCCGCCCATGCCGGGCATCGAGAGGTCCATCAGGATCAGGTCGGGCTTCAGCGATTCCGCCAGCCGCACGGCATCGAAGCCGGTGTAGCCGCGGCCGATGATGTCGATGCGCGGATTGGCCTTCAGCAGATGCATGGCGAGTGTGAGAAAAGCCTCGTTGTCGTCGATCAACAGGGTTCTGAAAGACTTGGTTTCGGTACTCATCGCTGCACTCCTTGGTAACTATGATCAAACCGCCAGTGCCATCACCGGCTCTACCTTGCGCTCGGGTGCGCTGGCGATCTTCATGCCCTCGCGGTACTTCGCCACCGTGCGCCTGGCTACCCGCACACCCTTGCGCTGCAAGATTGCGCTGATTGCCCCGTCGCACAGGGGCTTCGTCGGATTTTCGGCGTCAATAAGCTGACGAATCATCGCCCGCACCGCCACGCCGGAGGATTCCGCCGAGCCGGCGTTGAGCGAAACGCTGAAGAAATGCTTCAACTCGAACACACCCAGCGGGGTCGCCACGTACTTGTTGGTGGTGACCCGCGAGACGGTGGATTCGTGCATCTCGATCGCCACCGCCACCTCGCGCAGGGTGAGCGGCTTCATCGCCACCTCGCCCTGTGTCAAGAAGGCGTGCTGGCGCTCGAAGATCGCCCTGGTGGTTTTCAGCAGGGTGTCGTGGCGCATCTCCAGGCCGCGCAGCAGCCAGCGCGCCTCGTTTAGCTTTTCCTTGAGTCCCCGACCCTGCGGCGTGTCGTTGAGCACCTGCTCGTAAAGGCGGTTCAGGCGCACGCGCGGCAGGGTGGCGGGGTTGAGCTCGAGCTTCCAGGCACCGGGCGCGCCCGTTACCAGCACATCCGGCACCACCGCGCGGGCTTCGCCGTCGTCGGCTTCGAGGCCCGGCTTGGGGTTGAGGGTGCGGATCAGTGCCATGGCCGCCGCAAACCGCTCGGGGCTGGCACCCAGCTGCGTGCGTAGCGGCTCACGGTTGCGCGCACTCAGCTCCAGCAGGTGATCCATCACCAGCTGCTCGGCCAGGGTTTTGCCTGGTGTACCCACACGCACCTCGTGCAGTTGCAGCAGCAGGCATTCGCGCAGGTCACGCGCGGCAAAGCCGGTCGGGGCAAGGCGGCGGATCATTGCCAGCGCGCGGCGCATCACGATGGCTTCGACCTGTGCTGTCGCGCACAGCTCAGGCAGTGCTGCCCTGAGATAGCCGGCGTCATCTATGGCCTCCAGCAGAGCCAGCACCGCGCGCTGGGTTTCCTCGCTCTCGATCTCGGCCGCCAACTCGGCCTCGAGCGTGGCGCGCAGCCCGGTCGTGGGCGCGGCGGCACGGCGCAGCGGATGATCTTCGTCGTCATCGCCCTCGCCTGCTGCGGCCGTCCAGGCATCCGACACGGCGAAGCTGTCGTCGATGTCGATGTCGCCGCAGCTGGCTTCGATGCTGGGCTCCGTCGCCTTGGGCGCATCCATCGCCTCGCTGATCGAATCGCCCACCATGGCGGTGTAGCTCAGCTCGGTGTCGCTGATCGCAGGCACCTCGACCACTTCGGCTTCGAGCAATGGGTTGCCCTCCAGCGCGTCACACACCTCCTGTTCGAGTTCTGCAGAAGAGAGCTGCAACAGTCGGATCGAGGCCACCAGCTGCGGCGACAGGCTGGCCTGCTGGCTGACATGGAGTTTGAGGCTGGGGTTCATGGTGCTCTCCTTGGTGTTCTGCTTCGGTCACGTTGACCGATGCAGAGCAGATTGGAGAGTGCGGGCCGCCTCAGACATAGGAACGTTTCTGACGGCCCGTCAGGGAGCGCACTACAACAGTCGGAACCTTGACGCGCTCAGGTGCCGCTTTGCGACCGGCCGCTCATTGCGGCAGCTCGGCTCAAATCTCGCCGTTGTCCATGCCCATCTTGATGGCGAAACGCATCAGCGGATTGATGCCGTAGAGGCCGAGAATGGCCCCCATGCGCGCGCGGTGGGTTTCCACCGTCTTCACCGAAACGCCCATGAGGGCCGCGATTTCCTTGGTGGACTTGCCGCGCGCCATCAGCCTCAGCACCTGCCGCTGGCGCTGGCTCAGCACACCCTCGCGCTCGTCGCGGCCGCGGATGCGGCGGTCGAAGGCTGCGGCCGAGACCTTGGGCGAGAGATAGCTCTGGCCCTTGGCAATCGCCTTCAGTGCCAGCTCCAGCTCCACCGGTTCGGCATCTTTCACCACATAGCCCACGGCACCGGCCAGCATGGCCTGCCGCACATGGTTGGGGTCGGTGCGGGCCGTGAGGAAGAGCACCTTCACATCGGGATAGTGACGGCGCATCTGCTGGCTGACCTCCTGCCCGCCCATGCTGGTGAGCACGTGCTCGACGATCACCAGGTCAGGCCTGAGCCGTGCCGCCATTTCGAGCAGAGCCTGGCCGTCGCCGGTTTCGTCGAGCACTTTCACCTGCGGGTCTGGTATCGACTCCAGCAGGCGGCGGATGCCGGCGCGCACCAGGGTCAGTTCGTCAGCCAGGACAATTCGCATCAGGTACTCCGTGAAGGGCGGCCACCTTACACGGTGAATGATTTGCCAGGCATCGTCCGATCTACGAGCGTTGCGCCTTGGCCTCTGCGATGGCACGCCGGTGCAGCAGGAACACATGGCGGTCGAGTGCGGCCTGCGCCGCCTCGCCCAATGGCAACAGCGTGGCGTGCAGCGCATGGCCCGAGCCCTCAGCACGGCAGTGGCTGATCTCCGCGGGCCAGAGCAGCGGCTCGGGTGCCGCCGCATGCAACCACAGCTCGACACTGCCGCGGCTGCCTATGGCCAGGGCGCTATCGGCCTGCCAATGGCAAGCCTCGGCACTCAATGCAACGGCTTGCACCGAGGGTCGTCCGGACTGGCCTTGCAAAGCGAGTGCGAGCAGCTCGATGAGCAACTGGGTCTTCTGGTGCAGGCGGGCGACTTCCAGCTCCAACCCCGCAGCCTCATCGCTGACCACCGGTGGCTTTTCGCCCAGGGCCATCGCGGTTTGCAGGCGGCGGATGGCGACGCTGCCTTCCGTGACCAATACGTCGGCGCGCCATTGAAAGGGCACGTTGAGTTCAACCAGCAGCGTAGGGGCATCATTCATGGCCTTGTCTCGAGTGGGTGCTGCGGGCTGCACTCAGCCAACCCCGCGATGACCTGGCTGCGGTTGATCTCAAGGCAGTCGAGCACGGCGTGATCCATGTCGAGCATCGCGCAGCAGGCCTCGACCATCGCCACTCGCTCGCTGGCTTTCACCGCCTCGGAGAAGAATTGCCGCAGCAGGGCCTCGCGCTCGGTTTGCACGGCGGCGGCGGTCTCGATGCGCCCACCCAGCACATGGGCTCGCAGGGTGTCGGTCATGTGCAGCAGCGTGCGCAGGGTCTTCACCCGGTCTTTCGGCAGCGGGGCCACTGCCTGCGCCAGGGCATCCGCGTTCACGCCGCCACACCGAGCAATTGGGTGGTGACGGCGCGCACTTCATTGGCGGCGAGCGCATCCCAGCCGGACTTGATCTGTTCGAGCAGGCCGGTCACTTCATCCAGCCCTTCCAACTCGTTGCCTGCATTGGCCTGGGTGAGGCGGCGGATGACGTAGTCGTAGAGCGAATCGAGGTTGCGCGCCAGATCGCCACCGGCCTTCATGTCGAGCGACATCTTCAGGTGCTCGACGATGGCGGCGGCGGCCGAGATGCGTCTCGCCTTCTCGCCCATGTCGCCGTGCTGCATCGCGCCCTTGGCGATGGCGACGCGCTCCAGCGCACCGGCCAGGCAGATCTCGATCAGCTTGTGCGGGCTGGCGGTGAACACCTCGGCCGCACGGGTCTGCTGGTAGCTGCGCAGAAAGGGGTTGTTCGCTTGCATGGCCGTGAACCTCTTGGGGTGTTTGGATACCCACTGCATCGGCGCCAATGGCGCCAACTTGAGCCTTTTGCACGGTGTTATTGCGCCGTTTGCGACTCCATGAAAAAGCCGGCGCTGAGGCCGGCTTTTTCATGGCACACCCGCTCAACTGCCGCTTGAAAAGCCCGGCAGGTTGGCGAGCTGCTGGGTGAGATAGGTGCTGGTGGTGCGCAGCTGACTGATCAGGGTATCGAGCGCGGTGAACTGCGCGCGATAGCGGCTCTCGACTGAGTCGATGCGTCGATTGAGCGCGAGCTGCTGCTTGCTGATGTCCTTCAGCTGCGCGTTGAGGCTCTGCTGCTTGCCGGCGATGCGGCCATCGGCTTCGAGATAGCCCTCGGCGAGAGTCACGATCTTGCCGCCGTAGCCGGTGCTGCCAAACAGACTGGCAACGCCCGCAGGGTCGGCTTTGAGGGCAGCGGCGAATTTGTCGGCATCGAGTTTGTACGAACCATCCAGGGCGCTGCTGCTGATGCCCACCTGCGCCAGGCTTTGCAGGCTGCTGCCGGTGATCGAACTGCTCAGCACAGCCCTCGCCTGCTGCGAAAGATTGCGCACCGTGGCATCGCCCAGCAGCGGGCCGCCGCTCTGGCTGGCAGCGTCATAGCGCGTGTAGGTCGAGATGGTGGCGTTGAGCACGTTGTAGCGGGTGACGAAGTTCTGAACCGCCGCCTTCGCAGCCTCGCTGTCGTTGGCGATTGAGACGTTGAACGTGGTGCCCGGCTCTGCCTTGGTGGCGGCGAAGCTCACACCCGCCACGGCATCGCCGAAGACATTGGTGCTGCTCTCGAAGGCATAGCTGTCGATGTTGATCTTCGCGTTCTGGGCCGGGTCGATCTCATCCAGCTGCTGGTTGCCGCTGGTGTAGCTCAGGGCATCGAGCCCCGTGCCTGCCGGGATGATCGGCAGGCCGAGCAGGCTCTCGGCGCTGACCTCGATCACGCCGTCTTCGCCAGTGGCGTTGCTGCTCAAGGTCAGCCGCACACCCGCCGTGGTGTTGAGCAGTGCCGCCCGCACACCGGTGTTGTCGCTGGCGTTGTTGATGGCATCGCGGATCGCGCCCAGCGAGGTGTCCAGCGCACTGATCTCCACCTCGAAGGCCTCGCCGCCCACCGAGATGCTGAGCTTGCCGCTGCCAACGGCGCTGCTGCTGCTGGCGTAGGCGCTGCTGGCCAGCTTGTGCGCCTTGGCGAGCTGCACCACCTCGACGCTGTAGCTGCCCGCCACAGCCACCGTGGTGGCGGTGGCCGTGAGCAGGGCGGTGTTGGCCGAGGTGGCCGCGAGCTTGGTCGCCGCGCCATCGCGCAGCGCCTTGGCGGCATCCTGGAAGCCTGCGAGTGCGGAGCGGAATCCGCCCAGCGCCGAGAGGGTGGTCTGTGCCTTGCTCTGCGCTCTAGCGATACGGCTGTCGGGTGCCGCGCGCTCTGCGGCGACCAGCTGAGTGACCAGGCTGGCGACATCAAGGCCAGAGCCCAGACCTGCGGATGTGATGGCGGCCATGAACGATCTCCTAGGCGCGCTGGCGGATCAGGCCAAGGCGGTCGTGTTCGAGGTAGCGCGCGATGCGCAGCGCCTCGACTGAGGGCATTTGCCGCAGCACCTGGCCGTTTTCGGAGTCGATGATCGACACCACCAGTTGCCCGGCGTCGGTATCCACCGCAAAGCGCAGATCGGTGCGGCTGCCGGCGACATAGCGGTTGAGTTCCGCCACCGCCTGGGTGAGGGATGCACCGCGGTCGTCGGCAGGATTGGTCTCTTCGGCAGCCTTGGCTTCATTGCGTGCGGCTGCGCGTGGCAGCAGCGCCACGACAGGCCTGGTGGCCGCCGTGGCATAAGTATTTTGGGTGAGGCTTGAAAGTTCGGTGGACATGAGGTGAGTCCTCCATACAACTCATACCGGCACCGGGTTTTCAGGCCCGATGCCGGTTCGAGTGTTAACCGCGAAGCAGAGCCAGCACACCCTGGGGTGCCGAATTGGCCTGGCTCAGGATCGCCGTGCCCGCCTGTTGCAGGATCTGGCCGCGGGTGAGCGCAGCGGTTTCCTTGGCGAAGTCGGCATCCTGAATACGGCTGCGCGAGGCCGAGAGGTTCTCGGATTGCGTCGCCAGATTCGCCACCACCGAGCTGAAGCGGTTCTGGATGGCACCCAGATTCGCGCGCGTGGTGTTGACCGCTGCCAGAGCCGCATCGATCGAACTCAGCGCCGTGTCGGCACCGCCGGTGGTGGAGAGATCGAGCGAGGCAAAGCCGGTGCTGCTGGCCGCCGTGGTGGTGCCTGCCGCGATGCCGACCAGAGCCGCTGTCGCCGAGGCACCTGCCAGCACGATGTTGCTGGTGGAGACCAGCGTCGTGGTGGTGGCCGTCTCGTTGATGGCATAGACGCCGGTGGTGTCGCTCACCGAGTTCACTGCATCGCGGAAGCCGCCGGCGCGCTCGCTGGCCGAGGTGGCCAGTGCAATCGCACCGACGCTGGTGCCGTTGACGGTGACACCACCGTCGGCAATGGCGGTGAAGGTGGTGGCCGCCACACCGGTTACTTCGGCGCGCGTGTAGGTGCCCAGGTTGGCCGAGCTGGCATCGACAATCGCGGAGACACTGATTGTCTCGCCGGCATTGGCACCCACTTGGAAGGCCTGGTTGGTGAACGAGCCATCGAGCAGCTTGGTGCCGTTGAAGCTGGTGGTGGAGGCCACCCGGTCGATTTCGGCCTTCAGCTGCTGGGCTTCGCTGTTGAGTGCAGCACGATCGGTCGCGCTGTTGGTGGCGTTGCGGCTCTGCACCGCCAGTTCGCGGATGCGCTGCAGGTTGTTGGTGACTTCGCCCAGTGCACCTTCAGCGGTCTGCGCCAGCGAGATGCCGTCGTTGGCGTTGCGCGAGGCAACGTCCAGGCCACGGATCTGGCTGGTGAAGCGTGAGGCGATGGCGAGGCCAGCGGCGTCGTCCTTGGCACTGTTGATACGCAGGCCGGAAGACAAACGCTGAAGGGAAGTGTTGAGGTCATTCTGCGAGGCAGAAAGGTTGCGCTGAGCATTCAGCGATGCGACGTTGGTGTTGATAACTGAGGCCATGGCGTTACTCCTGACGAGTGGTAATCCGGACGATTCCGGTTAGGGCTACCAGCGGTTCGTTAGTGACGCGCCGCTGCTACAAGCCGGTTAACGAACTGCCGCATAGTTTCTTGAGGGGTTTTCATGCAAGGCGGATGAGCGGTGCGATGGCGTGGCTCAAATGGCCGGTTTGGCTTGTGCAGCCCGCGCAATCGCCGCCTTGAGCTTGTCGGCGTACTGCGGGTCGGTGGCGTAGCCGGCCTTTTGCAAGCCCTGCGCAAAGTCTTGGGCGCTGCTGCCAGCCTTGATGGCCTCGGCATAGCGCGGGTTGGTCTTGAGGAAGCGCACGTAGTCTTTGAAGCCGTCTTCCGCGCTGTCGTAGCTGCGGAACACGCCCTGTTCGGTGCGAGTGCGGCCACCATCCATCTCGGTGGTGCTGGCCGTCACCTTGCCGCCCTGCCAGCGGCTGTCGGCCTTGATGCCGAACAGGTTGTTGCTGCCACCACCGGGCTGGTGCGCGCCCCAGCCGGTTTCGAGTGCGGCGTGGCCCACCACCGCCTCGGTGGGCAGGCCCAGCGCCTTGGCGGCTTGCTCGGCCTGCTGCCAGATATTTTTTACAAAGCTGCTGATGCGCGCGCTCACCGGTGTGGTGTCGGCACCGGTTGTGGATGGTGCGGCGGCCAGCGGTATGAGCGCGCCAGCTGCGGGGGCGGGGGCCGGGGCCGGCGCAGAGGGCATGCGTGAGCCGCGCAGCTGCTGCACCAACACATCCGCCAAGCCCAAGCCCTTGGCACTGATCTGCTGCGCCATCTGCTGGTCGAACATGTCCTTGTAAAGATCAAGGCCGGCACCGCCCATCAAGTCCTCGCCGAGTGCATTGGCACGCGATGCCTTCAGTACTTGTTGCGTCAGCAACGCCTCGAACTGCTGCGCCACTTTTCGTAGCGTTGCCTCGTCCTGCGGCGAGCCTGCCGCATCGCGCCGCAGGGCCGCGAGGGAGGCGCCACCGAGTGCACTGGCGGCATCGAGGCTCATCAGATCACGATCAGTTCGGCGCGCAGCGCACCGGCTTCGCGCAGGGCTTCGAGAATCGCAACCAGATCACCCGGTGCGGCGCCCACCTGATTGACTGCCCGCACGATCTCGTCGAGCGACACACCGGCCTCGAACTTGAACAGGCGACCACTGCCCTGCTCGATGCCGATGTTGGACACCGGCGTGGCTACCGTCTTGCCCTCGGAGAAGGCACCCGGCTGGCTCACGGCCGTGCGCTCGGTGATGGTGACGCTGATGGAGCCATGCGCCACCGCCGCCGGCCGCACCTGCACACGCTGGCTGATGACCACCGTTCCGGTGCGCGAATTGATGATGACCCTCGCTGGTGCTTCGCCGGGATCGACCTCGATGTTCTCAAGCTCCGAGAGATAGCCGGTGCGTAGCGTGGGGTCGGCCGGCGCGCGCACCGCGACCGTCATCGGGTCGATGGCTTGTGCGGTGCCTTCGCCCATGCGGGCATTCACTGCCAGCGCCAAGCGTGCCGCCGTGGTGGCATCGCTGCGATTGAGATTGAGCCGCACTTCAGGCGCGGCACTCCAGGCCGTCGGTGCGGCTCGTTCGAGCGTCGCGCCGTTCGGGATGCGGCCATCGCTGGGAATGTTGATGGAGACGCGCGAACCATCCTTGCCGTCGATACCCAGACCACCGACGACGAGATTGCCCTGTGCCAGCGCATACACCTCACCATCGGCCCCGCGCAGTGGTGCCATCAGCAAGGCCCCGCCGCGCAGCGAACCGGCGTTGGCGATGGACGACACCGTCACGTCGATGCGCTGCCCCGGCTTGCCGAAAGCCGGCAGCTCGGCATGCAGTGCCACCGCTGCCACGTTCTTGAGTTGCGGGTTGACGTTGGGCGGAATGGTCACACCCAGCTGTTGCAGGGTTGCCTTGAGTGACTGCACCGTGAAAGGCGCTTGCGAGGTCTGGTCGCCGGTGCCATTCAAGCCCACCACTAGGCCATAGCCCACCAGCGCATTGCCGCGCACGCCCTGCACGCTTGCCATGTCCTTGATGCGCTCGGCGCGGGCCAGAGGCACCAGCAGCAACAGCGCCAGCAGCAGGGTGAAATGCTTGCTCATTGGCGGCTCCTCAAAAAGGCATCCAGGGCGAATCGAAGAAGCGCGCCAGCCAGCCCTTGGCATTGGCATCGGCGAGCGCGCCCCGGCCTTGATAGACGATGCGGGCCTCGGCGATGCGGTCGCTGGTGATGGTGTTGGCGGGCGTGATATCCGCACTTCGCACCAGGCCTTCGAGCCGCACGGTCTCTTCGCCCTGATTCAGGCGAAGGCGCTTTTCGCCGACGATGCGCAGCACGCCATTGCTCAGACGCTCGACGACGCTGACGGTGAGGCTGCCCTCCAGCTTGTTGCTCTGCGCGCTGGCACCCGCGCCATCGAAGCTGGTGCTGCCGGAGATGCCTGTCTCGAAACCAATGCCCTTGCCCAGCAAGGTCACGTCCCCCAGTTCAGCACTAGTAGCCTTGTTGGTGGAAGTGCTCGCGCTCTTGCTCGCCTGTGTTTTCTCGACCAGCAGCACGGTGAGCAGATCACCGGCGTTGCGCGCCTTGGTGTCCTCATACAGGTTGAGGCCCTGGTATGGCCGATACAGCGAGCCCTCGCTGGCGACGGTGGCGACCACAGGCGGCGGCGTGATGGTAGGCGGCGGCAGCCGACCTTCGGGGATAGGGCCGGCAGCACAGCCCGCCAGCACAAGTGCGATCACGAGCAGCAGGCAGGTTGCAGCATTGACGCCGAAGAACACCAGCGGCAGCGGCGAGGGGCGATGGCGGCGCAGGTTCATGGCGCGTCTCATCCGAGGCGCTGGGTAATGAACTGCAACATCTGGTCAGTGGTCGAGATCGCCTTCGAGTTCATCTCGTAGGCGCGCTGGGTCTCGATCATGTTGACCAGCTCTTCCACCACGTTGACGTTGCTGGCTTCGAGCGAGCCCTGCACCAGCGTGCCGAAGCCAGCGGCACCGGCGGTGCCGGTCTGCGGAGCGCCGCTGGCGGCAGTCTCGGTGTAGAGGTTCTCGCCCTTCGCCATCAGGCCCGCCGGGTTGATGAAGTCAGCGATCTGCACCTGCCCGACCTGGGTCGCCGCCGCCTGCCCGGCAATGCTGACGCTGACCGTGCCGTCGGTGCCGATGTTCACGCTCTGCGCGCCCTGCGGCAGCGTGATGCTGGGAGCGAGCTTGTAGCCGCCACTGGTTACCAGCTCGCCATCGGGATTGGTGCGGAAGGAACCATCGCGGCTGTAGGCCACACTGCCGTCCGGCATCTGCACCTGGAAGAACCCCCGGCCGTTGATGGCGAGGTCCATGCTGTTGCCGGTCTGTTGCAGGTTGCCCTGGGTGAAACTCTTTTCGGTGGCGACCACGCGCACGCCGGTGCCGAGTGTCATGCCGGTGGGTGCGACATCATTCTGTGTCACTGCCGAGCCGGGCGCGACCTTGCTCTGGTAGAGCAGGTCTTCAAACGCCGCGCGGCCTTTCTTGAAACCGGTGGTGTTGACGTTGGCGAGGTTGTTGCTCACCACGGCCATGCGCGTCTGCTGCGCGTCGAGGCCGGTTTTGGCAATCCAAAGAGCGGGATTCATATCGTCAGCCTGGCTGGGAACTTGAGCGCCCTTGCTCCAATTTCCGCGCCAGCTGTTTGTCAGGGTTTTGACGCAGCGCAGAAATCGGCACGACGGAACCCCGACATGCAGGGCTGGTATGGCGCTTGCCATGAGGGCTGCAAGCCTTCGCAAAGATTGCCCGCCATGAATCTCAAGCCTCTCGCCTTGCTACTGCTCGCACCACTCGCCGCACCGGCTGGCGATGGCGTGGCAGCGGCGCTGCAGGCCGCCGCAGCGGTGTGGCCCGCTGCAAAGATCACTGCCTCGATTGCGGATGCTCCATGTGCTGCACCCGCGGTGGCCGATACCCCCGCCAGTGCCCGCAATGGCGTGGCCCAGGTGCGCGTGCGCTGCACCGGCACGCCCGGCTGGACCCGCTACATCGCCCTCAACATCGAACAGACTGCGATGGTCGCCGTGCTGCGTGCAGCCCTCGCACCAGGCCAGGCACTCAGCGCCGCAGGCATCGAATGGCAGCCGCGCGATGCGATGAAGCTGCCTGCCGATGTGCTGCTGCAATCCGCTGCCGAACTGCCGGCGCTCACCGCCCGCCGTAATCTGCCCGCTGGCAGCGTGCTGGCACGGAGCCAGTTCAGCGCACCAAAGACTATCCAGCGCGGTCAGGCCGTGACCTTGATCTCGCGTGCCGCCGGCATGGAGGTACGCGCGCCCGGCGAGGCACTGGCCGATGCCGCCCTCGGCGCGCGCGTCAAGGTTCGCAACAGCGCCTCCCGTCGCGTCGTCGAGGGAATTGCCATTGGCGATGGCACAGTCGAGGTCAGGCTATGACCACAGGCTCGCAATCCGCCAGAAACCCCGCACACCGTTTGTCGGCGATCCGGCGGCTTTCTGGCGATGACGCTCAAGTTTTGAAAACCGCTGCCGAAAACGCACTCAAGGCAGCAGTGTTGCTGTCAGCACCGAGTATCCAGCCATGAGCGCACGCATCGACGGTTCCTCAATCATCTCGATTGATTCGTATCGCCCGAACGCACGGCCCGCGGCCGGTGCCTCGGTGCCCCCCGTGGCGGCGGCACGCGCCACGGATACTGTCCGCCTGTCAGACGACGCGGTGGGCTTGAGTGCGCTCGACAAGACGCTCTCAAGCATCCCCCAAGTCGATCACGGGCGCGTGGCCGCGATCAAAGCCGCAGTGACCGAGGGCCGATATGTCATCGACCCCGAGGCCATTGCCACCCGGCTCAGCCATTTCGACTGGCAGCTGGAGAACTAAAGCGCCCACCCGAGAGCCATGACCAATCTAGCTGCCGAAGATGCATCGAGACACATCCTGCCGCTGCTGGACACCCAGCTGGAACTGGCCGCCGCGCTGCAAAGCCTGCTGCAAGCGGAATACCGCGCGCTGCTGGGCAGCGACCTCGCCGCGCTGGCCGAGCTGCTGGGCCAGAAGCGCGCCGCGGCCGAATCGCTGGAGCAGTCCAGCCTCGAACTGGGCCGTCACACGGGTAGCTCACCACACACGGTGATTCCTCAGCTGGGCGGCGCGCCATTGCAGCGATGGCAGCAGCTCGGTGATCTCGCTGACAGCCTGCGCAAGCAGAACCTGCACAACGGCGCGCTGCTCAACGAACGCCAGAACCGCCTGCGCTGGGTCGCCGAACGGGCGGCTGGCGATGCGCACCCGCCCTCCTATGCTGCGCGCCCTTGCAGCCTTGCCCCGGCTCTCAGCGGCCGCAGCCTGGCACGCGCCTGAAGACCCTGCCATGACCACCACCGCATCTGTATTGCGCGATCCGCAGCTTGAGCAGGCACCGCAGCGCACGCCGCGCTGGATCGAGGATGAGGCCACCATCGGCAAGCTTCTGACCCACGCGGCCAGCAAGCGGCTGGTACTCGCCATCGGTGGTAGCGGCGGGCCGCGCAATTCGCTGCTGCTGGCGGCCGATACGGCCACCCGCCAGCTGGTGATCGACCCTCCGTTCCCCGCCCTGGCACAGCCTCTTGAGCCGGGCGTGCTGCTGTCGATTTCGACCCGCATCGACGGCGCGGTGATGGATTTCACCAGCGTCTTCGAGGACTTTGCCGAACTCGGCGGCGAAGATGCGCTGGTGCTGCGCTGGCCGCAGCGCCTGCGCTACCTGCAAAGGCGCGCTGCCTACCGGCTCGGCATCCCGCACGAGCTGCACATCCCGCCGGTGGTGATCCGTGATCACGCACGGCGCTTCAGCGCGACCCTGGTTGATCTCTCGCGCTTTGGCGCGGGTGCTTTGGTGCCGCGTGCGATGCAACCCAAACCCGGCGAGGCGGTGGATTGCACCATCCGCATCGGCGAGGTGGAGTTCACCGCTTCGGCTGAAGTGCGCTCCTGCATCGCCAGCCTTGATCGGCTGCGGCTGGGTTTGCAGTTTGGTGAAATCTCGCCAGCGGCAGCAGCCAAACTGTCAGCTGCCGTGGCCCGATTGGAGCGCGTCACCCTGCGACAAGCCGCCGAACGACGCGAACGCTGAGAATGTAGGGCGGGTCGAGACCCGCCAGCTTTTCGTGACGCAAAGGTGCAATGGCGGGTCTTGACCCGCCCTACGGTTAAGCAAGCGCCTCGGCAGCGGGCTGGTAGTCGTAGCCGAGCACTTCAGCCACTGCCTTGTAGGTGACTTTGCCCTGGTGCACGTTGAGGCCGTTGCAGAGATGCACATCATCCAGCAGCGCCTTCTTGTAGCCCTTGTTGGCCAGGGCGAGCGCGAACGGCAGCGTCGCGTTGGTCAGTGCAAAAGTGGAGGTGCGCGCGACACCGCCCGGCATGTTGGCGACACAGTAATGGACGATGTTTTCCTCGACATAGGTCGGGTTCTGGTGAGTGGTGGCACGGCTGGTTTCAAAGCAGCCGCCCTGGTCGATGGCGACATCGACGATCACCGTCGCAGGCTTCATCAGCTTGAGCATGGCGCGCGTCACCAGCTTGGGTGCGGCCGCACCCGGCACCAGCACCGCACCGATCACGAGATCAGCCTTGGCGATGCCGGTTTCGAGCGCATCGGCGGTTGAATAAAGCGTTTGCAGGCGGCCGTCGAACACAGTGTCGAGCCAGTTCAGGCGCGGGATGGAGCGGTCGAGAATGGTGACGTTGGCACCCATGCCCACCGCCACGCGCGCCGCGTTGTAACCCACCACGCCGCCGCCGATCACCAGCACTTCCGCCGGTGCCACGCCGGGCACGCCACCCATCAGCACGCCGTTGCCACCCTGCGCCTTTTCCATCGCATGGGCACCGGCCTGGATCGACATGCGCCCAGCCACCTCGCTCATGGGAGCGAGCAGCGGCAGGCCGCCGGCGCGATCCGTGACCGTCTCGTAGGCGATGGCGATGCAGCCGGAGTCGATCAAGCCCTTGGTCTGCTCAGGGTCCGGTGCGAGGTGCAGATAGGTGAACAGCACCTGGCCTGGCCGCAGCATCTTGCACTCGATGGCCTGCGGCTCCTTCACTTTGATAATCATCTCGGCACGCTGAAAGATTTCAGCGGCCGTCTCGACCAGCTCGGCACCCGCAGCCGCATAGGCGGCATCGCTGAAGCCGATGCCGAGGCCCGCACCCTTCTGAATCAGCACCTGATGGCCGTGGACTTTCAGCTCACGCGCACCGCCGGGCGTTAGGCCGACGCGATATTCGTGGTTTTTGATTTCTTTGGGGGTGCCGATGAGCATGGGGAGTCTCGAAGAGGTAATTGGCGAGAGCGTAACGGATGACAGGCATAAAAAAACCACCGACGGTTTGATCGGTGGTTCTGGACTGCGCAAAGCGCAGCCTGAATGCCTATTGGACGGTATAGGTAAACAAATCGAAGGTGATGTTCTCGGCAGCGCCGCAAGTGTTCGCCGGGATACTGGCCGTCAGTGAAGCGGTTTCTTGGCCTCCGGGCGGAGTCGCTGTAGCAGTAGTCGTAAACCGATAACTGAGCGCATCCCCATTCGTAGTGTTGAACGGGCCTTGAGTTGCGGGTTCGGCAACACTGCCGTTGGTGACGTTAAGCGTAAACGTCGTCCCAGTTGGCAGGCTATTGCCGTTCGTATCAGCCACCCTGAGTGAAATGCGCGCTGTAGCAGAGGGCGTGTAAGTCGCCTGATTGCCAGTGAGATTGCCGATGCGCGCTTGGCCGTTGTAGAACACGATCACTGCATTAGCACCCAGCGGAGTGACTGTTGACCGGCAATTCACGCCAGGGCTGTCACAGACATAGCCATCAAACGCGCCATTTGCTGCAGCATCAAACTGGTCATTGCCGTTTCTGTCTCTGAAACGCTCACCCGTGTCACGAACGCCGTTCTCGTTGTCGTCCTGGAATGGTTCGAGAATATCCGTGAACGTCTCGGCAGGGTCGAAAAAACCATTGCTGTTGTTGTCCACAAAGCTCTCTTCCCCCGAGGCAGAAGCCAGAATGGATACGCGGCCATTGGTAGGTCTTGGGTTTTGCACTACCAGCAGCACAGAGCAGACTCCAGCCTCAGTACCGGGATCGGCCAGCGGGTCGGAAGTATTGCAGCCACTGTTGATTTTCCCGCCTTCTGTGGTGAAGGCCACGGCGGTGCCATCGGGCACCGGGTTGTTGTAGCGATCCGCTAGCCGCAAGGTGATGGTGTCGGCTTCACCGTCGCAGCGACCATCAATCGAGAACTTTTCCACCGACATCGACACGCTGTCGGCATCCGGCAGGCCGGTGGAAACGATCAATTGTTCGGACTGCGTGCTCAGAGGTTGACCGCTGTTCGTCGTTGCTGTTGCCTTCACTCTCACCAAGGTTTGCGCACTGCCCCCCAGAAGTGTCGTCTGCACCAAGCCATTGGAATCAGTGGTGCTCTCGGTCGGGGAGACCTGCAATCCACCCACAGAATTACTGGCCTCAAATACCACACGGCGATTCACTGCCGCGCCGCCGTTGGCATTGCTCAGCTGGAACACCAGAATGCTCTGGTTGCTGATGGGGCTACCCCGCATCCCGACGAATTGGGGTGTGGCAGAAACGAAGGAAAGACTGCCGATTTCAGCCGGCGTGACATTGAGGGAGGCTTGGGCGGTCACCGCCGCTGTCGCACCGTCAACCAGCACACTGGCGCGAAGGATGTCGCCTCCCGAGCAGCCGCTGGCGACATAGGTGGTAGATGCACGACCCTGGGTCGTGGTGACACTTGCAGGATCAAAGCGGCTCTGCTGGGCCGCCGCGCAATCGGATGAAAAGGTGACGGTTGCATTGGTGCCAATCACTCGCTGCCCTGCGGAATCGACGATATCCACAGTCACTGAAGTTTGGCCGCCGGCCGACAGCTGCGTGCTGCCCAACGCCAGAGCACCCTCGCTGAAGGTCGTGCCGCTCAGTGTGCCAGCCCTGAATGTCGGGGTGGTTGGGGTCGGGGTTGGCGTGCCACCCGTGCCGGGATCCGTACCAGTGCCAGTGCCAATGTTGCCACCACTGCCGCAGGCGACCAGCGTGAGGGACAACAATGCAGCCGAACCGTAAATCCAAGCAGACTTGAACATGACGCTCCCCTTTATCGCCTTTTGGCGAGCCTTGAATGCGCTCGATCGTAACTGTGAAAGTCAAGTAAAACAAGAAATTCGAGCACAAAATCAATCCATTTTCGCAGCTTTGTCGGCCTGCCCCCTCCGATCGCCGGAAACTGCCCAGAATGGCGACCAGACCGGTGCTGCCGCCACCCCTTCAAGTCACAAGCCTGCCATGCCCGCCAAACCCCGAAAAGTCCGTTTTTCCGCTATCCCGGCCATGCTGTTCGCAGTCGGGTTGGGGCTGCTGCTTCATTACGGTCATGCCTGGTACCGCCTGCCTGAGTATTCTGCTGCCGAGATCGAACAGTCAGTCGAGCTGAACCTGGTGCTTGAACAGCAGGGCCGCAATGCGGCGAGCATGTTGCAGTCAGCAGAACAGATCGAATCACAGCGGGCGCGCATCCGCAGTGAATTGCAGGCCGAGATACAAAGCGAGCGGCGCGATGCACAGGCGGGCTTTGGCACGGGGGTGATCCTGCTGCTGATGGGCCTGGTGCAGATGTTGATCCTGCGACGCATGGCGGCGCAGTAGACTATTCGCCTCCAAGCGCCAGTAGCTCAGCTGGATAGAGCGCGCCCCTCCTAAGGGCGAGGTCGCAGGTTCGACTCCTGCCTGGCGCACCATGCCTTCCATCCTTTTCTGCCCGATGCGCACCTTTCTCACCCCGGCGGCCAGCCAGCGCATCCGTAGCATCTGCCTCGGCATCACGCTGGCCTGGTTCCTGGTTGGCGGGGCCGCGCACTTTCTCGCTACAGATTTCTTCGTGCGCATCACCCCACCCTGGGTGCCGGAGCCGCGCGCGGTGGTGCTGTGGAGCGGCGTGCTGGAGCTGCTGCTGGCGGCGGCGCTGTTCTCAACCCGGCTCAGGCCCTGGGCAGGCTGGGCCTTGATCGCGGTGATCTTCGCGGTGTCGTTCGCCAATGTGCACATGTGGCAGCACCCGGAGCTGTTCCCCGAGGCTCCGCGCTGGGTCTACACCGCGCGCCTGATCCTGCAAGTGGGCCTGGTCTGGGTGGTGTGGTTCGGCACCCGCGTGCCGCCCCGCCGTTAGCTGATATCACCGTCGAGGTAGAACCAGCGTCCTTCGTCACGGACAAAGCGGCTGGTTTCATGCAGGCGCTGTGCGGCCGCACCGCCGGAGCGAGAGCGAGCCACGAACTCGACCATGGCAGTGTCAGGCCCGGTGGTTTGATGTGCCTTGATCGTCAGCCCAAGCCATTTCACGCCCCCATCGAGCGTGAGCTGCGCAGGCCGCGTGCCGGGGTGCCAACTGGCAAGCAGGTAGTCAGCCAGCCCAAGCACGAAGGCGGAATAGCGTGAGCGCATCAGGGCCTCGGCGCTGCCTGCGGTGGCACCTGCGTGCAGGGGCTCGCAGCAGGCCGCGTAGGGCCTGCCCGAGCCGCAGCAGCAGTCACTCATGCAGCGTAGCGCGGGCGCAGGCCCTTGAGGGTTTCAACCAGCGCGCCATAGCCCTCGAGCAGGCGAGCGACATCAGCCTGCATGTTGGCGTCAATACCGTTTTTCGTGCGTGCCTCAAGGTCTGCGCACTGCTCGGAAAGCGCCAGCGCCCCGACCATCGCGGTGTTGGATTTGAGCGTGTGCGCCGTGCGCCGCAGCAGCTTGGCGTCCTGCTGCGCCAACGCAGCTTGCAATTGCTGCTGCATGCGTGGGGCACCGCTGATGAGGCTTTCGAGCAGCTCCGCCACGCCTTCGCGGTCGAGCTGTTCGATCTGCGTATCGAGAAAGCCAGCGTAGTCCTCGGCCCCGTCTGCTGGCGCCGCTTCAGGGGCTGGGGCAGCACGCGGCTGTACATCGGCCAGCGCAGCCGCCAGCAGCTTGCGCTGGATGGGCTTGGCGATGTGCCGCTCCATGCCGGCGTCGAGGCACTCCTGCCGCTCGCTGTCGAGCACGCTGGCGGTCATCGCAAAGATACGTGGCTGCTGCTCGGGTGGCAGCTGGCGGATGCGGCGCGTGGCCTCCAGGCCATCCATCTCCGGCATGTGCACGTCCATCAGCACCAGGTCGTATCGCTCGCGCAGCACGGCTTCGACTGCTTTTGCGCCGTTGTCCACCACATCGGCGATGCAGCCGAGCGATTTCAACATATGCAGCGTCACCTTCTGGTTGGTGTCGTTGTCTTCGGCAAGCAGGATGCGAAGCGCAGCGATGCTGGCTTTTTCCACAGCGGGTGCCGAGGCTGGCTGGTGTGCGGCAGAGAGCGCCAGCGCAAAGGCATCGAACAGCACCGAGCGCCGCAGGGGCTTTGCGAGCACGGCCAGAAACTCCGGTGCGGAGGCGCGCGTCATCAAGGCACTGCTGGCCATGATCAGCGGCAGCTCTGCGGCACTGCGGTGGCGGCGCATTCCCTGCGCGAGCGTGCGGCCATCCATGCCGGGCATGAGGTAGTCGAGCACGGCGAGGTCGAACACATCGCCGCGCGCGATCCACTCCAGCGCCTGCACGGGGCTGGCGGTGTCGCGCACCTCCATGCGCCAGAACTCGGCGGTGGCGCGCAGCAGGCGGCGGTTGGTGTCGTTGTCATCAACGATCAACAGGCGCTTGTGCTCGAAGTCGACAACGGCCGCTGGCGGGGCGTCGATCCAGTCCACGCTGGTTTCGGCGACCAGGCTGAAACTGAAGGTGGAGCCCCTGCCCGGCTCGCTCGTGACCCAGGCCGTGCCGCCCATCAACTCCGCCAGCCGCTTGCTGATGATCAGCCCCAGGCCCGTACCGCCGTAGTGGCGCGTGGTGGAGGAATCGACCTGGCTGAAGGACTTGAACAGCCGATCCATGCGCTCGGCGGGGATGCCGATGCCGGTATCACGCACCGCGAAGGTGAAGCGGTGCTGCGAGCCTCCGACCGGCTCGGCGTGGATGCTCACCAGCACCTCACCGGCCTCGGTGAACTTCAGCGCATTCGAGACGAAGTTGAGCAGGATCTGCCGCACCCGGCCGGGATCGCCGCGGAGGCCTTCCGGCGTGTGGGGCGCGAACTCCACCGCGAGGTCGAGACCCTTGCCTGCAGCAGTCGGGGCGACGAGTTCGAGCGCATCCTCTACGCAGTGACGCAGGTCGAACACGCGCGGGTCTAGTTCCAGCATGCCCGCCTCGATTTTTGAGAAATCGAGGATGTCGTTGATCACGCCCAGCAGATGGTCTCCGCTGTGGCTGATGGTGGCGAGCTTGCCGCGCTGCTCCTCGTCCATGGCGGTATCGCCGAGCAGTTCCGACATGCCGATGATGGCGTTGAGCGGCGTGCGAATTTCGTGGCTCATGTTGGCGAGGAAGTCGCTCTTCGCGCGCGTCGCCGACTCCGCCACCTCGCGTGCCTGAAAGAGTGCTGCCGCCTGTTGCGATAGCAAGGCGGCCTGGGCGCGCCACTGGCTGGCGGCGCGGGCGATCACATAGAACAGCAGCGTCGCCAATAGGCCGCCGAAGACGACCAGCCAGGGTGCGAGACGGTCCGCCAGCGGCACGAAGCCTGGTGTGGCGCGATATCGCGCAGTCCACTCCCTACCCGGCACTTGCAGCAAACCCTGCCGCGAAAGCGATGAGTCGTCGGCCACCGGCAAGGGCTTGGGACTGCCATCAGCACTGATGCCGGCGCTCGAATACAGCAATGCCTCCGGTGTCACCGCGCTGCCGTCGAAAACCTCGAAAGCGAGCGCGCTGTCGCCATCGCCCAGAAGGCTGCGCATGAAGCTTTCGGCAGGGAAGGTCGCGGTCAGCCAGCCCAGCAGGCGACCCTCTCGGCGTACCGGGATGTAGACGATGAATCCGACTTGCGTGCCGACCGCGCCGCGCAGACGCAGCTTGGGACTGAGCACCGCATCACCGCTGGCAGCGGCGGCCTCCATGGCGGTACGGCGGCCCAGGTCCTGCATCATGTCGATGCCGATGGCGACTTCGCTATCGGCATTCAGGGGCTCGGTAAAGAGCACCGGCGCGTGGCTCGGCGAGACGACCGGTGTGATCGGTGGCGGCGGCGCGCGCAGCGCGAAGTCTTTCAGTACCGCCGGGTTGGTGAATCTCGGCGACGGCGGCTCGCTGCGCACGCGGGCGATGAAGGCAGGCAGATCGGCCGCGCTGACTGAGGGCGCGAAAGTGACGGAGCGGATACCGGGGAAGCGCGCCGGCAATTGCAGGGTCTCGACGTAGCGCCGCCACTCCTCGCGGCTGACCTCGGTGGAGGCCTCGAACAGCCCCAGCCCACCGCGCAGCACCTGCACGTAAGCGTTCATGCGCTGCTGCACCGCGTACTCGATGCGCCGCACCTCGTAGTCGAAGCGGTCTTGCTGGTGCGCCTCGATCACTCGGTGGGTCTGCCAGCCCGCCATCACCGTGAGCAGTAGCAGCGCCAGCAGCACCGTCAGCGTGAGTGGCGAGAGCGCCCTGGCTGTGGCTGGCTTGATGGCAGCCGCCGTGGCCCTCGGTGCTGGCGGCGGCGCAGCCACAGCGATGACAGGATCGGGTTCGCGGGGGGCTGCCACCGACAGCGGCATGGCAATGGCCGGTGCTGGCGTGGCCGCTGGCGCAACGGCCAGCACTGGCCGCCGCAGTTCACTGCCCGTCTCCACAGGTGCAGGCCGCGGTGCTGGTGGTGCGATCGGCACGGTGATCGGCATACCCAACTGGCGTGGCTCCACCTCGCGCAGGGCGGTGGCGAGCACGTGCTTCTGCACCGGCTTGGCGATGTGGCGCTCCATTCCGGCGGCAAAGCATTCCTGCCGCTCGCTGTCGAGCACGCTCGCGGTCATCGCAAAGATGCGCGGCTGCTGGGCGGGCGGCAGCTGGCGGATGCGCCGGGTGGCCGCGAGACCGTCCATGACCGGCATGTGCACATCCATCAGCACCAGGTCGTAGCGGCGGGCCTGCACGGCGGCGAGCGCCTCTGCGCCATCGTTGGCGAGATCGGCCTGGTAGCCGAGCGACTGCAACATGCGCAGGGTGATCTTCTGGTTGGTCTCGTTGTCTTCGGCGAGCAGGATGCGCAGCGGCGAGAGGTGCCGCTCCGGTGATTCGTCGTGCTGCTCGATGGCCTTCTTCAGGGCATCGCCAGCGAGCGTGTCCTGAAACGCCTCGAACAGGGTAGAGCGGCGCAGCGGCTTGGCGAGC
The DNA here is from genome assembly GCA_040385605.1 of Pseudomonadota bacterium. Classification (GTDB taxonomy): domain Bacteria; phylum Pseudomonadota; class Gammaproteobacteria; order Nevskiales; family Nevskiaceae; genus Stagnimonas. The sequence continues at coordinate 49,056 of JAZKHC010000031.1, forward strand.
ACGGCTGAAAACTCGGGTGCCGATGCACGCGACACCTGCGCGCTGCTCGCCATGATCAAGGGCAGACGCTGTGCGTCGCGGTGCTGGCGCAGCGCCTTACCGAGGGCCAGGCCATCCATCTCCGGCATCAGGTAGTCGAGCACGGCGAGGTCGAAAGGATCACCGCGCGCCACCCATTGCAGGGCCTCGGCGGGGTATGCGGTATCGCGTACCTGCATGCCCCAGAACTCGGCGGTGGCGCGCAGCAGGCGGCGGTTGGTGGCGTTGTCATCGACAATGAGCACCCGCTTGCCCTCGAAATCGACACTGCTGCCCTTGGGCTCGGTGGCCCAGTCGGCATTGGTTTCTGCAACGATCGAGAAGCGGAACACCGAGCCCACACCCACCGTGCTCGATACCCCCACCCGCCCGCCCATCAGCTCTGCCAGGCGCTTGCTGATCGCAAGGCCCAGGCCGGTGCCGCCGTAGTTGCGGGTGGTGGAGTTGTCCACTTGGCTAAAGGACTTGAACAGACGGTCCATGCGCTCGGCGGGGATGCCGATGCCGGTGTCGCACACGGCGAACTCGAACTCGTGCTGGCCGGTTGCGATGGCACGCGCGCTGATGCGTACCACCACCTCGCCCTGCTCGGTGAACTTGACCGCATTGGCAAGCAGGTTGACCAGAATTTGCCTGAGCCGCTGCGGATCGCCGCGCAGGCCCTCGGGCGTGCCGGGCGCGAAGTCGAGGGCGAGATCAAGCTGCTTGGCCGAGGCCTTCACCGCAATCAGTTCGAGTGCGTCTTCAACGCAGCGGCGCAGGTCGAAGACTTGCAGGTCCAGCTCCAGCATGTCCGCCTCGATCTTGGAGAAATCGAGGATGTCGTTGATCACGCCGAGCAGGTGGTTGCTGCTGTTGCTGATGGTGTTGAGCGAGTCGCGCTGCTCGTCGTCGAGCCGGGTCTCGGCCAGCATCTCGCTCATGCCGATCACCGCGTTGAGCGGAGTGCGGATCTCATGGCTCATGTTGGCGAGGAAGTTGCTCTTGGCCTCGTTGGCGGCCTCGGCGGCACGTTGCGCGGCCTGGGCAGTCAGCTCGGCCGCCTCGCGGCGTGCGATATCGCTCTGGACGGCGGTGGCCATGTCGTTGAAGGTGGCACCGAGCGCGTCCAGCTCGTGCAGGGCATGGCGGCCGACGCGCTGGCCGTAGTCGCCAGCGGCCATACGGCGGGTGCGCTCCATCAGGCTCAGCAATGGCTGGGTAAGGCCACGCTCCGAGATCAGAAAGGCCACGAAGCTGAGCAGCAGCAGAAGCACGAGAAACCCGATCTGCGACCTCAGCAGGCGGGTGCTGCGCTCGCGCAGGCCCTGCACCTCGGCCTGGGTGCGCGCATCCACCATCTGCTGGAAGCGCTCCACCGCCGCCATGATCAGGCCCTTGTGGCGATGGTAGGTGTCGTCGGCGAGGCGCTTGTACTGCGGGTAGACATCGTCGATGTAGCGCGCATCCACACCCTCGGCGATGCGCTTGGCGACCTTGGCCATCACCTCGATCTCGATCTCGGCCAGGGCATCGCTGGCCTGCCGCGAGGCGTTCAGGGCCTCGAACTCGGCCTCGGAGAACTTCGCATCGCGCATCAACTGCACCAGCGATTTCGGTGGGCCGTATTGCAGGGCGTCGCGGCCCTCGACCAGCACGCGATCCCAGAGCGAGCCGTCATAGTGCAGTGGGCGCGGCGCGGTGCCGTTGCGGATCGCCAGTATCTCGTCGTAATAGCCCTTGTAACGGGTCTCGCCGGTGGCGACGTAGAGCCGCACCATGCGGGTCAGGTCGTTCGAGCTTTGCCGCATGGCCTCGGCCAGCAGGAAGGATTCAGTTCTCCGCGTCTCCGCCTCGGCCTGCAGCGCGGCGGTGCGCACCTGCCAGGTGGAGACATAGCCCAGCGCCAGCAGCAGGGCCGCGATGGTGCCCAGCATCAGGGCCACTGCTGTGCGTACCGAGATCATCCTGATCAATTCCCTTCTCGTGGTTTACCGCCAAGGGTAGCGCCGACCACAGCTTCACGACATGACTTGAGTTTCAATAGTAAAGATTGACCACGGGCAGACAATTGAGCCTAATGATCAGGACTCAGGGAAGAACCATGAACGTGCGTGTGCTACTGATCGACGACAACCCGCCGGACCGGGTGCGCTACCGACGCATGCTGCAACGCGGTGCCGAGACCGGTGGCGAAAGTTTCGAGATCACCGAGGCTGAAGACGGCAGTAGTGGGCTGGCGCTGGTTCGCGGCAGCGTGCCGGGCTTCGACTGCGTGCTGCTCGACCAGGACCTGCCGGACTTGCAAGGCCTTGATGTGCTCGACGACATTCGCGCCCATGCTGACGCGCCGCCCGTGGTGATGCTCACCGGCGAGGAAGACGCTGCCGTCAGCATCGAGGCCCTGCGCCGTGGCGCCGCCGATTACCTGATGAAGCGCCGCATCGACGAAGACCGCCTGCTGCGTGCGGTGCGCGGTGCGATCGAGCGCAGCGCGCTGGAGCGCCGCCTGCGCGAGCAGCAGCAGCGCCTGCTGCGCTTCTACCGCCTCACCAGCCAGACCGACGATGCCCTGTTCATCGTCGAGGCCGAGACCTTGCGCATCAGCGACTGCAACGAGGCGGCGCGCACCCGGCTGGGCCTGAGCCCCGGCGATGAAGGTCGCAGTACGGTGCCCGCGGCCTTTGCCAGTGCTACGGCCTGGCGCGAGTTCTGCCAGCAGGCCGAGGCCGAAGGCAGCGCCCGCTACGAGTGGTGCGCAGCCGCCGGTGATGGCAGCGAGGCGACCATCGAGATCAGCGCCCGCCGCATCGAGGAAGGAGGCCAGGCCTACATCGTCGCCATCGGCCGTGACATCAGCCTGCGCAAACAGCGCGAACAGGCCTTGATGGAGCGTGCCCTGCGTGACGGCCTCACCGGCATCTGGAACCGCCGCGCCTTCGACGAGCGACTGGCAGAGTGCTGGCGCTCCAGCCTGCGCAGCGGGCAGTCGCTGGCGGCGATCCTGATCGACGTCGATCACTTCAAGTTCTACAACGACATGCTCGGCCACCCGGCGGGCGACGAATGCCTGCGGCAGGTGGCGACCACGCTGCATGGCGACGTGCTGCGCAGCAATTCCGTGCTGGCACGCTACGGCGGCGAAGAGTTCGTGGCCCTCATCGAAGACGCCGACCTTGATTCAGCACGCCTGATCGCGGAACGCCTGCGCCAGTCGGTGACGCAGCTGGCACTACCGCACCCGCGTTCAAGCGTTGCCAACCATGTCACCGTCAGCATCGGCGTGGCCAGCTCGCCGGCGGCGCTGGATGCCGACCCCAAATCCCTGCTCGACGCCGCCGATGCCGCGCTCTACAAGGCCAAGCGCAGCGGCCGCAACCGGGTGATGGCCGAAGGCGATACCGAGCTGCCTGCATGACCGTGGATGTCCGGTTGCTGGCGATCGTGGCCCTGCCGCTGGCCTATCTGTTCGCCTTCATGCAACTCGGCTTCTGGCTCTACCGGCGTGAGCACCGTGTGCATCTGTACTGGGCGCTCGCCAACCTCGTGGGGGCCGTTGGTGCCACCGTGCTGGTGCTGCGCGAGCACCTGCCCTTGTGGATGACGACTTCGCTGGCGAACACCATCATCCTGGCTTCGACTTTCATCCTCTGGATGTCGATGGCGCGTTTTGCCGGCCATGCCAGATCGTGGTGGCCGTTCGTGTTTTCCGTCGGCGTGTTCTTCTGCCTGTTCCAGGGCCTGTGGGCCATCACCGACGATCTGGGCATGCGGGTGCTGCTGGTTTCGCTCGCCTCGGCAGTGGCCAATGCCGGTGTCGCCCTGGAGCTGCTGCTCGGCCAGCAGCAACAGCGACTGCGCAGCCGGGCCGTGCTGTCGCTGGTTTTCGTGCTGCATGCGCTGTTCCACCTGTTCCGCGCGGCCACGGCCGTGACGCTCGATGCCAGCAAGGATTTCCTCCAGGCCAATGGCATCCAGAATCTGGCCATCACCATCACGGCCATCAAGCTGATCGTCTGGAACATCATGGCCGTCATGATGGTGCGCGAGCAGCAGCGCAAGGCTTGATCCTGCTCAGGGTTTGGGCAGCTTGGCGGCGGGTATGCGCTGGTTGGGCACCGTCGGTGCGGCCTCGATCATCGCCAGCGTGCGGGGGTTGGCATCCCGGATCAGCTGCGGGATGAGCTGGGCCTCGGGCAGATTCTTCCAGTACTTCATCGGCATTTCGCTTTTCATCGCCTGCACCTTGAGCCGGGCCGGGTTGAAGATGTTGGCGAAGTAGGTGCGCCAGTAGGTCTCGAACACATCTTCGCCGGGTGCGTCGGCCTTGGTCGCGCCCTGCGCATGGCTGAGGCTCGCGCCATCCCAATGCGCGCTGCGGTAGGGCGTGAGAATGCTCCAGCGCATGCCGGTGAAGCGCCGCACGAAGAAGGGTGCGACGCGCTCCACGATGTAGTGCTGCGGCTCGAACCAGGCAATGAACACTGATTCGCCGTCACCCGCTGGCACCTCCCGAAACCTCACAAACGCTTTCATCTTGTGGCTGTCGCGGCGCACGCTTTTCTCCGCATTGCGGGCGCGCAGCACGTCGGAGTCGGTGATGAGTTGCAGCAGGTTTCGCTCGCCATGCGTCAGCCGCCACAGCAGGCGGTAGGCCAGACCGTATCGCTGCGGATCGCTATGGCAAATGAGCGACTCCATCAAGCCCAGAAACTCGGCGGGGATGCGCGGTGTGGGTTTCACGCTGGCTGGCCCTGGCCGCTCGTCCTGATCCAGCAGCAGGCTGGCCTCGCCACTGACCAGCCAGGTCACTTGCTCGGGCGGCACATCGGCTAGCAACAGCGCGCGGGCGGCGTTGCGCCAGCCGTCGAAGTCGGCACCGTCCTTGAGGGCAATGGTGCGCACGTTAAATCAGTGTCATTCCCGCGCAGGCGGGAATCCAGAGGCCTTTATGGTGACGCCAGCAGCACTGCGCTTCGCGCATTCTGGATTCCCGCCTGCGCGGGAATGACAAGCAAAGAAAAATCATGCAAACAACTCGCCCTGACGCGCCTGCACCAGCTCACGCCGAAGCACCGTGCTCTCAGGCTGCTTGGCGGGCTTGTGGTCAGCGAGCGTGATGAAGGGTGCTGCCTTTTTCATCGGGGCCTTGAGCTGCACCAGATCGTCGTAGCGCAGCGTCTTGTGGCGACGCAGGACAATCAGGCGATCCACTGTTTTTACGCCCAAGCCCGGCACTTTCAGCAGGGTTTCACGCGGCGCGCGCTGCACATCCACCGGAAATGCTTCCCGGTTTCTCAGCGCCCATGCGGCCTTGGGGTCGATGTCGAGCGCCAGATTCTCGTCGGCGTCGAGGGGGGCAATGTCCTCCACCGTGAATCCATAGAAACGCAGCAGCCAGTCGGCCTGATACAGCCGGTGCTCGCGCAGCAGCGGCGGTGCCTGCAAGGGCAGCGACCTGGCGGAGTCCGGGATGGGGCTGAACGCCGAGTAGTAAACGCGGCGCATCTTGAAGCTGCTGTAGAGGTTGGTGCTGGTCTGCAGGATCTTGCGGTCACTCGACGCATCGGCACCGACGATCATCTGCGTGCTTTGCCCGGCCGGTGAAAAGCGCGGCGCGCCCTTGGCCTTGCTGCGCTCCTGCTTGGCGTTGTCGATGTTGAGGCGCAGATTGCCCATCGCACCACGGATGTCCCGCAGGTTCTTTTCGGGGGCGAGCTTCGCCAGTCCTTCTTCGGTCGGCAGCTCGATGTTGATGCTCAGTCGATCTGCCCAGCGGCCCGCCGCCGCCAACAGCTCGGGAGTGGCATCGGGGATGGTCTTGAGGTGGATATAACCGCCAAACTTCTGCTCCACGCGCAGCTTGCGGGCAACCTCGACCAGCTGCTCCATCGTGTAGTCGCTGCTGCGGATGATGCCGCTCGACAGAAACAGACCCTCGATGTAGTTGCGTTTATAGAAGTTCATGGTGAGGCCCACGACCTCGTCCACCGAAAAACGCGCGCGCTGCACATTGCTGCTGCGGCGGTTGACGCAATACACGCAGTCGAAGGTGCAGAAATTGGTAAGCAGAATCTTTAGCAAGGAGATGCAGCGGCCATCCGGCGTATAGGCATGGCAGATGCCCATGCCCTCGGTGCTGCCGATGCCGCCGCTCTTCAGCGAGTTGCGCGACTCTGCACCGCTCGACGCGCAGGAAGCATCGTATTTGGCGGCGTCGGCGAGGATGGCAAGCTTGGCAAGAGTTTCCATGTCAGCAGTGCGGCGTGGTCCGGATTAAAGTTAGGGCACTTGCGGCTCATTTTTTGAGCCAAAGCACCAAGGCAGGCCCAGGGGCCACGCCACACACACCATATGTTGAACGGAAACCCGATGCGCCTTCTCGACCGCATGCTGTCCCGCTTTGTCCGCACTGGCACGCTGACCGTCATTGACCCGGATGGCAAGGCCGTAGTTCACCAGGGCGCGCCAGGGCCGGAATGCACCATCCGGCTCACCGACGCCAGGCTTTACCACACCCTGTTCCTCAACCCGGAACTCAAGGCCGGTGAGGCCTACATGGACGGCACGCTGATCGTCGAGAAGGGCACGATCCGCGACTTTCTGATGATCTTCGCCGCCAACCGCGACCATCTGCGCAGCCAGCCGCTGCAAAAGGCGGTGCGCGACACCTACAAGAAGCTGAGAAAACTGGGTAGCCGCAATACCCTGGTCAAGTCGCGCGCCAACGTCGCGCACCATTACGACCTCTCGAACGAGTTGTACGAACTGTTCCTCGACGACGACCTGCACTACTCCTGCGCCTATTTCGCCAGCGACGAAGACACCCTCGAAACCGCGCAGCGCCAGAAGCTGCGCCACATCGCCGCCAAGCTCGACCTCAAACCCGGCCAGCGCGTGCTCGACATCGGCTGCGGCTGGGGCGGCATGGCGATGTATCTGGCCGAAGTGGCAGAGGTCGAGGTGCTGGGGGTGACGCTCAGCACCGAGCAACAGGCGCTCGCCACCCAGCGTGCCAAGGCGCGCGGCTTGCAAGATCGCGTCAAGTTCGAGCTGCTCGACTACCGCAAGGCCAAGGGCCCGTTCGACCGCATCGTCTCGGTCGGCATGTTCGAGCATGTGGGCGTGACCCAGCACGCGGAATACTTCGCGCAGGTGCGCGATCTGCTCGCGCCGGATGGTGCGGCGCTGATCCATACCATCGGCCGCATGGGCGGGCCGGGTGCGGTATCTCCGTGGTTCCGCAAGTACATCTTCCCCGGCGCGCATGTGCCCGCAGTCTCCGAGTTTTCGGCCGCCGCCGAGAGTGCCAAGCTCTACATCACCGACATCGAGATTCTGCGCTGCCATTACGCAGAAACGCTGCTGCATTGGGAGCGGCGCTTCCAGGCCGGGCGTGCCAAGGCCGAGGCCATGTTCGACGCGCGCTTCTGCCGCATGTGGGAGTTCTATCTCATCGCCGGCGAGATCGGATTCCGCTACGGCAAGCAGATGGTGATCCAGATGCAGCTCACCAAGACCAACGACGCGCTGCCCATCACCCGTGATTACCTGATGCAGACCGAAGCCGCGTTGCAGCAGCGGGAGCGGCCGCTGGTGCAACGCGCTTAAACCGCGCGCTGCCAGACGATGCAGCGGTTGTTGGCGGGCAGCGCGTGGTCTTGCAGCAGCCGCAGCCCGGCCTCGCGTGCCAGCGCATCCACTGCTTCGAAATCGCGGATACCCATGTGCGCGCCGCGAGCGCGCAGGTCGGCATCGAACAGCGCGTTGCTCTCGCTGCTGAAGGCGCCGCCATAGTTGAACGGGCCATAGATGGCCAGCACCGCATCGTTGGTCAGCACAGACGGCAATGCCGCAAAGAATCGCCGCACCTCGACCCAGGACATGATGTGCAGCGTGTTCGCCGTGAACACCGCATCGAACGTGGCCGCGGGCCAGGTTCCGTTCACATCGAGCAGCAGCGGTGGCCGCGTATTGGGCAAGGCCGCCTCTGTGAGCCATTGCCGAATGCCCTCGTGATACTCGGGCCGGTCACTGGTCTGCCACACGAGATGAGGCAAAGCCTCAGCAAAATGCACCGCATGCTGACCGGTGCCGCTGCCCACTTCGAGCACCAGCCGACGACCCGCAAAGTGCTGCCGCAACACGGCAAGTATCGGCTCTCGATGGGGTGGCGCCAAGATAAAGAGGAAAAGTGCCAGTATCGCGCCTAACAATATGATTTCATTGATAAATACGTGATATTCATGTTTATTCAATGAAATCAGGTATTTACGCCAACATTTCTCTTTAAGTGCAGTAATTATAAGGCTTTCAAAGAGGTGCCAAAGTCGCGCTAACACTGCCCCCTCAGAGCCGTCGGTGGATTGGCCTTGGAGCACTAGCGCCTTGCCTTCCTACTTCCCGTAGGCGGATTGTTTGGGAGCAGCAGCATTACCTGCCACGTCGAGACCTAAAGCCCGTGACCTTCAGCTGGCGATGCAGCAGTTGCGCGTATCTGTTTACTTCAGTGAGGCGCGATGGAATCCCTGTGAGGGGTTCAAGCAACCGTGCCAAGTGGGATGTCATCTGTTCAGTATTTGAGGCTCGATGTCGACTTTCATTTTCCGCGAAGGCTGCAAACTCGCTAATCAGCTCATCACTAGACACTCGCAGCGCCTCGTTGAGGGCTGTCCCCTGATCACTGAGAGCCGATTGGGCTTTATTCAGCGCAAAGAGTCGCTCGCTTAGCTCTTTCATCTGGCTTGTCCAGGACGCGCGCTCCTGGGATGAAGCAATTTCAGCGTTTTCCAGTTTCGATTGGAGGTAATCACGCTGCCGCCGATGGTCTTCCAGCGCTGCCGATGCTCGGTCAAGTTCTGCGGATTTATCGGCAAGGCGCGCGTCGGCAAGGAGCCGTGCGTTTTCGGACTTCACTACTGCCTCTTGCATGCTGGCTAGTCGAGTCTCGAGTTCAAAGGCCAACTCATTCAAAGACTCGCGTTCTGAAGCGAGGTTTGCGTCAGCGGCTCGTCTCGCCTCGTTCCAGAGTGACTCTAGCTGAGGCGGCACTGGCTGCTGTTGCTGCTGTGGCTCTGCGCTCGACTGCCAGCGATCCAAGAACTTCTTCACCGTCGTGAAGCTACCCCGGCCCAGTTTTTCACGCACCGCCAAGATAGTGATTTTCATACCGGCCGCTTGGAGAGCATCGGCTGCGGCAATGACTTCATTTTCTGTGATCGGATTCTGTTTTTCGCTCATGGCAAATCCAGTGGAGACACTTGCAGTATTACACAGTAAACAATGTTTACACTGTTTATTTACATGTCCGACAATGACAATTGTCGGACATTTGAGAAGTGGGTAAGATTGCTACATGACCAAACAATCCCAACAGCTTGAAGAAGATTCCAGCCGACAAAGCGCAGTCGCCGAGTTGCTTTCTCATACCGCTGACTCAGCGGTAGATCGACTCCAAACGCTTGCTGAAGATCTCAAGATCGCTTACGCGCCCAACACGCTTCGTAGCTGGAGAGCAGATTGGCGCGTGTGGACAGGCTTCTGTGAAAAAGCAGGATATCCACCATTGCCAGCCACCTTGCCCGCATTGCGTGAGTTTCTAGTCGAGCGCATCCAAGCTGGGCGCAAACGCGCAACCATTGAGCACTATTTGGCGACGCTAGCCGTTGTGCACAGGTTGGCACTTTTACCGTCACCCATGGATTCAATGGAGGCCCGTCTCATGTGGCGTGGCCTTCGGCGTGAACATCTGACCGCTAGGCAGCGTCAGGCGAAAGGTCTGACCATGGACGATATCGAAGTGATTATCGGCAAACTTGATTTGACGGCGCCCCGTGACATTCGAGATGCGGCTCTGATTTCGGTCGCCTTCGAGACCATGTTCAGGCGCTCCGAGCTCATCATTTTGCGGATCGAAGACTTATCCCAAGAGGCCGATAGCTCCGGACGAATTTTCCTAGCCAGCAGTAAAACTGATCAGGAGAAGGCAGGGTTTCTCCAGTATTTGTCGCCAGAGACCATGAGTCGGATCAGAGCGTGGCTAGAGGTCGCCAAACTAACTGAAGGCCCCATTTTCCGCTCCGTCCCACGCTCAAATCAGATCGACAAGTATCGGACGGCCCTTTCCGATCGTGACATCGCTCGGATCTTCAAGCAACGTGCCCTCCAGGCAGGCTTGGCAGCGGAACTCATTTCCGGACACAGCACCCGCGTAGGGGCAGCGCAAGATTTGATGGCAGCCAATTTCAGCGGGGCGGAAATCATGCGGCAAGGTCGCTGGAAAACTGAGCGTATGGTGGTTCGCTACAGCGAGAGTCTGAGCGCAGGTCGCAGTGCAATGGCTCGATTGAAGAAGCAGAGGAAGCCGTCGTCCGACGCGTAGAGTTAGCCGTCTGGATATTCCCTGCCCCACATTTCGATCTGGACGCTCAAGCCGTGCCACGACAGGCACCAAATACATACACACATCAGCTAGAGACCCTCTCCGTCACTCCTTGACCCTTCGCCGGGCCAACCTAGTGAGGCAAGCCCTGTTTGCCAAGAGCGAGGCGGCGTAGGAATGTCCGGCTGGTGACAAGGACCACATGCAGTCGAAACGTGCTGCGCTCTTCGTCGGACAGGCCAGGATGCGATCCCTCGGTGTGGAGCATCTTGAAGAGGCCATTGATATAACCATCGCCCTTTGGAGTCCATTCGTTCCGCTCTTTGCTGAAGAAGCCAATCTCGCCGAGAAGCTGGCGGATATTCTCGAAGCTTTTTGCCTCGGCGGCTTCCTGCGGCCTTAGCTGGTGCGCGATATCGGTGAACAGGCTCTCCAGATAGGTCCGAATCTGTGCGTTCGCGGCCGCCCAGTCCCCCCTGGTGTGCGCGTCGATCGCTTGGTCGAGATGCGCGGCTGCAACCTGGACTCTGAAGGTCTTCAGGAGTTGGTGCACCTCATCATCGACTGCCGGCAATGCCAGCTCGGCTGGAAGCGAAGCTCGGAGCAACGGCCTGTGCGGCGGGTTTTCATCGAAGGTGACCACGTAGCCATCCAGTCCCAAGGCCCGCAGGAATCGGTCTTTCTCGGTAGTCGCCTGCAACTGTTGGGTGGCCGCCACCGCCAGCCGCACCGCTGCCTCGCCGATGCTCATGGGGCCGTCTGGCGTTGAGATCACCCTTGATGGATCCCGAAGAATTTCCTGGGCCAGCAGCGGCCATTTTGCGGAAACGCTCCTGGCGTCGCCGAGCGGGATGCGTTGGTCGACATCCAGCCTCATCAGGCTTTTGTCGAAGTCCGCACGGCTGCCCACGCTCGCGAACTGCTCGACGGCAGCGATGATCGTGATGCGGGTGAATGGGGTCTGCCTCATGGTTTTGGTGACTGCTTTTCCAGCACGGAAGCGAGCCGATTGCTGCACACGTCGATGGCGTCGTTGACCAGCTTGGATCGCCCGTTCCGTGGAATCTTCTCGCGATCCAAATGATGGCCGATGTAGAGGCGCGAGGTCTGCCCGTCCTTGTTCGCGGCTACGCATAGGTCAAGGAACTCGACCAGGTCGAGATGTTCATTGCGCACCGCATGCGCTAATCGCTCGAAGTCCGAGATCGAGACAACGAAAATGTTTTCGAGCGGTAACAACGCAAGGGCATCGGGATTCTCAGGGTTCATCGTGCCCTCCGGGTACATCGACGCCAGAGACGTTCCCTCGCCGGTGCTCAATTCCCGGTTGGTCACGATCAGGAGGTAGTTGCCCTCCGCGCGCGACACCGGCTCTGGTGCGAGTCTCGATTGCCTTACCCCGAGGGATGTCGCCCACGCCTGCGAAACGGCTTTGGGAAGTGCTCTGGTCTTGTGCAGAAAGATCTCGCTGTGGCCCACCGCCATGACAACCTCAGCGAAAAGGCCAGCCTTGGCCTCGATGAGCACATTGCGCCCACGGTGAGCGACGAGCGCATCGACGACCTCTTCGTCGTCGCCGGTCCAGCGTTGAATATCGCTTTCCGAATAGACCTCCTGCGCCAGCGTTCTCGCCTCGGAGATGACGTGTTTCTCGAATACCTTGCCGAAGTCCTGAATGTATTTCTCACCGGCCTCGGACATGATGCTGTGCACCAGGCTCTCCCCAGAGTCTTATCAATCTGTGATTCGCCGGCAACCTCGCCAGCAGCGCCGCTTCTCGCACAAAGCCAGCATCCATCGGAGCCTGGAAGCCCATCTGAGAGCGAAGCATCCGGCGGAGGAACAAGCGCATCGGCCGTTCGGGCCCAACGATTTGCATCCCGATCTCGTCAGGAACTTCCCAGAGTCGCTGTCGAATCTCTCCGAATTGCTGAACCGTGATCGCGGGCCCCTGATCGTGGTCCATCATCCGGTCCTGCAGAGTCCATTTCACCAGCAACAGAATCTGCGCCGGAGCGCTTTGCATCTCCTCCATCTTGTTCTTGTAGGGCGTACGAAGCGTTTGGCGCGCCGCATAGATGATCGAGCTTCGACTGAACTTGCGCAGCTTGTTGCGTATCGGGAAATAGGCTTCGCTGAAGGGCTTCATGAGATCGCTCGACGTGAGGTCCGTGCCGGTAGCCAGGGCACGAGGGTATTGCCGGCAAATGTTGCGAACGCCCGTCCCCGGCGCGCACAAAAATCATACTTTTGGACGAAACACAAGATGTAGCCCTTGAAAACCCTTTTCTACCCCACATGATGTATGTCAAACGGGTCAAGAAGGGGGTCAGGGATGTCGCTGGAACACGTCAGCCACCGCGAAATCGTTCGGTTCGCCGAGGATCGGGTCAACTTGCCCCGCGATAAGGCCAATGAATATCGGGCTCAGGCGCGGGGCTTGCGCGAACGCCTGGAGAGCTACCTGAGCGAGCATCCGGACTTCTCGCTCCGAAAAATGCTGCTCTCCGGCAGCCTAGCCAAAGGGACTGCCCTTCGCAGCCTCAACGATATCGACGTCGCTTGCTATATCAGCGGCGTCCACGCCCCGAGCGACGTCCCTACCCTTTTGCAGTATCTGGCGGAGCGATTGCGCAAGGCATACCCCAACTTCTCGCCAGATCAGGTCAAGCCCCAGACCTACAGCGTAACCGTGTCGTTCAAGGGCTCTGGCCTGGACGTCGACGTGGTGCCCATCCTCTACAGCGGCAGCGCGGAATGGGACGGCAATCTCGTCAGTCAGGACGACGGCAGCCTGCTGATGACCAACATCCCAAAGCACTTGGCGTTCGCAAAACGGCGTCGGGAGAACAACGACCCGCATTACGCTCAGGTCGTTCGACTGATCAAGTTCTGGGTGAAGAACATCAAGAGGGAGAACGCGGAGTTCCGTTGCAAGAGCTTCATCGTGGAACTGGTGCTCGCCCACTTGGCCGATCGGGGAGCGGCCCTGAAGGACTACCCGAGCGCAATGTTGCAGTTCTTCAACTATGTCGCCAGCTCGGATCTCCGCAAGCAGATCGTCTTTGCGGACCATTACCTTCCCTCCAAGGTCGGCAGCTTCAATGACAGGGTTCAGATCATCGACCCGGTCAATCCGGCGAACAACGTCGGCTCCCGATACACCGCGCAGCAGGCCGACACCCTGACAAGCGCTGCACTCGATGCCGGCGACGCCATCGAGGCGGCACTGCGCGCACCTACCAAGCAAGACACCGTCCGCTACTGGCAGAAGGTGTTCGGTCCCTCCTTCCAGGTCTGAGGCTCATGTCCACATCCTTCACGGTTTCCGGGTCATCAACCTTTACCTTCACCCATGCACGGCACATCGCCGCGAAGGTGGCCACCGACTTGAAACGCATGCAGGCGTTTTACGGTCGCCCCAGCGATACGCAGATTGCGACCTACGAGGAGGAGATCACGGTGATGCTCCGCTACGGGTGCCTCGATACCGTCTTCTATGGCTTCAGGCGCGATGGCAATTGGATCGAGCCGATGCTCAAGTATGTTGCGCATGAGCTTGTCAGCGCATCGACAGCGGATGACGATCCCGGTCGCGTACGACCTGGGGCGAATGTCGAGGGTGCCTCTTTTTACAGCTTCTTGACCTATAGCGCTGCTTGGCTAGCCCTCCCTTCCGATCAGGCGAGCAAGATCCGGCTAGAGCTCCCCTTTCAACGGGAAACCGCTGATGCCCCAGCGATCAATGGATACCTAGCCGATGACCGCAGTTACTCAGCTGGCGGTCGTTCGCTGCAGCGCGCCAGTCTGAGGAGCTACACATGAGTGCGCGTCCTACGCTGGACGAGCTGTTCGACCGCCGCGCGGAATACCCCGATCCGGACGCCCGCGCCCGCCTTGCTCGGCTGGTAGGGCTCGACGACTTCAAGCTGCGTCTGACCAAGATGCTGGCCATGCTGATACACCCTGCTGGTCTTGAGGCGTGGGCGAGCCAGCACCACAAGGACGCCCGGGCGCTGACCGACCTGGTCAAGGGACGCCCGCCTTTGATTGTGCTCAGCGGTGACGTCGGCTGCGGCAAGACGGCATTGGCCGAAAATATCGGTGATGAAGTTGCGCGTCAGGAAAAACTGGATGTGACCTTGTTCCCGATGAGCCTCGCCACTCGTGGTCAGGGCCGCGTTGGCGAAATGACACAACTGGTGACGGCGGCCTTCGATCATGTGGTGGATGTGGCGGGCAAGCTGAAATCGCCGGGCGGCAAATCCCGGGGCGCTGTGATTCTTCTGATCGATGAAGCTGATGCCCTCGCGCAGTCGCGCGAAGCCAGCCAGATGCACCATGAAGATCGCGCTGGGGTGAATGCCTTCATCCGGGGCATCGACCGCATCGCCAATGCGCAGCTTCCTGCGGCCGTAATCATGTGCACCAATCGAATCGGCGCGCTCGACCCGGCCGTCAAGCGGCGGGCCGCCGAGATTCTGGAGTTCTCACGGCCGTCCGACGAGCAGCGCCGACACATCCTGGCCTCGAATCTGGGCCCGCTGGGATTTTCGGAGGCTGAGATCTCTCAGCTGGTACTGATCACCGGCCCTCGGTCGGAGCGAGCGCATGGCTTCACGTTCTCGGACATCACCCAACGTCTCCTGCCCGCGATGGTTCTCGATTCGTATCCGAACTCAGCGATTACGCCGGCACGGTCGATCTCGATTGCGCAGGCCATGCACCCCACGCCGCCCTTTCAGGAGAGAACTGCGAAATGAGCTGGTCACTTTCCAAACTACTGTCTGGGTTGCACGACGACATCGAGCGGCGGCTGCAAACCGTTCGGGCCAGCATCGAACACCCCGGCACCAAGGGTGACGCCAGCGAGGAAATCTGGCTGGAGCTGCTGCAGGAGTACCTGCCCAAGCGATACGAGGCTGCAAAAGCCTTCGTGGTCGACTGCGACGGCCAGTTCAGCGAGCAAATCGATGTCGTCGTCTTCGATCGCCAGTATTCCCCCTTCATCTTCAAGATCAAGGGAGCAACCTTCATCCCGGCAGAGAGTGTGTACGCCGTATTTGAATCCAAGCAGGCGATGGATGCGGGCATGGTCAGCTACGCGCAGAACAAGATCGCCAGTGTTCGGAAACTGCGTCGGACGAGCCTGCCCATTCCCCATGCTGGAGGCACCTACCCTGCCAAACCGCCGATTCGGATTCTGGGTGGTCTGCTTGCATTTGAGAGCAATTGGAAGCCGGCGATGGGCAACTCCTTCCTGGAGGCTCTCAAAGCCGACACGGCCGATGGGCAGATCGACCTCGGCTGCGTGGCGGCCCACGGCCACTACGTGCGGAATCGAGTCAGTGGCGACTATGAGATCCACGAGGGGCGCAGAGCGGCGACCGCATTCCTGTTCAGCCTGATTTCGGAGTTGCAATTCAGTGGAACGGTTCCGATGATCGATGTGCTGGCGTACGGGAAATGGCTGACTCAGTGAGGTAGCGCATACATGGCCGTTCCTGATGCCGCCCTGGAGGCCTTGCTCAAGGAAGTGCTACGCAACTTCGAGCCTGGCGCCAAGCAGAAGAACGCCGCCCAACGCAGCCAGCTGCACCTTCGCTCGCTACTCAACACGGGGCAGTTTGAATCGCGGATTCTCGACAGCTATCTCAGCGGCAGCTATGCGCGGAATACGGCGCTTCACCCGCTGAATGATGTCGACATTATTTTTGTGATCGATCCGGCGGCCTGGCCTCGCCCTCTGTTTTCCTCATTTCCCTCTCCGCAGGCAGTTCTCAAATCGTTCGAGCGCTGCATCCGCTATCGCTACACAACGAGCGCTCTGCGAGTTCAGCGACGTTCCATCTGCCTCCAGCTATGGCACTTGAACATCGATATCGTTCCCGGAATTCGCGAGGGCCTGAACTCCCACGTCATCCTGATTCCCGACCGGGAGCGAGACGAATGGATTCGTACGGCCCCTCGACTTCATTCCGAGGCCGCCACCGAGATGAATGCGAAACGCGGCAAACGATTCAAGCCGCTGGTGAAGCTGCTGAAGCTCTGGAACTCGAATCTGCCGAAGAACGCACGTTTCAAGTCATTCACGATCGAGACAATGGCGACGCGGATTTTCCGGAGTACCGACTTTCAGTCGCTCACGGATGGTCTGCTGCTGTTCTGGGACTTCATGGCTTCCCGTTATGGCGCCGGAGTAGTCCGCAGTTGGCCAGACGGCTTTGGGATGTCGTTTGGCAGATGGTCCGTCGACGTGCCAGATGCAGTCGGCTTGAAGGGGAATACAGCCCAATCCGTCGATAACCACCGTGCCATTCTGTTCAGCCAGAAAGCTCGGGTCAGCCGAGACCATCTGCTGCGGGCGCTAAGAGCAAGGACAACCGGCGCGATGCAAGAATCGGCACTCAAAGCAATGCGCTTCGCACCTTAATGCACGTGCATCTGACTACTGAGCCCGCCTTACTTCAAGGCGATTTGGGAGGCGGATTCACTGGCTTCTGCTCGCCGGTATTTGGTTGGTAACCGGCATCCGGCCGCGGTTGTGGCGAAGGTATGGGCTGGGGACTAGGCTGCCAGCCCTTGTGAAGCGGGACTGAGGGCGAGTTCGGTGGAGATTTGCTCACTGGTTCCTCCTGTAGTGATGTGGAAAAGCTCGACGGATTCAATTTCAGCCGACAAGACGAGTATTCCCGCAGTATCGGTTCTTGGGCGATCAAATCCGCCGGCATCAGATAAGTGCCATGCCTCTTCGAGATACAACTGTTCCCGCGCCGGATTACTCGACGCGAAGGACCTTGAGGCATAACGCCCGGCGATCTTTTTGCCGTCCTTAATGGTGACAATCACCCAGTATGGCTTGCGCTGAGCGAAGAGGAAGTCCCAAGGCTTTGCTGTGGGGTGTGGAAGGCTTCGTTGAAAAAATTGGGTCTGACGCAGCCTGAAGAGTAGGCAAGCCCAAGATATCGGCGCAATCAGCAAAACGAACGTGCAGAACAAGGCGAAAGTCGTTGGCGAGGTAGTTTCCAGCCTCATAGAGTGAATTGAAATGATCGGCCAGATGAGTAAGGCGTAATTGATACAGCTGAATGAAACTGCATCGACGACGTCGGTTGCCGCTTGCCTGGATGTGCCTGGGGAGAGAAGCGCGTAGGTCTTTAATGAAACAAAACCAGGCACGACGAAAGCTATAAACAGAACGAGCTTGTCAGCACTCCAAATGTCCATTCCCTCTCCCTAAGACCTTGCACTCAGATACTTCGTCTGTGGCTGTCGCATCGAAGCCGTTAAGCGCCACTGTGGTAGTTGCTATTGTCAGTACACCAGCGATAAACATTGCGTGCTTCGTTCATCATTTTGCTTTGTAAATAGAGACTTCCTGCTTCGAGTTACAGCAAGTGCTGCAGAGGTAGCCGCGGCTACAACAATAAAGCTCAAAATGGGTTTCACTTTGCAGAGCAAGAAGAAACGCTACTGGCTGTGAATACTGGTTCGGGCAACCATCATCATCCAGCGTTGCTGGCCGGCGAAGATTTCTTTCGAGTAGCTGATATCGAACCCGAATGACTCAAGAAGATATGGGTAGTTGTGAGACAGAGAAGCCTCAACACCGTAGGGTCGAGAACCGGTCTCGACATCCAGGTTGTGATCTGAGCCCAGCGGTTCGACCAGCGCAACGACGACGCGCGGCAGCAGAGCGAGACGCCGGAAATGCGCTCTCAGATCATCCTGAGACCAGTACTCATACACCCCTCCGTTGGTCAGAACGACAGTGCCGGGCTTCACGAGCGAGTCGATCAATGCCGTTGCATCTCCAACGACGAAATATACGCGGGGGTCGTGAGTGATCTGCGCCGCCCGGTTCAGCAATGCCGGATTCAGATCAATGCCCGTCAGTGACTCCAGTTCAGGAATCGCCTCTGCAAAATGGCGCAAAACGTCTCCACGACCACAGCCGATCTCGACAAGCTTCTCCGCATCAACTGATCTGGCGGCCTCGACGACCGGAGTCACGATGGCGGCGTGGTAGGGCAGGAACATCTCGGTGTATCGAGAGTTTCCATCCATCCACGTCGCCGCCTCTACGCTTCTCCAGAACTTCTGCAGAATGTCGCTGGACAGCCGGTCGTCCCCGTTCTGAAGGGCGCGGTAGGCTGTTGCGGCGACCATCCACTGATCCAGCCTGCCCAGCGCCGCATAACTGCCCTTGGCATGAATGCTGGCCAGACGGCTCTTGAAGATCAGTGATAACGCCAGTCCCACATTCACCTTGATCCATCTTTTGACGGGATGAGTCGGGAGGCTGAGGGGAACTCTGGGCTCAGCCACCCAGCCATCCTTTTCTTCGATTGGGGATTGATTGGCGTCGTTCGTGGGGATGGGGGCCATCAGTTGCCGCTCTGGAAATGGTCGGAATCGAAGGTTATCAATGAGTTTCAATACAAACACCAATGAAGCGGATGCCTGCGCGACCAGTGGTAGCTTTGTCTCTTGGGCCTTCTGCACTTGCAGAGACGAGTGGCCTTGACCCATGGGTAGCCCCAAGGTTTACAGTGCTCGCGGTAAACCACTTAGTCGCCTCTGAATAATCTCTGCAAGCCAAGTAGGACATAGGTTTCTGATTCAT
>JAZKHC010000032.1:0-100366 GCA_040385605.1 Pseudomonadota bacterium
GCACCTTCATGTGGGATTACGTCGGCATCGTGCGCACCACCAAGCGGCTGGAGCGGGCGCTGAACCGCATCGAGGTCTTGAAGCGCGAGATCCACGAGTACTACGGCAACTACAAGGTGACGGCGCACCTCATCGAGCTGCGCAATCTGGTGCTCTGCGCCGAGCTGATCGTGCGAAGCGCGCTCACCCGCAAGGAGTCGCGTGGGCTGCACTACACGCTGGATTATCCCGATACCTTGCCGGTTGCGCTGCCGACCATCCTTACACCGCAGGCCTAGGTAGTGTTTAGACGTTTTACGTTTCAGCGACGGAGGTCATTTTTGGGCAGTGCAAGGAACGGGACGCAGCGAATGGTTGTTCCATTCGCAAGTCTTGTGACGCTGCAATGCCCAAAAATGGCCCCGCCCCGAAGGGGTGCGGCCCAAATCGCGTCCGGCTTCGTTGCGAAAGTCTTGCTTAGAACCACTAAGCCACGACTTCCACGCCTCGCCCGACGCGATTTGGACTCGCATCGCTGAAATGTAAAACGTCTAAACACTACCTAGAACAAGCCCTTGCTGTGGCCCCTGGCCTCGTGCGCCAGCAACCACTGCTTGCGCTCAAGCCCGCCTGCGTACCCCGTGAGCGAGCCATTGGCACCGATCACCCGATGGCAGGGCACGATGATGCTGATGGGGTTCTTGCCGTTGGCGAGGCCCACCGCGCGCACCGCCTTTTCGTTTTGAATGCGGCGCGCCTGCTCGCCATAGCTGCGGGTTTCGCCAAAGGGGATGGTGCACAGCGCAGCCCACACTTGCTGCTGAAACGGAGTGCCGACCGCTGCGAGCTTGAGATCGAACAGCTGCCGCGTGCCGACGAAATACTCCTCCAGCTGGCGGCGTGATTCTGCGAACAGCGCGTCGTCTCGCTGCCAGCCTGCACGGTCGTGCTGGTGGCGGTCGGTGTCGAACCAGACGCCGGTGAGGCCTTCGTCGGTGCCTGTAAAGGTCAGCTCGCCGACGGGTGAGGGCATGGTGCTGTAGTGCGTTTGCATCAGGTTCTCCAATCAGCCGCCCGAAGCGGCCGCATTCCAAAGGTGCAAGGCTGCATAGCTGCGCCAGGGCCGCCAGGGTTCGGCGGCGACGCGCAGCTCGCGGTGTGAAGTGAGTTTCAAAGCATGCAGCAGGCCCAGATCGCCATCCGGCCAGGCATCGGGGTGGCGCAGCGCGCGCATGGCGATGTAGTGCGCCGTCCAGGGGCCGATGCCAGGTAGCTCCTGCATGGCTGCCATCACGGCGTCGGGGTCGGCCGCCGGTTCGAGCGATATGCGCCCGCTGGCCACCGCCTGCGCCATGCGCGAAATCGTCTCGGCGCGCCGAGTGGTGAGGCCCAGATCAATGAGCTGCTGCTGTGAGGCCTGGGCAATCACCTCCGCGCGCGGGGCAAGGTGCGTGAGTACTGCGTGTGGCGTAGCGATCTCCGCGCCGAAGCGCCTTGCGAAGCGGCCGAACAGCGTGGTTGCCGCCTTCACCGTCACCTGCTGGCCGAGGATGGCGCGCAGGGCCAGCTCGAAGCCATCGAAAGCCCCAGGCACCCGCAGGCCGGGGGTGGCCTGAATCAGCGGCGCAAGGCGCGCATCACCGCCCAGCTGCGCATCGATGACGGGCGCGTTGGCATCGAGATCGAGCGTGCGGCGCAGGCGAGCGAGCACTTGCGGCAGCACCGGCAGCAGGCTCGCCGAGAGCGTCACCTGCATCGTCGCCCCTGCTTGCACAGGCTCGGCGGCGAGCCAGCCCTGGTGGCTGCCAACCGCGACCGTGCGCAGGTAGCGCGCACCCTCGGCAGCTTCCACCCCGACCGCGCCGCGGCCGGTGAGAAAGCCCAGGAGGTGCGCCCAGGCCAGCGGCGGGCGATACGGCAGCCGCATCTGGAAAGTCTCGCCCAGAACCTCCTCACCGCCGCGTTGCCTGAGGCGACTCGGCGCCATGCCATAGCGCGTGGTGAACAGGTGGTTGAAGCGCCGCACGCTGCCAAAGCCAGCCGCCTGTGCGACGACGCCCATCGGCAGCCGCGTGTCGGTCAAGAGCTGCTTGGCGAGCAGTAGGCGGCGCGTCTGTGCCAGCTCCACCGGCGTGACGCCGAAGCTCGACTCCACCACACGGCGCAGCTGGCGGCTGGAGAGATGCAGCGACGCTGCAAGGGCTTCCGCATCGCCCTCGTCCAATGCGCCGGCCTCGATGCGCTGCGCCGCCAGTTGCGCGATGCGATCAGGCGCATCCATCGGTGCCAGGCCGGGCGCAAGCTCCGGCCGGCAGCGCAGACAGGGGCGAAAGCCTGCACGCTCGGCTCCCGCCGCATGCGCAAAAAAGTCGACGTTGGCCTTCAGCGGCGTCCGGGCCGGGCACACCGGACGGCAGTAGATGTTGGTGCTGCGAACCGCTACAAAAAAGCGCCCGTCGAAGCGCGTGTCGCGCGCTTTGAGGGCGTCGTAGCAGCTGTCGAGATCGAGCTTCATGGCCAGCAGTGTAGGCGCGCCACTCCACTGAGATAGCCGTTTTCGGCCATCGGTCTGTGCCTTGCGCCGTGGCTGGTGGGGCACATGGCATGCTGCGCCACCCAAACCGCACCTGCCCCGCTCCGTGATGGTTCAACTGCATCCGACTACCCGGTTTAAGCGCCTTGTCGGAGCCGTGTGCGCTTCAGGTCTCATGCTCGCTGCAGCCTGTACCAGCGCCCCGCCCCGGGCCACACCGGGTCCGTCGAAACCGGCGGCGGCCGCTGAAGTGGTTCGTCGCCCACCCAGTCCTCCCACCAGGCTGCCACCGCCGCCGCCGCCGGCAATTGCCAAGACCCCGGTTGCACGCGGAACAGCCGCGGCGACGTCGCTGCCGACGCCGGAGCTCAGCGCGGCGGCGTCGCGTCCCGGCATCTTCCCGCTGGTGGTGTTTCCATCCGCACGGCCAACACCGCCACCACCCACCGGCAAGCTGGGTACGCAGGCTGCGAGCTTCGGTCTACGCACGCCCGAAGGGCAAACCGTGGAGTTCCCGCAGGCGGCAAACGGCAAACCTACAGTCCTGCTGTTCTGGCCTTCCTGGTGTCCCTACAGTCGCGCACTGCAACCGCATCTGCAGTCGCTTTGGCAGGATTATCAAGGTGTGGGCGTGAACGTCTGGACCGTGAACATCGACGAATCCGGCGATCCGGTGGCGGCATTGAAGCAGCGCAACATCACGCTGCCGCTGTTGCTAGAAGGCAACAAGGTGGCGGACCAATATGGCGTGCGCCGCACCGGTACGGTCAAGGTGATCGACGGCAGCAACAGCGTGGTCTACAGCACCGGCGAGTCGGCAGCCAGTCCGGCCGAGATCGCCAGGCAAGTCCGCATGGCGCTCAATGCCCTGCTGGGCAGCAGGGCGCTGGCCTTGCCGGGCGACCCATCCGGAGCGACAGCACCGACGGCCCTTGCCGAACAGGTGCGACAGCCCGAACCCATCCCGCAAAGCGAATGGGAGCCGTGGATAGATCGCTACCTGGCAACCCTTAAGCCCGGGGAGTGGGTGTCAGACATTGCGCTCAAGGGTGCCGTGCCCAATGGCAAGCACGCCATCACCGTGGCACGCGAAATCTGGTCCGCTCGTTATGGTCACGAAGAGACACTGGGCCAGGCACCCTATCGAAGCTACCGGGTGAATGGCCACTGGGTGGTGCTTGCCTCCGGCACATCCGGTGCCACGGCCAAGCTGGGCGAGGGCTTTGTCGCGGTGATCGAAGTCGACACCGGGCGCGTGGCGCGTGGCGCCCGACGCCCCTATTGAGGGCGCGGTTCAGCCTCAGGCCACTGCTGCGGGACACGCACGAACTTGGTGGTGTCGTAGCCCCAGCTCGCAATCTGCGCACGGTATTTCTCGAACACCGCATCGCTCATCTGCGGGGTACGGCTCATCAGCCAGACGTAATCGAGCGCGCTGCGGCCGATGATGGTGGTGCCGTAATCAGGCTCGACATGGGCGATGCGGTACTCGCCCTTGATCGGCCAGAACACGCGCATGCCCCACAGGGCGTTGTTGGTGCCGGGCTCGACGAAACCGCGCGGCGTCATGGTTTTCAGCGGGCCATCGAATCCACCCTTGCGGTAGCGGAAGGTGGTGGCGATGGTGCCGTCGTCATCGAGCCGGTAGTTCTCCACCGAGTTGTAGGCCTTCTTCTCGACGAAGTTCGGGATGATGCCGATGACGTACCAATCGCCTGCAAACTTTTGCAGATCAACCTGCGGCGCAAGCGGCACCGGCGAGGGCTTGTCTGCCGCGTTGGCAGACAGCATGAGGCCGCTGGCGACGAGGCCGAGGGTGAGAGAAAGCGTGCGGGTGTTCATTTCAAAAAAACTCCTGAAAATGACGGGAACCTCGCCATACGGTGCGGCGCTTTGCTGAATCGTTGCCGACTACTGATGGCGGCCGATTACCGGCGCGCTGCCATCCACGGGGTTCGGCCATTGCTGCGGCACGCGGGCGAGCTTGCTGGTGTCGTAGCCCCAACTCGCAATCAGCAGTGTGTAGCGCGCGAGCTCGATGTCGCTCATCTCAGGGCTTCGACTGAACAGCCAGAGAAAATCCTTCTGGCTGCGGGCGATGATGGTTTGAGCATAGGGCGCGGTGTCGTTCGGCGCATCCACATGCGCAATGCGGTACTCGAACTGCGCCGGCCAGGGGATGCTGGTGCCGGGAATCTGGAAGCGCATGCCCCACAGCGCATTGCCGGTCTCCGGCACCACGAAGGCGGTGGGCGTGAGCAGTTTCTTCTTGCCGCCGAAGCCATCGAGCCGGTTGCGATAGGTGGTGGCGATGCTGCCATCGGCATTGAGCGTGTAGTTCTCCATCGCATTGTGCGAGGTGGCGTCGCGGTCGGTGGGGATGTGGGCGATCACGTACCAGTCGCCCATGTAGCGGGCGAGGTCCACAGCCTTCGCCAGCGGCACCGTCGAGTCCGGCTTGAGCTGCACACCGCCGCAGGCGCTGAGCAGCACGGCGGCGAGACTGGCGAGTAGAAGGTTGCGCATGAGTGCCGCTCCAACTGTTGAGTGAGGTGCTGCTAAACCTTCGCGGGCGGGTGCCACACCGAGAGTCTTGCGCGGAGCCGCCGCAGGCTTTCTGCATCGGCCTCATCACCTGCAATCACCCGCGTGCGTTTGCCGCCGCCCTTCAGGGCATAACGCAGGATCAAGCCTTGTGGATGCCGCGTGCTGTCGGGCTTGAGCATCGCGGTGTGCTGCACGCCATCGGCCTGGTGGACTGTCCAGCTGTCGTCCTCATGCCAGGTGAGCCGCACCAGTGCCGTCTTGCCGAAGCCGAAAGCCGCATGGCGACGCAGCCAGAACCAGCTGCCGGCAAAGGCAGCAATCAGCGCCCACATCACCGGCCCAGGCTGCATCGCAAACGGCAGTGCGGCGAGCGGCAGGATGTGCAGGGTCGAGACGAGTTTCAGAACCTTCAGCGACGGCAGCAGCTTGAGCTCAACGGTAGTTGCGGAACTCATTGATGACCTCGAGGAACTCTGGCGGTGAAGGCTCGAAGCCCATGGCCCAGGCATAGATGTCGGGCTCCTGCGGGCCATCGAGCAGGGCGATGAAGGCGGCGCGCTCGGCAGCCGGTGCGACTGGATAGCGATAGGCGTAGTAGCGCGTGAACATCACATCGAGTTCTTTCATGCCGCGGCGCAGCAGCCATTTGATACGGGCTTCTTCCATTTTCGGGTTCGGTGCTAAATTGGGTTTATGGATTATCGCCAGATCATCACTATCGAACCGGGCAAACGCTCCGGCAAACCCTGCATTCGCGGCTTGCGGGTGACGGTGTACGACGTGCTGGACTGGCTGTCATCGGGCATGAGCGAGGCAGACATTCTCGCCGACTATCCCTACCTCACTCAGGATGACATCCGCGCTTGTCTGGCGTTTGCGGCAGACCGCGAAAAGACACTCGCTTTCGTGCATTGATGCGTCTGCTGGCAGCCCACGCATGAAACTGCTTTTCGACGAGAACCTGCTGCCTGCACTCGCGCAGGATTTAGCTGACGTCTTTCCTGACTCTGCCCATGTTCATCAACTTGCTGGGGGCAGTGGACGACCGCGAAGTCTGGGAATACGCACGGCAGCAGGGTTTCATGATCGCCACCAAAGATTCTGATTTTCAGGATTTGAGTGTGCTGCTTGGGCATCCGCCGAAGGTATTGTGGCTGCGCACTGGCAATGGCTCGCGGGCTGATCTGGCTCGCCTGCTGCGTGACCGCACCATTGTGCTGCTGGAGTTCGAGCGTTCTGCCAATGGCTTGTTGATCTTAAGACCCTGAAACAGCAAAGCGACCTTTCGGTCGTTTTGCTGCGTGCTGAGTTTAGCCGCTTAGACCGTGCGCTCGACCAGCATCTTCTTGGTCTCGGCAATCGCCTTGGCAGGGTTGAGTCCCTTCGGGCAGGTCTTGGTGCAGTTCATGATCGTATGGCAGCGATAGAGCTTGAAGGGGTCTTCGAGCTGGTCGAGACGCTCGCCGGTCGCCTCGTCGCGGCTGTCGATCAGCCAGCGGTAGGCCTGCAACAGAATCGCGGGGCCTAGGTAGCGATCCGAGTTCCACCAGTACGAGGGGCAGCTGGTCGAGCAGCAGGCGCAGAGGATGCACTCGTAGAGGCCGTCGATCTTGGCGCGGTCGTCTTCGCTTTGCAGGCGCTCGCGGGTTGGCGCGGGGGTGTCGGTTTTCAGCCAGGGCTCGATCGAGGCCAGCTGCGCATAAAAATGCGTCATGTCCGGCACGAGGTCCTTGATAACCGGCATGTGCGGCAAGGGATAGACGGCCACATCGCCCTTCACCTCGTCGCAGCCCTTGATGCAGGCCAGCGTGTTGGTGCCGTCGATGTTCATCGCGCACGAACCGCAGATGCCTTCGCGGCAGCTGCGGCGGAAGGTCAGCGTCGGGTCGACCTCATTCTTGATCTTGATGAGGGCATCAAGAACCATCGGGCCGCAGGCGGCCATGTCCACCTCGTAGGTGTCCACGCGCGGGTTCGCACCAGTGTCGGGGTCGTAGCGATAGACCTTGAAGGACTTCACCTTCTTGGCACCCGCAGCGGCTTTGAAAACCTTGCCGGCCTTCTTGTCGATTTGCGAGTTCTTGGGCAGCGAAAACTGGGCCATGGGATTTCCTTAGTAAACGCGCTTCTGCGGCTCGACGTAGTGCATCTCGTCGTCGAGCGTGTAGGTGTGAACAGGCCGGGTGTCGAGCCTGGTTTCGGTGTCGCTGGTGCGCCAGGCGAGGCTGTGCTTCATCCAGTTGACGTCGTCGCGCTCGGTGAAATCGTCGAGCGCATGCGCGCCGCGCGATTCCTTGCGAGCCGCACCGCTGGCGATGGTGAGCAGGGCGTTGGCCAGCAGATTGTCGAGTTCCAGCGTTTCGACCAGATCGCTGTTCCAGATCATCGAGCGATCGGTGACCTTCACATCGTTAAACGCCGCGCAGGTCTTTTGCAGCTTGGCCAAGCCTTCGGCCATCGACGGCATGGTGCGGAATACTGCTGCGTGCGTCTGCATGGTCTTCTGCATTTCGAGGCGCAGCTCGGCCACACCGCGCGTGCCGTTGGCATGCCGCAGCTTGTCGAGACGAGCCAGCGCCTGCTCTTCGCTTTTGCCGCCGAGCGAGCCGTTGAGCATTTTGTGGTTCTGGCCCTTGGGCGTGATCTTGGCGGCCTGGATCGCCGCCGCGCGACCAAACACCACGAGGTCGAGCAGGCTGTTGCTGCCGAGGCGGTTCGCCCCGTGCACGCTGACGCAAGCCGCTTCGCCGACGGCCATCAGGCCCGGCACTAGCGTGTCCGGGTTGCCGTCTTTCAGCGTCACCACTTCGCCGGTGTAGAGCGTGGGGATGCCGCCCATGTTGTAGTGCACCGTCGGCAGCACGGGGATCGGCTCTTTCGTCACATCCACGCCCGCAAAAATCTTGGCGGATTCGCTGATGCCCGGCAGCTTGGCGTGCAGCATTTCCGGCGGCAGATGCTCCAAGTGTAGGTGGATGTGGTCGGCCTCTTCGCCGATGCCACGACCTTCGCGGATTTCCATCGTCATCGAGCGCGACACCACGTCACGCGAAGCGAGGTCCTTGCGGTTCGGCGCATAACGCTCCATGAAGCGTTCGCCCTTGCTGTTGGTGAGGTAGCCACCTTCACCGCGCGCGCCTTCGGTGATCAGGCAGCCCGAGCCGTAGATGCCGGTGGGGTGAAACTGAACGAACTCCATGTCCTGCAAGGGCAGGCCGGCGCGCGCAACCATCGCGTTGCCGTCACCGGTGCAGGTGTGGGCCGACGTGGCGCTGAAGTAAGCGCGGCCGTAACCGCCGGTTGCCAAGATGACCTGATGCGCGCGGAAGCGATGAAGCTGGCCCGTGCTCATGTCCCAGGCGAGAACGCCCTTGCAGGAGCCGTCGTCATCCATGATGAGATCGACAGCGAAGTACTCGATGAAGAACTGGGCTTTGCACTTCAGCGACTGCTGATACAGCGTGTGCAGAATCGCGTGGCCGGTGCGGTCAGCAGCAGCGCAGGTGCGCTGGGCGGTGCCCTTGCCCCAGTGCGTGGTCATGCCGCCGAAGGGCCGCTGATAAATCTTGCCATCGGGCGTGCGCGAGAACGGCACGCCATAGTGTTCGAGCTCGATGATCGCGGGGATCGCCTCGCGGCACATGTACTGAATGGCGTCCTGGTCGCCCAGCCAGTCCGAGCCCTTCACGGTGTCGTACATGTGCCACTGCCAGCTGTCGTCGCCCATGTTGCCGAGTGCGGCGCTGATGCCGCCCTGGGCTGCGACGGTGTGCGAGCGGGTGGGGAACACCTTGGTGATGTTGGCGGTTTTCAGGCCCGCTTCGGCGAGGCCGAGCGTGGCGCGCAGGCCCGCGCCGCCGGCGCCGACCACGACCACGTCGTATTCGTGGTGAACGATTTCGTAAGCCGGGCCGGTCTTGGCCGCGGTGGGGGTGGAGGCATCTGCCATGTCAGTTCTCGAAAGTGGAATTCTTTAAGCCAAGGCGATCTTCAGCACGGCAAAGATGCCGGCGACACCCGCGACCACATGCACGAACTTGCTGAGCAGGAGGGCGACGATCTTCGCGCCCTCGCTGCCCACGTAGTCCTCGATCACCACCTGCACGCCGAGCAGGGAGTGATACAGCGCGCAGCCGATGAACAGCATCAGTGCGACGGCCACGGAGGGTGCGGCCACCCACCAGGTCACTGCGTCAAAGTCCGCCGAGGGCAGGCGTGCGAGCGAAAACACGAACCAGAGCGTGAGCGGGATGAGTGCGACGGCGGTGACGCGCTGAATCCAGAAGTGATGCGTGCCTTGCTTGGCGGAGCCGAGGCCACGGGCGTGGCCGAGCGGGGAGCGGTAGCTCATGAGAGGTCGTCCTTTGTTATTTGGTGGCGAGGGCGAGCGCCCAGACGGCGGCGGTCACGACGATGGAAACCACGATCACGCCCCAGCCGGTCTTCTCGGCGGTGGGCATGTCGAGCCCTTTCCCTAAGTCCCACATCAGGTGACGGATGCCATTGCAGAAGTGATAAAGCAGCGCCCAGGTGAAGGCGACTAGCACCACTTTTCCATACCAGGCGGTGAGATGCGGCACGATCAGGTTGTAGCAATCGACACCGCTGGCGAGGCAGACCAGCCACACCACCAGCAGGATCGCGCCGAAGCTCAGGCCCAGACCTGTGAGGCGATGCGTGATCGACAGCATCGAGGTCATCTGCGGCTTGTAATACGGCCCGATCATGAACGGCGACAAGGGCCGCTGCGGGGTCGTTTTCGATGTGGCTGGAGTGCTCATGCGCTCTTGCTCTTGTGGTTATTAAAGAAGGTTAGAAGTCGATGCAGCGGCCGTTCTTTTCCCAATCGCCGTAGCGGGTCGGGTCTGGCCCGTCGCGGCGGCCTCCGATCTCTGGCACTTGTCCGGCTTTGGACGCATGCAAGTGCTCATCATGATCGTGTTCATCCTGCGCCTCCGCAGCCAGCAAATCGGCGAGCTTGATGGCATCGCCCGCCGCAATCTCTTGCGGGCTGGGTGGTTTGATGCGGATGGGCGCAGCAGGCACTGGTGATGACCGGGTGTGCGGGCGGAAATACGACTAGGCTAGTGTGACAAATCCGGGCCTTTCGAGCAATGAATGGTCCGTTTGTCTGGCCCCCAATCGTGAGTGCTCTGTGGTTCCATTTCAGTTTGCTTTTTCCAATCCTGCCGATAGCTCCAGCACATCCATTTTGAGCCTGGATGAGCTCGGCCTGATTCGCACCATCGGGCCTGAAGCCCGCAGCTTTCTGCAAAGCCAGCTCACTAACGACGCCAAGCCGCTCTGCCCCACGCAAGGCCAGCTCAGCGGCTATTGCAGCCCCAAGGGGCGACTGCTCGCCGTGTTCACGGTGCTGGAATTGGGTGAGGATGACTTCGCCCTCGCCCTGCCCGCCGCGCTCGTGGCACCCACACTCAAGCGCCTCAGGATGTTCGTGCTGCGCAGCAAGCTCACGCTGAGCGATGCCAGCGCCGAGCTGCCCGCGCTGGGTGTGATAGGTGCTCAAATCGCGGAGGCACTCAGCGCGCAGGGCTTTGTGCTGCCAGCCAGCGACTACGGCGTGGCGCAGCACGATGGCATCTGGCTGCTGCGCCGCCCCGGCCCCGTACCGCGCTTCGAGTTGCGTGCTGCACCTGAGCGGCTAGCCGCCCTGCAACAGAACTTGAACCTGCCGCCCGCGGGTACCGACGACTGGGCGCTGGCCGAAGTACTCGCTGGCATCCCGCAAGTCACTGCCGAGACCAGCGACCACTTCGTGCCCCAGACCATCGACCTCGATGCCGCTGGCGGCGTGAGCTTCACCAAGGGCTGCTACCCGGGGCAGGAGATCGTCGCGCGCGTGCATTACCTCGGCCGCGTCAAGCAGCGCCTGCATCTGGCGCACTGCGCAGCGGGTGCTCTGCCGGGCACCCCCATCTTTCAGACCGATGGCAGTGGCCAGCCCGTGGGCGAGCTGATGGCCGCAGCGCCCGCAGGCCATCAGGGCTTCATGCTCTCGATGGCCTTGCATCTCGACCACAGCGCCAGCACCACCCTGCGACTCGGCGCGGTGGATGGCCCGGTGATCGGCCTGCCACAAAAGGCGCACTAGCAAGGCCGCAGGCCGATTTTTCTATCGCCTCGCAGGGTTGTTGCGCTTAGAGTGCCGCGCACATCGCTCGCCAGCCCGGTACCGAGAGCGGATGTCATGCAGGAGCCAGCCTTGTTTTCAGCCCGTTCGATCTTTTTCGCACCACTTCTTCTCTCGCTGGCGCTGGCGGCCTGCGGCGGCAACAGCACCTCCTCAGGGAACTCACCCACCGCACCGGGCAGCGGTGAGCCCATCGTCGGCAAGTCCACCGATTACAAGCTGGTGTCGAAGCTGGATGCGGCCGTCATCGCCATCACCCTGCACGAGCCGACGACGATGCGTGCGGGCGAGAAATATCCGCTGATCCTGCAAAGCCACGGCTATGGCAACGCGCGCGTGAATGCCGCGCAGCGCCCCACGCTCAGCGCCCTGCACAAGGGTTTTATTGATCGCGGTTACGGCTTCATCTCCATCGACGAGCGCGGCCACGGTGAGTCCGGCGGCACCAGCCGCATCCTCGAACCGGAGAAGGAAGGCCAGGATCTTTTGCAGATCATCGACTGGGCCGAAGCGACCCTGCCCTGGCTCGCCTACCGCGACGGCAACCTGCTGCTGGGCGCGACCGGCAGCAGCTATGGCGGCGGCTTTCAGCACCTCATCTACGCCATCGACCCCAAGCGCCGGCTCGATGCCATTGCACCCGAGATCACCTGGAACGACCTGCGCTACTCGCTGTTCGAGGGCGGGCATCACGAGACCTACGAGAAAGGCGTTTTCAAGACCTTCTGGGCCACGCTGCTCTCGGCCGTCGGCAATGCCGCAGGCGGCGGCGGCAAGCAGGACCCGGAGGTCACGCAGGGTCTGGCGCAGGGCATCGCCACCAACACCATCGACGCCACCAAGCTCGCCCTGCTCTACAAGAACAGCATCGCCTCCTACTGCGCGGGCAAGAACCCCAACGGCAACGTCAGCAGGATGGACGCGCTCTACTGGCAGTCGCCGCACGACACGCTGTTCAACCTCACCGATGCAGTGCGCAACTACCAGTGCCTCAAGGCGCAGGGTGGTGACGTGCGACTGCTCACCAAGGTGGGTGGCCACGACACCATCGTCGGCGGCCCCGCCGGCGAGCAGTGCGGCAAGCTGAAAAAGGACATCGCCATCCTCGACTGGTACGACGAGAAGCTGAAGGGCCTGCGCGGCAAGGCGGCCTATATCCCGCAGTTCTGCTGGCACCTCGATGCCAGCGCCGACGATGGTGTGGTGACGACGACGCTGCCCACTGCCTCCACCACCTTCCAGGTGCCGGCGCAGACCATCGCCGCGCAGGAAGGCAACGCGCAGGTCGCCAGCATCGTGCTGATGAAGGCTGGTGCCGGCGGCGCGGTGATCGCGGGTGTACCGACCATCAGCCTCAAGGTCAGCGACTCCACGCCGGGTGCGCCGCAGCTAGGTGATCCCATCGTCTTCGTCGCCCTCGCCAAGCGCGCGGCGGGTGCCAGCAGCGACACGCTGCTGATGCCCAACCAGGTCGCGCCGTTTCGCGGCTATGGCACCTTCACGCAGGATCTGATTGGCGTCACCTCGCGCCTGCAAGCCGATGACGAGCTGCGGCTGGTGATGTATGCCAGCTACACGCTGCGCTACAACGGCTCGGCCTCGGACGTGCTGGCACCGGTGACGGTGGAGGCCACGGCCATCAACCTGCCACTGCTGCCCGGCAACCTGGCCGCACCGCCGGCGAACTGAGCCGGGGCTGCCGAGGACAAAGTCGGTCTCTTCCATATATTCTTTTTCTAGAATTATAAACTCACTATTTAGTCTTTTACAGCTTCAGATGCGCTCGGCATTGTCCGCTCCACGGAATAAGAATCACTGGAGCGACGCCGATGTCCCGCCTCACCCTGCCCACCCGCACTCTCATCAGCCCGCTTGCCTTGGCAAGCCTCAGCGCTGTTGCCGCCGCGAGCTTTGCCCCGCTCGCCCATGCGCAGAGTGCCGCCACCGACAAGACCCGCATCGAGGAGCTCGAACAGCGCCTGCTGGTGCTGGAGCGCAAGCTCGAAATCCAAACCGAGGAGGCTGCCACCAAGGCCAAGGAAGCGCCCGTCGTCAGCGCCGGCGACAGGGGCTTTTCGCTGAAGAACGCCAAGGGCGATTACGAGCTCAAGTTCACCGCGCTGGGCCAGGTCGATGGCCGCTACTTCGTCGACGACGACGGCGCCTTCCGCGATGGCTTCGTCACCCGCCGCCTGCGCCCGACGGTGCAGGGCAGCCTCGGCAAGCTGGTGAGCTTTCGCTTCACGCCGGAGTTCGCGGGCAACGGCACGGGCGATGCGGCCAGCATCGTCGATGCCTACTTTGACTTGAAATTCGACAAGGCAGCTTTGGTGCGCGCGGGCAAGCAGAAAGGCCTGCTGGGCCTGGAGCGCCTGCAATCAGGCGGCGCGATCAGCCTCACCGAACGCGGCTACGTGACCGAGCTCGTCCCCAACCGCGATCTCGGCGTGGCGCTGTATGGCGAGCTGGCATCGGGCACCGTGAACTATGCGCTCGGCGTGTTCAACGGCACCGCCGATGGCCGCGACGTGGCCCAGGCCGACGATGGTCTGCGCGAGCTCGAAGGCCGCGTGTTCTTCGAGCCGTTCAAGAACGACTACAGCGCCTTCAAGGGCCTGGGCTTCGGCATCGCCGGCAGCACCGGGGCCAAGGATGGCAGCGGCAACAACTTCGTCTCACGATATCGCACGCCGGGCCAGAACCAGTTCTTCACCTACAACGAGGCCGGCGTGGTGGCGAGCGGCAAGCACACGCGCTACGTGCCGCAGGCTTACTTCTATCGCAACAGCCTCGGCGTGCTGGCCGAATACGCCGTCAGCGAGCAGTACCTCACCCGCAGCGGTGTCGAACGTTCGGTGAAGAACGATGGCTACAACCTCGTCGCCAGCTACGTGCTGACCGGCGAAGACGCCAGCTATCGCGGCGTGAAGCCTGTCAGCCCGTACAGCATCGGCGCTGATGGCTGGGGCGCGGTGGAGCTGGTCGTGCGCCTCGGCTCGCTTGCCATCGGCGACGAGGCTTTCACCGGCACCACCACGGGTGCCACCGCCAACCGGCTCGCCAACCCCACCTCGCAGGCGAGCCAAGCCAAGAGCTATGGCGCGGCCATCAACTGGGTTCTCACCCAGAACGCCAAGCTCAGCGCCGACTACAACCTGACGAGCTTCGAGGGTGGCGGTGGTGGCACGGCCGCCGCACCCATCGACCGCCGCGACGAGAAGGCCGTGTTCACGCGCCTGACCATCCAGTACTAAACCTCCAATCGACTGCTCGGAACCCTCCCATGAAACGCACCCTCATCGGCCTCGCCGCGGCACTGCTGAGCACCGCCGCCAGCGCCAAGGATTTTCTCAACGTCAGCTACGACCCGACCCGCGAGTTCTACAAGGAGGTCAATACCGTTTTTGTCGCCGAGTGGAAGGCGAAGAGCGGCGAATCGCTCGATATCAAGACCAGCCACGGTGGTTCGGGCAAGCAGGCACGCTCGGTGATCGACGGCCTTGAAGCCGACGTGGTGACGTTGGCACTCGCCTACGACATCGACAGCATCGCCGAGAAGGGCGGCCTCTTCCCCAAGACCTGGCAGAAGCGCCTGCCCGACAACAGCTCGCCCTACACCTCGACCATCGTGTTCCTGGTCCGCAAGGGCAACCCCAAGGGCATCAAGGACTGGGGCGATCTGGCGAAGCCGGGCGTGGCAGTCATCACCGCGAACCCCAAGACCTCGGGCGGTGCTCGCTGGAACTACCTCGCGGCCTGGGGCTGGGCGCTGAAGCAGCCGGGCGGCAGCGAGGCGAGCGCCAAGGACTACCTCACCAAGCTGTTCAAGAACGTGCCCGTGCTCGACACCGGCGCGCGTGGCAGCACCACCACCTTCGTGCAGCGCGGCATCGGCGATGTGTTCCTGAGTTGGGAGAACGAGGCCTTCCTCGCCGTCAACGAGCTGGGCAAGGATAAGTTCGAAATCATCGTGCCGAGCCTGTCGATCCTGGCCGAGCCGCCTGTAACGCTGGTGGACAAGAACGTGGACAAGCACGGCACGCGTAAGGCGGCCGAGGCCTATCTGCAATTCCTGTATTCGCCTGCCGGGCAGAAGCTAGCCGCCAAGCACTACTACCGCCCGCGCAAGCCGGAACTGGCGAACCCCGCCGACATCGGGCGCTTCCCCAAGTCGGAGCTGTTCACGCTCGACAGCGTATTCGGCAGCTGGGCCAAGGCGCAGGCCACACACTTCGGCGATGGCGGCGTGTTCGACCAGATCACCGGTGCTGCCAAATGAGCATCACCAGAGTCAACACCCGCAACCAGTTCCGTGGCACGGTCATCTCGATCCGTCGCGGCGATGTGATGAGCGAGCTGGAGATCGAGACCACGGCGGGCGTCATCAGCGCCGTCATCACCACCAGCTCCGTCGAGCGGCTCAACCTCAAGGTGGGCGACACCACGCTGGCCCTGTTCAAGGCCGCGGACGTTCTCGTGGCGAAGCTGGACGACTGACCATGTGCCTGATCATCCACAAGCCGCAAGGTGTAGCGATCCCGGAGGACCTGCTCGCCGCCGCGCTCACGCTCAACCGCGACGGCTGGGGCCTGATGGGCCTCGATGCCGGTGGCGAGGTGATTCTGGAGCGGCATGCGGACTCCAAGCTCAAGGCCATTCTCGACGCACTCGAACGCCATGGCGACGCCGAGCTGGTGCTGCACATGCGCCAGCGCACCAAGGGCACCGAGAGCATCGAGAACGCGCACCCCTTCAAGCTCGCCGAACGGCTGTACCTGATGCACAACGGCACGCTCGACATCACTCGGCCGGTGGCCGGCCGCAGCGACACCTGGCATTTCGTGCAGGACGTGCTGCGGCCCTTGCACCAGAACTACACCGGCCTGATGGCCGACCCCGCGTTTCTGCGCGTGCTCGAACTCGCACTCAAGCCCGAGAACAAGATCGCCCTGCTCGATGGCCGCATCGGCCGTATCGCCATATTGAACCGCCAGCACGGTGCCGAGTTCGAGGGCCTCTGGCTCAGCAACACGCGCTGGATCGACCGCCGCCTGCTGCCGCTCGTGCACACGCCGCAAGCGCAGATGCGCAGCTACTCGGCAGACGAGCTGCATTTCGTATGAGCCGCCCCGCAAAACGCCGCGCCATTCCCGGCTTTGGCCTCACCCTCGGCATCACGCTCAGCTATCTGTCGCTGATTGTGCTCATCCCGCTCGCGGGCGTGTTCGTCAAGGCCAGCGGTTTGGGCTGGGATGGCCTGCTGCACACGCTCGGTTCACCGCGGGTGCTGGCCTCGCTCAAGCTCACCTTCGGCTCGGCACTCGTCGCGGCCCTGTTCAACGCCTTCTTCGGCCTGCTGATCGCCTGGGTGTTCGTGCGCTATCGCTTCCCTGGCAAGAAGATTTTCGATGCCTTTATCGACCTGCCGTTCGCGCTGCCGACTGCGGTTGCGGGCATCGCGCTCACCTCGCTCTACGGCCCCAATGGCTGGATCGGCTCGCTGCTCGAACCCCACGGCATCAAGGTCGCCTATTCGCCGCTGGGCGTGATCGTCGCCATGGCCTTCATCAGCCTGCCCTTCGTGGTGCGCACGGTGGAGCCGGTGCTGGCCGAAGCTGAGAAGGAGCTTGAAGAAGCCGCCGCCACGCTCGGCGCGGGCCGCTGGGTGACGATTCGCCGCGTGATCTTCCCCACCGTGTTGCCCGCGCTGCTCACCGGCTCGGCACTCGCCTTCGCGCGTGCGGTGGGCGAATACGGCTCCATCATCTTCATCGCCGGCAACATTCCGATGGTGAGCGAGATCACGCCGCTGCTCATCATCATCAAGCTCGAAGAGTTCGACTACGCCGGTGCCACTGCGATCGCAGCGGCCATGCTCACGCTCTCGTTCGTGCTGCTGCTGGCGGTGAATATTCTGCAAGCCTGGACCCGGCGGAGTGCCAAGAAATGAGCACCATCGAAGACAAGTCACTGCTCGACCCACCCGCCATCCCCAAGGAGTTCGGCAACGGGCCGCTGCAACGCCGCAATGCGGCGATCACCGAGCCTGTGTGGGTGCGCTGGCTGCTGATTGCCATTGCACTTGGCTTCCTGAGCCTGTTCCTGCTGCTGCCGCTGGCGGCCGTATTCACCGAGGCGCTGCGCGATGGCTGGGGCACTTACCTCACCGCACTTGCAGAGCCCGATGCCTACTCGGCCTTGAAGCTCACCCTGCTCGCCGCCGCCATCGCCGTGCCGCTCAATCTCGTGTTCGGTGTGGCGGCGGCCTGGTGCATCACCAAGTTCGAGTTTCGCGGCAAGCAGCTCCTGATCTCGCTGATCGACCTGCCCTTCTCGGTCTCGCCGGTCGTCGCCGGTCTCGTCTACGTGCTGATCTTCGGCGCGCAGGGCTGGGCCAGGCCATGGTTCGCGGAGAACGATATCAAGGTGATCTTCGCCGTGCCCGGCATAGCACTCGCGACCATCTTCGTCACCTTACCCTTCATCGCCCGCGAGCTGATCCCGCTGATGCAGGAGCAAGGCACCGACGACGAGCAGGCCGCACTCACGCTGGGGGCCAGCGGCTTCAAGACCTTCTGGCGCGTCACGCTGCCCAACATCAAGTGGGGCCTGCTCTACGGCGTGCTGCTGTGCAATGCGCGCGCCTTCGGCGAGTTCGGCGCGGTGAGCGTGGTCAGCGGCCACATCCGCGGCCAGACCAACACGCTGCCGCTGCACATCGAGATTCTCTACAACGAATACGCCTTCGCCGCCGCCTTTGCCGTCGCCTCTCTGCTGGCGGGTCTGGCGCTGCTGACGCTGCTGCTCAAATCAATTCTCGAATGGCGCTACGCCGACCAACTCGCCGCTGGGCGCAGGCACTAGCGCACCGAGGCACGCGACCGCGTAGCAGTAGCCAAGCCGAGTGTGTGCTGTCGCTCCACCCCACCTCTCAATAACCCGGACTCTCTGGCGACCAATGGATATCACCATCAAAAACGTCCGCAAGACCTTTGCGGATTTCCCGGCCCTCACCGGCGTAGACCTGCACATCGAGAGTGGCGAGCTGATCGCCCTGCTCGGCCCCAGTGGCAGCGGCAAGACCACCCTGCTGCGCGCGCTCGCCGGCCTCGAGCCCATCGACGCCGGGCACATTTTGTTCGGCACGACGGACGCCACCAACCTGAGCGTGCAGGATCGCAAGGTCGGCTTCGTGTTTCAGCACTACGCCCTGTTCAAGCACATGACGGTGGCCGACAACATCGCCTTCGGTCTCTCGGTGCGCGATGGCAAGACGCGGCCCACGAGTACCGAACAGAAGCGCCGCGCCAGCGAGCTGCTGGAACTGGTGCAGTTGAAGGGCCTCGAAAAACGCTATCCCTCGCAGCTCTCCGGCGGCCAGAAGCAGCGTGTCGCACTCGCCCGCGCCCTCGCCATCGAGCCGCGCGTGCTGCTGCTCGACGAACCCTTCGGCGCCCTCGACGCCAAGGTACGCAAGGACCTGCGCCGCTGGCTGCGCGAGCTGCACGAGAAGACCGGGGTCACCACCGTGTTCGTCACTCACGATCAAGAAGAAGCCCTCGAACTCGCCGACCGCGTGGTGGTGATGAGCCGCGGCCGCATCGAGCAGGTGGGCACCACCGCAGAGGTGTATGAGAAGCCCGCCACACCTTTCGTGTTCGACTTTCTCGGCAGCGTGAACCTGTTGGCCGGCCAAGTGCAGGGCGGCAAGCTGAAACTCAACGGCCTGTCACTGCCCACCGACACGCCGCTCAGCGGCCCGGTGGACGTTTACGTGCGCCCGCACGACCTGCGCCTGGTCGAGCCGACCAGCGATGGCCTCGATGCGCAGATCAGCTTCGTGCAGCGCACCGGCCCGTTGGTGAAGGCGGTCGCCAAGCTCGCCTACGACGACTCCAAGGTGGACATCGAACTCGGCCACCTCGACCCGATGGCCCTGGCCCTCAAGCCCGGCACGGCGGTGCGCCTGCTGCCCGCCAGCTTCGGCCTGTTCGCCCGCACGCCGCATGCGGCAGTGCAGACGCTGCCGGATGTGGTGGCCAATGCGGTGCCGGAGCAGCGTGGGGATAGAGCGCGCGCCTGACAAATGGTGGAGAGCCCCTCTCTTATCGCTGCTTCAAAGCTGTAAGAAAGTAGCGTCCAAACTCAAAGTTGAGCTGCCTCACCCACGCGACAATGCCTTGCGCAGATATGAACTCCGAAAAACAGGGATCAAAATACGATGCTTGGAAATGGCACACACCATTTCTATATCTGCTCACTAAGCCGATTAGCCCAAATGTAATAGCGGTGAAGAGCTAACAATTTTTCCTGCTGCGTATGAGTCGGCTGCATGGTCAAGCTAATGAGCTTTGTTCGGTAGCTACCCAAGGCTTAATCTTTGCCAAAGTCTTGGCAAGCGGTGCTCTGGCCATTTCGGTGTCGTAGTCGGCTTGCAGGCGCAGCCACCAGCCATCGGAAAGTGCGAAGAACTTGCACAGGCGCAGGTCGGTGTCGGCCGTGATGCCGCGCTTGCCGGCGATGATGTCGCCGATGCGCTGCGCCGGCACGCCGATCTCCTTCGCCAGCCGGTAGTTGCTCATGCCCAGCGGAATCAGAAACTCCTCGGCGAGCATCTCACCGGGGGAGACGGGCTGAATGGCTTTGGTCTTCTTGCTCATCGTCATTTCCTTTCAGTGATAGTCCACGATCTCGACGTCTGTCACGCCCGCAGCCGACCAGACAAAACACACGCGCCATTGGTCGTTGATGCGAATGCTGTGCTGGCCCAGTCGGTCTTTCTTGAGGGCTTCAAGATGGTTGGCAGGCGGGGCGCGCAGGTCTTCAAGCCGCTGGGCCAGATCAAGCTGTTTGAGTTTGCGCAGCGCGGGGCGCTCGATGTTGACGAAGCGCGGCACGCGACCCAGCTTGAACAGGGTTTCGGTCTCGGCGGACTTGAAGGATTTGATCGCCATTAGCAAATAATAACGCAAGTCGTGATTAACGAGAAGCGTGACTAGCCAGACGACTCCATACCTAAACCAGCTTCTGCAACAACTGCCGCGTCGAGCTGTCCAGCGCCACCCGCTCGCCCTGCATGGCCTTGAGCACGGTGCCGGCGAGCTGCTTACCCAGCTCCACGCCCCACTGGTCATAGGCATTCACATCCCACAGCACGCTCAAGGCAAAGGTGCGGTGCTCGTAGAGCGCGCACAGCGCGCCGAGGTGCCAGGCATCGAGCTGCGGCAGCAGCAGGGTGTTGCTGGGGCGGTTGCCGGGGAAGACGCGGTGCGGGATGGCGGCGTCCAGCGCGGCACCGCTCAGGCCCTTGGCACTGAGTTCCGCACGCACTTCGGCTGCGGTCTTGCCGCGCATCATGGCCTGCGACTGCGCCAGGCCATTGGCGAGCAGCAGCTGGTGCAGCTCGGCGTGCGGATGGTCGGGCGTGGCGACGAGAATGAAATCCACCGGATGCACGGCGGTGCCCTGGTGCAGCATCTGGAAGAAGGCGTGCTGGCCGTTGGTACCGACATCGCCCCAGAGCGTGGGGGTGGTGGCGTAGTCCACGGCCTCGCCCGCGCGGTTGACGCGCTTGCCGTTGCTCTCCATCTCCAGTTGTTGCAGCCAAGCAACAAACTTTTCGAGCGGCTGGCTGTAGGGGGCGATGACGTGATCGGCGGCACCGAGGATGTTGCCGTTCCAGAACGCGAGCAGGGCCATCAGCACCGGCAGGTTGGCCTCCAGCGGCGCGCGCCGGAAGTGCTCGTCCATCGAGTGGGCACCCGCAAGCAATTCTCGGAATCGAGCCGGGCCTATGGCGACCATGATGGGGAGGCCGACGGCACTCCACAGCGAGTAGCGGCCGCCGACCCAGTCCCAGAAGTCGAAGACGTTTTCGGGTGCGATGCCGAAGGCCTGCACCTTATCCACGCAGGTGCTGACGGCGGCGAAGTGTTTGGGGATGGCCTTTTCGCCGAGTGCCGCCACCAGCCAGGCGCGGGCGACGTGGGCGTTGGCGAGGGTTTCCTGCGTGGTGAAGGTCTTGCTGGTGACGATGAACAAAGTCGTCGCGGGGTCGAGTGCTTGCAGGGTGCGCTCGATCTGCGCGCCATCGACGTTGGCGACGAAATGCAGGCGCGGGCCATCGACGACCGGTTGCAGGGCGTAGCAGATCATGCGCGGGCCCAGGTCACTGCCGCCAATGCCGATGTTGACGATGTCGGTGATGGCCTTGCGCTTGGCACCCTTCCACTGGCCGCTGCGGAGCTTCTCGGCGAAGGCGGTCATGCGGTCGAGCACGGCATGCACCTTGGGCACAACGTTCTCGCCGCCGACCTCCATCATCGCCTCGCGCGGGGCTCGCAGGGCCATGTGATAAGCAGCGCGGTGCTCGGTGTGGTTGATGGGCTCGCCTGCGAAGAGCTTGGCGATCCAGCCGCTCATCTCCTGCTGCTGCGCGTAGCTCATAAGCAGGTCGCGGGTCTCGCGGGTGAGGCGCTGCTTGCTGTAGTCGAGAAAGAGGCCGGCGGCCTCGGCACTGAAGGACTGGGCGCGGCCTTCATCAGACGCGAACAAGTCATTGAGGTGGACGTCCTCCAACTCGCGCGCATGGCTGGTGAGGGCGCGCCAGGCGCGGGATTGTGGGAGGGCAGACATGCGTTCGTGAGCTCTTGGTCAGGCGCTAGAAAAGCACATCCTTCAATCTCTGTCATTCCCGCGTATGCGGCAATTTAGGTGTCTATGGGGCGGCATTACGCTTTGCGTCACTGGATTCCCGCCTGCGCGGGAATGACAAACGGTTTTAGAGCAAGTGGTAGTTGAAGCTGATGCTCACCCGCTCCTGCGCGATGGTGGAGGTGGGCACCTCATGCCGCAGCCAGCTCTCGAACAGAATCACCGTACCCGCCTCGGCTGGGACGGTGATGAAGGGCTGCATCTCGCGCGGGGCATCGGCGGCGCGCAGCGGTGCTGCCATCAAGCTGGACAGGCGCGGGTCCTCGAACTTGAGGCCCGCGCAGCCGGGAGGTGTCGCCACGTAATAAGTGCCGCTGACGACCGATTGCGGGTGCAGGTGAAAGCTGTGCGCGCAGCCCTTGGGCATCACGTTGGCCCAGCAGTCGGTCATCTTCAATTTGCCGCCGCGCAGATCCCAATGCTGGGCCTTGGCGAACTGCTTGACGTGCAGGCTGATCTTTTTCTCGAGCGCCATGAAGGTGCTGCTGAACTGATGCAGACGATCCATCGAGCCATAGCTGGTGTAGCCGCCGGGGTAGCTGGTTTTCGACCACTCGCGGCCCGTCGCATCGGCCTGGCGCAGCTGCTGGATTTCTTTCAGCAGCTCGGCGTTGAGCGCGTCGCCGCCCTCGCGCAGCAAGGGCGCGTGGTGGATGAGGGTGGGGAACCAGCTTTGGGTGATGGGCATGGGCTTATTGAGCAAAAGAAAACGCCCGCTGGGAAGCGGGCGTCGGGGTCAATCAAAAAAGACTCACGCGGCCATCTGGACAGGGATGGTATTGGCCGTCTTGCGCACGCCATTGCGCTCGTCGCAGTAGACGAGCTTGGGCTTGTGGATGCGCGCCTGCGCTTCTTCCATGTCGGCGTAGATGGCGATGATGGCGGTGTCGCCCACGCGCGCCTTGTGGGCCGCTGCGCCGTTGACACTGATGATGCCGCTGCCCTCTTCGGCACGGATGGCATAGGTGGTGAAGCGCTCGCCGTTGGTGACGTTGTAGATGTCGATCTGCTCGAACTCCAGAATGCCTGCGAGATCGAGCAGCTTGCCGTCGATGGCGCACGAGCCGTCGTAGTCGAGTTCGGAGTGGGTGACGCGGACGGAGTGCAGTTTGCACTTGAGCATGGTGAGACGCATGGCGGTACCTCTTGCTGTGAGCGTCAACGCGGCCCAATAAGACATGCGCGTGTCGCTGAAGGTTGATCAAGCAAGCGGGCGGCCCACTAAGACATGCACCCGGTTCGTGGCGGAATCTCCTCTGAGCTTTCCGTCCCGAATCAGTCATAAGTTTAGGGCCAAACCGATCTATCGCAAGGGCTGCCCGTCAGGCGACGGTCACTTGCAGGTTGTCGATCAGCCGCGTCTTGCCCAACAAGGCTGCGGCCAAAATCACCAAGCTCTTGTTTTCATTGGAGGCGACAAGCAAATCCGGCGTGCGGATGGCAAGGTATTGCGGCACGAACCCGTGCGCGGTGAATGCCTGCATCCCCGCCTGCTCCAGCCCCTGAAAGTCGCGCGACCCCTGCTGGATTTCGTGCGCGATGGTGACGAGCGTGGCGTGGATCACCGAGGCGGTGTGGCGCTCGCCTGCACTCAGATATTGATTGCGGCTGGACATGGCGAGACCACTCGACTCGCGCCGTGTCGGCACACCGACGATGGCGATGGGCAGGTGCAAGTCGCGCACCATGCGGGTGATGACGGCCAGCTGCTGCCAGTCCTTCTCGCCGAAGAGCGCCACATCGGGCTGCACCAGGTTGAACAGCAGGTTGACGACCGTCGCCACGCCCTCGAAGTGGCCGGGGCGGAACTCGCCCTCCAGCCCCTCGCTGACTTTGCTCACCTGCACTTGGGTGGTGAGTGGCAGGCCCTGGGGATAAATCGTTTCCACGCTGGGCGCGAACAGCAGATCGCAGCCGGCTGCTTCGAGCTTGGCGGCGTCGTCGGGCAGCGTGCGCGGGTAGCGGCTGAAGTCTTCCTTCGGCCCGAATTGCAAGGGGTTGACGAACACGCTCGCCACCACGCGTGGGGCGTGCGTCTTGGCCGCGTGAATCAGATCAATGTGGCCGGCGTGCAGATTGCCCATGGTGGGCGCGAAGGCAATGCGCTCGCCTGCTGCACGCCACATAGCGAGCTGCTGCCGCAGCTCGGCAATGGTGTGAACGGTGCGCATTGAACTAGAAGCAATGCTCCGGCGCGGGATACGCACCGGACTTCACTTCGCGCACATAGGCCGCAATCGCTGCCTCGATCACACCGGCCTTCTCACCATTGGCCTTCGCATCCGTCATGTAGTTCTTCACGAAGCGTGGCGTGCGGCCGAGCGTGACCTGCGGCGAGATGCCGAGCACGTCCTGCAAGACCAGAATCTGGCCATCGACCGCAGCGCCTGCACCAATACCAATCACCGGCACCGGCGACTCGGCGGTGATGTGAGCTCCCAGCGCGGCCGGAATGCACTCCAACAGCAGCAGATCAGCACCGGCCTCGGCCAGCACCTTGGCGTCGTGCAGCATGGCTTCGGCGGCGGCGTCTTCACGCCCCTGCACCTTGAAGGCGCCCATCTTGTGAATGAACTGCGGTTGCAGGCCCAGATGCGCGCACACCGGCACGCCACGGGTGGCGAGGTATTCGACGATGCTGGCCTGCTCGCGGCCGCCTTCGAGCTTCACCATCTTCGCCCCACCCTCCTGCATCAGGCGCTGGCTGCTGTCGAGCGCGCGATCGAGCGTGGCATAGCTCAGAAACGGCAGATCGGCGATGAGAAAGGCGCGCTTCAGATGCGGCGCGACACACTTCGAGTGATAGACGATGTCGCTCACGGTCACTGGCGTCGTGGTGTTGCCGCCGTGAATCACCATGCCGAGCGAATCGCCGATGAGAATGACATCAACTCCAGCGCGATCCTGGATCAAGGCAAAGCTCGCGTCGTAGCAGGTGATGCTGGCGATCTTGTCTCCGCCTAAGCGCATCTTGGCGAGATCGGCGATATTGAGTTGTTTGATGGTGTCGGTCATGAAAG
This sequence comes from Pseudomonadota bacterium, assembly GCA_040385605.1. Taxonomy (GTDB): domain Bacteria; phylum Pseudomonadota; class Gammaproteobacteria; order Nevskiales; family Nevskiaceae; genus Stagnimonas. Next base: position 24,944 of record JAZKHC010000032.1, read on the forward strand.
GACTATAACAACAGGCTTTCGGGCAGCCGCGCGTAGCCCTTGGGGCTTGCAAGCCACTGCTGCAATTGCGCGTAGGTGCCGGCTTGGGCTGCCAAGTCCACCTGCGACACGTCGATCTCGATCACGGGGGCCACCTTGTAGGCCGCAAAGTAGCGCGCATAGACGGCGCTCAAATCTTGCAGATAGCTGCGCGAAATCGTCGCCTCGTAGCTGCGGCCGCGCTCGGCGATGCGCTCCATCAGCACGTCCACAGGCGCCGTCAAATAGATGACCGCCGAAGGCGCGGGCACGCTCCAGGCGAGGCGCTCGAAGACAGTGTCGTAGAGCTTGAGGTCGGCGGGCGAAAGGGTGAGTTCGGCGAAGAGCCGGTCCTTGTCGAACAGGAAGTCCGCGATCCACTGCTCGTCGAACAGATCGCCCTGCGCAAAGGCCTCGCACTGCCCGGCGCGTTGCAGCAGGAATACCAGCTGCGCCGGCAAGGCACCCGTGGTGGGGTCGCGGTAGAAGCGCGGCAGAAAGGGATTGTTCTCCGGCTGCTCCAGCAGCAGTCGCGCGCCGCTGTCGGCCGCGAGACGGCGCGCGAGGGTGGTCTTGCCGGCGCCGATTGGACCGTCGATCACCACATAGCCGCGAGTACTCATGTCCACTCCGAGAGCGCAGGCGTGGGCAGCTTGTCGAGCAGGTCGCGCGCGCGGCCAAGCAGCGGCACCTGCACGTCGGGTGCGATCTCGGTCAGCGGCCAGAGCACGAAATCGCGGAAGGCGAGTTCGGGGTGCGGCAGCGTCAGGCTTGCGGTGCTGCACACCACCTGGCCGTACAGCAACAGATCGAGATCGAGCACGCGCGCACCCCAGCGCATGCCGCGCACGCGGCCTGCGGCGTCCTCGATGCCCTGCATCGCATCGAGCAAATCTTGTGGTGCGAGCGCGGTATCAAGCTGCGCCACGGCATTGCAGTAGTCCGGCTGCCCGGCGGGGCCGATGGCGGACGAGCGATAGAAGGTGGAAACCTTTTTCACTTCGGTCTGCGGCAGTGCCGCGAGGGCTCGCACCGCTGCATGGAGCTGCGCAGCAGGCTCGCCCAAGTTCGCACCGAGCCCCACGAATACTTCAGGCATTGCCGCTTGGTTTGCTGCCGGAAGCATTACGGTTGCGGCCACTGCGACGGCGGCGCTTCTTGGGCTTGCCGTCGTTGCCGGGCGCGGCGGTTTCTTCCTCGTCCTCGATCGGCGGCAGCGCACCGGGTTGCAGCTGCACCGCTGTCCACCAGTCCGCCAGCTCGCGGCTGGCATCGCCCACGTCAGCGCGCAGCAGCAAAAAGTCGTAGGCGGCGCGGAAACGCGGGTGCGTCAAGAGGCGCGCGGGCTTGCCGCCCTTGCGCTGTTCGAGGCGCGGTTGCAGCGCCCAGATTTCCTGCATCGGCATGGCAAAGCGCTTGGGGATGGTGACGCGGCCGTTGGCGAGCGCGATGGCCTCATCCGCCGCCTGGGTGAGCGCCAAATTGGGGTGCAGGCCCTCGCGCTGCATCAGCTGCACAAATCGCTCTGCCACGCAGGGCCAGAGGATGGCCGCATACAGGAACGCAGGCGTCACCGGCTGGTCCTCGGCGATGCGCTTGGCGGTGTTCTCCAACGCCCTGACGATGAAGCTCTCAAAGCCGGGATGGCGCTTGAGCGTCGCCTCGGTGTGCGGAAACAACTCGCCAAACAAGCCGCGCACGCGCAGGCCACGGAAGTTGGCGACGGCATCCACCGTCAGCAGAATCTTGATGATCTCGTCGAACAGGCGTGCGGCCGGAATCTCGCGCAGCAGCGGTGCGAGACGATAGATGGCCTCCTCACTCGCCGGCTCGATGGTGAAGCGCAATTTGTTGGCGATGCGCACCGCCCGCATCATGCGCACCGGGTCTTCGCGGTAGCGCAGCTCCGGGTCGCCGATCAGGCGGATGAGGCGGTTGTTGATGTCCTCGATGCCGCCGGTGAAATCGACCACCGAATAATCTTCGATGTCGTAGTAGAGCGCGTTGACGGTGAAATCGCGGCGGATCGCATCGGTCTCGATCGAGCCGTATTCGTTATCGCTCAAGATGCGCCCGGTCTCGTCGCGCTCGTGACTATCGGTGATGGCACCACGGAAGGTCGTGACCTCGATGATCTCGTTACCAAAGCGCACATGCACGATGACAAATCGCCGCCCGATCAGCCGCGCCGTACGGAACACCGCCCGCATCTGCTCGGGCCGCGCGTTGGTGGCGATGTCGAAATCCTTGGGCGGGATGCCCGCCAGGATGTCGCGCACCGCCCCACCCACCAGATGCGCCTCGTAGCCCGCATCGCGCAGGCCGTACAGCACTTTCAGCGCCGCGTTGGAAATCAGTTTGCGCGAGACGGGATGGTCTTCACGCGGAATGCGGCGAGCTTGCAAGGGAACGTGCGGGCTTGAATGTGGGCGGGATTATAGGGGGACACAGAAACAACAAAGCCCGCGCAAGGCGGGCTAACTGAAGAGGACCAAAAAACGTCGGATCGGCGTTGCGAGCGCAGGCCAGTTGTGCGCTGCGGAAGCGGAGCGGCCTAGTGGCCGTGAGCACCGCAGCGCGCAAATGGCCAAGCGCAGCAGCCGAGACGATGTTTTTTGGCGTTCCCACGGGGATTCGAACCCCGGTTCTATCCGTGAGAGGGATATGTCCTAGGCCTCTAGACGATGGGAACCTGGAAGTATTTTAACGCGGGATGTCGCCGCCGTCTCGTGCCAGTGATAACGGACAATAGTGGCAAGTCCATTTTCAGCCGCCCTGCCCCATGCTCGACCTCGTTCTGCCCGCCCCCGTCTGGCGACGACTGGCTGCCCTCGTCTACGACGGCCTGCTGTACCTCTCGCTGCTCATGGCAGGACTCGTGCTCGCCACACCCGTGGTCGCCTACTTCAACGCCAAGGATGCGACGACGCCGCTGCACAACTTTGCCGTGCTACAGGGCTATGGCTACGCGATCGGCCTGCTGTTTTTCGGCTGGTCGTGGACGCGCGGCGGACAGACGCTCGGCATGCGCGTGTGGCGCTTGCAGGTGCGGCGGCTCGATGGCAGCAGCCTGCGCTGGCCCATTGCGACGCTGCGCTTAACGGCGGGCATGGTGGTGTGCATCGCGGCACTTTGGCTGGGTAAGTACTTTGGCGCGATAGCTTACGGCGCGGCCCTTCTCAACTTCGTGCCGTGCCTGTTGTCGGCGCGCGGGCGCGGCCTGAATGACCTTGTGGCGGGAACGGAAGTCGTCGTGCTGCCGCGCACTGAAAAAGCTAGTTCGCCCGCCTGATACGGAACGCTGCGACCAAGGCCCACGCGAGCGTTGGCCCGCCTGCTGCGAGGATGGCGTTCCAGCCGTAGATTTGCCCCAAGCTCAGGCTCACCCGGTTGACCACATAGAAACCGACGCCGAGCAAAATGCCAAGCAGCAGCCGTTGGCCCGCGCCGCTGTCGCGCAGCGAGCCAAAAGCAAACGGCACCGCGAACAGCGCCATCGCAATCACCGTCAGCGGCTCGATCAGCTTGTGCCAGAACTGCAAGCGGTACTTGGCGGCATCGAGCTGGTTGGCGTCGAGGTAGTCAATGAGACGACGCAGACCCGCGACAGAAATCGCATCGGCCTCCAGCAGATAGAGGCGCAGCACGTTCGGCGTGACCGTGCCGCTCCAGCGTGCCATGGGCCTATTGACGCTCTCGGCATGGCCCTCGGCGGTGAAACGGGTTTCGCGCACGCCCTCGAGTTGCCAACCGCCGTCAACATATCGCGCCCGTTCGGCGGCAAGCACTTTTTTCAGTTTCAGCTCGGTATCGAGACTGTAAATCTCCAGCGCCTCGGCATGGTCTTCGGTGATCAGGCGACGGATGCGCAGCACCTCGTCGCCATCGCGCAGCCACACCATCGCCGCACCGCCGGTTTCGTTGCTGCCGGACTTGATCGCCGCCGCCAGCCGCTCGCCCTGCGGGGCGATCTGGTCGCTCACCACCCAACCAATACCGCCCAGTAAAGCACCCGCCAGCAAGGTGGCAAGGGCAATCTTCAGGTTGCTCAAGCCCGCCGCCCGCATCGCCGTCAGCTCGCTCTGGCCCGCCAGCATGCCCAAGCCCATCAGCGCGCCGATCATCGAGACGATGGGCATCAACAGCGCCAAGCCCGAAGGCATTTGCAGCAGTGTCGTTTGCACCAGCTGCAGTACGCCAAATCCATTTTTGCCGGTCTCGTCGGCGTCGGTGACGAGCGTGATGAAGCTCTGGATGGCGAGCATCGCCAAGGCCACCACGGCCGTGATGCCGAGAACGTGGCGGACGATGTAGAGCGTGAGCAGGCGAGGCATTTGCGCAGCTTAGTGGACTCGGCTTGCTTTCGCGCTCTGGGGCAAGCGCCTAAAATGTGGAAATCGAGCGGCTTTTGCAGGCAAAAGCGCAAACCGCCCTCCAAAATCCACATTTCGATTCGAGAACACACCCATGAGCATGGAATATTTCGTCAAGAGCGGTAACCCCGAGAAGCAGCGCGTCGCCTGCATCATCGTCGGCATCTTCGACCGCCGCGCGGCTTCCGAGCCGGCCGAGGTGGTGGACAAGGCGAGCGAAGGCCACCTCGCGGGCATCCTCCGCAAGGGCGACATGGACGGCAAGCTGGCTTCCACTCTCGTGCTGCACGGCGTGCCGGGCGTGTTCGCCGACCGCGTGCTGCTGGTGGGCCTGGGCAAGCAGCGTGACTTCAACGAAGCCGCCTTCAGCAAGGCCAATGCGGCTGCGGCGCGCGCCTTGCGCAACACCACGGGTGCCATCGACGCGGTGAGCTACCTCACGCACCTCGAAGTGAAGGGCCACGACACGCACTGGAACGTGCAGCAGGCGGTGATGGCGACCGAGGACGCCTACTACAGCATGCACACCATGAAGGGCTCAGCCGCCAAGGAGTACCTGCCGGCCTACAAGCTGGAGCGCCTCACCTTCGACGTGCCGCGCCGCTCCGATCTGCCCGCTGGTGAGCAGGGGCTGGCAGAGGCCTTGGCGGTGGCGCACGGCGTGCGGCTTGTTAAGGATCTGGGCAATCTGCCCGGCAACGTCTGCACGCCCACTTATCTCGCCGAATGCGCAGTGCAAATGGCGGCCGAGAGTGGCGGCCTGCTTAAAGTGAAAATCCTCGAAGAAGCCGACATGGAAAAGCTCGGCATGATGTCCCTGCTCAGTGTCAGCCGTGGCTCGCGCCAGCCGGCCAAGCTCATCTGCCTCGAATACAAGCAAGGGGTGAAAGGCGAAAAGCCGGTCGCACTCGTCGGCAAGGGCCTGACCTTCGACAGCGGCGGCATCAGCATCAAGCCGGGCGCGAAGATGGACGAAATGAAGTTCGACATGTGTGGCGGCGCGTCGGTGCTCGGCGCCTTCAAGGCGCTGGTTGAGCTGAAGCTGCCGATCAACGTCGTCGGTGTGATTGCCTCCTCTGAAAATATGCCGGATGGCATGGCGAGCAAGCCCGGCGACATCGTCAGCAGCATGGCGGGCATCACCATCGAAGTACTCAACACCGACGCCGAAGGCCGCCTGATTCTCTGCGACGCGCTCACCTATACCGAGCGCACCTACGAGCCGGCCGTCTGCATCGACATGGCCACACTCACCGGTGCCTGCGTGATCGCACTCGGCCAGTTCCCCTCGGGCCTCTTCTGCAACACGCCGTCGCTGACGCGCGCGCTGCTGGCGGCGGGCGAGCAGATCGGCGACCGCGCCTGGGAACTACCGCTGTGGCCGGAGTACGAGGAGAACATCAAGAGCGAGTTCGCCGACATCGCCAACATCGCCACCAAGGGCGAAGGTGGCGGTGCCAGCATCGGCGCGGCATTTTTGCACAAGTTCACCAAGAAGATGAAATGGGCGCACCTCGACATCGCCGGCACCGCCTGGATGGGCAAGAAGGGCACCGGTCGCCCCGTGCCGCTGCTCACGCAGTACCTGGTGAACTACGCGGCTAAAGAAGAGTGAAGCGGATTCAGGGGTCGGGGGACTGGGTACGGGTGGCAAACCCCATCCCCCATCCCCTGCACCCAGCCCCCGCTTTTCGAAAGCAATGACGCGCATCGACTTCTACATCCTGCCTGCTGAAGGCGGCACCGATCCCGTGGTCGCTGCCGCTCGCCTTTGCGACAAGGCGGTCTCGGCTGGCAAATCGCTCTACGTCACCACGCCCGACATGGCGCGGCTCGATGCGCTCGATGACCTGCTGTGGACACAGCGCCAAGGTGGCTTCATCACCCACGAACGCTTCGTGCGCGATGCGCCCGTCGAACCACTGCCGAAAGTCTTGCTGGGCGATGTGGAGCCACCCGAAGGCTGGCAGGACGTGCTGCTGAATCTGGGGCAGGACGTGCCGCCCTTCTTCAGCCGCTTCGAGCGGGTGCTGGAAATCGTGCCGGGCGATGCGACGAGTCGTGCGAAGTGCCGCGAGCGGTTCAAGTTCTATCGGGATCGCGGCTACGAGTTGAAGACGTTCGAGCAGACCAGCGAGGGTGCCTGGGTTGCCAAGGGCTGATTTTCAGTCAGCCGAGACCGGCTGGAACCAGCTCAGCTTCTCGCGCAGCTTTACCACCTCACCGACGATGATGAGGCTCGCGCCACTCGGCGTCTGAGCCGCCACTTTCGCCGGCAAATCCGCCAAGGTTCCCATCACCACGCGCTGCGTCGGCTGGGTGCCGTCTTCCACCAGCGCAATCGGCCAGTCGACCGGCAGGCCATGCGCCATCAGCTCGGCGCAGACGCGCGGCAGCGTGACCACCCCCATGTAGAAAACTACCGTCTGGCCGCGCCTGGCGAGTTGGTCCCAATGCAAATTCAGTGTGCCATCGGCACGCGCGTGGCCGGTGACGAAGACACAACTCTGTGCGTAATCGCGGTGGGTCAGCGGGATGCCCGCGTAAGCCGCGCAACCGCTCGCCGCCGTGATGCCCGGCACCACCTGGAAGGCGATGCCATGCGCAGAGAGTTCGGCAATCTCTTCGCCTCCGCGCCCGAAGATGAAAGGGTCGCCACCCTTCAGGCGCAGCACGCGCTTGCCCAGCTTGGCGAGGCGCACCAGCTCGGCGTTGATCTCGTCCTGCGGCACGGTGTGCTGGTTGCGCTTCTTGCCGACGAAGATGCGCTCGGCGTCGCGGCGCACCAGTTCCATGATGGCAGGCGAGACGAGGCGGTCGAACAGCACCACGTCGGCCTGCTGCATCAGGCGCAGGGCGCGGAAGGTGAGCAGATCGGGATCGCCAGGGCCAGCACCGACCAGGTAAACCTCACCGCGTGCAGGTTCGCCCTGGATGAGGCTTTCGAGTTCGATGGCGGCGGCGGCTTCATCGCCGACCAGCAGGCGCTCCGGGCCGGGGCCATCCAGAAACTGCTCCCAGAGTGCGCGACGCTGTTCGACGGCCAGCGCCTTTACGCGCGGACGGTGGCGCTCCATGAAGGCAGCCAGCCGCCCATAGCCCGCAGGCAGCAGCGCCTCGATGCGCTCGCGTAGCCGCCGCGCCAGCACGGGCGCGGCACCGCCGCTGGAAATCGCCACCCACAGCGGCGCCCGCTCCACCAACGAGGGTGTGATGAAGCTGGATGGCGCGGGGTCATCGACACAGTTCACCGGCACGTTGGCGGCATCGGCGGCGGCAGCGACGCGGCGGTTGAATTCGCGGTCGTCGGTGGCAGCAATCACGAGTCGGCAACCCTTCACCTGAGCAGGGTCAAAGGCCTTGCCGCTGTTGCTGATAACCCCCTGTTCAACCAGCGCGCTCAGCTCCGCATTCAACTCAAGCGCCACGATATCGATGCGCGGTGCGGCCTTGAGCAGCAGGCGCACCTTGCGCGCCGCCACTTCGCCACCGCCCACCACCAGTACGCGCGCCCCGGCGAGCCGCAGGGTGAGGGGCAACCAGGGGTTTTCGGGTGTAGCAGGCTTGGGATCAGTCATTGCAAAAGTGTATATTCAACCGTGTTTGATATGCCGCTTTGAGGAACCACGATGAAAATCCGCCAGCTCCACTACGTGCTCGAAGTCGCCAAGCGCGGCCTCAACGTCACCGCCGCCGCCGAAGCCTTGCACACCAGCCAGCCCGGCGTCTCCAAGCAGGTGAAGCTCTTGGAGGACGAGCTGGGCGTGGACATCTTCGTGCGCAACGGCAAGCATCTGTCGGAGATCACGCCCGCTGGCAAGCGCATCTTGGACTACGCTGAGAAGCTGATCGCCGAGAGCGAGAACATCAAGAACGTCGCGCGCGAGTTCCGCCAGACCGACGAGGGCGACCTGACCATCGCCACCACCCACACCCAGGCGCGCTATGCCCTGCCCAAGGTGATCCAGGCCTTCCGCAAGAAGTACCCCAAGGTCGCCCTGCACATCCATCAGGGCTCGCCGCCGCAGATCGCCAAGATGGCCGCCGAGGGCGAGGCGGATTTCGCCATCGCCACCGAGGCCATGCACCACTTCGAGCAGCTGGTGATGCTGCCCTGCTACCACTGGAACCGCTGCGTGCTGGTGCCGCCCAAGCACCCGCTGGCGAGTGTGAAAAAAGTGACGTTGAGGCAGCTCAGTGAACACCCCATCATCACCTACACGTTCGGCTTCACGGGCCGCAGCAAGCTTGACCAGGCCTTTGCTGGCGCAGGGCTGAAGCCCAACGTGGTGCTCACGGCCGTCGATGCCGACGTCATCAAAACCTATGTGCGCGCCGGTATGGGCATCGGCATCATCGCCAACATGGCCTACGACGCCCGCACCGACAGCGACCTGGTGCAGCTCGATGCCAGCCATCTGTTCGAGCCCTCGACCACGCACATCGGCTTTCGCCGCAGCCTGTTTCTGCGCACTTTCATGTACGACTTCATGCAGCTGTTCGCCGCGCACCTGGGCAAGGAGCTGGTCGATGGCATCGCCGCCCTGCCGGATGCCGATGCCCGCCGCAACGAGGTCGCCAAGCGGGTGAAGGTGCAGGCTACGGTTTAGTTCTATGGTTATGCCTTGGTGCGCTTGCTACCCTGCGCGCCCGCGAGAACCCACTGGCTTGCGGCTGGAGTGTTGAAGACATGTATCGCTACGACCAATACGATCAAGCCCTTGTCGATGCCCGCGTCGCTCAGTTCCGCGACCAGACTGCACGCTACCTCGCGGGCACCCTGGCTGCCGACGAGTTCCGCCACCTGCGCCTGCGCAATGGCCTCTACGTGCAGCGTTTCGCACCAATGCTGCGCGTCGCCATCCCCTACGGCACGCTTTCATCCAAGCAGTTACGAATGCTTGCGCATATCGCGCGCAAGTACGACAAGGGCTACGGCCACTTCACCACGCGGCAGAACATCCAGTTCAACTGGCCGAAGCTTGAAACCGTGCCGGACATCCTTGCCGACCTGGCCACCGTCGAGATGCACGCGATCCAGACCAGCGGCAACTGCATCCGTAACATCACGGCCGATCACCTGGCTGGTGTGGCGAAAGACGAGCTGATCGACCCCCGCCCCTACTGCGAACTCACCCGCCAGTGGGCCACCGAGCACCCGGAGTTCAACTGGCTGCCGCGCAAGTTCAAGTTCGCATTCTCGTCCTCGACCACCGACCGTTCGGCCACTCAGGTGCACGACATCGGTGTGCACATCATCAAGAACGCTGCCGGTGAAATCGGCTACGAGATGGTGGTGGGTGGTGGCCTCGGCCGCACGCCCATCATTGGCCAGGTGATCCGCGAGTGGCTGCCGGAGGAAGACCTGCTGAGCTACAGCGAGGCGATCCTGCGCGTCTACAACCTGCTCGGCCGCCGCGACAACATCTACAAGGCGCGCATCAAGATCACGGTGAAGGAAACCGGCCTCGCCAAGTTCAAGGAAATGGTCGAAGCCGAGTGGCAAACCATCAAGGATGGGCCGCTCAAGCTCAAGCGGGCCGATATCGAGCACTTCCAATCCTTCTTCACCAGTTTTGACTACGACGCCCGCGCCGACAGCGACAGCAGTTATGCCGAGCATCTGGCAAAAGACTCTGGCTTCGCAGCCTGGGCCAAGCGCAATCTCAAGGCCCACCGCCAGCCTGGCTACGCGATTGCCTTTCTCTCGCTCAAGGCCCGTGGCGTCGCCCCGGGTGATGTGACGCACGAGCAGATGGATGCGATTGCCGATCTCGCCGACCAGTATTCCTTCGGCGAGCTGCGTGCAACGCACAACCAGAATCTGGTCTTCACCGATGTGCGGCAGGCCGACCTCTATCCGCTCTGGCAGGCACTGGTGAAACTCGATCTCGCCACACCGAATATCGGCCTGTTGACCGACCTGATCTGCTGCCCCGGCCTCGATTTCTGTTCGCTCAGCAACGCCAGCTCCATTGCGGTGGCGGAGGAAATCTTCGACCGCTTCGAATCACTCGACTACCAGCACGACATCGGTGAGATCAAGCTCAACATGTCCGGCTGCATGAACGGCTGCGGCCATCACAGCGTCGGCCACATCGGCATTCTGGGTGTCGATAAGAAAGGCGAGGAGTGGTACCAGATCACGCTCGGCGGTTCGAGCGAGAACAAGACGAGCCTCGGCGACCGCACCGGGCCTTCGGTGGACCGCGAGCACATCGCCGACGCCGTGCAGACCATCGTCCACACCTATCTTGACGAGCGCGCGAGCGAGGATGAAAGCTTCCTGCACTGCTATCAACGCATCGGCATGCCACCCTTCAAGGCGCGCCTCTATCCCCGGACAGATGCAACTGACGCATGAGCTTGCTGATCAACCTCGAAGCGAAAACCGTCGTCGAAGATGACTTCGAGACCCTGCCTGATGATCAAGCGTTGCCGGCAGGCGCGGGTGGATGCATCGTTTCGCTGGCCCGTTGGAATGCCGAACGCGAGCAGCTGCTGGCGACCGGGAGGGCCATGGGCGTCGAATTGCCGAACACCATGTCCATGTTCGACCTGGACCGCTCCCTGCTTGATCGGCCACTCCTGGCACTGAGTTTCCCGACATTTTCAGATGGCCGCGCGTTATCCCAGGCGCGAATCTTGCGTCAAAAATGGCGAGTCAAAGGAAGACTGCGAGCGGAGGGGCATGTGCTGCCTGATCAACTCATCAACCTGCTTCGGTGTGGTTTCAGCGAAGTAAAGCCGGCCGGGTATGCAGCTGATTTTGCAGCGTCGATGTCCGTCCAAACCAGTCTTTTTGTGACTTCCGACACCCTAAAGCTGCGGCGCGGCGGTTGAAGATTGAAGGCAGCATAGGAAACTGCGGTGAAGTTGGTAAAATCAAGATGCATCTGATAAAACTAGCGGCGTAGTTGATGGCGCAGCTAGCGTTTCAACGAATCAGATTTTGACTTTCCGCAGTCCATCGAAACTATTCTTTTTTGGAGATTTCAGTATGCATTCTTTCAAGCTCAGGACTGCGGTCTTAGCATTCTCTGCCGTCGCCATCCTTTCGGCCTGCGATGACAACAACTCCAGCGTCCGCGGCCCGGTCACCACGCCCACGCCGCCGCCGCCTACCTCGGTGCTGACTGGTCGTGCTGCGCTCGGCGCGTTGAATGGCGCCAGCTGCAACGCTTTCCTGTCCAACGGCACCACCCCGGTGCCCGGCGCGCCGACGGTGACTTCCGGCGCCGACGGCGGCTTTTCGTTCGGCACCCTCAACTCCAGCTTCTTCCCGATTGTTGTCACCTGCACTGGCGGCAACTTCTTTGATGAAGCGACCGGCGCCAGCGTTGCCAATTCGGCTCCCGTTTCTGCTGTAGTGCCCCAGGCGCGCACCTCGCAGAGCAACACGGCCGCTCCGACGTTTTGCGTCACGCCTCTGACGAACATGGCCGCCGCCTCGTTTCTGGCGCAGCCCCCAGAGCTGCGCAGCAACAACTTGGCAGCCTCGGCGAACGCGGAAATCGCACGCGCCTTGTTCCCGGGTGGCGACATCCTGACGCCGCCCACTCCTGTGGACAGCACCAATGAATCGCTGCCCAGCAATTCAGTTGCTGACCAGTACGCCGCCATCCTGGCGTCACTCTCGTTCGCAGCCAACAATGCGGCTGGCGCCACCAAGGCCGAGAAGAGCGCCAATTTCTTGCGGGCTCTTGCTATGGATGCTGCCGACGGCACGATCAATGGCCAAGCCGGCAACCAGCCGATTGCAGGCGCCGGTTACACCAGCTTTACCAGTCTCGAGAGCAGCATCGAAGCAGGAACTGACTCCTACGAAGCCGCAAATCCGGCAGCTTCTGGCGCCACTAATTCGGTTGAGGCACAGGAAGGCACGCGCGGCGACAGCAGCGTGACGCCCTCGCCATCAGGTTCCAGCTCCTAAACCAAGCGAGCCAGTTCCAATCAGAAGGCCAGTTTCGACTGGCCTTTTTTTTGATTTCACGACGAGCCTCTTTGCATGAAAACCCATGATTAAACGCTTTTTGATCATCAGCCTGCTGGTTGTTTCTTCGCCTGCAATGGCCACCGAACTGAACATGTCGGGGGCCAGTGGTGCCTTGACCACGCCAAGCGCGGAAGTCATCAAGGAGGGCCACTTTGAACTGCAGGCCAACACCGATCAGCGTGCGGCGCGCGATCAACGCCTGACCGGCAGAGGTAACGATCAGGCAGAAGCCAGGACCTACCTCATCGGCGTCGGTCTGCTGCCGCACGTCGAGCTCGTGGGTCGTGTGGCCGCACCCAACATCACAGGTCCGACACCCGCCGATTTATCTGCCAACCTGAAAATCTCCCTGTATCAGTCGCAATTCTTCGGATTTGGCACGGGCATCCTCGATGTTGCGGGCGATGCACAGAAAGCAACGTCCCGCTATGCCGTCAGCTCGGTGAACTACAAGGCCTTTCAAGCCTCGCTCGGCTATGGCGATGGGCAGCTTCTGGATGGCGTCTTTGGCAGTTTGGCCTACACACCTAAATCCTTCATCAGCATTCTTGCGGACTACGACGCAACAGCCTTCAATGCTGGCGCACGCCTGCGGCACGAGTTCAGCAATGGCCTGAAAATCGCGCTGACCGGAAAGCTTTATACCGACAGCTTCGAGAAAGCCTCGTACGCCCTGAGCATTTCCAGAAGCCTGGACTTCCACGGCGGCAACAGCTTGCTGCCCCAGCAATACCTGGAGAATGTGGATTCCTTGTTTCGATCCAATCTCTTTGCGGCAGACAGGGATGGCTTGAGAAATGTCAGCCTTCGAGATGATGCCGAGGCCGGAACAGTCATTGTCCGCGCTGAAAATGCCGCGTATTTAAAGCGGCAATCTGACTCCGATGAAGCAGCTTGTTCGCAGCTAACCGCAGAAACCACCAAGAAGGCAGTTTATGCCCAATATCGCTATGGGCTGCCGATCCTCTCGACCAGAATCAATTGTGGGCAACAGGATATCTATGACCGTGCTGATATCTATGATCGCACTGGCCTTAATAGCTGGCTGACACAGTGGCAGGATCGGGACCAGATCAAGGCTGATTTTTCACGCCCGGGTGCCTACGGCTTGGAAATGCGCTTTGCCCCGGATTTGCGCAGCTTTGCGGCGACAGATGTGGGCATTTTCGACTATTCGCTTGCACTGTTTTCAACCGCTCGTTTGCAGCTGCCTGCGGGTTTTGGCGCTTATGCAACTTATGAATCGCCAATTGATAGCACTGACGATTTTAATGACCCTTCCTTTTTTCAGTTCTACAAACACGATCGCGGCATTCGAGAAGCGCAAGTGCAATGGGCACACCACCTCATCCCTGGTCTTTTCGGCCTGCACAGCATTGGCAAATCAAAAGTCTTCTCAATCGACTATCGGTCGCAACGCAATGACTTGGTATTCAATCTTGGTGGCGGCACCCATCAGATCTATGGCAGTTACGCGCGTTACAAGCCGATCAACCGCCCCGCCCTGCCCACACGAAAAATAGAACTCGTCGGCTATCGACTGTTCTTGCCCAAACTGGCCAGCAGCTTTGAAGCGGATATCGGCAAGTTTTTTTATGGCGACGATGGCTTTCGACTGCGGGCCAATCGCTATTTTGGCGACACCATGGTGACGCTGTACATGAGACGTTCCGATAGCGAAAACCAGGTTGCCGGTCTCGAACTCAGCGTTCCTCTAACCCTGCGGCGTGGTCTCAGTGCCGGGCCGCTCACTATCGTTGGTGATCCACGCTTCCGCTTCGCAAGAGCGAGCTCGTTCGGTCAATCAAACGGACAGAATCAATTGAAGCCATTACTGCTTATTGAACCTGAGCCCGAATACACACTGCGCACCGACTGGCTGGATTCTGATCGACTGTTCCCGGACAACCTTGCGTCCACGCGTTGAATATACGGGGTTTGCTTCAGCAGATTGCACCTCTTCCAACCCTCCCAGAAAAGCTCAGATTCGGGGAGGGTCGTAGAAGCAGTTAATTGTTGATCAGGCGATCAAGCTGGAAATACGTCGATATCGTCGGCAGGAGCTGATTGATGATGCGATTGTATTTTGAGAAATCCGTGGAGGCGATATACACCACGTCTCTGGGCTTGAGCGAGAATCGCTCCGCCAACAAAAGGCTTTCTGCGCGTGTCAAATCCATCGCATAGACTTTTGGCGCGAACAGCAGCTTTTCATCAGCGGATGACCCTACCGTGGAATCGTTGCTGTTGGAGTTCCGATTACCTGGGTTGGCAGCAGGTTCATGTCTGCGAAAAATGAAGATGGCTTTCGCGTTCGCACCCAGTTTATCCAAGCCACCACCTTGGGTAATCGCCTCAGCCAGCGAAACTATGGTGCGACCTTGGAGAATTGTTTTCTGAGTGACGAAATCGCCCAGCAGGAATATCTTGTCGTCTGAGATATCAGGGATATTGACAATATCACCTGCTTTCAGGAATACCCCTTTGCTGGCATTTGCATAGATCAGATCTTCAGCATGCAGCTCAGCCGTGACTCCGTCACGCGTCAACAGAATGCGACGCCGGTTTGAAAGCTCCGTGAAGCCACCTTTGCTGGCAATCGCATCGAGTGCTGCCACAGGAACATCATTCAGAAAAATCGGGCCCGGCGAGGTCACTTCACCGGTAACGTAAACCCTTTGCGATCTGAACTCGGTGATCCGCACATCAATTTGCGGCTGCTTGATGAACTTGCTCAGCGCGGCAATGATGTCTTCCCTGAGTTGGGTCGGCGTCAGGCCGGCTGCCTGGACCCTTCCAATGTATGGGAAGAACAGTTTCCCATCCGGTTCCACCAGCCTGCCGCTGGATGCAGAGTCTCCCTGGGCCTGGCCGCTTGGGTTGTTGAGCTCAGGGTGGTCCCAGACCACGATGCGAACGACATCACCTTGCCCAAGGCGATAGCCGTCCGCATCTATTTTTCTTTCGGACAGCCATGCGGGCATATTGGCCGCAGGCCCAGCAGAAGTGGCAAGCGCCTCGCTCAGCACAACCGCTGGCGTCACCTCGATGACCTCGATGCCGGGGACAGCGATCTCGCCCCGATCAATCTCGTTACGCATGCCCGGCGTGATTGTGCAGGCAGAGAGCAGCACCGCGGATGCACCAATCAAAAGCGACTCTTTATGCAGCACGCGGAGCACGCCGCGAAGATGGCTGGATACGCTGTCGTCTTGCATGCTGAAAAGTTGAGTTACCACTTGGAATGATCCTTGAGTATCGATATGGAACAGGGCCCTGCACTGGCGTGACTAGTATGCCCCGAACCACTCAGCGACAAAGACATATCGCAGCAGTGCGCTCGTTCAAAATGTCGACATGGTGCGCCATCAGTGCAGCTCATCACACGGCTGCGAGAACCTGTTCTTGTTGTAGCGCGGTCACGCCTTCGTCACGTAGCAGGATGAGGGCGGCATCCCTCACGATTTTTCAGGGCTTGAAGAGTGCGCCCTTGGAGAAGCAGGCTTCGATTGGGCGCTGACCGTGTCTGGCACGCCACCACGATAATGCATCGCAAGCCAGAGCAAAGGCAGCATTGCCAACAGTGCCAGCCAGAGCCCCTGTGCGGGATAGAGCGCGGCAGCCGCGGCGAGCGGCCAAAGCCAGAACACATTGATCAGCACCACAGTGATCGTTACTGGCCGATGCCCACCTGCAAGCCGCGAGGCTTTTTGGTAGCTGTGGTTGCGATGGGCGTCCGAGAGCTTTTCACCTCGGCGCCAGCGCACCATCAGGGTCCAATTGGCATCGACCAGGAACACCGCGAAAAGGATCAGCCAGACCCAGGCGTTGAGGCCTGCGGGCCCCGTGAGCAGCAGGAAGGCTGCAATCAGAAAGCCCAGCCAGCCGCTACCGACATCGCCCATGAAAATCTTGGCTGGCGGCCAGTTCCAGTAGAGATAGCCCAATGCCGCCGCCGCCCAGCCCAGCAGCAGCGGCGAGACATCAGCCCCGATGGCAAACAATGCCAGTTGTGCGCCAAGCGCCAGGCACACCGCCTCAACCGCCGCGAGGCCGTCGATGCCATCCATGAAGTTGTAAAGATTGATGCACCAGATCACCCCCACCAGCGACAGCGGCACACCAAACCAGCCCCAGGCCCAGAATCCCCCCGGTAAGGGCAGGCCCGGCACTGCGCCCAGCAAGAGCACCGCCAGCAAGCCCGCGCTGGCGTGCGCCAGCAAACGCACGCGGGGGCTCAAGGGGCTGCGGTCATCCATGAAACCTGCGATGGCCACCACAGCACCACCCAGCAGCAGCGCGGCGGCGATTTTTGCGCTGGTCAGACCCAGTGCGAAACACAGCACGACCAACGCGGAAAATGCCAGCACGATGGCCGCTCCGCCACCGCGCGGTGTGGCGACCTGATGCGAGCTGCGCGCGTTGGGGATGTCGAGCAGGTTTCTGCTCAGCGCAAAGCGCCGCATGGCCCAGGTCAGCACCCAGGCCAGCAGCAGGGTCGCAAGAATCATTGAAGCCTCAATCATCATCCACCCGCACCTTTAGTAACTTTTTCCGCCCAGGCCGCCAAACCTTCCGCAGCAGAGATTGGCGGCGTCCAGCCCAGCAGCTGCCTGGCTTTGCTGGCATCGACCTGCAGAGAGCCACAGAGTTTGTCGAAGGTGCGCTGCTGGCCGATCAGAGCCGCGCCAGCCCTCAAAAAGCTGGGCGGCAACGGCCAGAGCCGTGATGGGCTACCCGCTGCCTGCGCCAGCAGGCGTAACAATTGCGGGGTGGAAAAATCCTCGCCGTCAGAAACTAGGAACAATTCGCCCGCTGCCGCCGGATGCTCCGCCAGGCACAGCAGGAAATCGCAGAGATTCTGCACCGCGACAAAGCTGCGTCGGTTATCGACAGCGGCCAGCGGCAGCGGCAGGCCGGACCGCGCCAGCTTCAACAGCCGGGCGAAGTTACCGGGCGCGCCGACGCCATAGACCAGTGGTGGTCTGACGATGGCGAGCTGCATTCCCGAGGCAGCGCAATGTTCGCGCAATGCGATTTCGGCTTCGAGCTTCGACACCGCATAAGGTTCGGCCGGATGGGGGATATCGCTCTCGCAGAAAGCTCGGCCCTGAGTGGCGTCGCCGTTCACACCAATGGAGCTCACATAAACCAGCCGCGCTGCGCCGGCCTGCTTCGCAGCACGGGCGACGGCGAGGCTGACATCGACATTCGCCGTCCGGAATGCAGCAGCCGGGTCAGCCGCCGTCTCCCGCAACTGGTGGGCTCGGGCGGCGACGTGGATCACTACATCGAGCCGTTCGAGGCCCTCGCCCGCGATCGCCTGCTGATGGCCAACCCACTCGATACCAGCAAGGGACTGCTGCTCGGCGACCGCGCGCGAACTGGCCAATACTGACCAGCCACGCTGCACCGCCTCAAGACACAGCCGATGACCAACGAAGCCACTGGCCCCGGTGATCCAGACCCGCTTGGCGCTTGGGGCTGTGAATTCGCTCACGACGGCGATTGGCCCAGCAATGACAGGAAGCGCGTGGCAAGACCGCGCTCCACCATCACCTCGTCGTAAACCGCCAGGGTACGCTGGAACATCTGCGCAAAAGTGAACTCCTGCTCGAACCGCTCCCGCCCGGCCTGCCCCATCGAGGCGCGCAGGGTGGCGTCCGTCAGCAATTGGCGGATGCGATTGGCCAGCACCTCGGCATTGCTTCGCGGCACCAGAAAGCCCGTGCGGCCCTCGGCCACAGACTCCGATACGCCGGCGACATCCGTGGCAATCACCGGCAGGCCCGCCCGCATGCCTTCGAGGATGGAGCGCGGGAAGCCCTCCCAATTCGAGACCAGGAGGAAGACATCCGAACGGCTCAACAGCTCTGCCACATCGTTCCGCAAACCCAGAAAACGGATGCGATCGGCGATCTGCAATTGCTCGGCAAGCTGCCGAAGGGTGGAAAGCAATGGGCCATCGCCGATGAGGTCGAGGCACCAGTCCACATCGCGCAACATGCCGAGCGCAAGCAGCAGGGTGCGATGATCCTTCTGCTCGTCGAGCCGGGCGGTCATCACCAATCTCAAGGGTGATTCCGCAGCGCGAGCCGGCAGCGCCGGAGCTTGAAGTGCAGGCATCCCGTTGTGGACGGCACGCAGCTTCTCCGCTTGGCCCACGTCGGCTTTGAGCGCGATACGGCGATCGAACTCAGAGACGGTGATGATCCGGTTTGCCATCGGGCCTGCGAATTTTTCGGCATTGCGGTAGATCGTCGCCGTGAACGCGCTCACCCCATCAGTAAACGCCCAGCCATGGGCCGTGAATACCACCGGCAACTTCAGCCTCCGGCAGGCCATGCGCCCCAGCAGACCGGCCTTGGAGGAATGCGTCGAGACCAGAACCGGACGATGCTCGCGCAGCACCCCAAGCAGCTCACGGTAAGCCCGCAGTTCCGCCAGCGGGCGAATCGGCCGCACCAGGTGGTGCAAGCGGATGACCGGAATCTGCCGAGCCTGCAACTGCTCCAGATACGGCCCATCGCCGCCCACCGCCACCCGAGCATCCACACCCAGCTGACGCAGCGCAGACGCCATGTCGCGGACGTGGATGTGGGCACCGCCGATGGCATCCGAGCGGGTGATGACGAAGAGGATTGAAGGAGGGGTCATTGCAAAAAATCAGCTCGTCGGAAACCCGGCTCGCCTCATGGCAAGCCTTCAACCGACGCGAGAACAGGTTGGCGGCCGCAGCCCTTGTGTTTATTTCCCGTGCGCCAAACCACGGGTGCGGAGTATAAACCGACCGCGCCGGGTATCATGGAACAAACATCCTGATTCGACGGCAGCGCCCTATCGCCTGCCCATGTGCAGGCCAGCAGTTAAGTCAACAGAGAGCACGACGTATGGGCCTTTCAGAAGCCGAACTGGCAGCCTTGCAGCAGACTGGTTTCGTTGGGCCGTTTGACCTGGATCGCGCCATCGACTGCGGCAAGGTCGAAGCCGACTCCCGCCGCCTGCGCTTCATTGGCGAGTGGTACAAGGGCGCGCATGTTTTCAAGGGTGCGGCATTTGAAGCCAGCACCGACACGGCCATTGTTACCCGCCTGCAATCGGCCTTGGGAGATGACCTCCTGATGTGGTCGTCGGAACTCATGCTGAAACCACCCAGCCAACCGCACCGCTGGCATTCGGATATCGAGGCGGTGAGCTGGAACACCCTGAACATCTGGATGGCACTGCGGAATGTCACCAACGAATCCACCCTGCGTCTGGTGCCGGGCAGCCATCTCTGGGGCGTGATGCCGCAGAATCTTTCGGATATCGACGTGCAGAGCGAAGCCTCCGTGCTCGCCGCCGCCCGGCGCTATGACCCCAGGGCCGTCATCGCGCGCATCCCCATGAAAGAGGGACAGTTCGCCATTTTTGATGGCCGCGCCTGGCATGGCACCGAAAACCCCACGCCGAAAATACGCACCGCCCTGCTCTGCCAATACTCGCCCCCCTGCGAGCTGGTGCGCCGCCCGCTCAGCTACGGCCTGCCCGCACGCTGGGCGGACGAGCTGCCCGCCTGCGTCGTGGTGGCGGGCGAGGCCACGGGCTCGCCCAGCCGGGTGGTGCAGCCGCGCAGCCCCAGCTTGGTACAAGCGGCAAAGGCGAGACTGCGCACCACCGCAGGCAGCTTGCGGCAACTGTCTGAGAGCTTGCAGCGGGCGCCCACAGCCAGCGTCAACTGAGATTGCCATGCGCCAGGTAGCCATCCGCTGGGGCATTCTCGGCACCGGCGCGATTGCCCAGGCCTTCGCCCAGGGCCTGAAGGCGCTGCCGGATGCGCAGCTTGTGGCCATCGGCTCACGCAGCCTGAAAACCGCACAGCAATTCGCCGCTGCGCTGAACGTGCCCAAGGCATACGGCTCCTATGAAGAGCTGGTCGGCGACCCCGACATCGACATCGTCTATGTCGCCACCCCGCACCAGCGCCACCGAGACGACTGCCTGCTGGTGCTGAATGCCAACAAGGCCGTGCTCTGCGAAAAACCCTTCGCCAGCAACGCCGCGCAAGCGCAGGAAGTGATCGACCTCGCCCGCCAGAAGAAGCTGTTCTGCATGGAGGCGATGTGGATGCGCTTCATGCCGCTGATCCTGGAAGTTCGCAAGCTGATCGAACAGAAGGCGATTGGCGAGGTGCGCCTGCTGACGGCGGACAATGGCCGTGCCATGCGCTACGACCCGAACCACCGCATGTTCCGGCCTGAGCAGGGGGGTAGCTGCCTGCTGGATCGCGGCGTCTATCCGCTAGCGTTGGCGCAGTGCCTGCTCGGGCCGCCCAGGACGGTGAGCAGCCAAGTGACCTACAGCGAGTCCGGAGTGGACGAGCAGGTGGCCATCACCCTGGGCTATGCCAGTGGCGCGATGGCGCTGCTTGCATCGAGCCTCACCGCCCATACCCGCAACGAGGCCGTGATTCTCGGCACCCAGGGCAGCATCCGCATCCATGCACCGTATTACAACCCGACCAGAGTCACGATCTGGAGGCAGACGCCACGTGTCGCACCACCCTCGGGAGGTAGCATCCGCCGTCAAGGCTCCAGGCAAAAGCTGATGCAAGCCGTCAAATCCAGCGGGCCAGGGCAATGGCTGCTGAGCGTGATTGACGAATCGCAGTGGCCGCGGCGCAAGGGCCGCAAGCAGGTGCTGTTCCGGCCCCACAACGGCAACGGCTATCACTACCAGGCTGCCGAGGCCATGCGCTGTCTGCGGGCAGGTGACCTTGAGAGCCCATTGATCCCTCAGGCGGATTCGGTCTCGATTTTGCAGACTGTTGATCTTGTGAAATCTGTTGGCGTTAATGTCTAGCTGATGAAATATTATTCAGTTTGAATTTTGGCATTGGATGCGGTGGGGCCCGCACAGATTGTTGACAGCCATCAAGCACCCAAAAATATGATTAGGGACTTCGGGAAATCATGAGTCAGGACAGCAGACGCAGTATCTCCGCCGCAGCCTTTAGCCTGATTCTGGTTTCCTGTGGCGGCGGTGGAGAAATGCCGGTATCCCTTGGCGACAATGGCTCGCCTTCCACGCCCACTCCGGCACCAGAGCCCGCGCCTACCCCAATACCCGCACCGGTGCCGACACCCGCTCCAGCGCCAGCCCCAACACCTGCGCCAGCCCCGACACCCGCGCCAGCCCCAATACCCGCACCAGCCCCAACACCCGCACCAGCCCCGACACCAGCGCCAGCCCCAACACCCGCACCCGCACCAGCCCCAACACCCGTACCGGCACCCGCACCCGCACCCGCACCAGCCCCAACACCTGCACCGGCCCCAACACCTGCGCCAGCCCCAACACCTGCGCCAGCCCCAACACCTGCACCGGCCCCAACACCTGCGCCAGCCCCGACACCTGCACCGGCCCCAACACCTGCACCAGCCCCAACACCTGCACCGGCCCCAACACCCGTACCGGCCCCAACACCTGCACCTGCTCCGACACCTGCTCCCGCACCCAAAGCGGCTCCGGCGGTATTAGTTGATCAGGTCATTTTTGATAGTGGCGAATCGGGCTACAACACCATTCGCATTCCCACCATTGTGGCCATCGACAGCACACATTTCATTGCCTTTGCCGAAGGCCGAAAAAACAATGCAACGGATTCCGGCGACATTGACCTGATTCAAAAGCGAATCACCTTTGACAGACTCACAAACAACCTGACCGTCGGTCCGATCGAGGTTGTCGCTCCCGGAACCGGCAATACAAGGGGTAATCCAACTCCACTCCTGATCAAGCAAGGTGCCCGCGCAGGCCGCTTGCTACTGTTCTACAACGGCAACATACACAGCGACGTGGAGCGCTTGGTGGTTGAGGGAAAATCGAAAGATGTCCGCCGTGCCTATCTGCGCTATTCGGACGATGGTGGGTTGACTTACAGCCCCGAGCAGGAAATCACATCGGCCAGAAAGCCCGACTGGCGATGGCACGCTTTCGGCCCCTCAAACGGCATCCAGATGGTAGGCGGGCTGGCACCAAACAGATTGGTCATTCCCGGCAACTACTCCGATGCGAGCAAGATATTCCACAGTTTCCTGTTGTTATCAGATGACAACGGTGAAACTTTTTATATTGGTGCCATCAGCAGCAAGGACAGCTCCGGAGAAATATCCATCGCCGAGTTTGCTCTCGGCAATATCTATGCATCCATGCGAACTGGCCACGATGCCTTCACCGATCAACCGGCCTTCCCAACAGAAGGGGCACGTTGGATCGGCATCAGCACGGATGGTGGATTGAGTTTCTCACAAGAATATCGCGAGTCTGCTGCTCCATCCGGCTCTGTTCATGGCGGGGCCACGGTACTTAGCGAGAACGACCGTGGATTGCCTGTGCTAGTTCTGTCCGCGCCACCCAACAAAGGCAGAACCAATTTGACCTTGCACGCCACTGAAGATGGAAAGACGTTCTTCAATCGCCACCAGGTCACCAATGGCAGTTCAGGCTACTCGAATATGCTGGATCTTGGCAGGAACTTGTTGGGTCTGTTTTATGAGTTCACTGACGAGAATGGGAAGTTTCACGCCAAAATCGTTGTTTACGATGTGGCCGATTCCTACAGACCGGATTGAAAACAGCTGGAACTAATCAAAGGTCCCGGAAATCAACTCCAACTTTCAAAAGGCGGTTGATGACATGGGGATCAATCTCATGGCTTTTCATCCGGTGATTGACTGCTTTTGCATAGGCATATCCATCGTTCGATAGGCCAATACCGCTCACCACGATTTCACATGGCTTGCCTGTTTGCGTCGCGATATGGCGGGCCAGAAGAATGGTCCAAACGCCCGTCGAAGGCTTCATGCTGGAGCATTGACCACGAAGTAAAAAACGGGCCATTTCGGTATGAAAGTGCGGCAGATTGCGTGACAGCCGCCAGATGGATGCGAGCACCCAGCGCAGACCCAGCGATTCGATGACGACCTTGCGCTTCTCGCGCAATGAAACCTTGTGCAGATTGCCGCCCAGGGGGGGCTTGCCCTTCCAGCGCTTGAAGGTCCAGGCTGGGGATTGCACCACGATGGAGTTGGGGCTTTCGGCCGCCTTGATCTGCTCCCAAGTGGCTTGCGCGACCGTGCCGGTCTGGTGATAGGCGGATTCGACCAGCACATTGAAGAACAGGCGACTGTCGAACAGGGCATGGCGTGCAATGGCCCCGTTGGCGAAAAAGGCGAGGTCGAAGCGGCCTAGGTCCTTGTGGGTAAAGGTCGGCTTGGAGCCGACGATCAATATCCTCGGCCGGGGCTGGTCTTTCAGATGCTCGGCAAACAGCTGCATCAACTCCTTCATGCGGGGAGACCTGCGGCTCTCACCATCAGGTTCTCGATTACGGCCCAGTCGGAGGGTTCGTCCAGCTCGTAATAGCTTTCTTCGCACATTTCATGGGCAGCAATACGGCCAAACAGACGCGAGCCGGTGCGGATGAGGCCCTCGCGGCCTGAGATGTAGAACGCGCCATTCTCGACGTGGTAGCCGGAAAAATCCTGGCGGCGCGGGCGTTTGACGGGGTTGTAGTTCTGCGGCTGGCCGAAGCCCTCGGCGTCGCGTGCCCAGATGAACCGCTTCTGCGGCACGACCGAGACCAGGCTATCGGCCTCCAGCTGCTCGAAAAGGGCAATGCCCCGATTCAGGTCATCGCTGGTCAGCAGCGGCGAGGTGGCCTGGATCAGCACGATGTGCTCGGCGGGGTGCGCTGCCGCGAACTCCAGCATGGCGGATTCCGTAGAAGCGGTATCGGTGGCGGTTTCCGCGCTGCGGCCAATCACCGAGAGCCTTGCCGTGGTAAGTGGGGCGAGGCATTCGCGGATGGCATCTGAATCGGTGGCGACGAAAACCTGTTCGATGGCGGCGCAGCCGAGTGCGGCCTCCACCGTCCACCAGGCCAGGGGCTTACCGCCGATGGGCTTGATGTTTTTGAGCGGAATGCTCTTGCTGCCACCGCGCAGGGGGATGAAGGCGACGTAGCGCATGGCTTAGTGCAGGTAGGCCTGCAGGCGATCAAGGCCAACCCAGAACCCCTGCCCACCGTTCTTGTGCCCTTGCCAGACTTCGGGGATGAAGGGCGTGGTGGGCAAATGCTCGTTCACGGCACCCAGGCCCAGCATCAGCTTGCCATCACCCTCACCAATCTGCAGGCCCTCGCCATCGACACCGGAAGAATCCGCGATGTGCATGTAGGCGGTGTGCTGGGCGACGGTGCGCACGTAGTCGCGGATATCCCATTTATTGGCATTGCAGGCCAGCAGGGCGTGGGAGAGATCAAGGCAGATGCGCAGGCCGGTGCGGGCGCAGAACTCGGCAGTTTCCTCCGCCGACACGAACAGGTTGTGAAACCGCTGGCCACCGAAGTGCCAAGGGTACGGCGGCATGGACTGGATGGTGAACTCGACACCCGGGTGTGCTGCCACCAATGGCATCAGTGCGGTTTCGATCTTGGCATAGCGGCGCTGTTTCTCGGACTCCGAGATGAAGCCATCGAAGGAGAAACCACCGGCGTTGACGACGATGAAAGGCCGTGCTGTGGAAGGAAAATACCGCTTGAGACGCTCGGCCACCTCGGCGACGCGGATGAGGTTTTGCAGCGACAGCGCGTAGTACTCCGGGTCGTCGCTGGCGAGGTCGAGCACATGGTCACCAAAGAACAGTTCGGGTGCGTGGACGGCAAAGCCCATCGCCTCGCCCACGGGCAGGATCTTGCTCTCGTCGGCCTCCATATCCTTGTAGCTCAGGTGGAACTCGACGAAGTCCAGCGGTGCTGCCTTGGCGAGCGTGCTGTAGTCGTGATAGCGCACGGGGATGCCCACCGGGCGCTTGAACTTGAAGCCGACGGTGGCATCCACCGCGGCTTTCAGGTCGCTTTCAAAAAAGGGTTCGCCCGCCTTCATGTCGTGGTGCAGGCGGATGCCCACCAGCTCATCCAGCCGGTACGGCGGCAGGCCGGTGCCGGGGCTTTTGATCTCGACATCTTCGCGCCGCACCACCGCACCGGCTTTCAGGGCCTGGCGGCTGAACAGGCTCTTGCCCAGCACTTCGCGGTTCATGCGCTCGCCCTGCGTCATGCTGCGGGTGTTGCCGCCGCGCATGGATTCTTCCAGCGCGCGGATGCCATTGACCATCTCGGCAAACTCACCCGGCAGCAGCGACACCTTGTGGTCGCTGCCTTCCATGCCGCGATCCACACTGAAATGCTTTTCGATCACTTTGGCACCCAGCGCCACCGCCGCAATCGGTACCATGTAGCCGCGCTCATGGCCGGAGTAGCCGACGAGGCTGCCGGAGATTTCCTTGAGCCGGTTCATGTACGGCAGGTTCACGTCCTTATAGGGCGTGGGGTAGGTCGAGTTGCAGTGCAGCATCACAAAGGGCACCGAGCGTTCGCGCAAAAAGCGCGCGGCGGCAATGATCTCGTCTTCGGTGGACATGCCGGTCGAGCAGATCAGAGGCTTGGCCGTGTCGGCGGCGCGGCCCAGCAACTCGGTGTTGGTGAGGTCGGCGGAGGCGATCTTGTAGCCCTCCATGCCATAGCGTTCGAGCAGGTTGAGGCTGGGGATGTCCCAGGGCGTGCAGAGCGGCGTGAGACCCTTGCTGGCGCAGTAGTCGAAGATTTTCAGCATCTCGTCGCTGGGCAGCTGGAAGCGCGCGAGCAAGTCCAGCGTGTATTGCGCGCCGAGATCGGCGGAGAGATCGTCCGAACGGCCCCGGTTGGTGTAGAGCGCGCTCATGTCGCGCATCTGGAACTTGGCGCAGTCGGCACCGGCCGCCACCGCCTCATCCACCAAGCGGCGGGCGAGTGCGGCATCACCGTTATGGTTGTTGCCGATCTCGGCAATGATGAAGCAGGGCGAATCCTCGGTAATCACCCGGTCGCCGATGCGGAAGCCCGTCGCCGCAGAAAGTGCCAGGCCCGCCACGCGGCCTGATTTGTCGAGCAGCGGGATGGCGTCGATCGCCTTGGAGAAATGGGTCTGAATCTGTGCCGCGCTGGTTTCGAGCGACAGCGACAGCGGCTTGCGGTTCATCACCAGCGAGACCTTGGCCTGCAAGTCCAGACTGCCCTGCGTGGTGCCCCAGCGGCGGATGTCGCCGTCGGTGAGCACGCCTTCCAACACGCCGCCGTCGCTGATGACGAACACCACGCGACTCTTGTTCTCGTTCATCTTGTCCATCGCCACTACGAGGCTGTCATCCTCGAATACGACGAAGGGGGTGAGTTTGCGGGTAATCAGCATTTGAAGTCTCTGTGAAGGCGCAATGAATACGATGATGAAACGACTCAGCTTTGTTGCGACTCTTTGATGAACAATGCCCGAATCCAGAAGCCTTTCTCGCGGGGCCCGAAGTCTTCGGCAGTGGGTTTGATGCCCTTGCAGTGATCATTGAAGGTGATGCCAGCTTCCTCGAGTTTCAGGCATTTGAGGCCCTGAACCTCGAAGGCTCTTTGCAGAGACCTGGGTGTGAAAAAGTGGATGTGCGGCACGTCGTTGATGGCCTGCGTCCAGTAGTCATGTTCGGTATTGGGCACTTCGACGAATACATACCCGCCAGGCTTGAGCATGTCGCGCAGATGTCCGACCGTTTCACCGAGCTTGGATACATGCTCCAGCCAGTGGCTGGTGTGGATGTAGTCGAACGACACGGCAGTCTCGAACGGGAAGTAGTCAGCAATGCGGGCGACGCGATGCTGACGGTAATGATCTTCCCACTGGCTGCCGGGTTCGCAGACATGCAGTGCGGGTGCAGGCTCGCCGCACTTGTGCTTGAGCAGCAGAAGAGAAGATGCCGAACCCGCGCCGATTTCGAGCACGTTTTGCAGGGGCTTGCTACCAATGGCGGGCCAGACGAAGTCGATCTGGTGCAGGGCCCGGGGGTCTCGCAGATGGACGTCTTGCTGCACCACCACGTTCTTTACGGCGGAGGTGCGGCTCGACCGCGACCAGTAGAAGCTGGAGTAATACTGCTTTAGCTGCTCGACGGTCGGCGGCGTTTGCATTGCACCATGCCCACAGCAACCACACACCCCCACATCGCCCTTGAACGGCGATTTGAAGCTGGAGATGCGCTTGAGCTTGCGGAGTTGACTGGGAATCAGAAAATCAATGAGCTGCAAGATTTTCTTGAGCTTCTGCCGGACATTCAATTGGCCAAGATGGTTGTCGTACGGCTTGAACAAGCCAATCTGGCTGGCACAGATTTCACACTGCATTTTTAACCTCCCCGGCAAAATGAAAAACATCGGCATTGATCATCAGCATCTGCTTCAAAACAGTCATCGGCTTGGCCACCGGTTGTCAGCCACCATGTCTGAGTAGCTGCCGGCGGCGACAATGCGGCCCTGCTCCAGCCGCACCACCAGGTCACAGACTTTCAGCGTGCTCAGGCGGTGGGCGATCATCAGCACGGTCAAGTCCTTGCCGAGCGACTCGATGCAGTCCATCACAGCGGATTCGGTGTCGCTGTCGAGCGCGCTGGTGGCTTCGTCGAGCACCAGTACATCCACTTGCTTGTAGAGCGCGCGGGCAATGCCGATGCGCTGGCGCTGCCCGCCTGAAAGCCGGACCCCGCGCTCGCCGACATCGGTGTCGTAGCCCTTGGGCAAGCCCTCGATGAACTGGCCGATCTGCGCCTGCTGGGCGGCCTTGCGCAGGCGCACTGGATCGATCTCGTGGGCATGGACGCCGAAAGCGATGTTCTCGGCGATGCTGGCATCGGAGAGGTAGATGGCCTGCGGCACATGGGCGATGTGCTTCTGCCACTGCTGCTGATTGTGGGCACTGATCGGCACATCATCCACACATAACTTGCCCTCGGAGGCGGTGAGAAGGCCCATAACGATATCCATCGCCGTGCTCTTGCCGCTGCCGGTCTTGCCGATGAAGCCGACCTTGCTGCCCTTGGGGATGACGAGGTTGAGGCCTTTCAGCACCAGATCGTGCTGGGCCGAATAACCGAAGCCGAGATCGCGCAGGGCGATCTCGCGCTCGAAAGCCACCGGCTCGCCCTTGGCAAGCTGGGGCTGCACCGGCAGGCGCAGCAGTTCCAAGACGTCCAGCAGCATGGCGCGGTTGCCGGAGACTCGCGTCCAGCCGTTATAGGCCTGCTGCATCAAAGGCATGAGCTTTTGCGCACCCAGCGCCAGCGCACCGAGCACCGGCAGCGCGGACTGCAAGCCGCCACTTTTGCCAGACAATCCGAACGCCAGCACGGCGATCAGCGCCATGCCGATGGCCTCGATCAGGTAGCGCGGGGCCACACCGACGAAAGTGTTGGTGGCCTGCGCATGGCGAAGGGGTGCATCCACCTTCTTGAAGCGATCCAGATATAGCGGCTGGGTGCCATCGAGCAGCACATCGCGGATGCCGCCCAAGCCTTCCTGCACGCACTGGATGCGCGCGGTCTGTGCCTTGGAGATGATCTGGCCGTTGCGCCGAAGCTGGCGGCGCATGGAGACGGTGACACCCAGATAAATGGCGGTGAAGCCGACACCAGCGGCCGAGGCGGTGACCGGGTCGATGTAAAGGAGGGCCATCAGGATGAATACCGAGAGGATCAGAGAGATGATTCCTGTCATCAACGGCACCAGCACGCCAGTGACGACCAGCTGCACCTTGTTGATGCCGGCCAGAATGTCGCTGGTGTTGCGTGACACGTGGAAGGAATAGGGCTGGTAGAGCGTGCGCTCATAAACCGCCACGCTCACGTCGTAGCCGATGGTGAACACGAACTTGTTGCTGACCCAGGCCAGAAACAGGCGGATCGCACCCGCCAGCAAAGAGGCAGCCACGAACAGAACCGTGACCGGCAGCAGCAATTGCTGGGGATCGTTCCAGCCGAGCTGGGTGAAGAGTTGCTGCAACTTTGGGTAGTCGAAGGCCTTGGCCGGATTCGCCATGATCGCCAGAAATGGCAGGATCGCACCCAGGCTCAGCAGCTCTGCGAATGCACCGATCAGCATCAACAGCAGCAGCAGCCAGGATTGTCGCTGACGCCTTTTCGGCAGGTATTTGAAGAACTCGAAAAAACTGCTGGTCAATGGCACACGCTATCCCTAAGTTTTAATGCTGCAAGACGATCAAGCACGCAAGAAGCGAATGCTGCTGTCGTCGAGCGCGAATGGCCTGTCCCAACCCAGCCACAGCGTGCAAACCTGATTATAAACAGTCCTAAAATCAATCTGATGACGCAGGTTGCCGTCGGCATCCAAAGCCGCCAGATCAGGCACCGTACCGTGTAGCCCCGGCGCCACGCCCCGGCCCATCAGTAGTTGCGTCTGTGCAGCACCGTGATCGGTGCCACCGCTCGCGTTCTCGGCCACGCGGCGGCCGAACTCGGAGTAGGTGATGATCAGCACATCGTTCCACAGACCCAGCTGCGTCATGAGAACACGGAAATACGCGAGCGCCTCGGCCAGACGATCCAGCTGCCTGCCCTGTGCTTCGACCTGGCCGATGTGGGTGTCGAAACCCCCGTGGATCAGCTTGTAGATGACGGGAGCCTGTGGCTGCGTCATCAGCGCACCCACGCAACGGAGTGTCGTCATCAAGGGGCGGCTTTTCTGTTGCAACGGCGTCAGAGGCGGGAGTTTTTCCAGTGCGCTGCGGTATTGCGCCAGGGCTTGCGATTGGGTATGAATCTCAAGCAGATAGCGAAGGGCTTCGGTATTCGCCTGCGCAGCCAACTGCACGCTGTCGCTGCCCAGGCTGGATAGGTTGTGCAGCTGCAAAACCCCGTGGCGATAGCTGCGCAAGGGGCCGCGACTGAAGCCGAAAATGACGGCAGCGGGGTCGGGCGCACGGCGCTGTGCCAGTGCCTGTGTCATCCAGCCGCTGTCCTGCCGGGTATCGCGCTGGCCGGTTTCCCAGATGCGGGCGGATTCAAAATGCGAGAGCACGGGATCGGAGTAGCCCGTTCCTTGCACCAGGGCCACTTCGCCGGCCTCCCATGCTGGCAACAGGGCGCGCAGTGCGGGGTGCCAGCCAATCTGCGGCATTAGCTTGATGATGTCGCCATCCGGCACGCCAACGCTGGGACGGTACTTGCGGTAAAGCGGGTCCCGATGCGGCGGGAAGGCATTGAGCGGATCGTTGCCGCCATTGAGTTCGATCAGCACCAGGCGCCTGGACGATCCCTTGGCCCAGGCGCCAGGCAGCAGTGCGGCACCGCCCAAGCCGGCAAGGGTCTGCAATAAGGCACGTCGTGACGGCTCCATGGGTGGTCCCTTCATTTCAACTGGTATTCCAGCTGCTTCACCTGTGCTCGCAGGGGCGGGGCTGCCCCTTCCTGCCAAACGGTGCTCAGCTGCATCGAATCCTTCAACAAGGTCTGTGGATCGAATCCCGGCAATTCCGGCACTTGCTCGACAACGGCAGCCACCATGCCGTCATCAAAACTCTGGGCCAACCCGGACAGGAAGCCCAATCTGGTCTGCAAGGTTTGGACCGTCAACCACTGGGTATGTCCCCGCCAGCCTTTGACATCGGGAGGGAAATACACACCCTGCCCCATTGCCGTCGTCCAGGCCGCAGCCGCATTACCGCTCACCTAGGTGGCTCCGGCCTGCCGCAGGCTGCCCACCACCAGGTCGATCGGCGTTTTTACCAGCGTGTTGCGATTGACATCGGCCCAGAACGCCGGGGATCGGAACATCGCCTTCAGCAGGGTGCGAATCTGCCAGTGGTGACGCAGCACGGCCGCGAGACGCCGCACCTCAAACGGGTCGGGCGTGGGAGAGATGAAGGCATGCCAGAACTTCTCGACCACGTATTCCGCCGTGCGGGGCTGAGCCAGCACGATATCCACGATGTCGTCGCCATCCCAGAGCCCGGTCTGGCCGAGAAAGGTCTTCTCGCCGAAGTCGTGGGCAGGCCACCAGAACAGGAACTGGTCGATGCGACGCAGATTGCGCCAGCCCGTGTAGGCGCGTGCAGCTTCGCGCACATCCACTTCGCTGTAGTGGCCCGGCCCCAGGGTATAGAGCTCCAGAAACCCCCGCGCATAGTTTTCGTTGGGATGGCGGCGGTGGCTGTACTGCAACTGCAGGTATTCCATCATCGCGGCATCGCGCGACATCTCTTTGAGCATGTCTCCAAAATCACCCGCCCACTGTCGTCGAAACCGCTGGACCTGGCGGACGATGGGTATCTCGCTGCGGGTCTGTGACACCTGGATGGGAAAATACTCGTGCCAGAACATGGCCATGCGCTCGCAGAGCGGTGCCGGACTGCTGACGATGGCGTTCAGCCACCAGGCTTGCAGCTCCACCTTGTGGGCATGGCGCTGCCGCTTAAATGCTTTCTGCGCCGCTTCATCGACCTTGATCTGCGGCTCAAACATGGCCTCGGCCCAGCCGGGCACCGTCACCGCTTCGCAGCCCTTGTCGGCACCGCGCAGGAAGTACGACACCGCCTTCTCTCGGTTGAGGGGAGCAAGAGCGATGCGGTCTTCAGGCCTTGCGCCAAAACCGAGCCGATTGGCGATGTGCTCGATTTCGTTCGGTGTCAGGGCCTGCGCAGGGCTTACCACCAACAAGGTGCAGACCGTGCCCAGCATGAGCGCCGGCCAGCGGGCCGCTTTGGTCTGCGCACGGTGCATCACGGTCAGTGCATCCCTGCTTCGGAGAGCATCTGGTTGATGCGCATCAGCACGAATACGGCAATGCCCTGCTCACGGCAGTAAGGCAGCACCCTGAACAGATGCAGCAGCACCATCGGCAGCAAATGCGGCTGCATCTCGGGGGATCGTGCCAGCAGCCGCTTCAGGGTCATGCCACGCAGGGCATCCACATGCAGCATGGCATTGAGCAGATTCAGCTGACCTGCCCCGCTGACCGCAAGATCACGCAGGCACCAGTGGCCCCATAAATCTTGGAACAGCTTGGCTGCATCCAGGTAATACGAACTCAACTCCACCTGATCGAAATCAATCAGGAAAAACCCGCGATCCTTGTTGTAGAGGATGTTTTCGAGCGTGAAATCGCCATGACAGCCCGATTGGGGGATGGTCGCCCAGTCATAGCTCAGCAGGGTATCCGCAACCCGCTCGATGGCCGGCAACAGGTCGGCCAGCTGCACGTTCGGTTTGCAACGTGAATACACCTGCTGCACTTTGTCGGTGAAGTGCGCGGCCGGGATGTAGGGCTGCCTTTCAGCCGCATGAAAGTGCAGGGTTCTTTCGACAAAATCGAGAAAAGCCTGCCTGTCGAACGGCACCGAATCCATCAGCATTTGCGCAACGCTGATCGAGGGCAGGTATTCCATGTCGAAATAGAAGCATCCTTCCTCCTCGCCGGTGCCGAGGATGCGCGGACAAGGCAGCTGGGTATCCCAGGCCAGCTGCTGCTTGAGGGCCTGCGCCTGCAACCGCTGATTAAGGCCCGCATGTGCCACCTGCTTGCGCACAAACGACTGCCCGCCGGCCGAGCCAATGGTCAGCACGGCACCGGAATGCCCCTTGAGGAGCGTGTGGGCAAGTGGACTCTTGAGCATGGCGTGCTGTCGGCAGCCGCTCAGCCGACGAACTGGCTCAGCTTGCCGGTGTTGCGTTCCAGGTTCACAGCGACCGCCGAGGGATAAGGGTTGCTGGCCGCGTAGTCATTGACCAGATAGCGACGCCCATGCAGGCAGCCCATGACCAGTGCATGGATGTTGAGCCCCAGCTTGCGCAGCGAGGCCTCGGTCTTGGCCCGGTATTTCTCGGGTCGCGCCGTCATGAACATCAGCTGGGCGCCCTTGGCTTGCAGCCTCAGCAAGGCATTCACATTGTCCTGAAGCGGCTGGTCGTCTTCTTCCCACAGCGGCTTGAAATACTTGCTGTGGTTGACGAAGACCACGCCATCGAGATCGAGCACCAAGGTCGAAAAATCGCTGCAATAGTCACGCCAGTCGTTCAGCGTGCCCACATCCTGAAAGCCCTGCGCCATCACCGGGTGGAACAATTCCCCACCATTGAGGGCCGCGGAAATGACATGCGAAATGAAAAACTCGCCGCCGGAGAACCGGGTTTTCAGGTTGTCATACACATCCACGAAGACCGAGGCATCGGAAAACCCGTAGAGGCCCACCGAAATGAAGTTGGATACCACGCTCTTTTCGACGATGTCGCTGATCAGCCCCTGCTCGTTGAGCACGGCAAAACTCTTGGCTCCCACCGAGGTGATTTGCGGGTTCTGGCGGAGATCCAGCACCGTTACGAACGAACCTTCCGGCAGTTCCGTGAGGCCGAAGAAACTATCGGAGTCTTTCAGGCAGATCGGGCCGGTGACACCCGCTTTTTCGATCATCAGTCGCACGGTTTCAGCCGGCCCGCTGGTGAGCTGATCCAGCAACACGATCTCGGCATCGCGCAGGCAGGTGCGCCGGATGATGTCGCGCACGCCGTACAGCTCTTCAAACTCGGTCAGGGTACCAATCACGACGCGCTCGACCGAGCCTTCGCTCAAGGATTGCGCCGCGCGCTCGATCATCAACTGACCTTCCGGCGTGGTCAGCATCCATTTGGGCCGGGTGCCAGGGTAGCGTGAGGAGCGGCCGGCGCAGGGGATCAGCAGGGTCTTCTTTTTCATCGGGTTTTCATCCAGCGGTCAATGTTTTGGTAAGTGGTGATGTGCGGCTGCCGAGTTTGCGGCTCCAGGTTTGCAAGGCACGCTTTTTCAACTTCCGTGCAACAAGAACTCCCAGCGGCCCGCCTGCCAGCAATATGCGCAGCGCCCAAGCCTTGAGGTTGCGACCGACCGCAGCCGGATACGCCGCCTGACCAAAGGTGAGAATGCGCCCAGCCATTTCGCGGTTGCCCTCCGCCAAAGCCAGCAGACCGCGCAAGGCCACATCCTGCTCCACGAATATGGCGGGCAGCGATTCACGTGACAGACCAGCCTTCTGGAGCAGACCATCGCTCAGCGAGAAGGAGGCTACGTACTGGTCGGTGATGTGTTTCAAGGCACCGCTGCGCGCCTGCTGGGCACCCTGGTTGTTGCTGTGCACCCGATAGGAGAACAAGGGCGCATCCACGATCAATGCCTGTTCGGCCTCGCCCAGCAAGGCCCATGCGAAACGTTTGTCCGGGTTGATGATGCCGCCCTGGCTGTAGCTTTCCACTGCATCGTGCAAGGCCTTGGAATAGGTCGTGGTCGCAAAGTGGAAGGGCGTGCGCAGCAGGCTCAGCGAATTGCGCAACAGGGCAGCGGCGGGCAGGAGCCATACATCGGCACCGGCCGCAATTGAGAGCGGTTCATCCCGCACGGCACCCGCCCATTGCTTCCAGTCGATCCCCATCATGTCATAGCACTGGCTCTTGCCATCTATCACGTGCACCGTGCTGGAGAGCACCGTTGCCTCCGCCCGGCTGCCGAGCGCCTCAATCAGGCGGCTGTAAACAGACAGGGCCTGCGGCCTCATCAAATCATCGGACGACAGCATGGTCATCCAACGACCAGTCGCCATCGCCGCTGATTTGGAAAGATTGCCGACAAAACCGACGTTGCAACGATTGATGCGCAACTGGATGCGTGCATCGCGTTGCGCATATTGCTGCACCACGGCAACGGAATTGTCCGTGCTGGCGTTATCCGAAACCAGGATTTCAAGATCGGCAAAGTCTTGGGCCAAGACGCTATCCAAGGTTTCACCTAAATAGCCGCCATAGTTGAAATTGGGTATGCAGATACTGAATAACGGCTGGCTCATAAGGTTCTAAGGCTTAAGGGAAGGGATCGCCACTGATATGGGCTGCTTTTCAAGCAGCAGTCGCGCACCGTTGAGGCTCAAATGGCTATCGTCAGAATAAAGGGCTTTGCCTTGCTTGACGGCAAAGCAGTTGCTGGCATCGCAGAGTGCGTCTGCGGAATTGATGCGCAGCAGCTTCTCACCCCATGGCAGGGTGGCGAAGCGTTGCAGGATGTAGGCGTTGCGCCCCTCGTAGTAAGCGCGGCTGCTATCCACAAACTGCATTGAGTGCTCTCCATCGTGTCGCCAGATGAAGCTGTCGATGTGACTGCCCAGTTCTGGGATCGGCGTGATCACATAAACCCGCTTCCCCGCTTTGTTCAGCCGTTCCAGCAACTGCGCGAAGCTCTGCCAGACCAGTTCCGCGGCCTGCTCATGGGTCTGGCCGGGGATATCGAGCCTGATCTGATTGTCGTATTCCGGGTATCCGGAGGTTTGAGTTCCGAAGATGGCTGCCGTGTAGCGAAAACCCACCAAGACGTTCTGGAGTTCGCCACGGCTTTCCAGTTCGCGCACGGCGTCTTCCTGCCAAGCGGTGCAGCCGGGCCTCCAAGACTGATACAGCAAAGCAGGTGCGCACCCACTGAAGCTGAGATGCAGCAAACCTTCATTCCTTGCTTTGAGTGTCTCGGCCAGCACATACGCTGGTTCGACCACGTGACTGTCCCCCAGTGCAGCCCAGGTAATGCGCTTGCCAAAGTAGGTGCAGGCATTTTTCGGCGGCAGGTAATCCACCCCTTCGGTGTGGCAGGCCTCACGCTTTGGGCTGCGGACGGTGGAGTCCAGGAGCGCCAGTGATTGCGCGTCCAGCCGCTCGGGAAACCCCTGCCTGAGATGCCCGGCAACACCAATCGCCATGACCAGCGCGCTGACGACTCCACTACCAATGAATATGGTCCGCCGGGAGACTTTCTCACTGCTGCGGAAAGGCGTTTCCACAAACCTCCAGCTCAGGTACGCCAAGCCGATGCTGCCCAAGCAGGCAAGCCATTGCTCAGCGGCCTGCAAGCCGGTGCCATCGCGGAGACGCAGGAAGGCCAGCACGGGCTGGTGCCAAAGATAGGCGCTGTATGACAGCAATCCGATACCCACCATGATTGGCAGTGACAGCAGCCGTGCAGTCACGGTGCCTTTGACGCCAAAGGCGATGACCAGCATGGTGCCCAGCACCGGGGCCGTCAGCGGCAGGCTTGGGAACAGCGAGTGCTCATCGAAATAGAACACTGAGCCCAAGATCAGAAGCAGCCCAGTCAGCGAGAGCAGCTGGAGGGGCATCGCACCCAGGCGTTTGTGAAGGGCATTGCCCTGGCTTATCAAAGCGAGCGCCGAACCGGCAAAAAGCTCCCATGCACGTGCCGGAGCCAGGAAGAAGGCACCCGTGATATCGGTCTGCCTCAACCAGAGCCCGAAGGCATAGGAGCCTACAGACAGCACCAGCACCAAGAGAAACGCCGCCCTGCCGCGCACCAGCATCAGCAGCAGGGGGAACAAGAGGTAGTACTGCTCTTCGACGCCCAGGCTCCAGGTGTGCAGCAAAGGCTTGAGTTCAGCAGCGGCGTCGAAATAGCCGCTGGTCTGCCAGAAGAAGAGGTTTGACGAGAAGGCCGCCGTGGCCACGAGGCTCTGCGAGAAGCCCTTGAGTTGCTGAGGGGTCATCAGCAACCAGGCGAGCGGCAGGCAGACCGCCATGACAAAGAACAACGCAGGGAGGATGCGCCGCGCACGTCGCTCGTAGAACTTGACGATCGAAAAGCGGCCCGCCGCCAACTCGCCGGCGATGATGGAAGTGATGAGGTAGCCGCTGATGACGAAGAACACATCGACACCGACGTAGCCACCGCCGAATACCTTGAAGCCTGCATGGAAGAAGATGACAACCAGCACGGCGATGGCGCGCAGTCCGTCGATCTCGGGGCGGTAAGCGATTGAACTCATGTGGGGCCGCTCAGTGCAGGGTGCGCCAGAGCGCCGTCAGGAAACCTTGCGGGCCGGGGCCAGAAGCTGCCTGCCTGTGCGCCTCTTCATAGATTGCCTCGATGCGCTGGCTGCTGACCGTCAGATCGTAGTTCTGCCGGACATGATGCTGCGCTTTAGCAGCCATGCCGCGCGCATATTCCGGTTGCGCAAGCAAAGTGAGCATCGCGTCGGCCAGAGCGGAAACATCGCCCGGCGGCACCAACACACCGGTTTCACCATCGTGAATGATCTCGGGCGCAGCCCCTCCACGGGCCGCGATCAAAGCACGCCCCGCAGCGGATGCCTCCACGAACACTCGCCCGAAAGATTCAGACTCGCAGGGATGCACCACCACATCCACGGCCGCCATGATGCTCGCCACATCCGCCTGATAACCGCAGAAGTCCAGCTGCCGCTCAATGCCAAGCTCGGCAACGATCACTTGCAGACCTTGGTAGTAGGCACGCGCTTCAGGGCTCGACTTTTCGGCGGGAATCTCGCCATACAGCTTGAATCTGGCCGTGGGATGCGCCTTGGCGACGATTGCCGCCGCGCGCAGAAACAGCTCGTGCCGCTTCCAGGTGGAAGACAGGTTGGCAACCATGCCGAAAGCCACACGCCCGTCGCTTAAGGGCTCGGACAGCGAAGCAGGCAAGCGGCTGAAGTCGAAACCATTGTGGACAACCGCCACGCCTGGTGGGGCGGCGCTCGTGCCGAAAAGAGCCTGGCAGGACGACTCCGAGTTGGCGATGACGAAGCCCGTGCGCTGCATCCGCCGTGCCGCAGCCCCACGGTTATCACCCGCCAACCGGTGCAGCTGACCCGGTCCGATCATCTCGCGCACATGCCAGACATGCGGCAAGCCCAGCTGGCAGGCCGCGATGGCGCCATCTGGCGACATTGCGGTTGAAGAATGAATGAGGTCGATCTTCAAATCACCGCATAACTGGGCAATCAGCGTGCTCGATTTGTGCAAGCCGCGCGTACAGGCGAGCTGATAAAGCTCGATCAATGGCCGCAGCACGAGCGGCTTGCGGTTTCTGAGGTTCCAGAAATATAGAGGCCCGAAGTAGACCGGCACCTTCGAGCGGCGCTCAAGCTCCTTCTTCGCCTCGGCGGAAACCCGCGCGCTGCAATAAATGAACGATTGGTGCCCACGGGCGGCAAGGCCGTCGATGAGATCGAGTGTGCTGATGGAGGCACCTCCAATCGCACCGTTGAGAACATGCAAGATCTTCACTGCAAATGGCTTGTCAAGGTGAGGGCGCTATGCGTTCTTGCCGTATTTGTACGAGTAGTAGTAACCATAGTTACCGTAACCATAGGAGCCATAGCCGCCGCCGCGCCCAACCTGGTTGATCACCAGACCGCGAACACGAACACCCACTTGTGCCAGCCTCTTGACGGTGTCTTGAATCTCGCGCCGACTGTGTTGGCCCGCCTTGAATACCAGCAGGCTGCCACCCACGACCTGCCCGACGATGCCTGCGTCAGTCACCGCAAGAACAGGGCCAGTGTCGACTAAGACCAGATCCGCTCTCGCCTCGGCTTCTGCGACCAATTGGGCGAAACGGGGTGATAGCAGCAGCTCAGCGGGATTAGGCGGCACATCGCCTGTGCTGATGATGTTGAGCCCGACAATTCCCGAAGGCTGCAAGACCTCATCAAGGCTGCTGCCCAGCACGAAGTTCGAAAGCCCCTTGCCACGCTTGAGCCCGTAGTACTCATGAATGGTGCCGCGGCGCATGTCGGCATCGATCAAGATCACGTTCATGGGCGCCTGGGCCAGCACGGCGCTCAGGTTGGAGGTCACGAACGACTTGCCGACGCCTGGTGTTGGGCCGCTGAACATGATGCTCTTGTGCTTGTTCTCGAACACGCTGAAATGCAGTGTTGTGCGCAGGCTGCGGATGGCCTCGGCTGCAGCATCGTGGGGATCAGCCACCACGATGAGATTGTTGCCATCAACCTCTTTCTTTTTGCCGCCCTGGAACATGCGACTCTGCACACGCGAGAACGGCACCGTTGCGTAGACGGGCACGCCGGTAATCTGCTCGATGACCGCAGGATCATGTTCGGCATGGTCCAGCAGGCGACGGATGATCAGGGTGAACAGGCCCGCTGCCAGGCCGGCGATCAAGCCCGCGATCAGCACCACCAAAGGCTTGGGATTGAACGGGCCGCCCGGCGGTGAGGCCGGATCAATGATGCGCACATTGCCCAGGGTGCCTGCCTCTGCAACCTCCAGCTGCTGCATGTTGTTGAGCATGGTGGTGTAGAGCGTTGTGTTGACCTCGACATCACGTCGTAGGCGGAGCAGCTCTTGCTGCGTGGTCGGCAGCTTTTCGATGCTCTTCTGTATCTTGTCGGACTGCGTGGCGAGGCGGCTCTGCTGCAAATCAAGTGCTCTGACTGAGGGGTGCTCGGGTGTCAGGGTCAGCAGGAGCTCGGCGCGCTTTTGCGAAATCTCGTTCCGCGCGCGCTCTAGGTTGCTGGAGTCATCAAGTACCAGGCCCGCCTCTTTTTCCAGATCGACTGAGGAGTTTTTCAGGCGATATGTGTTGAGCTCGCCTTCAGCACTTTCGACTTTGTTCCGCACGATCGGCAGCTGCGTTTTCAGGAAAGCCAGTGTTTGAGCTGCCTCTGCGGAACGCCGCTCGACGTTCTGGCGCAGGTAGGCGTTGCTGACTGCATTCGCGAGGTCGCTAGCCGAGCTTGAGTTGTAAGCCGTGGCGGAGATGCGTATCACCCCACTGCCGCGCACGGCTTCCGACACTTCAATGGCGCCCTTGATTCGGTTGATGGCAGAAGCGGTCTTCAACCTTGTTGCGGAGAACTGCGCGCCGACGGGTGCCTCCAGATCTGAAACAAAAAGCCTCAGCTCTGCATCCACATCCTGTGGGTCTAGTTTGACCAACACCAGCTGGCCGACTTTTGCTGATGTGACAAGCGTCTTCTCGCCCAGCAAAAGGTCAAATTGGCGGTCAGGCATCACGCGAATCACAAGATTAATGCCCTCATGGCGGGCAGGCACATCGAATGTTGAAATGGCAATGTCCGCCGGGCTCCAGACATAACGCCTCAAGCCGGGCACTCCTGAAACAAGCTTGCCCAGCCAGCTGTTACGACGCGCCAACGCTTCGCCAACAACCGGGAAGTGCCGAGGCCGTACAACGATATAGCTCTTCTGATCCTGCACCACGCGGCTCAACACGACCTGGGAGCGGATGATCTCGATCTCCGCCAAAGTCTGGCCGGAATTTAGAGAACCGCCACCTACATCTCCGTAAGCTAAGGCCAACTCATTCGACTTGGACTCGAAAAGCACGATCGCTTCAGCTTTGAAATCAGGTCGAGTGATATATAGATATGCAGTTGCCAGAAACAAACTGACACCAATAAATCCAACAAGCATAATCCAATTGCTAATAACTGCTGAAATAAATTCTTTAGGCCCAAAAGTCTGATCAATCATATTTACATTATTGACTGATTCATCTTGAGCAAATTTTTCGTTAGTGCTTTTCATTCATGTCTTCAATTTAACTTTA
The DNA here is from genome assembly GCA_040385605.1 of Pseudomonadota bacterium. GTDB lineage: Bacteria > Pseudomonadota > Gammaproteobacteria > Nevskiales > Nevskiaceae > Stagnimonas. Next base: position 65,595 of record JAZKHC010000032.1, read on the forward strand.
TACCGCACGGCCTTAGAGTAGAATCATCCACCCGATAGATATGGCGATTAATAAATATTGCTTATTTCAAGCTTTGATTTTATCACTTTTTGATTTTGCCCCGAGGGCTGCACCGGCCATTATTACTATAGTTACTGCGATGATGGATGCTGAAAAACGTAGCCCATTGTGAGTAAATCCATATAGGAGTGGCGCAATTGCGCATAGCTTCATAGTAATGCCCGGACTACCTAGTATAAGCAATCCCCAAACAACCAAATAAAGAAAGAAACCTATTATTCCATAACTAAAAAGTATGGTTCCCACAGATGAATGCATCTCAGCCCCGAGTCCGGCTAAGCGACCCTCAAATCTTTTAAATACGCCTTCGCCCGCTCCGAACGCCAAGTATTCTGGATTCGCGAAAATACGATCATATCCACGCTCTTCTAGTTCGCTACTATTTGTATTTTTTTTAAAGTCTGCGCGGTAACTACTTCTCTCAGTTAGTTTGTCGAACGTACCTATAGACAATGCAAAAGGGCCCACAAGTAAGCCAATAATAATAATAAGCGTCAATTTTGAGCCTGTGCGCGGGATGCTCAATACCCCCACAAATAGGAGAAATAAACACGTATAGATGCCAGCACGAGACAGGGTTGGCATACATAAAAGGCTTGTAATTGTCAAAGCCGCTATATTTGAAGAAATACTTCCAATAGAGAACTTGTTGGCAACAATAAAAATCATGGATGCAGATATACAAAAGAAACCGAGCTGATTAGGGTTGTTAAAAAGGCTCGACTCTCTGCTGGCAGAATCAAATCCCGTAATCAATATTGCCAAAACTGATATCGCTATCGCAAAAATGAACCCTACACGAGTAGCTTTCAGAAAAGATACGAAATCACGGCCAGCAATATTCACCATGAAAAAAATTAGCACCAAATTATAAAGCTGAAAAGATGAAAATAAAAATGGAACAAAACTCCCCAAAATAACAGACCATACAGAATTAACGAAAGTTACATACAAACTAAACAAACTGAATGCTATTATTAATACCTTTCCTCTAGCATGAATGGCAACTTCAGCCGAGTGCGAAACGGGATTGTGAAAAAAATCTTTACCGCTCAAATTGGATAAGGAAAAGACACCTAATGCAGATAGAAAAACCAAGTGAGATGGCTGAACACTGCCACTTTTAAATATATAAATCGGAAGCAAGGAAATATGTAGTATCCATAAATAGAGCGGCATTGACATTTTACCGCCTCCATTAACTGTTAAAAAATTTATATCTTTTTACACTGTATAACAAATTTTTAGGCCAGTCAGATCTCATGCAAGGTCTTTCAATGAAGTAATAAAACGCAAAGCATATGGAAAGTGTTACAGGCAATATGATGAATGCACTAAGGAAAAAAATTTTAAGGTAAGACGACAGCAGCAACACACTAACCAATTTGGGTACCAAAACCTGTTGGATGGGCAAGTGCAATAGATAAATTGTGTAACACATACCACCAATGAGAGAGAGGACATGCGTAGAGAAAATCTTAGATGATATTTTCCCCAAAAAACACCCAAAGAAAACGCCAGAAAACGCAACAAACCTTAGCAATTCAAGCGGAATATCAATTGGACGCCGGTAATCGCGCATAAAAGCATCTGTAACCGCAACAGTCACAAATGAGAAAATGAAGACAATATCCCAAAAATATTTTTTTGCGTTGGCTTCGAGTATCTTTAGTTTAAGAAAAACATCACACACAATACATCCAAGAATAAATAGACCGATATATCTTATTAGCGAAAATCTAATCGCGTCTGGATTCACATATTCAAGAAGCCGATTTGATAGAGCCATTGATAAAAGCATAGAAAAAAACCCAACCAGCAGTCTATTTGTTATTTTTTTTTGCTTTGAATATATGTGAAATAAAAACGGGGCCAGAATATAAAACTGAAATTCTATTTCAAGAGACCATGCGACGGGGATGATGTGCGGCAACTCTTGAAGCAATGTGCCGTGTAAATATAGCAAGCTAGCTGTAAGACTCTGAAATAATGTATAACCATTTACTTCATGAAATTTTGATATGCCTAAAAACCCAAGAGTTACACATAGAAAAAAAAATGACATCAACGTTGCAATAATGTAGGGCGGCTCTAATCTTGTAAGTCTTTTTTTGTAAAATCTGACCAACGTCGGCTTTTCTCCACCATGGAAATAGTATTTAAGAAATGGCATTGCAAGTATAAAGCCGCTAATTACAAAAAAAAGTGCGACTCCAGAGCGCGCCGGAAATATAATGTTTAGAAATTGATAAATTGACTCATTGATTTGCGCCGTCTGATCTTCGCTTGATTTATAAGCATTCCAAGCACGCGAATTTAGATGCGAGAAAACGACAGGCAAAATAGCCAAAAACCGCAAGCCATCAACAATTGGCAAATATTTTCCGTCAGAAATTATTCGACGCGCTGAACTAAATTTCAATTTCCTACTTTCCCTTTGCACTCATCTATCCGACTGGTATTTAAGCTTCTAGCTCAAGTTAATTAATCAAACCACATGCCTAAAAGCCCCGACTTGAACAAGGAGTCACTGGGACTTTTTGCCTGTGTGTCCGCCAAGGATAGAGTGGCTAGATTTTGCCGACAGAGTTATTAATGCGGATTTTGATTCTGTGCTTCTTGGCAGTTTAAACTCACCTTGCTTTTCACGGTCTGCAAAGCCCTCAACCACCTCACACAGGCATTGCTGCGCTGAATCCACCGAGTCGTCATTGATGGCTTTCTCAAGCCGGGCCATCAGTGCCACGAGATCGGCTTTCGTGATCGCCGCCTCGCGCGCCAGATAAATCCGGGGATGCTGAGTAATCGATGGGTCGTTGCCGATCAACAACTCTTCATAGAGCTTCTCGCCCGGCCGCAAGCCAGTGACAAGCACTTCGATATCGCCACGAGGATGTTCCTCGTTCCGCACTTCAAGCCCGGATAGGCGGATCATACGCTCAGCCAAGTCGTAAATCTTGACCGGCCGCCCCATGTCGAGAACAAAGACTTCGCCCTTCTTGCCCATGGCCCCGGCTTGGAGCACGAGCTGGGCGGCCTCAGGGATCGTCATGAAGTAGCGCGTGACCTCTGGATGAGTCACCGTGACAGGCCCCCCGCGCAGAATCTGCTCGCGGAATAGGGGCACGACCGATCCGCTGGATGCCAGCACATTGCCAAAGCGCACCATCGACATCGACATGGCCTGCTGCTCCATGGCAAACGTCTGCACGATCAACTCGCAGACCCGCTTGGAGGCGCCCATCACACTGGTTGGCCGCACTGCCTTGTCGGTGGAGATCAATATGAAATTGCGCACCCCGTTGTTGATGGCAGCGTTGCAGGTGTAGAGGGTGCCGAAGACGTTGTTCTTGAGCGCAGACAGAATGTTGTCTTCAACCAGCGGCACATGCTTGTAGGCTGCGGCGTGATAGACCGTATCCACCCCGTGCTTGCGAATGGCCCGTTCAATGGCGTTTTTGTCGGCCACGCTGCCCATGACCGGCACCAGCTCGAAATGCCCCTGCTCGGCAATCGGGCGAAGCTCCTGCTCGATCTTGTAGAGCGCGAACTCGGAGACTTCAAACAGAACCAGTTTCTTCAGGCCGAGTGTCGCAACCTGACGACAGAGTTCCGAGCCGATGGAACCGCCCGCGCCGGTGACCAGCACGCACTGATCACGCACATGCGCTTCAGCCAATGCCTGGATGGGCGCTACCGGATCACGGCCCAGCAGGTCTTCAACCTGCACCTCACGGATTTCGTCAACACGACGCTGCCCGCTGGCCAGTTCATCTAGGCCGGGGACGACCTGCACTTTGACAGAAAGCTCCTCAAGCGACTCCAAGAGATTCCTGCGGCGGCTTTTGCTGACTGAGGGGATCGCCAGGAACACCTGCTCGCAATGCCCCTTCTCCTTCAAATCATAAAGTGCGGACGGGCTGTAGACCTTGAGGCCATGCACTTCACGCCCATGCAAGGAAATGCGGTCATCGACGAACGCCTTCACCCGGTAGCGCGCCGAAATCGCCAATGCGGCCGCAAGCTGCGTACCCGCATGCCCGGCGCCGTAGATCACCACCGGTACCAGTCGCGCATCCCTGCCAGCAGGGCGGAGCAGCTTTTGCGCCACCAATCTGACCTGCATGGAAAGCAGCGGGCCAAGCAGCAGAAACACGCCGATCGCGCGACCTTGACTTGGCATGTGCAGCATTTCTGCAGCCAGGTAGAAAATGGCGGATGCCGCTAGATAACCTTGGAATAGGCGCAGCGTCAGCGCGGGATCGATGAAGCGGATCACCGCGCTGTAGGCATTGACCAACCGCAAAAAAAAGACGACGAGCACAGCGGCCATGGCGGCCATAGCGGCGTCTTCAATCAAGAAGTTGCGCAGGGAGCTGCCTGTGAGGGCATACGCGATGAGCACGGAACTGAAGCAGATCGCGGCATCCACCAGCATGACGACCGATATCTTGGTCGTCGGCGACATCGTCAGAATCTTGTTTACCAGCGTGGAGAAAAAACTCTGCGCCGCTCTAGGGTCAACAGGCATGTTGATTGCCCTTGCGATCACTACTGTTCTGCATAGGTCATCCCTTTCCCATTTTTTGCAACTCTTGATGCCAGATTACGCTGGCTTTTAGAGATACTAGCAATCGGATGCTGCGCTGCACAATAACTTGAGTGCACACCTCATGTGTCTCGGCGTTGACCCTCAAACGGTTCATTTGCAATCACCAAGCCAAGGTAGCTTCTCAAAAGAGTGGTTTCGCCATCCGAGATGCAGCGCACAACTTTATGCAGCAACTGCAATCCGATGGGCGTGCACAAGGGCCTTGCCGAAGTAAGGCACAAGTGCAGATGGAAGACTGATTGACCCGTCAGCCTGCTGGCCGTTTTCAAGTATTGCAACGAGCGTGCGCCCAACGGCGAGGCCGGACCCGTTGAGCGTGTGCAGCAGCTCGTTTTTCCTGCTTGCCGGGTCGCGGTAACGCGCCATCATGCGGCGGGCCTGGAAATCCTCGAAGTTGGAGCAGGACGAAATCTCTCGGTAGGTGTTCTGGCTCGGCAACCACACTTCGATGTCGTAGGTCTTGGCTGCACCCGCGCCCATGTCACCCGTGCAGAGCACCACGACGCGATAGGGCAGTTCGAGTTTTTCCAGGATCGCCTCGGCGTGGCCCACCAGCGCCTCATGCGCCTCGTAAGACTGGCTGGGTTCGACCGCCCAGACCAGTTCCACTTTCTCGAACTGGTGCTGTCGGATCATGCCCTTGATGTCGCGGCCACCAGAGCCGGCCTCGCTGCGGAAGCAGGGTGTGTGGGCGACCCATTTACGCGGCAGTGCAGCCATATCCTGCACCTCGTCGCGCAGCAGATTGGTCACTGGCACTTCGGCGGTGGGGATCAGTGCCCAATCGCGGTCGTCGAGCTTGATCCCGAACAGGTCTTCACGGAACTTGGGCAACTGGCCGGTGCCGCGCAGCGAGTCGGCATTGACGATGTAGGGCACATACAGCTCTTCGTAGCCGTGCTCCTCGGTATGCACATCGAGCATGAACTGCGTCAGCGCACGGTGCAGGCGCGCGAGGTCGCGCCTGAGCACCACAAAGCGCGAGCCGGTGATCTTGGCGGCGGCGGCGAAGTCCATCTGGCCGAGCGCCTCGCCGAGATCGGCGTGGTCTTTGATGGGGAAGTCAAATACGCGCGGCGTGCCAACGCGGCGCAGTTCGACGTTGTCGGCTTCGCTCTTGCCATCTGGCACTGAGCTGTGCGGGATGTTGGGCAGACGGGCGAGGAAGTCCTCGAACTCGGCGTGCAGTGCCGCCAACGCCGTCTCGTTGGCGGCGAGTTTGGACTTGGTGTTTTCGACCTGCTCGAACAAGGGCGTTGCATCCTCGCCCCGGCCCTTGGCGAAACCAATTTCCTTGCTGGCCTTGTTGCGCGCCGCTTGCAGCGCCTCGGTCTCGCTCTGCAGGGCCTTGCGCTGCAACTCCAGCTTCTCGAACGTGGTGACGTCGAGCACATAGCCACGGCGGGCGAGTTGAGCAGCCACTTCTTGGGGATTCGCGCGCAGGCGTTTGGGGTCGAGCATGGTCTTGCCGCTTGAATACGTTTGAGGACTCAAGAGTTTACAGGCTGCGGCCCAGCCACAAGCCCAGCGCGCAGCCGCCAAGGCTCAGCAGCAGATTGAGTGCGATGTTGGCGATTGCCAGCACGCCCTGCCCTTCGCGCCAAAGTAGCAAGGTCTCCAGCGAGAACGCCGAAAAGGTCGTGAAGCCACCCAGCACGCCAGTGATGAGGCCGGTGCGCAGCCATTCAGGGGTATCGGGGCGGCTGGCAGTGAGGGCAAACAGAAGGCCGATGCAAACACCGCCTACCGCATTGACGATGAGGGTGGCGATGGGGAATCCCGGCACAGCGGCGCGCGCCCACAGGCCCAGCGCGTAGCGTGCCAGCGAGCCGCTGGCACCACCGAGCGCGACGGCGATCCACACAGGCATCAGGCATCTCCCTTCTTGGCGGCCTGCCCGCGCAAGGCACGCAGCTTCTCCGCAATCTGCCCCTCAAGCCCACGCTCGGTCGGCTCGTAAAAGCGCGTGCCCACCAACTTGTCCGGCAGAAACTGCTGGCCGGCCGCATGGGCATCCGCCTCTTCGTGGTCGTAGCGATAGCCCTTGCCGTAGCCCAAGTCCTTCATCAATTTGGTGGGCGCGTTGCGGATGTGAAGGGGCACGTCGAGCGAGCCGTGATCCTGCACCGCCGCCTGCGCGGCCTTGAAGGCGGTATAGATCGCATTGCTCTTGGGTGCGACGGCGCAAAAAACCACCGCCTCGGCAATCGCCAGCTCGGCCTCGGGCGAGCCGATGCGCTCGAGGGCCTCCCAGGCATTGATGGCGAGTTGCAGCGCGCGCGGATCGGCAAGGCCGATATCTTCGTAGGCCATGCGGGTGACGCGGCGGGCGATGTAGCCGGCATCGACACCGCCATCGAGCATGCGCGCCAGCCAGTAGAGCGCGGCATCGGGGTCGCTGCCCCGCACGGATTTGTGCAGGGCGCTGATCTGGTCGTAATGGTTCTCGCCCTGCTTGTCGAAGCGGCGAAAGCCGCGGCCAATGAGTTTTTCCAGCGTGGCGTCATCGTGCTTCTTCTCGGCGCGCGCCAGCTCGTAGGCGGTTTCAAGCAGCACCAGGCCTTTGCGTGCATCGCCATCGGCGGCTTGGGCAATGCGCGTGAGCCAGGCGGCCGGCAGCGCATCAGGTGCCGCACCCAGGCCACGCTCGGCATCGGCGAGCGCGCGTTGCAGCAGCTGCTCGATGGCCTCGGCTTCGAGCGAGCGCAGCACCAGCACGCGCACCCGTGAGAGCAGCGCGCCGTTCAGCTCGAAGCTGGGGTTCTCGGTGGTCGCACCGATCAGCGTCAGCGTACCGTCCTCCACGAAAGGCAGCAGCGCATCCTGCTGGCCCTTGTTGAAGCGATGAATCTCGTCGATAAAGAGAATGGTACTGCGCTTCATCAGGCTATCGCGTTCGGCCTGCGCCTTGACCACCGCCTCGCGGATGTCCTTTACGCCTGCCAGCACCGCCGAGAGCGTGAGGAACTGCGCGTCGACATGGTGGGCGATGAGCCTCGCCAGCGTGGTCTTGCCCACGCCCGGCGGGCCCCAGAACACCAGCGAAGGTGCCTTGCCCACATCCAGCAGCACGCGCAACGGGCCGCCTTCACCCACCAGATGCTCCTGCCCCAGCACCTCGTCGAGTGTGCGGGGGCGCATGCGCTCGGCGAGCGGGGCGGTGGTGTTTTGGCGAGCCTGCATCGGCCCAGTTTAGGTCAGGGTGGTGCAGCCGGCACCGCGTGCAGCCAGGCATTGCGGATGGCGCGCCCGCACAGCAATGACGACTGGTAGGTGACGATCTGCGTCGCTGTGCCACCCAGCGTGTCATATCGCGCCAGCACGCCATACCAGGTCTTGCTGGCGTCGATCCAGGGGTAGAAGCCGAACTGGCCAGCGGAGCTGAAGCTGCCGTCCTTCTCGACGAAATGCGCCAGCGAATAGCGCCAGGGCTCGCCGTTGGGGAGTGCGGTCGTGCCATCCGGCAGTGTCGGGGTGCTGTCGAGCGCAGGCTGTAGCGGTGGCGAGAAGCTGGCGCGATCGTCGCGTGCGGCGTTACGGTTGCAATGCAGCGGCGTCTGGTTGAGGCCGCTGGTGGCGGTGCTGGTGCAGACGTTCTGACTGCCCAGCAGGCTGCCCAGGCGCAGGCCGCCGTCGAGCAGCTTGCGCAGGAACAGCGCGTAGTTGACGCTGTCGATCTGCGCCTGCCCCGCCAGCACCAAGCCTCCATAACTGAGGCGCGAAATCTTCAAGGCGTCGGCAATGCGGGCGCCGATCTGCGCGGCGGTGGCGGTATCAAGCCCCAGGCTGGCATCGCTGGCGGCGAGCGCCTCGAAGTGGCCGGGTTCGTAATAGAAGCTGCCCGGCACGGTCTGGCCGTTTTCCTCGCGGGGACCATCGGCTGCGGTTAGCGGATTGTTGGCCGCACCACCGCATTTGCTGATGGTGCGCTGGGCGGCGGGAGTGAGTGCGAAGTTGCAGTCCCCCAGGCTGTGGTAGCCGCTCTTCATGTTGAGATAGGGCAGATCAGCGGCCCTGAACACGCCATTTCGCATCTCGGCCGCATAGGCACCGAACAGCCACTTGCCAGAGGATGCGATGTAGCCGCTATCCGTCGCCTTCACCTTGAACCCTGAGAGGCCACCGGGGCCGTTGCCCGAGCGCACGTTGCCGAGCGCGTCGCCGATCTCCCAGTAGAAATCCAGGCGGCTGCAATCCGCACCTTCCGCAGCGGCCTGTGCGGCGGCACGACGATCGTCAAGCGAGGGGGCCGCCGCCTGGGCAGCGCCACACAACAGCAGGCAGAAGACTGCTTGGTATCGGGACATGCACAAACCTCCTTGTCTGTGAACTCCGTCTTGGGCGCAACAAGAACCGTGCCGCGGAGTCCACCTCGGCTTTCAAGCATGCAAACTAATTCCTGCGTGTTGCAGGTTTGTCGCTGCAGCTGTCTACGGAGTGGCAGCGGCTTCGGCGTCGATCACTTCCACACCCTTGGGAGGGGTGAAGCGGAACAGGCCGGCGTCGAGCCTGGTGTTGGTCTTGGCTTGCGTGAAGCGGATGTCGGTGGAGCCGCCCAGGGTGTCGCGGAACACCATGCGCACCGGTGAACCGCTGCGCAGCCAGAGGCTCACATCCTGGAAATCGGACTCTTTCGACTTGGGCACCAGCTTGAGTTCCTTGACGCCCTCGGCATCACCCGCGCCGCTGACGGTAAAGGTCTCGGTGAGTGTCGTCTTCTGGGACAGCAGCGCGGCTGGCGTGCCTTGCAAAGCCTCTTCGGCAGGGCGCACCGTGACTTGCTTCAAGTCCTCGTCGTAGAGCCAGAGCTTGCGACCATCGGTGACGATGAGCTGCTCGCTGGGGGCGGCATACTGCCAGCGGAACTTGCCGGGGCGCGACAGCGCCATGGTGCCGCTACTGCTCTGGATCTTCATGCCGCGCTCGTCGGTCTGCACCTGCGTGAAGCTGGCCTGATAGCTGCTCACGCCATCGAGAAATCGTGCCAGGGCGGCCTCTGCCGATTCGGCTTGGGCGAATGGGGTGAACGAGAGCAGCGAAGCCAGCAGCAGGGTGCGAAACATCGTGGTCGGTCCGAGAACTTGAAGAAGGCGCATCGTGTGAAGCGCGGGTGAACGCAGGCTTTCTAGCCGCCTAATATCTCTCTGTTGCCACCTGGCCCGCTGGGGCCGACGAGGCCTGCGGATTCCATCGACTCCACCATGCGCGCCGCGCGGTTGTAGCCGATCTTGAGCTTGCGCTGCACCCAGCTGACCGAGGCCTTGCGGCTCTCCAGCACGAGGGCGACGGCCTGATCGTAGAGCGGGTCTTTCTCGGCATCGTCGCTGGCCTCGTCGGCCTTGGCCTTGAGGTCCTCCTCGTCGGCGAGGATGCCATCGACGTAATTCGGTTCGGCCACACCCTTGAGATAGGCGACGATCTTGTGCACTTCGTGGTCATCGACGAAAGCGCCGTGCACGCGCGTCACGCTCGACGCGCCCACCGGCTTGTAGAGCATGTCGCCGTGGCCCAGGAGTGTTTCGGCACCCATCTGGTCGAGGATGGTGCGGCTGTCGATGCGGCTGGCGACCTGGAAGGCCACGCGCGAGGGGATGTTGGCCTTGATGAGGCCGGTGATCACATCGACGCTCGGCCGCTGGGTGGCAACGATGAGATGGATGCCGGCCGCACGCGCCTTCTGCGCGATGCGGGCGATCAGTTCTTCCACCTTCTTGCCGACCACCATCATCATGTCGGCCAGCTCGTCGATCACCACGACGATGTGAGGCAGGGCTTCGAGATATTTCACATCGCCCGGCGCATCGCTGAAAAGGTCCATCGGCGCCGCACTCATCGGGTCGCGCATCGGCACGCCGGCCTGCTGGGCATCGAGCACCTTCTTGTTCATGCCCGCTAGGTTGCGCACGCCGAGCGCGGTCATCAGCCGGTAGCGGCGCTCCATCTCGGCCACGCACCAGCGGAGCGCGTTGGCGGCGTCCTTCATGTCGGTGACGACCGGCGTGAGCAGGTGCGGGATGTCTTGATACACCGAGAGTTCCAGCATCTTCGGGTCGATGAAGATGAAGCGCACTTCGTCTGCCGTCGCCTTGTAGAGCATCGACAGGATCATCACGTTGATGGCGACACTCTTGCCCGAGCCGGTGGTGCCGGCGACGAGCAGGTGAGGCATCTTGCCGAGATCGACGCTGGTGGGATGGCCGGCGATGTCCTTGCCCAGCGCCATCGTCAGAGGGCTGGTCGAGTTGCGGTACATCGGCGAGTCGATGATCTCGCGCAGCATCACGAAGTCGCGGCGGGCATTGGGGATTTCGAGGCCCACGTAGGGCTTGCCCTCGATCACCTCGATCACGCGCACACGGCTCACGCTCAGGCTGCGGGCGAGATCGTTCGACAGGTTGGTGATCTGCACACCCTTTACGCCGGGTGCGAGTTGCAGCTCGAAGCGGGTAATGACCGGGCCGGGTGTTGCGGCCACCACCTGTGCCTTCACGCCGAAATCGGCCAGATGCTTTTCGACACTGCGAGAGAGCAGGTCAAGTTCTTCCGGCGTGTACTTGCGCGTCGATGGCTTGGCGGCGTCGAGCAGCTCCACCGGCGGGATGGGATTGGCCGCGTTCGGATACTGGCCGGGCACCGCCGCATAAGGCGAGAGCACGATAGGTGCTGGAGCTGGCGGCGCCGGCGGTGCATAGGCCTGCGCATCGGCCGTCAGTCGCACCACGGGCTTCTGCGTGACCGGCATGGCGGCTGCGGGCGCTGCGGCCTTGGTCGCCGGTGGCGCGATGGTCTCGCGCTCCTGGTCCGCCGCGCCAGCGATGACCCAGGGCGGCAGGTCGGGAGCGATCACCGGCGGCGCAGGCAGGTCTTCAGGCTCGTCGAACGACTGGCTCAGCGGCTGCTGCAATCGCTTCTCCAGCGCGGCAGTCACCAGGGGGGTGTGCCCAGGCAGCGATTCGTAGAAGCTTTTCAGGCCATCGCCTTCAGCCGTGCTCGCCACGGCAGCAACTGGCGCGCTGACCAGCAGATCAAGCTGCGGCTCGACGCGCGGCGAGACTCGACCCCGGCGCGGTGGTGTCTTGACCAGCGGCGGCATCGAAACTTCGGCCTGAATCTCGGGCGTCTCGAGCACTTCTTCCTGAGGGACTTCGGTGACTGGCCTTGGCGGCATCAGCCGCGCCCAGAGTTTCAGTGTCGCCCCACCGGTGGCGTCGAGCACATCGAGCCAGGAGAACAGCAAGGCCAGCGGCAGCGTCGCCACGCAGAGGGTCAGCAGCAGCAGGGCGGCCCCCTGTGCGGTGAGCAGGGCCGAAAGCCAGCCCGACAAGGCGGCACCGAACAGTCCGCCGCCACCTTGCGGCGTCCACTCACCCGGCACCGGGCTTTGCACGGCGAGTATGCCCGCCAAGCTGAGCACCGCGACAAACGCCGCCAGCACACGCAGGCCGGCCGGCAGGGCCGCTGCATCACGATTTGCTTGCAACATGCGCCAGCCGAGCCAGCCCAGTGCCAGCGGCAGCACAAAGCTGACGCAGCCGGTCAGGCTGAGCAGGGTGTTGGAAAGCCAGGCCCCGCCACGGCCCATCCAGTTGTGCAGCGGCGTGCCGGCTCCGGAGGAGGAAAAGCCGGGGTCATCGGGATGATGGCTGACGAGCGACAGCAGCAGGATGAACGCGCACCCGAACAGCAGCAGGCTCAGGGCCTCGCGTGGCAGGCGCGCCAGCCAGCCTGTGTCGGTCTGGATCGGCTCTGCGGCGCGGAACTTGTGGGTGATCTTGGGGAGTTTCATCGGCGCACGGATAAGGGTTCCGGCGTGGTCATTGCATGTGATCGCAGTATAGCCGCCGTTGAACCGCAGCCTGTCGCTGCCGGACGGCAGCGGCCAGCCTCCATAGGCGCTTGAAATCCCCTGTGGACACGCCAATATGGACAGGTCTGCACCACGCGCCATCAGGTGGCTACACCATGCAAATCCGCCATTTCGTTCTCACATCAGAAGGCAGCATCCGCGAGTTCTCCACCGAACAGGCGGCACTCATCGCGGCCGGCACCAACAAGCTGCCGGAGTTTGCCGACCAGCGCCTGCGCTATCTACAGATCACGCTCGAGGACGCGACCGACAACGAGATGAAAATCCAGACTGCCGGTGCCTCCATCCGCTTCGATGCCGATGGCCGCATGGCCGAGGCCGGGCCGCCGTCGGACACCGAAAACATCTCCCGCTTCGAGCACGACGCCTTGGTGCAGTGGGCGCTGAAAGACATCCCCGCCGCCACGCCGATCTTTCACTGAGCGACACCCCGCCAATGCGCTTCAGGCATTTGGGGCGCATGGCAGAGATCGACGCAGCGGCGTGGGATGCGCTGTTCGATGTGGACTATCCCTTCACCCGGCACGCCTACCTCGCAGCACTCGAAGAGACCGGTTGCGCCACGCCCGAACGGGGCTGGACGCCCTGCCACCTGGTCGCCGAAGACGATGAGGGCAGGCTCCTCGCCGCAGCACCGCTGTATCTCAAGGCGCATTCGTGGGGCGAGTTCGTGTTCGATTTTTCCTGGGCCGAGGCGGCACAACGCTCGGGGCTGGCGTACTACCCCAAGCTGTTGACGGCCGTGCCCTTCACCCCCGCCACCGGGCCGCGCCTGGGTGCGGTGGATGCGGCCAGTCGCCAAGCCCTGGCAAAGGCCCTGACGAGCTTGCCGCAGCAGGCGGGGCTCTCTTCATGGCATGGCCTGTTCATGCCCCACGCCGAGATCGACACCCAGGGCGCGCATGCTCCCCTGCTCAGGCAGGACATCCAGTTCCAGTGGCGCAACCGTGTCGAAGCTTATGCAGACTTCGACTCCTTTCTCGCCGCATTGCAGGGCGAGAAGCGCAAGAAGATCCGGCAGGAGCGCAAGAAGGTCGCGGCTCTCGGCTGGACTTTTGAAACCCTGCCCGGCGATGCCTTCAGCGAAGCCGAATGGGCCGAACTGTACGCGCTCTACGCCAACACCTATGAGGAGCGCGGCCAGCCGCCCTACCTGACGCTGGAGTTCTTCCACGCTTATGCGATGCGGCCCGGTACGCCGGTGCGGGTGACCGTCGCGCGCGCAGCCGGGCGCTTCATGGCGATGGCCTTGCTCGTGCAGGGCGGCGACACGCTCTATGGCCGCCACTGGGGCACGCGCGGCTTTCACGATGGCCTGCACTTCGAGGCCTGCTATTACCAGGGCATCGAGTACTGCATCCGCCACCGTCTCTCGCGCTACGATGCAGGTGCGCAGGGCGAGCACAAACTGGCGCGCGGATTCGACCCGGTCATGACCCACTCCCTTCACAGCTTTGCCGAACCCCGTTTCGCCGCTGCGGTGGCGCAAGCCCTCGCACGCGAGCGTCGGTTGATGTCAGCGCGGCATGTCGAGTTGCAGGCCCACAGCGCCTACCAAAAAGGTGAGTGCGGCCCATGACCGCCAGTCATCCCGCACGCCTGCACTGGCTCGATCCGCGCCAGCCGGATCAGCCCTTCCCCGACCCGGCCTCGGCCCTGCCCGATCCCAACGGCCTGCTCGCCATCGGTGGCGATCTGTCGCCGACGCGCCTGCTCAATGCCTACCGCGAGGGCATCTTCCCCTGGTTCAACCCGGACGAGCCGATTCTCTGGTGGAGCCCCGATCCGCGTTGCGTGTTCCTGCCCGAGCAGATGCACATCTCGCACTCGCTCGCCAAGCGCATGCGCCAATGCCAGTACGCAGTGAGCTTTGACCGCGCCTTTGGCGAGACGCTAGAAGCCTGCGCCGGCCCGCGCCGTGCCGGGCGCGGCACCTGGCTGGGGCCTGAGATGCGCGCGGCCTATCACGCCCTGCACCGCCTGGGTGTCGCCCACTCGGTCGAGGTCTGGCAGCAGGGCCTTTTGGTGGGTGGCCTCTATGGCGTCGCGCTTGGCCGCATGTTCTTCGGCGAGAGCATGTTCAGCCGCGAGACCGATGCCTCCAAGCTCGCCCTCGTGCATCTGGCAGGCCAGGTCGCGGACTGGGGCTTCCCGATGATCGACTGCCAGGTGGCCTCGCCGCATCTGATGCGTCTGGGTGCAGTCAGTATGGCGCGGCAGGCATTCCGGCCCGCCTCGCAGCAGGCGCAGAAATTGTCACCGCCGAAACGCTGGCGCTTCCACGCCGCGCACGCGGGTGATGCCGCGCATCTGCCAGCATGACCCGCGTTCCCTTGCGCCTGCTGCTCGGCACAGAGCAGCCCTGCGGCTATCTGCCACGACGATTGTCGCGCTCGGCCTTCGTTTCGCCGCACACGCAGGTCACGGGCGAGGTCTATGGCGCGCTCATCGCCAGCGGCTTTCGCCGTAGCGGCGACTACGCCTATCGCCCTGCGTGCAGCACCTGCAAGGCCTGCGTGCCGGTGCGGGTGCCGGTTGCCGCGTTCAAGGCCAACCGCGCGCAGCGACGATGCCTCAAGCGCAATGCTGATCTGGTGGTCGAGCGCCGCACGGCGCTCAGCGACGAGCACTTCGAGCTGTATCGCCGCTACCTCCTGGCCCGCCACCCCTTCGGCGGCATGGACGCCGACGATGCCAAGGCCTTCCACGAGTTCCTTGGTTCGACCTGGGGTGTGACCGAATTCTGGTGCTTCTACGAGGGCAGCGCGC
Source organism: Pseudomonadota bacterium (assembly GCA_040385605.1). GTDB lineage: Bacteria > Pseudomonadota > Gammaproteobacteria > Nevskiales > Nevskiaceae > Stagnimonas. Next base: position 80,903 of record JAZKHC010000032.1, read on the forward strand.
TCCGCATGGTGGCGGTGGTGGATCGCCTGCCGCTCGGGCTCTCGGCCGTCTATACGTTTTACGACCCCGAGCAGACCGCTCGCAGCCTCGGCACCTATGCCGTGCTGCATCAACTGGCGGCCGCCAAGGCCGAGGGCCTGCACTATCTCTACCTCGGCTACTGGGTGGCCGGCTCGGCGACCATGGACTACAAGCGCCATTTCGAACCACTGGAACAGTTCGACGGCAGCGACTGGCATCCCTTTTCGACCCCGGAAAACGAGGCGTTGCCCGCCGCCCCCCTTGCGACCATAATGCGCACCCTTTAGCCACACCCAAGTCGTACATGTCGAAAGAAGACCAGATTGAGATGGAAGGCGTCATCGCTGACGTGTTGCCCAACACCATGTTCCGCGTGAAGCTCGAAAACGGGCACCTCGTCACCTGCCACATCTCAGGTCGCATGCGGAAGAACTACATCCGCATCCTCAACGGCGACAAGGTGCGCGTGGAGCTGACCCCTTACGATCTCTCGAAGGGCCGCATCACCTTCCGCGACAAGTAAACCGAACCGCTGCAATGAAAAAGCCGACTCCTCGAGTCGGCTTTTTTCTGTGCTTCGCTCTTCGGTGCCGGAAATGGTGCAGGCACCTTAGTGCCTGAAATGCCTCGTTCCGGTGAACACCATCGCCATGCCCGCCTCATCGGCGGCGGCAATCACCTCGGCATCGCGCATCGAACCGCCGGGCTGGATCACCGCGGTGATGCCTGCCATAGCGGCCGCATCAATCCCATCTCGGAACGGGAAGAAAGCATCGGAGGCCATGACGCTGCCCGCGACGATCAGCTTCTCGTCGGCTGCCTTGATGCCGGCGATCTTCGCCGAATAGACGCGGCTCATCTGGCCGGCGCCGACACCAATGGTCTGGCGGTCGCGGGCGTAGACGATGGCATTGCTCTTGACGAACTTGGCCACCTTGGCGGCAAAGATCAGGTCGTGGATTTCGGCTTCGCTCGGCGCACGCCGGGTCACCACTTTCAGATCAGCTTCGCTCGGCAGCTTCGCGTCCGCCGTCTGCAACAGCAGGCCGGAGCCGACGCGCTTGCTCTCCATCAGGTTCTGCCCACCACCGAGTGCCACACCCTCCAAGGGGATTTCGAGCACCCGCACATTGGCCTTGGCCGCGAACACCTTGAGCGCCTCGGCGCTATACGAAGGGGCCAGCAGCACCTCGACGAACTGGCGCTCGACGATGGCACGCGCGATCTCGGCATCCACCTCGCGGTTGAAGGCGATGATGCCGCCGAAGGCCGAGGTCGGGTCGGTCTGATAGGCGCGCTGATAGGCCAGCAAGGGCCCTTCAAGGCACACCGCCACGCCGCAGGGATTGGCGTGCTTGACGATGACGCAGGCGGGTTTGGCGAAAGCCTTGACGCATTCCCAGGCCGCATCGGCATCGGCGATGTTGTTGTACGAAAGCTCTTTGCCTTGCAGCTGCTTGAGTGTGGCCAAGGCACCACGCACCGGATACAGATCACGGTAGAAGGCCGCGCGCTGGTGCGGGTTCTCGCCGTAGCGCAGGTCCATCAGCTTCACGAACTGACTGTTGGCCTGGGCCGGAAACTCCTGTCGCGTGGCGATGCTTTCCGCCGCCTCGTCGAGCACCAGCGAAGAGAGGAAGTCGCTGATCGCAGCATCGTAGCTGGCGACGTTGTTGAAGGCCGCGACCGAGAGCGCGAAGCGCGTCGCACGGCTGATGCCGCCCTTCTCGGCAAGCTCTGCAAGCAAGGGCTCGTACTGGGCGGCATCGGTGAGCACCGCGACGCGGTCCCAGTTCTTGGCCGCCGCGCGCAGCATGGCCGGGCCGCCGATGTCGATGTTCTCGATGGCCTCGGCCAGTTTCACCCCGGGTGCCGAAACGGTTTTCTCGAAGGGATAGAGATTGACCACGAGCAGGTCGATGGGCTCGATGCCATGCGCCGCCATCACCGCCGCATCATGCTCGCCGCGGCCGAGCAGGCCGCCGTGGATTTTCGGATGCAGCGTCTTGACGCGGCCATCCATGATCTCCGGGAAGCCGGTGTGTTCGCTGACCTCGGTGACGGCGAGCCCGGCATCACGCAGCAGCTTGCAGGTGCCGCCAGTGGAGAGCAGCTGCACGCCCTGCTGGGCGAGTGCCTGTGCCAATTCGAGAACGCCGCGTTTGTCTGATACCGAGAGCAGCGCGCGGCGGACAGGGGCCAGCGCCGTGGGCCTGACCTCGGCAACCGTCACGCTCACTGACGTCGATCCGTGATGCGCTCGGCCACATCGCTGCGGCTGTTGGAGAGCGCGCTGCCGCTGCTCTTGGCGGTGATCTTGTACTGCGTGAGTTTCTTGCGCAGGGTGGCGCGGTTGAGGCCAAGCACATCCGCCGCCTTGCTCTGGTTGCCGCGGCAGTAGGCGAGTGTCGCCTTGAGCAGCGGCGGTTCCACTTGCGCGAGGATCACATCGTAGAGATTCGCCGGCGAGTGTCCATTGAGCGCGCGGAAGTAGTCACCCAAGGAATCGGAGACTGCGTGGGCCAGCGGTGCCGGCGGCCGCGAGGGCGACACCGAAGATGTGGCGAGCGGCTTGGGCTCGCGCTCTTGCGTTTTGAGGGACATGGAACAGCGGTGCTGTGCACACCGGCGGATGACTCGAATGGGGCGGGAATGATACCGACAACGACTGCGATGAAAAAGTGCGCAAGTTCGATGCCGGACAAAATATTCCTGGGAAAATTATTTCAGCTCACTTGACACTTTGCGCAGAGAGCCGAGTCCATCCCTCACGCGTTACATCCGCATCGAAGTGAAAGTTTTTTTGGTACGCCGCACGCACTTCTTCAGCGTGGTGATCGAGCAAGCCCGCCATCACCAATGCAGCCTGCGGCTTCGCGCATTGCGAAAGCAGTGGTGCCAACTGCATCAGCGGATTGGCGAGGATGTTGGCGAGCACCACGTCGTACTCCGCAGGCGTGAACTCGGCTGGCAGCAGCGTGACGATGCGCGCCTCGACACCGTTCGCTTCGGCATTGTTGCTCGTGGCGGTGAGTGCCTGCGGGTCGATGTCCACGCACACCGCGCGCTCGGCACCGAGCAGCAGGGCGGCAATGGCGAGGATGCCGCTGCCGCAACCGAAGTCGAGCACGGTCTTGCCCTTGAGGTCCGCGCCACTCAGCCACTCCAGACAGAGTGCGGTGGTCGGATGCGTGCCGGTGCCGAAGGCAAGGCCGGGGTCGAGCAGCAGAATGGTGGCCCCTGGCTCGGTGACTTCCGCGCGCTTCTGTGTTGGCACCACCCACAGCGATTCGCCAAACTTTTGCGGCGGCCAGTTTTCGAGCCAGACGCGCACCCAGTCCTGGTCTTCGATCAGTGCCGACTCCATGCGCAGGCTCGCGCCCTCCGGCATCGCCTCGATGAGCGCAGCTTTGGCGGGGGCGAGGTCGGTGGTGTCCATGAACCAGCCCACGGTCACGGTGTCGGGCCACAACGGCGTCTCGCCCGGCAGCGGCTCGAGAATCGGCGTGTCGGCCCCGTCGAGAAAACTCACCGCCTCGGCACCATGCGTGCTCAGAATCTCTTCGGCGAAATCGGGCGTGCGGGTAAACACGCAGAGCTGCATCCAGGCCATGAGGCGTCCACCAAAAAAGTGCGGGCACCATTGTCGCCGATGCCCCGCCTCAGACGACGAGCGAGTGCAGCCCCTCGGTGAGTTCGTTCATCGGCGGCATGGCTTCGACAGTTTTCGCATCCAGAGCCAGGCTGGCGAGCAGCCGCGTGTCGAGCATCGAAAACGCCATGGCCTGGGCCTCGGCACGTTCGCTCGAACCAGCCAGCTGCATGCCGAGATGGATGCAGGCACCCAGGGGTGAGAAGGGACTGTAGCCAAAGGGATCGGAGGCGGCACGGATCGCCAACGACACCTGCGGCGGAAAATTCCAGCGCTCTGCCAGGGCAGCACCCACATCCGGATAGCCATAACCGAGCGAGAGCCGTTCGAGTGCGGCGCGCTGGCCGTCGTAGAAGGTGGCGGCTGCATCAAGGTCATCCAGATCGCCTTCCAGCAATTCACGCATCAGCGGCTGGCCGATGGCATGGATGAGCCCGGCCGTGAAGGCGGTGTCGGCATCCACCTGCGCAGCCCGGGCGAAATAGCGCGCCCCCACGGCCGTGTGCAGCGAGTAACGCCAGAACTGCGTGCGCGAATCGCGGTCGAGAAACCGCACCGCGCCGACCATGCCCGCGCTCATCACCAGCAGGCGCACGGTATGCAGGCCCATGAAGACGACGGCCTCCTTGAGGCTGCTGATGGTGCGTGACCGGCGGAAGAACGCGGAGTTGGCGACCTGGAGAATCTTTACCGTCAGCACCGCATCGGAGCCGATCAGTGCGGCGATGTGGTTGACGTCAGGCTGCGGCTTGTCGAACGCGATCACCAGCTCCCGCACAACCTTGGGGAGCGAGGGCAGCCGGTCGGTGTTGGCGAGTAGGGCATCGAGTTGCATGGCGGACTCGCGGCTTCAAGAGACGAGCTCTTCCAACCCCACTGCCAGCACCCGCACGGGCGGCATGTGGAAAGCTTGGGCAAGGTCGATGCCGGCGGCATCGAGCACGCGCGCGTCGAGCGTGCTCGCGGCCTGCTCCACCGACTCGCTGCGCTCGTGTGCAGCGGCAAAGTGCGCACCGATGTAGACGCAGGCTCCCAGCTTCGAGAACTCAACGTGTTCGAGCGGCTCGGGCGCGGTGCGGATCGCCGCCACCACCGCCGCCGGGAAGCACCAGCTCTCGGCCAGGTCGCCGCCCAGATCGGAAAACGCGAAGCCAACCACCGCCCGCTCGCAGCGCGCGCGTTCGTGGTCGTAGAAGCGCGCCTGGGCATCCACCGGCTGCAACTCGCTCTCCATCGCCGTCACCATCAAGGGCTCGCCGATGGCGTGCAAGAGGCCTGCGGTGAATGCCGTCTCGCAGTCCTCCTTGCAATGCGAGGCAAAGAACTTGGCGGCTACTGCGGTGTGCAGGCAGTAGCGCCAGTACAGATTGCGGCCGAGGCTCAGCGGCACCGGCAGGCTGCCCGCAAAACCCGCACCGATCACCAGCATTCGCAGTGCATCCAGCCCGAGGAACACCACGGCATCGTTGATCGTCGAAACCGCTCGTGCGCGGTGGTAGTACGAGGAGTTGGCAAGCCGCAGCACCTTGGCGGTGATCACCGGATCGGTGTTGACCAGTCGCGCGATGCGAGGCACATCAACCTCGCTCGCGTTGAAGGTGGAGATCAGCGCCTGCACCACCTTGGGCATGGTGGGGATAGTGTGGATGCGGGACAGCAGTGAGGCAGAAGTGGCAAGCATGTCGCGCTCCGGGGGCTGGATGAAGTCTCTATCCCCAGCTATCGGTGCGCACCCTACTTATTTAAGACCGCCTGGCTGACCTATTACCGCCGCCCATCACAACCCGACTTTTATTGGGTTCTAGCCCGTTTTTCCGCACCATTGGGGCCAGCAAGTACGACCAGCTTTCCCAAACCCTGCATATCGCCCGCCTTCAGCTCATACCCGTTTCTGTCCTCAACCTTGAGTTGCGTAATATTCATCGCACACGCCTTCTCTTTTTATTTGAAAGCTTTGAAAGATAGTTCGTAATTTCCACAGGCTGCACCCCGAGCAGCACAGCGCGACCTTCATGCAAATCTTGTAGCTGCCTCCGAATAAGCTCTTTAACCGCAAGCCGATCACTCTCGGCAATGGATGCGGGTAACACATCAACTTCCTTGCGCTCGCCAAGCACAATCGCGCGCAGGGTGTCGCGCAAGAAGCCGCGATAGCGATGCTCGATGTGGCGCAAGCCAGTGTCGGGGGCAGCACCCTGCATCAACTGTCGGTAGGCATCGGCACTTTTGAGGTAGCCGCGCTCGAAGGCGTCGGCCAGCACTGTGCCAATGCCGAGTTCGTAGTAGGCGATGAGGCCCTCCAGGTAGCCTTGCTTGTCCACGCTCACGAAAGAGAGCGGCGGGCAGCGCGCCAGCAGCAGCGGCAGGTTGGCGAGTACGCGGCCTGTTCGCTTATTGCAGTCCACGAAGGGCTGCACATACGAGACACCTGCGAGCAGCATGAGTGCGCGGTTGAAGGCATCAGCCTCCACTTGCACGGCGGCAAACAAGGTATCTACCGCTTCGCGCAGTTGGTATTGGTTGTCGAGCGGGTGGTAGGCGCTGTGACCGATGAAGACCTTTCGCTGGCGGATACGCCCTGAGTCGGCTGGGTTGCTGAGCAAGCCATCTGAGAGCAGCGCGTGCAAGTCTCGCAGCGTGCTGTAGTCGAGCGGCAATGAGACCGCGTGGTCGAGTAGGTGACGGATGGCATCGCGGTGGTTGAGGATCATCCGCGTCTCCTCCCAGGCCTTGCCCTCGGCCTCTTGCCCGTATCCGATCAGCGCCTGGGTTTCGAGCAGACTGTAGGTGTTGCCCTCCAGGCGCGACGAAGCCCATGAGAGCTCGATGAGTAATTGTTCGCGTACCGCGCGGGTCACGCCCTCCACCGTGCTCATCGGCAATTGCGCTGCCGCATGCAGGCGCTTGAGTTGAGCAGGGCTGAAGCGCGGCAGGCCAGTGCCAACGCGGGTTGGATCGAATCGTACGGCAGGCCGCTGTTCGGCGGCGATGCTGAAGTAGGCTGGCAAGTCCGCCGCGTAGTAGCGGGTGGCCGCACCCTGCCCCTGCGGCCACACAGCACCCGTCCGGATAAGTTGAGTGAGATATCGCGTGAGCGTTTGTCGCGGCACGTCAGCTTCGCCCGCCAAACCCTCGCGCAAGGCCGCAGAACCCAATCCCGGCAGCTGCCGGAGTTTGGCGAGAATCGCTTCTGCGAGTGCAGGATTTGTTGAACGGGCCATACCTTGATTATGAGTCAAGGCGCAGTTAGTGAGTCAAATAATGAGGCAATTGACTAACTTTCTTGCCAGCCGCCGGCTCACTCGGGCTTTTCGAGCAATTCACCCAAGTAATGGATGTGGTGGGTGCCGGCCGCGAACAGCTCATCCTTGAGGATGCGCTGCTGCATCGGCACGTTGGTGAGGATGCCATCCACCGCCATCTCGCTGAGCGCGATCTTCATGCGCGCGATCGCACTCGCGCGCGTGTCGCCGTAGGTAATGAGTTTGCCGATCATCGAGTCGTAGTTGGGCGGCACGCGATAGCCTGCGTAGCAGTGCGAGTCGATGCGCACGCCCGGCCCGCCTGGAACATGCCAGCGTTTGATCTCGCCCGGCGAGGGCGCGAAGGTCTTGGGGTTTTCGGCGTTGATGCGGCACTCGATGGCGTGGCCACGCGGGTTCACCTGCGACTGGTCGATCCACAGCGTCTCGCCGTTGGCGATGCGGATCTGCGACTGGATGAGATCAATGCCGGTGACCAGTTCGGTGACAGGATGCTCGACCTGGATGCGCGTGTTCATTTCGATGAAATAGAACTTGCCCTTGGCGTACAGGAACTCCATCGTCCCCGCACCGCGATAGCCGATGCGCTTGCAGGCGGTGACGCAAATCGCGCCGATCTCGGCACGCTGTTCGGCGGTGATGCCAGGCGCGGGCGATTCCTCGATGACTTTCTGGTTGCGCCGCTGCATCGAGCAGTCGCGCTCGCCCAGGTGCACGCAGTTGCCGTGCGCATCGCACAGCACCTGGATCTCGATGTGGCGCGGGCATTCGAGGAACTTCTCCATGAACACGGAGCTGTCCTTGAAGGCGTTGAGTGCCTCGGTGCGGGCGATACTGATCTTGTTGAGCAGCTCGCCAGGCTCGCGCACCACTTGCATGCCGCGCCCGCCACCGCCGGAAACAGCCTTGATGATGACGGGATAGCCCACCTTCTCGGCAGTGGCCAGCGCAATCGCATCGTCCTCCGGCAACATGCCGTCGCTGCCCGGCACGCAGGGCACACCGGCGGCGATCATCTCGGCCTTGGCGGTGGTCTTGCCGCCCATGAGGCGGATGGTTTCCGAGCGCGGGCCGATGAAGATGAAGCCGCTCTTTTCGCAGCTCTCGGCAAAATCGGCGTTCTCGCTCAAAAAGCCGTAGCCGGGATGGATGGCATCGGCCTGGGTCACTTCCGCCGCTGAGATGATCGCGGCCATGTTGAGGTAGCTGCCACTGGCTGCGGCCGGTCCGATGCACACCGACTCGTCGGAGAGCAGCACATGCTTCAGGTCACGGTCGGCGGTGGAATACACCGCGACGGTCTTGATGCCCATCTCGCGGCAGGCGCGCTGGATACGCAGCGCGATTTCGCCGCGATTGGCGATGAGGATTTTCTGGATCATGCTAGGCCGGATCAATGATGAAGAGCGGCTGGTCGAACTCCACCGGCTTCTCGTTGTCGACCAGGATCGAGCTGATCACGCCGTTCTTGTCGCACTCGATCTGGTTGAGCATCTTCATCGCCTCGATGATGCACAGCACCTGCCCCACCTTCACCGTCTGGCCCACTTCGACAAAGGCCTTCGCCCCCGGCGAGGGCGTGCGGTAGAAGGTGCCGACCATCGGCGATTTCACCGCATAGCCGCTGGTCTTGGGTGCTGCGGCAGCCTCGGGTGCGGCAGCCGCCACCGGGGCCGCCGCCGAAGGTGCGGCCGCACCCTGCATCGGCATGGGCGGCAGCATCACCTGGTGTGCCATGCCGCCGGTGGGGAAGCGGCTGATGCGCACACTTTCCTCACCCTCCTTCACTTCCAGCTCGGCGATGCCGGATTCCTGCACGAGGTCGATGAGGGTCTTGATCTTGCGCAAATCCATGGGTGACTCCGTAGGTCTGATGCCGTTGATACGATGTCGACGGCTTGAAGGGATGCCGTGTCAGGTCGGGCTGGAAGCCAGATGTTCGTGCAGCGCCAGCAGGCTCAGGCGATAGCCTTTGGGGCCAAAGCCGACGATGACGCCGATGGCCTTGTCCGACAGATAAGAGTGATGGCGGAAGCTCTCGCGGGCGTAGACATTGGAGAGATGCACTTCCACATAGGGCACTGCCACGGCCAGCAGGGCATCGCGGATGGCAATGCTGGTGTGGGTGTAGGCCCCGGCGTTGATGACGATGCCGGCAATGCCTTCATTGCGGGCCTGCTGGATGCGATCAACCAGCACGCCCTCGTGGTTGGACTGGAAGCTCGTCAGTCGATGACCCAAGGTCACTGCCTCGGCGGCAAGCTGTGATTCGATCTGCGTAAGCGTGGCGCTACCGTACAGGCCCGGCTCGCGGCTGCCGAGCAGGTTGAGGTTGGGGCCGTTGAGCAGCAGCAGATGGCTCATGAAACAGCGCGCGTGGCCAGAGGGAGTTCGAGTCTGCACCAGCGCATTCAGCTTTTGCAAATGCGTGCAGATATGCGCCAATTGAGTGCACGTTGACGCACGATGAATACAAAGTCAGAACGAACGTCGAACTATTGCGGCAGGAATCTCTGCATCAGCATGTCGAGCTTGGCGGCATCGACCCCGCCCAGTTCGAGATAGCGGACGACGCCATCCGGCGCAATCAATACCGTGAAGGGCAAGGCACCCAGAGTGTTGCCGAACTGCTCCATGACGCCCTGCACCGCCTCGTCACCCACCAGTGAAGGATAGTTGAAGCCTTTTTCCTTCATCAAGGTGCGCACCGCGTCAGGGTCATCCATCGCCACGCCGACGATCTGTAAACCGGCCTTTTCATATTTGGCCTGGGTGGCGATCAGCGCCGGGATTTCGTGCATGCAGGGCGCGCACCAGGTCGCCCAGAAATTGACCAGCAGCCATTTGCCGGGCCAGTCCTTGAGGGTATGCGCCTTGCCATCGGCATCGGGCAAGCTCAGTGCAGGTGCTGGCTGGCCTTCGAGGCTGGCGTTGACAGAGCGCCCGGGCGCAGCAGGCTCGACGACTGGCGTTTGCGGCATCAGTCGCGCCACCCAGAAACCCGCCGCACCGGCAGTGAAGGCAATGGCAGCGACCAGCGCCGCCTGCCGAGAAAATCCATTCATGGGATGGTCTGGTTTATTTGACGGCGACGATACGGGTCTGCGGCGGGTAGCACACACCGATGTCGGCACAACCCTGGTAGCGCACGCGCAGGGTGCGCGGGGCCTTCGCATTGGCAGGCAGGGTGAGCTTGGCCTGCATCACGCCGCGATAAACCTCGACATCACCGAACTCGGCATCCTTGATCAGCTCGCCCTTGGGCAGCACCGGGCCGGTGAAGCTCAGGTTCGCGGGCGCATCCACCGAAACCTTGAGGGTGTGGCCGTAGAGGTAGTAGCCAGGGGCGATGGCCCAGTCGAGCGTCACCTCAGGCCCCTTGCGAGTGGCGCCCTGAAACTCGAAAGCCTCATCGACCGGCAGCAGGGCATCGGCCTTGCCCTTGGGTTGCAGCAGGCTGGCCGCAGTGGCAAGCGCGCTGGTGCACATCAGGCCAAGGGCGAGGATTTTAGCGGGGGCCATTGCAGTGTTGGGGTGATGGGTTTCGCCACTCGGACCGCAGGGGTCGGGCTTAAGTTCGTGCGGCGTTCGCCGTGACGAAACCGCGCGCGGAAGACATGATGCGAATCTTCGCACGAGAACCTCTATGAGCACCCAAGCCGGCATCACCCTGCGCCCTGCCGAACCCGCTGATGCAGCCCTCATCGCCACTCTGATCCGCGAATTGGCCGAATACGAAAAGCTGCTGCACGAGTGCCATGCCACGACAGAGAACATCCGTCAGAGCCTGTTCGGCGGCAATCCGCATGCCGAGTGCGTGATTGCCGAGCTGCATGGCGCGGCCGTGGGCTTCGCGCTGTTCTTAGCAAGTATGGTGAACGAACAGATCAGCAGACGGAGCGTTTCGGCGTGAATCCGCGGGGACAAATGCCCGGGAGAAAAATTAAGATACAAATAAACATAAAACTGTATCTTCAAGGTCAATTTCCAAGCGTTTTGCACAATAAGAATACTTTTTTGATGACTGGTCCAGCCGCATTGCACTGCGTCTGACGCACCCGGCTCAGTCTTTTTGTAGGCCATGGAAATAGAAAACAACTACTCAACTTCGGGCAGCTCGCGGCTCTCCTGTAGAGTGGCTCTTTGCGTTTCCGAGCTTTGCAGACGCGGCTCAAGCACGGTCTTGCATAGCGCTTAACGAGCCAACAGTCCTGCAATACGGTCTGGAATACGACCCCGTAAAGCGTGCTGAAAATGTCATTGCGGCATCTCGAAAGACACTCGCACGGCACACCAAAGCCACTCAGCAACCTGCTGAGCCTGGCCTAGGACCCGTCGCGATGGCAGCCCTCAGTGACGGTCTGTCAGGCTCCCTGAGTGCGGACGCTTTACGCTACAGCCGCGCTCTTCTCGCCCTGTTCATGCCGTGGAAACAACTCATCATGACTACCGACCAACCGTCTTCGTCATCTACCAGTCGAGCAGAATTGCGACTTCGCCCCGCACAGCTCGCCGATCTGCCTTTGCTCGTCGATTTCAATGCCTGGCTCGCGTATGAGACGGAAAGTTTGAGTCTCGACCCCGCAGTTCTCAAGGCTGGCGTTGCAAATGCGCTAGCTAATCCAACGACAGCGACCTACTTCGTTGCCGAACTAGATGGCACCGTAGTCGGCTCGACCATGATCACGCACGAATGGAGCGACTGGCGCAACGGCGATATCTGGTGGATCCAGAGCGTATATGTCGTGCCCGCGGCACGTAGGAGCGGGGTCTTCACAGCGATTTACGCGTACCTGCGCGAGTCGGCCCGCGCCGCCGGTGCCATCGGCCTGCGCCTTTATGTCGAAACGAACAATGTCACGGCGCAAAGAGCTTACGCTGCGCTGGGCATGACCACCGCACATTACGCGGTCATGGAGGACATTCCCCTTTAGGCACTGTTGCGGCCACTACCATTCTAGGGGTTCACCAGATCGCGATCACCGCCCTCACCCGATCCTCCTCCGCCAACTTCTCCTTTTTCTGCACTCGGGCCCTGACCGCTAAGAGGTTGCACTTCGACTTGCGATGTGGAAAGAGCGAGGTGTTCCATTCAGTCTTGCCGAACTTGATGCGCATCGGGATTTACCCTGCTGGCTCGGACAGCTCAAAGAAGGGTTTCTGTGGAAAAGTGGAAGCTCGCCAATCGCGGCTGACACTTTTATTCTGTTGAGCTCAACACGTTCGTGGATCAACTCATAGAGCTGGTGGCTTGCCCTCCACGACCAGTTGCGGAGTAGTGGTTTTGAGTGCTTTGGCGAGGCGATCCAAGATGTCTAGGTTCGTTGCGGTAACGCCCCGCTCTATGGCGCTGACAGAAACCTGACTAAGACCGGCAGCTTCACCGAGAAGCTCTTGGGAGAGGCCCACTGCTTTACGCGCCAGGCGAATGTTGCAGCCCACGACGATTTTTGTTGGCGGGGCGACCCGGCGGGTTTTCATCCCCTAAGGCTTGCCGTAGCGGACAACAAACTCTATAAAGACAACTTATTAAAATGACCGTGAGCGCCAGATGGAGCTACTCATCTCAGTGGATGACGATCAGTTTCGGGTGCCCCTGCCGGATTCGCTGGTAGAGCCGCTTGTTGCGCAACTCGGCAGATTCACAGACGCCGAGACCAAGGCTCGATTCTTGGCCTCGCTAGGCGGGCATATCCGTCGGTTTCTTGAGGATGTCCTTGATCCAGATCTGACGCCACCTACTGAAAAGCAAATTCGCTTCGCTGAATCAATCAGTCGCCAAAAAGGCCTTCGCTTGCCGCGTGAGGCCCTGTTCTATCGCAGCGCTATGAACGATTTTCTCCAAACACACGCTCCGCAGCGTCGAAGTACCACTTCGTCAGGGAAATCGTTTCCTTAGCCATGTTCCTTGTGCACCCGTTCGCACCATGGCAAGTCCCAGCCGAGATGGGCCCAGCAGAGGCGCAGCCACACAATGCGGCCTACTACCTTTCCTTGTCGGTCATGGAGTGTGCGCCGGTGCTGATCGCCATGATCACCGTCTCTCCTAAAGTCAAAGTTACCGTTATGGCAAATCAGTTGGAGCGCATCGCAGAGGTATCCACTCATTCGGGGACTGTTATGAAACGCTTTGCTTTAGCGGTACTGCTACTCCTTCCAGCGACGAGCTTCGCGACAGATAACCCGCTCGTCATTCAAGCCAAGGGCTGGAACGTGAAGCAGTGCATGCCGGCGATTAAATCGCTTTCGGCCTTCGTGTTCGAGGACGCCAAGGTGGGACTCAATACGACCCACAGCAAGGATGCGGACAAGGCACCAATTCACTCAGTCGCAGAGCGGAAGTTTTCGGATGGGGCTGCGCTGTCGCTGCTGGGCTTCACACCGACGGGTGACGGCAAGTGCCCTGCGTCCTACGCACAGATTTTCTACGTGCCGGAGCCCTGCATCTCGCAGAGCAAGAAGATGAGCACCTTCGAGTACCAGGCTCAGCTGCACTCGGACATTTCATTGATCAAGAGCGGAAGCATTGACGCTTACCTCATGCCGGCTGGACCAGGCTGCGTGGTGGTGAAGCAGGAAGTCATCCGAGACGGAAACGCGCCGTGAGGTCCAGCTGGGTCGACTGGAGGTCAACATGTTTCTGATGCACCCCCATGCGGACTGGCAGATCGCGGCAGAGTGCGGTTCGGCGGAGGATCAGCCCAGAAACGCAGCTTCCTACTTGTCACTGTCAGTGATGGAATGGGCGCCCTTTCTGATTGCGATCCTCGCGGTCGGTCCGAAGGCGAAAGTGACGACTTTCGCAAATCAGATCGAGCGGCTCTCCGAGATCTCATCGAACCCCGTGATCACAGAGCTTCAGTTGATGGTGCCGCCGTCTATCAATGGGACTGCAACCTGGCAGCTTCACAACGTTTTGGAAGTTTACGGTCAGCTTGAAGCGATGCCGCCGATGGTGCGCACGCACCTTTACGTGCTGGAGAACGGGCGGCGTATTGGTTACCGGTTTCCGGAGGTCGTGGAGATCGAGCCAGAATACCTAGACTTGCTGTACGCCCGAAAGAAGGGTTTGCGCGTCCAGTAGGCTTTGGACGCAGGGAGGATGGCTCCATAGGCGGTTTCGAACCCGGAGATGACCCATGACATCGAAGAGCTTGACCTCAAATCAGTCGACTAGCCCCGCTGTTACCAATGCAGTGGAAGCAGAGCAGGTGTTGTTACGGCGGCGTCTGGACGCCATTGTCGAGCGATACGCCAAACAGAGCTATGAAGAAATGCTTGCGTTTGATCACCTTGGGGAAGACGGGCTCGAAGTGAAATCACGATCGGCAGCAGCAGATCTTCCAAACAGTCAGTAACAGACTTCGAGGTGAGGAGAAGAACGCTAACGAGAGTAGCGGCCAACAGAGCCGGGCCGCGTCGTGTGCACACATCCGGTGTTAACAATGTCAGGAGCCGGCGATTGAAGCGGATGCTAGCTTTGCGTCGTGGCTCCAGAGGTGCGGTGTATGACGGACCGTTTGACCTCGAAGTTGAAGAGGACCGTCGTCTTTACGCGCGGTGGTTTCGCATCAACTATCCCGCGCCAGCGGGGTTGGTTCCGCAGAACCAGACTTTCTTCGGCGTGGACCTGCGTTGATGCAAATTCCGAACGAAAACTGCCACCGTTCCACTGCAATGCTGCCACCTGTAACGGCGTCTGATATGCCACCCATACCAATCACCGCTAGACCGGCCTCAGAATCGGCAAGCCACAAGAGGGGTTAGTGCGAAAGTCCCTGAAGTGCCAAAAGCAGACCTTTGAACTCGTGCCGACTTGTCTACGACTTCAGCTCACACACAACAACACAACGAGAAGCTACGGATAGCTTGTATGTCGAGGTGAAAGTAGTTGCAGTGGGCGATTGCAATCGAGGCCATCGCGTCTGCTAACCTTTGCTGCATGTTGAGTCGTCTCCGCCAAACAGCTCCGGCTGTTGCCCTGTTTGTCTGTTTCGCCCTGCTGGCGATATGGATGACGGGCGCGCACGCGCATCGGCATGTAGGTGGACAGCAGCACGAACACACTCAGCCTGGCGTGGCAGTGATGGACCATGCCCACGAGTTGGAGCACGGTCACAGCCATGAGACAGAGCTTCTTCATACAGGTGTAGCTGAGTCCGGCACCACCAGCTTTGCTGGCGACAGCGATCATTTCGATCCCCATTCCGTCTCGCTAGTCCACGAGGACGGGCACGAGAACGTCGAAGTGCAGGCGCTTCAGCCGCCTGCGTTCAAATCACTGTTGGATTTGCCCCTGCTCGCGCTGCTGTGCGTCGCCGTCCTGGTGCTGACGCGAACCCGAACCGCTGTTGTTGCCGTCCTCACCGATCCGCCAGACCCCAAACGGGCGGACTGGTCGCTACGCCCGCCACTGCGCGGGCCGCCGTCGTTCTCCGTCGTTTGATCTGACCCACCCGGCCTAGCCGGGCCTCGCCCCCACGCGCTTTCTGCCACCGGGGCTGTCTGACGGAGATTCACATGTCTTTCTTTACTGCGCGCAGGCTTTTTGTCTGCACGCTGCTGCTGACCCCAGTGCTGGGCACGGCTGCCGAAACCCTTTCTGGAAACGGTGCGCCGATCACGCTGCAAGAAGCGGTGGCGCGCACGCTGCGATCCAGCCCTGACCTCAAAGCCTTTGGCTATGAGCTGACCGCCCAGGACGGTCGCACCCGTCAGGCAGGAGCCTCGCCGAACCCCGAACTCGTTATCGACGTGGAGGATGCCTTCGGCACTGGCTCCCGAAGTGGCGTGTCGGCGGTGCAGACCACCATCAGCCTGCGCCAGGTGCTGGAACGCGGCGCGCTCTTACAGCGCGTGACGGTTGCCAGCGAGGGCCGCAAGCTGCTCGATGCCGAACTCGTCGAGAGGCGCCTGGATGCCGCCAGCGAGGCTGCGCGCCGCTTCATCCGGGTGCTGTCTGACCAAGCCCGCTTGCAGCTCACGCACGAAGCCACCGCGCTGGCCGAAAAGACCGTGGATGCCGCGCGGCAGCGCGTGCGTGCCGCCAAGGTGCCGGAGGCCGAGCTGGGCCGAGCTGAGGCTGCCCTCGCACGCACCCGGCTGGAGCACGAGGACGTCGAGCACGAACTGCTCACCAGCCGCCGCCAGCTTGCAGCACTCTGGGGTGATACTGACGCGACATTTGGCGAGGCCCAGGGGCAGCTCACGCAACTGCCTGCGCTCGCGCCCTACGAGAGCTTGAGCGCCCGCATCCGCAGCAATCCCAGCCTGCTGAAGTTCAGCTCGGAAGCACGGCTGCGCGAAGCCGAAGTGAAGCTGGCCGAACAGCGCCGCAAGCCGGCGTGGACAGTCACCACCGGCCTGCGCCGCTTTGAGGCCGGGGACGATTTCGCCGCCGTGGTGGGTCTCTCCATCCCGCTGCCGTTCCGCGACCGCAGCGAGGGCAGCATCGCCACCGCACAAGCCAAGCTCGAACAGGTGGACGCCAGTCGCAGCGCCACTGAGGTGCGCGTGCTCACGCAGCTGTTCGAGCTGTTCCAGGAATTGCAGCACGCCCGCCACGCCGCCGACACGCTCGACACTGAAGTGCTGCCGCGCGTGCAGGCCGCGCTCAAGCAGACCGAATACGCCTACCAGCGTGGCCGCTACAGCTATCTGGAACTCGTCGCCGCCCAGCGCGAGCTGCTGGAGGTGAAGCGCGCACGCATCCAGTCCGCCGTCGACGCCTACGGCTACGCCACCGAAATTGATCGTCTGACCGGCGCAGTGCCCGGCACGACTCCCACCGAATGAGATCCGCCATGAACAAACTGCTTCCGCTGTGCCTGCTCCTGAGCCTTGCCGCCTGTGGCGGCTCTGAATCACCCGCCCCCAAAGCCGCTGGCGGGCACGAAGCCCCTGCCGCCGAACCCGTCAAAGGCCCGCATCGCGGCGTGATGCTGATGGATGGCCCCTTCGCCATCGAGTTGGCCGTCTTCGAGACCAATGTGCCGCCCGAATACCGCGCCTGGCCCACGCTCGATGGCAAGCCGCTGCCGCTCAATGAGGTGACGCTGACCGTCGAGGTCACGCGTCTGGGCAACAAGGTCAACACCTTCCAGTTCAAGCCGGAAGGCGACTTCCTGCGAGGCGACGGCGTGCTGATCGAGCCGCATTCGTTCTCGCTGAAAGTCACGGCGATTCACGCTGAGCAGACCCACACCTGGGCTTACGACAGCTTCGAGGGCCGCGCCACCATTGCCGCCAAGATCGCCGATGAGGCCGGTATCAAGACCGAGCTGGCAGGCCCGGCGGTTCTCACCGAAACCCTCACGCTCTACGGCCAGATCGCGGCCAACCCGGAGCGGCAGCGTGAAGTCAGTGCGCGATTCCCTGGCCTCATCCGCACCGTGACCAAGAAACTCGGCGATGCCGTGAACGCAGGCGAGACGCTCGCCACCATCGAGAGCAACGACAGCCTGCAAACCTATTCCTTGAAGGCCCCGCTCGCGGGTGTGGTGACGCAGCGCGATGCCAATCCGGGTGAGGACTCCGGCACTCGCGTGCTGTTCACCGTCACCGATACCAGCGCGGTAATTGCCGAGCTTTCGGTGTTCCCCAAAGACCGTGCGCGGGTGCAGCCGGGTGCGGCAGTGACCCTGCGACTCGCCGATGGCGATGCAACCGTCATCGGCAAGGTCGCACGGGTGGATGTGAAGGCATCCAGCAATCAGTCGGTGCAGGCGCGCGTGGTGATCGAACAGCACGACGGTAGCTTTCTGCCGGGCAGTTTCGTGACTGGCGAGGTCGCCGTGGCCGAGCGTCAGGTGCCGCTGGCGGTGAAGACGGCGGGCCTGCAAGCCTTCCGCGATTTCACCGTGGTGTATGCGCAGGTGGGCGAGACCTACGAGGTGCGAATGCTCGAACTCGGCACGCCGCAAGGCGACATGGTGGAGGTGCTGGGCGGGCTGGAACCGGGCACGCGCTATGTGACTGAAAACAGCTACCTCATCAAGGCCGACATCGAAAAATCCGGCGCGTCGCACGACCACTAAGGGGACGCCGCCATGATCGAAAAACTGCTGCAACTCGCCATTGCCCGTCGAGGGCTGGTGATGGCCTTCGTGCTCGCCATCGCCGCACTCGGTGCCTACAACTTCACTCGCTTGCCGATTGACGCGGTGCCCGACATCACCAATGTGCAGGTGATCGTCAACGTGCCCGCGCCCGGCTACACGCCACTGGAAGCCGAGCAGCGCGTGAGCTTCCCGATGGAAACCGCCATGTCGGGCCTGCCCAAGCTCAGCTACACACGTTCGCTGGCGCGCTACGGCCTGGCGCAGGTGACGGTGGTATTTGAAGACGGCACCGACATCTACTTCGCCCGTCAGCAGGTCGCCGAGCGCATGAACGCCGCGCGCAGCCAGTTGCCGGAGGGCCTTGAGCCGACGATGGGGCCGATTGCCACGGGCCTCGGCGAAATCTTCATGTTCACGGTGGATGCCGAACCGGGGGCGAAGAACAAGGACGGCTCGGCGATGACGCCGACCGATCTGCGTAGCGTGCATGACTGGATCATCCGCCCGCAGTTGCTGCGCGTGCCGGGCGTGGTCGAGGTCAACCCGATTGGCGGTTACAAGAAGGAGATTCTGGTTGCGCCAGACCCGGCGAAGCTGCTGGCCTACGGCCTGAGTCACGAGGATGTGCTGACCGCACTCAAAGCCAACAACGGCAATCGCGGCGCAGGCTTCATCGAGCGCAATGGCGCGCAGTGGCTGATGCGCATCCCCGGCCAGGCTGAGGGCATGGACGACCTCGGCAACGTGGTGGTGAAGACGCTCGATGGCGTGCCGCTGCGCGTGCGCGATGTGGCCACCGTGAGCTTAGGCCAGGAGTTGCGCAGCGGTGCCGCCACGCAGAATGGCCGCGAGGTGGTGTTGAGCACGGTGTTCATGCTCATCGGCGAGAACAGCCGCACCGTCTCGCAGGGCGTTGCCGACAAGCTGGAAGAGGTCAAGACCAGCCTGCCGGAAGGCGTGATCGTCACCGCCGCCTACAACCGCACCGTGCTGGTCAACAAGACGCTCGCCACGGTGCAGAAGAACTTGCTCGAAGGTGCGCTGCTGGTCGTCGTGGTGCTGTTGCTGCTGCTCGGCAACATTCGCGCGGCCCTGCTCACCGCTGCGGTCATCCCGCTCGCCATGCTGATGACGGTGACGGGCATGGTCGCCAACAAGGTCAGTGCCAACCTGATGAGTCTGGGCGCGCTGGACTTCGGCCTGATCGTCGATGGCGCAGTCATCATCGTCGAGAACTGCCTGCGCAGGCTCTCGCAGGCGGCCCACCAGCGCGGCGGCGTGCTGATGCCGCTGAAGGAGCGCCTGCAACTGGTGTTCGAGGCCACCCGCGAAGTCGTCAAGCCCGCGCTGTTTGGTGTCTTCATCATCACGGCGGTGTATCTGCCCATCTTCAGCCTCACGGGTGTCGAGGGGAAGATGTTTCACCCGATGGCCTTCACCGTCGTGCTGGCGCTGGTGAGCGCCATGC
>JAZKHC010000033.1:0-52772 GCA_040385605.1 Pseudomonadota bacterium
AGCGAGTTCCGCAGCGCCCCCGAAAACCGAGCATCGCAGGGTAGTG
The DNA here is from genome assembly GCA_040385605.1 of Pseudomonadota bacterium. Classification (GTDB taxonomy): domain Bacteria; phylum Pseudomonadota; class Gammaproteobacteria; order Nevskiales; family Nevskiaceae; genus Stagnimonas. Next base: position 47 of record JAZKHC010000033.1, read on the forward strand.
CGAAGCACCACCGTATCGGGTCGCCTTTCTTTTGCTTACTTTTCTTTGGCGAAGCAAAGAAAAGTGAGTCGCCCCAAGGCGAAACCGCACTCAAAGCTAATGCGCAGCGAGCAGAGCGCGTCAGCGCGACGAAGCAAAACCGCGTGGGCAGATGAAGCCTGCCCACCCTACGTCTGGTCTCCCGCCGGCATAATCTCAACAACAAACAGGGGAGCAAGGCGATGAAAACACTCGCGCTGTATCACTTGAAAGGCGGCGTCGGCAAAACCGCAGCCGCCGTGAACCTCGCCTGCCTCGCTGCGCGAGCGCGCATCCCGACCGTGCTGTGGGATTTAGACCCGCAAGGCGCCGCCAGCTGGACGCTGTCAGCAACCGCCATCGAAGCCGGCAAGCCCAAGGCCCTGTGGAGCGGCAATGCTCCCATCGGCGACTGGGTGAAGGAAACCGGCCGCAGCAACCTCTCGCTGATCCCCGCCGACCTCACCACGCGCCATCTCGACACCTGGCTGCGCAAGGACGACCCCGACACCCTGAAGCAGCTGCTAAAGCCGCTCAGCGAGCACTACAGCCTCTGCGTGCTCGACTGCCCACCCAGCCTCTCGCACCTCGCCGAGAACATCTTCGCGGCGGCGGATCGCGTGCTGCTGCCGACGGTGCCCACACACCTCTCGCTGCGCGCGCTCAAGCAGTTGCTGGACCACTTCGGCGAACACAAGCTGCCGCGTGACAAGCTCAGGGCCTTCTGGTCACTCGCGGATCGCCGTCGCGGCCTGCACAAGGCGCTGATCGAGGCGCCGCCCAAGTCCATGCCCAAGCTCTTGCGGGCAGTGATCCCGTACTCGACCGTGGTCGAGAAGATGGGCGAGCACAAGGCGCCGGTAGAGGACTTTGCAGCAGATCACCCAGCAGCCGAGGCCTATCGGCTGCTGTGGAAAGAGGTGAAGGCGGAGCTGAAGCTCTAGCGCGCCTTACCGGTGCTGGCCGCAGCGGCCACGCGGCGGAACTCAAGGCCCTCATCCGCAATCGGCGCATCGCGCAGCAGCGCGGTGTCGGCTTTGTAGTTGTGCGCCACCTGCCAGTGGCCGCTCTTGCCCTGGCGTGGCAAGAGGTGCGCGGCGCGCTTGACGTAGCCGCTGGCGAGGCTGCCCATCATGGTGTGCTCGGTGATCTCGTCGGCCGCAGCCACGGGCGTGACCTGCTGATAGTTCTCGGCATCCATGTGCTTGATCAGGCGGCAGACGAACTCGGCCGAGAGATCGGCCTTCAGCGTCCAGGAGGCGTTGATGTAGCCGAACACCATGGCGACGTTGGGCAGGCGCTGCAGCATCACGGCCTTGTACATCATGCCCTCGCCGGGCTTCACGGACGCACCATCCACACTCAGCGCCATGCCGCCAAACATCTGCAAGTCGAGGCCGGTGGCGGTGATGATGATGTCCGCCTCGATCTCTTCGCCGCTGGCGAGCTTCAAGCCCTTGGGCGTGAAACGCTCGATGTGGTCGGTGGCGATCGAGGCCTTGCCCTCGCGCAGCACCTTGAACAGATCACCGTCGGGGATGACGCAAAGGCGCTGATCCCAGGGCTCGTAGTTCGGCGTGAAGTGGCGCATGTCCACCTTGCCTTGCAGCTGCTTCTTCGCGGTGTTTAGCAGGAACCGCTTGAAGGCTTTGGGGCGGCGGCGAGCCACCTGATAAACGAACTGCTGGAATGCCACGTTGCGTGCGCGGGTGATGCGGTAGACGAGCTTGTCGGGCATCACCTTCTGCATCAGCTGGCTGACGCGATCCATCGAGGGGATTGGCAGAAAGTAGCTGGGCGAACGCTGCACCATCGTCACCTGCGCGGCCGTGCCGGCCATCGCAGGCACCAGCGTCACGGCGGTCGCGCCACTACCGATGACAATGACGCGCTTGCCAGCGTAGTCAAGATTTTCCGGCCACTGCTGCGGATGGATGATCTGGCCCTTGAAATTCTCTTCGCCGTCGAAGTGCGGCCTGAAGCCCTCGTCGTAGTTGTAATAGCCGGTGCAGCCGAGCAGGAAGCGCGCCTGGTAGGTCTCGGTCACGCCGGTGGCTTCGATCAGCACCTGCACCGTCCACAGCGCGGTCTCGCTGGACCAGCTGGCCGACACCGCCTTGCGGCCGAAGCGCACCCGTTCGGTGATGCCCTTTTCAGCGGCGGTGGCGGTGACATAGCCCTTGATCGAGCCGCCGTCGGCGAGGATCTGCGGCTTGATCCAGGGCGCGAAGCGATAGCCGAAGGTCATCATGTCCGAGTCCGAACGAATGCCCGGATAGCGGAACAGATCCCAGGTGCCACCCATCTCCTGGCGGCGTTCGAGAATCATCAGGCTCTTCGTCGGGCATTCCTGGCGCAGATGGCAGGCCATGCCGATGCCGGAAACGCCGGCACCGATGATGAGGATGTCGAGGGTCTGGGTGGCGTTGGGCGAGCTGGCGTCGGCCATGGGGGCATCCTTGCTGAAAAACCGTGCGACATGCTGCCCGAACTGGCATGCGTTTGCAGGGTATCTGGATTACTGCGCGTATTGCTCCACCAGCGCCTGCACCGGGGCGAGGCGCAGCATCAGCTGCTCGCGGGTGGCGGCCGTCACCGTCACATGGCCGATCTTGCGCTGCGGCTTGGGCGTCTTGCCGTAGTTGTGGACATGCACGCCGTCGAGTGCGAGCAGCAGAGGCGCAGGCGGCGCGCCGCCGATGAGATTGACCATCGCGCAAGACCCGCGCAGCGCGGTAGCGCCCAGTGGCAGGGCCGCCACGGCGCGCAGGTGATTCTCGAATTGCGAGACCTCCGCACCCTCAATGCTCCAGTGCCCGGAGTTATGCACGCGCGGCGCGATCTCGTTGGCCAAGAGCTTGCCGCCTGCCACGAAGAACTCGAAAGCCAGCACGCCGACGTAGTCCAGATGCTCGGCGACGCGGCGTGCGTAGTCCTCGCCCTCACCTTGCAGCGGCTCGTTGTCGGTCGGGATGGCCGTGCGCAGAATGCCGTCGCGGTGCACGTTCTCCACCAGCGGGTAAAAGCGCATCTCGCCGTTCTGCGCCCGCACGGCCAAGCAGCTGAGTTCGCGCTCGAAGGGGATGAAGGCTTCGAGGATGAGCGGCTGGCTGCCAAGCTTTTCCCAGGCCGTGGCGATGTCTTCGGGCGCACGCAGCACGGCCTGGCCCTTGCCGTCGTAGCCCATGCGGCGGGTCTTGAGTACACAGGGCAGGCCCAGATGCTCGACCGCCATGCGGAGGCCGTCGAGCGAACTCACGGCGATGTTGCCGGGTACGGGAATGCCCAGTTGCGCGAACAGTTTCTTCTCGTGCAGGCGATCCTGCCCCGCCGTAAGTGCCTTGGGCGAGGGATAAAGCGGGATGCGCGCCGCGACAAACTCCGCCGAGTGCGCCGAGACGTTCTCGAACTCGAAGGTGGCGACATCGACACTCACGCACAACTCCTGCAGGGCGCGCTCGTCATCGAAATCAGCGTGGATGTGCGTGCCCAGAGGGGCGGCGCAGGCCTCGGTAGCCGGGTCGAGAAACACGAAGTCGAAGTCGAGCGGATAGCCCGCCAACGCGAGCATTCTTCCGAGTTGGCCCGCGCCGAGAATCCCAATTTTCATAGTGAAGGCAGTTCCAGCGGCGCGTCTTCGAGCACCTTGCGGGTCTGCTCGCTGCGAAAGCGGTCGAGCCGGGCGGCGAGTTCGGCATCTTCATTGGCGAGGATGGCCGCGGCGAACAGCGCCGCATTGATCGCACCCGCACGGCCAATGGCGACGGTGCCGACCGGAATGCCCGCAGGCATCTGCACGATGGAGAGCAGCGAGTCGAGCCCATTGAGCGCCTTGCTCTGCACTGGCACGCCGAGCACCGGCAGGCGCGTCTTGGCAGCGCACATGCCCGGCAGGTGGGCTGCACCTCCGGCACCGGCAATGATGATCTTCAAACCGCGCCCGGCAGCCGCCTCGGCATAGTCGAACAAGAGGTCTGGCGTGCGGTGTGCCGAAACCACGCGCGCCTCGTGCGGCACGCCGAGATCGACCAGCGTTTGCACGGCGTGCTGCATCGTCTCCCAGTCCGAACGGGAGCCCATGATGATGCCGACGAGGGGTTTGCGGCTTTGACTTTCCGGCACGGGAGGGCTCGGTGGGAGTGAGGGCGTGCCAATGGCTGGCGGGAAAGTGCGCAATTCTGCCATTGCTGCCCCGTGCCTGCATGACGCCGCACCGCGTGGGTGAGACCATGCGCGATACAAGACCAAAAAACGGAGCGCCCTGCATGATCGACAACCGCCCTTCCGCCGCATCGCTGCGCGACGCGCTGTGGTTCCACCTGGCGTTTTTCATGGTCGCGGTGCCGGTGGCCATCGGCGTGCCCGACAAGGCCCTCGGCAAGGCCATCCTCATCCTCGCCGCCATCTACAACATCCTCTTGCCCGCCATCGCCAACTGGCGCGGGCACCGGCAGTGGTACCTGCTCTGGGTATTCCTGCTGCCGCTCAGCTTCACGCTGCCGATGGCGGACTGGATGCTGGTCAAGCGCATGGGCACGCTCGTCTTCCCCGACCATGGCGTGCCCAAGTTCGCCAACGTCGTGCCGGTCTATTTCGCAGGACTGTGGATCATGCTGCTCTGGCCGGTGAGCCTGTTCGCCTCGGCCGCACCGCGCAAATGGTCATACCTCACCGCCGCCCTGCTGGGGCTGACGCTGTTCGTGATGTGGGAATGGGCGGCGCGGCCCTTGCAGCTCTGGCACGCGGTCAACGTGCGCACCTTCATGGGCTTTGCGCTTTATCCCCTGATCCCGGAGGCCCTGCTGTGTGTCGCCACGCTCTGGATGTGGCGCGCCACCACCATGTCACCGCGCTGGCAAAAGGTGATGGGCGCGTTCGGCGTGACCTTTTTCTACGCCGGGGCCTTGAGCCTGTTTCTGCTCTGGATCGAGCTCGACAGCCGCTGAGCGCGGGTGTCGCAACACCCCGTCAGGGCAACAGCTCAAACTCGGCGGTCACGGTTGAGGCCGCACGGATCAATCCCGCGCTGAATCCGGTCTGCTCGTTGCCCGACATCTCCTGAGCCATGTCGGCAGACGCTTTCATCGCCATGACGCGCGGCATCGGCATGGGCGGCTGGCCAGCCTGGCTCGTTGCGTTGACGGTGCGCACCAGCCCCAGCTTTACCGACAGGCCCTCGGCCACTACGCGTGCCTGCGCGGTCGCGTCGGCCACTGCACGCGCCAGCGCGGCGCGCTCGGTTTCTTTCATCTTGCTGGATTCCAGCACGGGCGGGTTGATCTGGTTTACGCCCGCCTTGCTTAGCTTGAGCAGCACATCGCCGACCTGGTCGAGATTGCGCACCATCACGTTGATCTCGCGCCGCACGAAGTAGGCGCGGAACCGCTGCTGGTTGTCGACCCAGTCGTATTCCGGGTTCACCGAGTAGCCTGCGGTGGAGATGTCCTCCGCCTTGATGCCGAGGCTTTTCAAGGCCGCCAGCGCCGCCCGGCTGCCCTCGTTCACCTTGGTTTCGGCGAGCTTGAGGTCCGGGTTGCGGGTTTCGATCGCCATCGAAAGCTGGGCGCGGTCGGGGGTCACGGTTGCCTCGCCCTGACCAGTGACCTGCACCACGCGGGGCGCGGGCTCGACGGCCGCGGCGGCAAAGGAAAATGCGAAAAGGGCGGCGGCAAGGGGCAGATGGCGCATGGGAGGCTTCCGGTGATGGGGACAAAAGGCTAGCGCATTGAGATGCACGAGAACGGCCGCAAGTTCCCACAGGCGGTAACATGCGCCGCCTCAAATCCTTTAGCCGCCTTGCCATGAGCACCAGCCACGACAACGAAACCGTCACCCTCACCCGGGACGTGATCGGCGTGCTCATCCCTCAGGGCACCAAGGTGGAGCTGCCCGAGGCCGCCGTTGCCCACATCACCCAGTCACTCGGCGGTAGTTACACGGTGCAGGTGCAGGGCCATCTGTTCCGCATCGACGGGGCAGATGCCGACGCGCTGGGCAAGGCCAAGGCCAAGGGCATCGAGATGCCCGAGAACGCGACCGACAAGGAAATCGAGCTGGCGGTGTGGTCGCAGCTCAAGACCGTGTTCGACCCCGAGATTCCCATCGACATCGTCAACCTGGGCCTGGTCTACGACTGCCATGTTCTGGAAGGCGCTACCGCCGACACCCGCAAGGCCAGTATCCGCATGACGCTCACCGCGCCCGGCTGTGGCATGGGCGACATTCTGGTGGAGGACGTGAAGACCAAGGTCAAGCAAATCCCCAAGGTCAACGAGGTGGACGTGGAACTCACCTTCGACCCGCCGTGGACGCGGGAGATGATGAGCGAGGAAGCTCAACTCACGGCCGGGTTCATGTAATGAGCAACACCCTCACCAAGGGCGTGCGCGTGATCGTGCAGCCGGAATACCTCGCCGAGCAGTCAGCGCCCGAGTCGAGTCGCTGGCTGTTTGCCTACCACGTGGTGCTGCGCAACGAGAGCCCGCAGACGGTGCAACTGCTCAACCGCCACTGGATCATCACCAACGGCGAAGGCGAGGTGGACGAAGTACGGGGCGCGGGCGTGATCGGCCAGCAGCCGGTGCTGGAGCCGGGCGCGGAGTTTCACTACACCAGCGGCTGCCCGCTCGACACGCCCGTGGGCACCATGCACGGCGAATACGAGATGCGCCTGGTGGAGACCGACGAAACCTTCGAGGCGCACATCGCGCCGTTTCGGCTCGCGGTGCCCAGCGCGCTCAACTGACGCTTAGCGGCGAAAGCCCGGGTCCAGTCGTTCGAGCGCCGCACCGAGGTCGATCTGGCCGGTGCTCTTCAAGTCCTCCGCGCTGTAGGTGCGCGTGAGGTACGGGCTGCGATCGCAGACGCCGTTCGATGAACGCGGGCTGGCAATGCGCGAGCCGGTCTCGGCCTCGCAGCGCGCCTTCGGTTTCTTTGGCGCGGCCTTGCTGACGGGCTCGCTCACCGAGTTTGTGGGTGGCGGCGCGTCAGCCATCGCGGTGGTGGCCAGCAGACACAGTGCGACGGCGCCAAACGCAATATTGAGTTTCATGGAGTCGCTCCAGCAGTCGAATCCCTAATGCGACCGCCGCATGCGCCAGGCGTTCAAGTACTCGTTCTTCAGGTAGCGCAGAAAGGCCGCCGTGATGCTGCGATTCAGATTCAGCGGCTTGCCGTCGCCGAGGTCTTCGATGTGCGCGTAGTACCAGCCCATCTGCCCGAGCAGGTTCACCAGCTTGGTGATGAAGTTCTTGCTCGTGGGCGCAAAGGTTCGCTCGTAGGCTGGCGCTTCGTCGACGGTACCGGCCAGCAGTTTCGCCGGCAGGTCCGGCATGGTGCAGAGCGGGCGTGCGAGGCCGATCACATCAATGTCACCACTCGCCAATACCGCCTCCATCCCAGCACGATTGCGAAAGCCGCCGGGCATCAGGATGGGCATCTTGGCGACGGCACGGATGGCCTTGGCGTATTCGAGGAAGTACGCCTCGCGCTTCACCGTGCTCTGCTTCACCGGCATTGCATCCTCAGTGCGACCATCGGCCCCCAGAAGCTTGGGCTGCTCGTAGGTGCCGCCAGAAATCTCGATGAGGTCGAGCGTCTCGGCGTTGAGCATCTCGACCAGCTTGAGACAGTCGCTGAACTCGAATCCGCCACGACGGAAGTCATCCGAGTTGAGCTTGATGGCGAGCGGAAAGTCCGCGCCCACGGCCTTGCGTGTGGCGCGAATGGACTCAATGAGAAAGCGCGCGCGATTCTCCAGCGAGCCGCCCCAGGCATCACTGCGGGTGTTGGTGACGGGCGACAGAAAGCTCGACAGCAGATAACCGTGCGCGGAGTGGATCTGCGCGCCCGTGAAGCCCGCCTCGCGCGCCACCCGCGCCACGTTCGCAAATCGCTGGATGAAGTCGAGGATTTCGTCCTCGCGCATCGGACGAGGCGTTTTGTAGTTGCCCATCAGGTCGAGCTGCACCGCGCTCGGCGCCAGCGGCTGTTTCGCCACATACCAAGGCGACTGTCGGCCCGCGTGGCTGATCTGCATCCACAGATGGTTGCCCGCGACGGTGCCCGCCGCCGCATAGGCCTTCAAACGCTCGAAGCCCTCGAAGCCGGGGCGGAACTTCTCCGCCGGATCGATGGCGACATTGCCCGGGCGCTCCATTACCCAGCGGTCGATCATCACGTTGCCGGTGATCAGCAGGCCCGCACCGCCCTCGCTCCAGGTGCGGTAGAGGCGGTTGTGGCGCTCGGTGGCCCAGAGATTGGCATCCGACAAACCTTCGGTCATCGCCGCCTTGGCGATGCGGTTGGGCAGGGTCGCACCGCAGGCGAGTTTCAAAGGTTGGGCAAGCAGGCTCATGGGGTTCTCGGTGGCACTGCGCGCACCCTAACCCGATGTGGCCTGACGAAAAAGGTCGAGGGCCTCAGCGCTGGCATTGCGGGCAATAACAGCTCTGCCTGTTGCCAAGCCGCAGCAGCTTGATGGCCGTGCCGCACACTCGGCAGGGCAGGCCCTCGCGGCCATAAACGAACAGGTCTTGCTGGAAGTAGCCGGCTGCGCCATCGGCACCTGCGAAGTCGCGCAGCGTGGTGCCGCCCTGGGTGATGGCTTCCTGCAGCACCTCGCGCACCTTCTCGGCCAGCAGCGCGTATTCGAGCCGCGTCACCTTGCCGGCCGCGCGCGTGGGGCGAATGCGCGCGCGGAACAGCGACTCCGCCGCATAGATGTTGCCTGCGCCCACCACCACGCCGCCATCCATCAGGAAGGTCTTCACCGCCGTGGTCTTGCGGCGTGATCGCTCGAACAGGTATTCGCCGCTGAAGGCATCGGAGAAAGGCTCCGGGCCCATGGTCTGCATCAGTGCGTGCTCGCCTTCGGCAGCTGGCCAGGGCAGTACGGCGCCGAAGCGGCGCGGGTCGTGGTAGCGCAGCACGTGGCCATCGTCGAGCACGAGGTCGAGATGGTCGTGCTTGAGCAGTGCGTGGTTTGCATCGAGCACGAACACTCGGCCCGACATGCCGAGATGGACGATGATTTTGTCTTCGCCGCCGCCTTCGCGCGCATCGAGATGCAGCAGTAGATACTTGCCGCGCCGGCTAGTGCCCGTGATGCGCCGGCCTTCGGCAAACGCCGCGAACTGCGCCGGCACCGGCCAGCGCAGGCGTACATCCCGCACGATCACTTTCGCAATGGTGCGGCCCACGACATGCGGCTCCACGCCACGGCGGATGGTTTCGACTTCGGGGAGTTCGGGCATGTCTCAAGTTTAGGCTGCTAGGCTCTTTGCATGAACGAACAGCAAGTCATCACCGACACCCAGCAGTGGCTGGAACGCGCCGTCATCGGCCTCAACCTCTGCCCCTTTGCCAAGGCCGCGTATGTGAAGCAGCGCGTGCGCTTTACGGTGAGCCAGGCCACGACCGACGAGGCGCTGCTGGACGATCTCATCCTCGCCCTGCAAGACCTGCATGCGGCCGACGCCACAGAGTGCGAAACCACGCTGCTGATCCACCCGCAGGCGCTCGATGATTTTCTCGACTACAACGACTTCCTCGATGCCGCCGATGCGGCCCTCGATGCACTCGGCCTTACAGGCGTGATCCAGGTGGCCAGCTTCCACCCGCAGTATCAGTTCGCGGGCACCGAGACGGATGACATCGAGAACTTCACCAACCGCGCGCCCTATCCGCTGCTGCACCTGCTGCGCGAGGATTCAATCGAGCAGGCGGTGCAGAGCTACCCCGATGTCGACCACATCCCGGCGCGCAACATGGCCACCCTGAACCAGCTGGGCCACGCCGGTTGGGCTGCGCTTGGACTGACGCCCGCCTCAAAATAGGAACGATGGATTACCGATTGACAGCAGGGCCTGCGAAGCCCGTAGGATCAGGGCCCTTCTAAGTTATCCCTCATCCCTGCTGGAGTTTTGCGCATGATCCCAAGAACTATTTTTACCGCCGAGCACGAAGATTTCCGCAAGACCGTGAAACGCTTCTTTGCCGAAGAAGTCGTGCCGCACCGCGAGGCCTGGGAAGCGCAGCAGCATGTCGATCGCGGCCTGTGGAACAAGGCCGGCGAGCTGGGCCTGCTCTGCATCACGATGCCGGAGGAATACGGCGGCCTTGGGGTCGATCGCAGCTACTCGGCAATCCTCATGGAAGAGCAGAGCTACGCCGGTGATTCGGGCGTGGGCTTCTCGCTGCACAGCGACATCGTCGCGCCCTACATCAACAACTTCGGCACCAAGGAGCAGAAGGCCAAGTACCTGCCCAGGATGGCGACGGGAGAACTGGTCGGTGCGATTGCGATGACCGAGCCCGGCACTGGCTCTGATCTTCAAGCGGTGAAGACCACCGCCGTGCTCGATGGCGAGGACTACATCCTCAATGGCAGCAAGATATTCATCACCAACGGGTACCTGAGCGATCTCGTCATCGTCGTCGCCAAGACCGGCAACAGCGGCGAGGGTGCAAAGGATATTTCGCTGCTGCTGGTCGAGGCCACGAGTGAGGGTTTCAGCAAGGGCAAGCCGCTCAACAAGGTGGGCATGAAGGCGCAGGACACCTGCGAGCTGTTCTTCAACAACGTGCGCGTGCCCAAGGCCAACCTGCTGGGCGGCAAGGAGGGCATGGGCTTCATCATGCTCATGCAGGAACTCGCCTGGGAGCGGCTGATGATCGCCATCACCAGCGTCGCCGGTGCCGAGGCGGCGCTGAAGCACACCATCGAGTACACCAAGAGCCGCAAGGTGTTCGGCAAGCAGGTCAGCAGCTTCCAGAACACGCGCTTCAAGCTGGCGGAGATGAAGGCGGAGCTAGCCATTGCGCGCGTGTATGTGGATCGTTGCATCGAGCTGACGCTCAAGAAGAAGCTCGGCGTCGATGACGCGGCGACGGCGAAGTACTGGACGAGCGACCTCATGTGCAAGGTCATCGACGAGTGCGTGCAGCTGCACGGCGGCTATGGCTACATGCTGGAGTACCCGGTCGCCCGCGCCTGGATCGACGCCCGTGCCCAGCGCATCTACGGCGGCACCAACGAGATCATGAAAGAGCTGATCGCGCGGACGATTTGATTTGAAGAGCGTCAGCGCGATTGTCATCGCGCTGACGCAGCCCGCTGGCATCGTCGCGCCCTCATTTTTTGGGGGTGTACGATGCGAGCTCATCTTTTTGCAGCAGCTGTCTGTATCGGCGCCCCTGGCGCACTCGCCGCCTGTGGTGATTCGAGCGAAGGCACCGGCGTGCGCGCCGAGCTGCCAGCTGTCGTCACGCCGCCGGTGAGCAACCCGCCTGCACCGCCACCTGCCGAGCCGAAGCTGGTCGAATACACCCTCGACGATCCGCTCATCAACGAGTCCAGCGGACTGGCGCGTTCACAGCGGCGCGACGACGTGCTGTGGACGCTGAACGACTCCGGCGGTGCGACCGAGCTGTACGCCATCACCACCGAAGGCACGCACATCGCCACGCTCAGCATCACCGGCGCACCGGCCAATCTCGATTGGGAAGACCTGGTCAGCTACAGCAATGGCGGCACCCCGTATCTGCTGATCGGCGACATGGGGGACAACGATGCCTTTCGCCCCTTCATCACCTTCTACCGCGTGCCGGAGCCGGTGCTGGCCGGTGGCACGGGCATCGAGATGCTGAGTGCGATACCGACGGGCCTCTACAACGTCAGTTATCCCGAAGGCCCGCGCGACAACGAATCGCTCGCGGTCGATGGGGTGGAGAACGTCGCCTACGTGGTGAGCAAGCGCGACCCTAAGCCGACGCTCTACAGCTTCTCGCTGGCGCTGCCGACGCAGACCTCACCTCTGATGACGAACCTAGGTGCCATCAACATCCCGCGCGCCCCGTCGGATTTCCCCGGCAATCCGGAGTCGTTCAACTGGACGACCGCGATGGACTTCGACGACACGCTCAGCCGCGCGTATGTCGGCACGCTCAGCAACGGCTATTTCTGGGATCGCACGGTGGGTGAAACCTGGGCGCAGGCCTTTGCCAAGGCACCGACTGGATTCGACCTGCCGGACTATCCGCAGATCGAAGCCGGCACCTTCCTGCGCGGCCGCAAGGACGCGGTCTACATCACCAGCGAGCAGCTGCCGGCGCCGCTGGCAAGGGTTATCCTGTAACGCGGCGTGTAGAACCTCAAGTCGAAGTGCGAGGCAAGCTGACGGCCACATCGCGGAAGGCAGCCAATGCCGCTTCGAGGTGGTCGATGATCTCCTGCTGCAACACATCGGGCGGCGGCAGGTCCTGCAGATTGTCGAGGCTCTCGTCCTTCAGCCAGAACACATCCAGACTCGCCTTGTCACGCCTCATTAGCTCGTCATAAGTGAAGTAGCGGAATCGCGCGGTGGCCGTGCGCGTATGGCGGTTAGCCGGGTGATAGCAGGTGATGAAATCGCGCAGATCGTCCAGCTTCAGCGGGCGCGTCTTGAGCGTGAAGTGCTGGTTGGTGCGCAGGTCGTAAAACCACACGCCCTTGGTATGCACACGGCCATCCTTTGGCGCGTTGTCGAAAAACACCACGTTCGCCTTCACGCCCTGTGCGTAGAAGATGCCCGTAGGCAGCCGCAGCACGGTATGCACATCGCAGGTTTCCAAGAGCTTGCGGCGAATCTTTTCGCCCGCCCCGCCCTCGAACAGCACGTTGTCTGGCAGCACCACGGCCGCGCGGCCATCCACCTTCAAGAGGCTGACGATGTGCTGCAAAAAATTGAGCTGCTTGTTGGAAGTGGTTTCCCAAAAATCCTGCCGCTCGTAGGTCAGCGCGTCGCGGTCTTCCTCACCCTCGGCATTGGTGATGGTCATGCTGCTCTTCTTGCCGAAGGGCGGGTTCGCCAGCACCAGATCCACGCGCGCTTTCGGCTCGGCAATCAGCGCATCCGAGCGCTCCACGCAGGGCTCGCCCACGATGTCACCAATGCTGTGCAGAAACAGATTCATCAGGCATAAGCGCCGCGTGCCAGGCACGATCTCGTTGCCGCAATAGGTGTGGTCGCGCAGAAACGTTTTTTGCCGAAGGTTGAGCACGGGCCGTTCAAGGCCCAGCCACTCGCTGTGCTGCGCCACCCACTCGCCCGTGCCGGTCAGCCACTCTTGCGCGGCGAGAAAAAAACCGCCCGTGCCGCATGAGGGGTCGGCAATCGTCTTGCCCGGCGTGGGCCGCATGCAGGCCACCATCGCCTGAATCAGCGCGCGCGGCGTGAAGTACTGGCCTGCGCCACTCTTGGTGTCTTCCGCATTCTTCTGCAGCAGGCCCTCGTAGAGATCGCCCTTGGTGTCGGCATCCATGCCAACCCAACTCTGCTCGTCGATCATCTGCACCAGCCGAGTCAGCTTGGCCGGGTCTTGAATCTTGTTCTGTGCCTTGAAGAAGATCGCCCCCAACATGCCCGGCTGAACGCCGAGCGCGTGCAGCGTGGCAAGGTAATGCGCCTCCAGCGGTTCTCCCGTTCTGGCCTTGAGGCTCGCCCAGTCGTAACCCTTGGGGATGCGCGTATCGCGGCTGTAGGGCGGCTCGGTGTATTCCTGCGCCATCTTCAAGAACAGCAAGTAGGTGAGCTGCCCCAGATAGTCGCCATAGCCCACACCGTCGTCGCGCAGCGTGTGGCAGAAGTTCCAGACTTTCTGGATGAGGGTGGAGGTGTTCATGGCAGCACTGGAAGTGGACGAGGTGCAGCGGACCTGTTCTGTTGCCCGCAATGGCAAATGGATAATGAAAATTCGCAAAAGTCCATTTCTTTCAGTCTCTTGCATCCGGCAGGCACTTTATTATCCAGGCCTTTGGATAATGGCGAACCCCCAAAACTGGAACCTAAACCTTTTGGCGGCACCTAAGGGGCCGCGCATACTAGGCCGCGACCAAAGCCCTGACCAATGAAGCAGCCCCCCATCCACTACGACTTCCGTATCGATGCCCTGACGCCAGAAACCCTGCGTCTGGGGCGCTTCGTAGAGTACGTGGATGCGCTGCGGGCCATCTTCAGCTCGGACGATGTTCACTTCAGCAAGGTGCGCAAAGGCAGTGCCGTGCTGGAGTTCACCGCCCCCGTTAAGGCCGCGCCCAAGCTGGAGGCGCGCCTGCGCCTCATCGGCGGCACCGACATGCCGGCGGACATGGCCGCGCCCTGGCGCACCATCAACACCCTGCTGCGCCGCGACGGCGCCAGCGCCAAGCTCACCCGCAAGGGTGGTGAGGCGCTGGTCTATTTCGCTGGCGGTAAGGCGCCCCTGGCGCAGGAAGCCATCGTCCACGAAGCCGGCACGCTCGATGGCACCGTCGTCGGCGTCAAGGGTGTGGACGACAGCGTGCCGGTTTGGATAAAGACCGACGAAGGCGTGGTACACAAATGCAACGCCAGGCGCGACCTTGCCCGCCAGCTCGCGCCCCTGTGGGATTGCTACGTGCGCCTGCAGGGCAAGGGCAAATGGCGGCGCGGCGATGATGGACGCTGGACGCTGGAAGAGTTCGACATCCTGAGTTTCGAGCGCCTGGACGACACCCCGCTGGCACAGGTGGTCGAAAGCATCCAGCGCCTGGAAGGCAATGGCTGGAACGCGCTGGCCGACCCCACTGACGCCTGGCGCCAGCTCAGGGCCGACTGATGCCAGTCGTCTTCGACGCCAACATCCTCATCGACCTCTTCAACCCGCGCATCAAGGGTGACAAGCGGGCCAAGCTGGATGGCCTCGTTGCACAACACAGCAAGACCAAGATTCTCATCCCCACCCCCAGCCTCACCGAATACCTCACCCGCGCTGGCAAGGCCCGCGACGAGGTGATGGCCAAGCTCGGCGCGAGCCGTCACTTCGTCATCGAGCCTTTCGACCAGCGCGCCGCCACCGAATGCGCCCTGCTGCTGGACGAGCACTGGGACGGCAAGGCACGCGGCAACATCAGCCGCACCAAGTTCAAGTTCGACTGGCAGATCATGGCCATCGCGCTCTCGCGCAACGCCACCGTGATCTACAGCGATGACGGTGACCTGCACCGTATCGGCAAGGGCCTGGCCATCAAGGTGATCTCGGTCGAGCAGTTGCCGATTCCCGATTCGGCTCGCCAGCACAAGATGTTCGACGACAAGCGATAGCGGGCAATAAACTCAAACGCAGGACTGGGAGAACCCGGTCGGCGTCAGGCCTCGGTGCGTTCACCGGGGCCTTTCGTTTTTCTGGGCCTCCGCTTGGCGACCGCGCAAGGTGTAAGTGTTTCTTACAAATTGCTCGCCAGGTCAGCTTGCCATGGTCTTGCGCCCGCGCTTGGCCGTGCGCGTGCTGTTGTCGGCGCGCTCGGCACGGATGCGCTCCAGCAGTAGGCTCGCGGGTTCTTCGCTGGGGTCTTGTGGCACCAGCTGACCGGCGAAGGCGGCGCGGAGGATGTTTTGGCGTTGGGCGGTGGATTGTTTGATACCCGTTTGCACAGCCCTGACCTGGTCAGCGACACCACTGAGCAATTCGCCAAGCCGTTCTGCTATCGCCTCCTGCTCGCTAGCGGGCGGCAACGGGACTGCAATTGCTTTGACGATTTGCAGATTCAAATTCGGCTGCACCCCGCCAGCAGCCTGTTCGCGCATTCGCTCGTAGCTAGCGAGCAAGAAGATTTTCAGGAACCTTCGGCATTTGGCAGCACCATCCTCCAGCACGATTGCGGCAATAGCTTGGTTGATAGCTGCTGGGATCATCAGCTCCGAGCACTTGCCCCTCGTCTTTCCTTCTCCATACATCGCCAGAAGCAAGGAGCCCGTCGGATAAATCTCAAGACGGCATTCCTCTAAAGCGGCATCAGAAACGAGTTCACTGCCTGCTGTTACGAATTCGCCATTGAGGGCGCCACTGGTTACCCAAGGAGTAGTTCCATTCTGGAAATAGGCGGCTTTTGCCCGCGACGGAGTGACACCAGTCCCAACATCGGCAATCTGCTCAATGCTCGCCCACGCCCACCCCTCCGGTAGCGCGGGCAGATCGCGGGTATTGGGGGCGGCGGGTTCGGGGTATTTGTCTTTCCAGCCTTTGGGGGGTGGCTTGCCTTGTTCGGCGAACTTGGCGAGTTGCTTGGCCTGCCAGCGCTCGCGGCGCTGTTTGAGGATGCGGGCGAGTAGCTCGGCGCCGGTTTCCGGCGGCGGGTGCTGGCGGCGCCAGTCGGCGGTGAGGTCGCCTTGCACGGCGGCCTTGAGCAGGGACTGGCGGTATTGCGCGAGCTTTTTCTGCGCCGCCTTCAACTCCGCCACGCCGGCATCGAGGCCGGACAGCAGCTCTTCGAGCTTGGCGACGATGCGGGTTTGTTCGCTTTTGGGCGCTAGCGGCAGCTGGTGCCCGGCTAAGTCGCTGGACTTGATGTTGTTGATATTGGAGCCAGCCGACACATCGGAAATCGCCTTTCTGTATTCGGAAGTCTGGAAGTAGTAGCCAAGGTAGGAGGCATCGATTTCGGCATGAGGCCGAACCGTCGTGCAGAAAGCACCGAAACTACCCGCGAATCGAGCGTCGCCGAGTTGCGCTGCCTTGCCGACAACCTCTTTGCTACCACTTGATGAGGCAATGACGATGTCGCCTCTACGAAGCATCTGTTGTGAGTCAGCGTATCGATTCGGAACGAAGACAAGATCATCGAAGTCGAGACCAGCACCGCTGATGTTGGTGGCGCGGAGAACTGCAACGTAATTGAGGGCAGGCGCGTAAGCCGCATCTTCCTTCTTATAAGTAACGCCACGAACCAAAGTCGATAAATCGGCAATGGCAGCAGTGCTCCAGCTGTAAGGCCTGTCGGCTGGGTCAACTTCACTCACGCCACCAACTCCTCATTCATCCCCTGCATCAAGCCATCCAGCTCACCCCCAAACACGCCCCACACCTTCTGCAGGCCGCCCTTGCGGGCCAGCTCGGCGTAATCAAAATCATCGCGGGTGATGCCGCAGCTGCTGGCGATGTGGTCTTTCATCAGGCGCAGCCATTCGGTCTGCTCAGGCGTGAAGGCAGTGGCGCGGCGGCTGTTGTGGCGCCAGATCCAGTCGGCGAAGCGTTTGTCCACGGCGTCTGCAAAGGGCGTGAGTTCGGTCTCCAACCCCAGCGCAAAGCGCACGAGGCTGATGAGGTCGGTGAGCTGGCGGCGCTGGGCCACGCCTTTCACTTGCCCCTCCTGCACACGGGCATAGGCGCTCCACAGGCGCTCGGTGGTGAGCATGAGCGGCGGGCGGGCGAGGCGCTCGTGCAACTCTTCGATCATGGCGAAGGTCAGGCCGCGCCGCTGGTAGGGCTGCTGGTAGAAGAAGCCGAGGGCGGTGATTTCGTCTTTGTGCTGGTCGAGGTAGGCACGGAAGGCGTCTACCGTCTGGCGCGCCTGCTGCTGCGCCTGCTCGGTGAAGCCGGAGTAGGTGACGGTATCGAGGTTCACATGGTCGATGAGCTGCTCGCGCTCGCGGCGGATGCTTTCCACCACATCGCGCAGTTCGGGTTTGTCGAAGGCCATGCAGGCGGTGAGCACGCGGGCATCGCGGGCGGCTTGCAGCTCCTGCGCCGTGAGGGTGTCGGCGCTGCGGGTGATGCCCTGGGCCTTGGCGGTGTCGAGCGCGGCCTGCTGGATGGCGTCGGGGTTGAGCGACTGGATGAGCTGGCGGCCCAGCTCGGCCAATGTGGCACCGCCGCTTTGCTTGGCGATACGGGCTTTCTGCTTGTCGTCCAAGAGCTTCGCCAGGCGCACCAGGCGGTTGCCGAGGCTGAGCACGGTGTCGTCGTCGCGGTGGCCGATGGCGACACCTTGCAGCAGGTCTTTCAGCGCCACGCCGGGCTTTTTCTCCAGCGGGCGGGAGTCGGTCTTGCAGCTCTTCTCCACACCTACGGCGTCCAGCAGCACGAAGCGGGTCTTGGCCCCGTCGGCACTATTGCTGACGCGCTTCAAGCCATCGGCATCGAGACTGCGCACGCCACGGCCCTTCATCTGCTCGTAGTAGCTGCGGCTGCGCACATCGCGCATGAACAGCAGCACTTCCAGCGGCTTGACGTCGGTGCCGGTGGCGATCATGTCCACGGTGACGGCAATGCGCGGGTGGTAGTCGTTGCGGAAGGCTTGCAGCACGCTGTCGGCGTCCTTCTCGCTGTAAGTCACCTTGCGGCAGAAGGCATTGCCCTGCGAATAAACCTCCCGAACGATCTGGATGATGTCGTCGGCGTGGCTGTCGGTTTTGGCGAAAATGAGGGTCTTGGGCGTTTCGCTTCGGCCGGGGAAGAGCTGCTTCTCTACCGCCTGCTTCATGGCCTGGATCACCTGGCGAATCTGGCTCACGTTGACCACAGAGCGGTCGAGTTCCCTGCCGGTGTAGGCGGTGTCTTCCTCGGCCTGCGCCCAGCGCTTGGCGCGGGTGCTTCGGTCGCGGTGGTCGATCCATTCCCTGGCCTTCAGCTCGGCACCCTTCTGGGTGATCTCGGTTTCGATCTCCCACACGTCGTAGCCGACGTTGACGCCATCGGCTACGGAATCTTCATAGCTGTATTCGGCGACGATGTTCTCGTTAAAGAACCCGTACGTGCGTTTGTCTGGCGTGGCGGTGAGGCCGATGAGGAAGGCGTCGTAGTAGTCCAGCACCTGTTTCCAGAGGTTGTAGATGCTGCGGTGGCATTCGTCGATGACGATGAAGTCGAAACTCTCCACCGGCACCGCCGCGTTGTAGCGGACGAGCTTTTCCTGCCGGGCGGTCTGTTGCAGCTCATTGAGCGAGATGTCTTCGGCGGCCTCGTCAATCGGCTCGCCGCTCAAGATGGAATACATGCGCTGGATGGTGCTGATGCAGACCTGCGCGTGCGGGTCGAGCGCGGGTGAGGCGAGGCGCTGCACGTTGTACAGCTCGGTGAACTTGCGGGCGTCGTCCGGCGGCGTGTAGGCCATGAACTCCTGGTGCGCCTGCTTGCCGAGGTTGCGCGTGTCCACCAGAAACAGCACGCGCTTGGCGCCACCGAACTTGAGCAGGCGATACACGGCGGTGATGGCGGTGAAGGTCTTGCCGGCACCCGTGGCCATGTGGATGAGCGCGCGGGGCTTGTTGAGTGCCAGCGATTTTTCGAGGCCGGTGACGGCGCTGATCTGGCAGGCGCGCAGGTTCTGGGTGGGCAGGGCCGGGATTTCTTCCACCAGGCGGCGGCGCAGCGTTTGTGGCTGCGCCAGCCAATGCGCCAGCGTATCCGGCGTGAAGAAGTGAAACAGCTCGCGCGAGCGCGGTGCGGGGTCGCGGCCATCGGTGAAGCGGATCACCTGGCCGGTGGCCTCGAACAGAAAGGGCAGCGGCGTGCCGCTCTGGCGCCATTTCAGCGTGGCACCGGCGTAGCGTTCCGTTTGGCTCTCAGCCACGGTGAGGCTCTCGCCCGCTGCGTCGCGTTTGGCTTCGATGACGCCAACCGCAGTGCGATCGACAAACAGCACGTAGTCCGCCGGCCCGGTGTCGGTGGGGTATTCGCGCACGGCAATGCCGCGCGCTGCGCCCAGGTTGAGCGCCGCCATGTCCTGCACCTGCCAGCCGGCTTGCGCGAGTTTGTCGTCGATCTGCTGGCGCGCCTTGGCTTCTGGCGTCATACATGCCCCCAATGTTTGAGGGCATTGTAGGCAGGCGCTCGCCTTAGGCGCTGCCCATCGCGCGCACGGCAAGGTCTTCCACCAGCGTGTTGCTGCCCGCAGCAACGTTGAAGGCAAAGCTCAAAGTCTGTTCGTCGGTGAGTTCGAGCACTGTCGGCACCAGCCAGAAGTCAGCACGCAGGCTTTCCGGCGTCACGGTCAGCAAGAGATAACCGTTGCGTGAGGCGTCGAACAGTTTCAGGTGCGGATTGCTCGCGCGCAGCACCTCGCTGCCCGTCGTGATGAGCGCCTCAACGAAAGCCTCGGGGTCGTCGGTTTCGCTCGTGGGATTGGCCTGGTCGCCGCCGCTGGAAATGCTCGGCGTGACCAGCTCAACGCCCTCGCTGCCCACGCCGGTGCCAGCCACATAGCTGGCCGGATTGTTGGGGTCGCGGACGATCTCGAAAGCCATGCTGGCATGCACATCACCAGTGAGCACCACGAGGTTCTGCACGCTGGCCGCAGCTGCGGCATCGAGAAAGCGGTCGCGCGCGGGTTCGTAGCCATCCCACTGGTCGTTGTTGGCGAACACGCTGGTGCCCGTGGCGCGCGGGGTGCCGAGAATCTTCAGCGGCGAGACGATCACCTGGTTGCCGATGAGCCGCCAGGTGTGACCGCTGCGCGCGAACTGCTCGGCCACCCAGCTCTCCTGCTCCATGCCCAAGATGGAACGTGCGGGGTCGGTGAAGTCGCCGGTCTGTGTGAAGCCGGCCTCGGCGTTGTTGGCCACCTGCTGGCTGCGATCGAACTGGCGGGTGTCGATCATGGTGAGATCGGCCAGCGGCCCGAAGGAAAAATGCCGGTAGATGCGCTCGTTGCGAGCAGTCTCCGGCAGGCGGATCGGCAGCCACTCAACGGCGGCCTGCATGCCAGCGGCTCGGCGCGCCTCCCAGGGGCCGTCGGTGGCTTCTTCGTGGTCGGCCGGGTCGGCGCCAAAGCGCCAGGCGGCGTCGCAGGTTTCGTGGTCGTCCCAGACCCAGATCATCGGGTGGGCGATGTGGACGTTCTGCAACTCCGTCGTCTCACGGTAGCTCGCGTAGCGGCGGCGGTAGTCGGCGAGCGTGGTGATGCGGCGCGGCGGGTCGTGCGGGCGCACGCGGTCGATGCGGCCGGTCTCGTAGATGTAGTCGCCGAGGTGGATCACCGCCTGCACGTCTTCGAGTTCGGCGACGCGCGCATAGGCGTTGTAGAGGCCGCGCGTGATGTCGCTGCAGGTCACCACCGCAAAGCGCAGCGCGTCCACTGCCGCGGTCGGCGCGGTGCGCGTGCGTCCGATGGGCGAGCTGACCCCGCCAGAGGCGAAGCGGTAGAAGTAGCGCGTGTCCGCGTTCAAGCCGGTGGCATCCACCTTCACGGTGTAGTCGCTGGCGGCTGTTGCACCCGCCGTGCCGCTCGCCACGATGCTCGTGAAGGCTTCATCGCCTGCCACCTGCCAGAGCACCGGCGTGTCGGCACTCACGTCGCTGAGGCGCGTCCACAAGATCACCGCCGTCGGCAGCGGGTCGCCGCTCGCCACCGCGTGCTTGAAGCTCGGCGGCGCGGTAGGTGTTGGCGAAGGCGTCGGCGCAGGGCCTGGACTAGGCGCGGCAGCCAGCGGCGGCAGGCTGCTGTCACCGCAGGCGCTCACGCCGAGCGCGGCGCTGGCGGCGGCCCCTTTGAGAAAACTGCGACGGTCGAGTGGTGGCATCAGGTGCTCGCGGCGGAGGCTACGAGCGGTGTGAACCACGGCCCCTCGATGCAATAGGTGATGCCCGCCATGCCGATCTGCGCACCCGCACCCGGGCCCCGCTGGCTGCTGAAATAGAAGAAGCGCCCATCGGGCGAGAAGGCCGGGCCGGTCACTTCGCTGTCGGTCTGCCCGACGAGCTGCACCAGCACGGCAATCGAGCCATCGGGCTGGATGGCCGTGGCCTGCTGCGTCGGGTCGCCCTTGTCCTCGACGATCACGATGTCGCCACCCGGCGTCATCACGATGTTGTCCACCGAGTCGATGATGGGATTTGGTTGGGCCAGGAAGCGGTTGTAGAGCACCTCCAGCGTCTGTGCCGCGACGTCGTGCGCGTAGACGCGGCCATCGCCCTTGGTGGTGAAATACACCATGCCGGCCTGGTACCAGATGCCCTCACCGCCATCGAACTGCGCGGCACCGAGGGCCTGGCCCTGCGTGCGCGTCGGCATCTGCGGCTGGAACTCGGGCGGCACTTCCGGCAGCTGCAAGGGGTTCGGCGTGGCGATGTCCACCCAGGTCACGGCCCAGGGGCCGCGGGCGTCGTCGGCGTCGATCATTTCCTGCGTCGCGTCCACCTTCATCGCCTGCAAGGTGCCGCCCGCGCTCGGCATGCCGCCGAGGTTCGGTGTGGTGGGGACGAAGCGGTAGAAGGCCGAGTCCGGCTGGTCTTCGGTGAGATAAAAAATGTTGCTGGTGGTATCGACTGTCGCGGCCTCGTGGGCGAAGGTGCCGCAGCCATCCAGTCGGGTGGCGGACATGCCGGTGGTATCGAAGGGATCGCATTCCCAGACATAGCCTGCGTCGTTTTCCTCACCCGAAAGCCAGGTGCCCCAGGGCGTGACACCGCCGCCGCAGTTGGTGCGGCTGAGTGCGCCCGGCAGCACGTTGTAGGCGCTGACGATCGCGCCCTCCTTGTCGAAGCGGATGGCATTGCTGCCGCCGGGGATGAACTCTCGGTTGCTCACGTACACCCAGCCGCCATCGGGTGCGGCGAAGGTCGCCCCGGCATCGGGGTCGGTGTGCCAGAGAAACTGCGTGCCGGGTACCAGGCTGTTGGCCTCTGCGATCACCCGGCTCTTGAAGCCCTGCGGGATCAGCAGATTGTTTTCATCCGGCGTGGTGGCGAGCGGCGGAATCACCAGGCGGCCGCGCGCCGTCGCGGGTGGTGTGCTGGGCGGTGTGGAGGGCGGCACGCTCGGCGGCGCAGGCGCCGCGCCAGGTGCTGCGGGCATTGCCACGCTGCTGCTGTCGCCGCAGGCGCTGAGCGCGCCGCCGGCACCGAGAATGCCGAGGCCCAGAAATGATTTGCGCAACAGCTCACGGCGCGACAGCGGGCGGTGGATCAGGGGCTTGGCAAGATGGAAATTGCGGACGGCGGGCATGGCGCGCTTCCAGGTGGAAGGATGGGCGCTACACATTACGCACCGGATGTGTATTTCGATGAATGCATGGCGCTTGATGACGATGGCAAAAACAGCCTATTCACGCATTCATCACGGCGCGGTCACGCGGCCTCACTAGAGTCCGCACCGGTCGAAGCCTACCCGCCGCACGCCATGACCCGCCCACTCCTCATCGCCCTCGCGCTGTTCGCCGCCGGCAGCCACGCGGCCGAGCTGCCGCGCGCCAACGCCGCCTGCGCTCAAAGCGCCGACCCCGCCCGCTGGATGATGGTCGGCACGCCAGACCTGGGCGCCGATCCGCCGCTGATCTCGGCGCATCGCGGCGGCATCAACCTAGCCCCCGAGAACACCCTGTTCGCCTACCGCCACGCCTTTGCCTATGGCGCCGATTTCGTCGAGGTAGACGTGCGCGAGTCGCTCGATGGCGTGTTCTATTCCCTGCATGACTCGACGGTGGACCGCACCACCAATGGCACGGGCGAGCTGGCGAGCATGACCAGCTTGCAGATCGAGGCGCTCAACGCCGCCGACTACGCGCCCTGGATTGGCAGCGAGTACGACCCCTCGCCCATCGCTCGGCTCGAAGACATCCTCGAACTCGCGCAAGCGGCGGGCAAGGGCATCGAGTTCGACATCAAGTTCGTCAAGAATTACCCGCTGCTGTTCCGCATGGCGCAGGACTACGGTGTGGCGACGCGGAGCTTCCACAACATGAGCGGCGATGCGGTGACGCTCGCGCAAACGCTCGACCCGGATGTGCGGGTGATCTTCAACATCGCGGGTGACGAAACCCCGCAGGCGCTCTTCGACGAGACCCTGCGCAGCACCGTCTACGGCTCGCGGCGCGACAAGTTCACGCCCGAGCGCATCGCCGCCATCCACGACGGATGCAGCGTGGTGCTGCCGCACAGTTACGACCTGGGGCCCGAGAACGAGGCGGCGGAATATCTGCTCGCCCGCGCCGCCGGGGCCGATGGCGCGCAGGTCGATCAGATCGACGTCATCCGTGCCGTGCTTAACGCCCCGCTCACGGTCAAGCTCTCACCGGATGCCGCGCGGGGTGCGAACGCCCTCTGCCTCGTCAATGCCGACAACGGTCTCGGCCTGCCGTACAAGCTGCTCACCGTCACCACCCGCAATGGCAGCGCCGTGCCGGGCGCGAGCACGGACCGCTTCGGTTGCATCACCCTGCCCGGCCCGCCCGCCGGCTACGTGGTGCGCTTCGCTGCCGACGCCACCGCCAAGGCCGCGCAGCACAACACGCTGCTGAGCGAGCCCGTCGCACCGACGCCATCGCCCACACCCACGCCGCCGGTGGCGGCACCGATATCACTCGATCCATCCAACAGCGGCCGCTTTGGCGGCTCGCCCGGCTTGCCGCTGTTGGCAGGCCTCATCACGCTGGCGCTGCTGCGCCGCAAGACCGGAGTTATTCACGCATGAACCCTTCACACTTCGATGCCCGTCGCCGCGCCCTCATCCGCCGCGGCCTCGCTGGCGGCAGCGCGCTGCTTCTGCCGCCCTGGCTTGCGGGCTGCGGCAACTCGCCGCAGGTGGCCGGCATGCCGATCACCACACCCACTGCCCCACCGGTGCCACCCGCCGTCCCCAGCCCGGTGCCGGTACCCGTCGTCATCGCCCCCAAGTTCGCACCGCGCGGTCGCCATGTGTCGTGGACCGGCGACATCTACACCAGCCGCACCGTCACCTGGTTCACCGATGGTAGCGAGGCACCGGCGCAGACGCTGGAATACGGCCCGGTGCTCTCGGGCATGAGCGCGGCAGACATCGCCAATGCACCCTTCACCGAAAAAGTGACGGCTACAACGACCACCACGCCCTTCGTCGATGCGCTCACCCACAAGGCGACGGCCGACCAGTTCGACGAGGCGCTGCCGATCCGCTATCGCGTCGGCTCGGCCGAGGGCTACTCGCCGGTGGCGGTGCTCAAGCCCACACCGCGCGGCGCGTTTCGCTTCACGCACTTTGGCGATCACGGCCGCACCGCCGGCTCGCGCGCCGTGGCCCGCGCCATCCGCGCGCGGCAGCCGGACTTCACCCTGTTGGCGGGCGATCTCTGCTATGCCTCGGGCTCGTCGGATCTGGGCCCGCAGGAAGTGTGGGACGACTGGTTCAACCAGATCGACGCGGATATCGGCAGCGACACCATCTGGATGACCGCGCCCGGCAACCACGAGAACGAGGGCAACAACGGCATCGCCTATCGCAACCGCCTCGCCACGCCCAAGAGCAGCACCAGCCCGGATGGCACCTTCTACACCTTCGACTACGGCAACGTGCACTTCGTCATCTCGACCGGCGGCGCGTTTGCCACCGACGGCACGCTGGCGCAGGAGATCGCGTTTCTGGAGAGCGATCTCGCCGCCGCCTCGGTACGCCGCGCGGCGGGGCTGATCGACTTCATCGTCGTCTGCCAGCACTTCACCATCTGGACCGACCAGGAGGGCCGCGGCCCCGCCAACCCGACGCTGGTGGCGCTGCAGGAGGGTATCTTCGTGCGCTTCGGCGTGGACCTGCTCGCGGTCGGCCACGACCACATCTACCAGCGCAGCGCGCCGATGGCGTACGGCCAGCGCAATCCGCTCGGCTATGTGCAGGTCACCAGCGGCTGTGGCGGCGTGGGCATCCGTGGCTTCGAGCCGACCATCCAGGGCTGGAGCGAGAAGCACTTGGCACAGCTGCTGTTCGTCGAGTACGCAGTCAATGGCGCATCGATGACCGCGACCACTTATGGGGTTGATGAAGCCAGCGGCCTCACCAGCGTGGTGGACGAGTTCAGCATCGTCCGCCGCCCGGGCGCGGCGGCCAATCTCGCCGTGCAGCCGGTGCGCGAGCTGGCCCTGCTCGGCAAACACATCGACGGCGACTTCGACCGCCTCGCCCGGCGCACCGCCGCCCGCAACCGCCTGCTGTGCCAGAGCCACCATGCTTAAGACGTTCACCGCTGCTGCGTTTGCACTGCTGCTCGCCGCCTGCGGCGACAGCGCCACCACGCCCACACCTGCCGCTGCCCCAGTCACGCCGCCCGTTGCGGAGGTGCCACCGCCCGTCACCAGCGAAAAGTCACTGGCCCGCGCGCACGCCCACAATGACTACGAGCACACGCGGCCGCTGCTGGACGCGCTCGACCAGGGCTTCAGCAGCGTCGAGGCAGATGTCTACGTGGTGCCGGTATCGGGGGTGAGCCAGGTCGCCGGCCTGTATGTGGCGCACGATCCGCAAGACATCGACTTCAGCAAGACCCTGGCCTCGCTCTATCTCGAACCCTTGAAGAAGCGCGCTGCCGAGAACGGCGGCTGCATCCACAAGGACTGCTCGCCGTTTTACCTGCTGATCGACGCCAAGACCGAAGCCGAGAGCACCTACGCGGCCATCGAGGCGGACCTGGCGAAATACGATGCGCTGTTCACCCGGTACGAGAACGGCGGCCTGCGCCTCGGTGCGGTGACAGCGACCTTGAGCGGCAACCGTCCGCTGGCGACGATGAAGGCGGCGATGAGCCGCTACACCTTCTACGACGGCCGCTTCAGTGATCTCGACAGCGCCGAGCCGGTGACGTTGATCCCGCTGATCTCGGACAGCTGGACCACCCACTTCGGCTGGGACGGCAACGGCCCCATGCCCGCCGACCAGAAGGCCAAGCTGATCGAGGCCATCACCAAGAGCCACGCCAAGGGCCGCCGCGTGCGGCTCTACAACGTGCCGGATGCCGCTGGCCCCGCGCGTGAAAACATCTGGAAAGAGCTGCTCGCCGCCGACCAGGATCAGATCAACACCGATGACCTGGCGGGCCTGCGCATCTTTCTGCTGGCGAACGATCCGAAGCAGCGTTGAGGCTGGTTAAACTCTTCGTCGATTCGCGGCGTCCAAGCCGCGTTGCGCGCTTTGCCGCGTCCCAATCCGACTCAAGGAGTTCCCCTTTATGAAAGCATCAAGAGCCTGGCTTGCCGCCATGCTGCTGCTGCCACTCTCTGTCTTCGCCGCCGAAGGCATGTGGACGCTCGACAACCTGCCGACCAAGGCAATCCAGAAAAGCACCGGCTTCGCCCCGGATGCAGCTTGGGTGACCAAGGTGATGCAGTCCTCCGCCCGTCTCGGCAACGGCTGCTCCGGCTCCTTCGTCAGCAAGGATGGCCTGGTGCTCACCAACCACCACTGCGCGCGCGGCTGCATCCAGGAGCTTTCGTCGGCCAAGGCCGACTACATCGCCGATGGCTTTCTCGCCAAGGCCCGCGCCGACGAGCTGCGCTGCCCGGCACTCGAAATCAACCGGCTCGAAGAGATCAGCGACGTGACCGCGAAGGTCGAGGCCGCGACCAAGGGCACCACCGGCGAGGCTTTTGCCAAGGCTCGCAAGGCCGAGATCGCCAGCATCGAATCCGCCTGCACCGGCGAGGCCAAGGCCACCAAGAAGTGCGAGGTGGTCACGCTCTACCAGGGCGGCCGCTACCACCTCTACCGCTATCACCGCTTCGATGACGTGCGCCTGTCTTTCGCGCCCGAACAGGCCATCGCCTTCTTCGGCGGCGACCCCGACAATTTCAACTTCCCGCGCTTCAATCTCGACATGGCGCTGCTGCGCGTCTACGAGAACGGCAAGCCCGCGACGGTTGCGAGCTACTTCCCCTTCAAGCCCGAGGGCGCCAAAGAGGGCGAGGCCAGCTTCATCACCGGCCACCCCGGCAACACCGAGCGCGGCCTGACCGTGGCCCAGCTCGAAACACTGCGCGATCTCGCCCTGCCGCAAAGGCTGATGTTCTCCAGCGAGTTCCGCGGCTATCTCACCCGCTACAGCGCCGAGGGTGCTGAGCAGGCGCGTGTCGCGCAGGACGATCTGTTCGGTGTGGAGAACAGCCTCAAGGCCCGCAAGGGCCAGCTCGAAGCCCTGCAGGACCCCACCGTGTTCGCCTACAAGAAGCAGCAGGAAGACGAGCTGCGCGCGGCCGTCGCCAAAAACCCCAAGCTCAAGAAAGACACCGGCAAGGCCTGGCAGGACATCGCCAAGGCGCAGGGCGTGCTGCGCAACATCTACTGGGAGCACCGCATGCTGGAGTCCGGCAGCGGCTTCTACAGCAAGTATTTCGACTCCGCGCGTCTCTTGTTGCGCGGTGCCGACGAGCGCGCCAAGCCCAATGCCGAGCGCCTGCAGGAGTTCGGCGAGGCCCGCCTGCCGCAGCTGGAACAGCACCTGTTTTCCACCGCACCCATCTACCCCGAGTACGAAAAAGCCACGCTCGCCTTCTCGCTCACCAAGCTGCGCGAGTACCTGAGCCCCGACCACCCGATGGTCAAGGCCGTGCTCGGCAAGGACTCGCCCGAGACCGTCGCCAAGCGTCTGATCGAAGGCACCAAGCTGGGTGATCTCGAAACCCGCAAGGCGCTGTGGAACGGCGGTGCCAAGGCCGTTGCCGCCAGCAGCGACCCTTTCATCGAGCTGGCCCGCAAGGTGGACGTGGCGGCGCGCGCGCTGCGCAAAACCTATGAAGACGAGGTGAAGGCGATCGAGACCCAGAGTGCGGCCAAGATCGCCGCCGCGCGCTTTGCCACCAAGGGCACCAGCGTCTACCCAGATGCCACCTTCACCCTGCGCCTGTCGTACGGCGAGGTGAAAGGCTGGGAGGAAAAGGGCAAGCCGGTCGCACCCTTCACCACCATTGGCGGTGCCTTCGAGCGCGAGACGGGCGCTGATCCGTTCGCGCTCCCGAAGAGCTGGTTCAAGGCCAGGGACAAGGGTGGCCTCACGCTGGCGCAGCCCTTCAACTTCGTCAGCACCAACGACATCATCGGCGGCAACTCCGGCAGCCCGGTGATCAACAAGAATGCCGAGATCATCGGCCTGGTGTTCGACGGCAACATCCGCTCGCTGGGTGGTGCCTACTGGTACGACGAGCGCAGCAACCGCGCGGTGTCGGTGCATGCCGGTGCCATCGTCGAGGCGCTGCGCAAGGTCTACGACGCGGGCTTTCTCGCCGACGAGATCGCAGGGCGCTGAAGCCGTGCAAGTGATTCAGGAAAGGGGCCGAGAGGCCCCTTTTTTGTGCGAGCCATCTTTACCACTTCGCGCCTGCGGCCTCTGGGCATACAGTGCGCGCGCCGCCATGAGACGGTGAACACATTGCATTGGCAGGAGAAGTCATGCGTCGGATCGCACCCACAGCCTGGTTCACAGCATTTGCCGTCGCGGCCGCCCTGAGCGCCTGCGGTGACTCGACCGGGCCGCGTGGCAGCGTGGTGGTGCCAGCGCCGGGCAACGGCAACACCGCACCGCCGGTGTCGAAGTTCGATCTCGCCAACCGCTGCTTCACGCTCAAGACCGGCGGCCAGTACGTGGTGAGCGATGCGAGCGGCTTCATCGCCAACGCGGCGAGCCCCGCGGGCGCCGAGCTGTTCTACATGAAGCCTGCGGGCCTTGGCCGCTACCTGTTCTACACCAAGGGTCAGGCGCTGATGACCGGTGCAGGTACAGCAGTGACAGCCGAGACCGTGCCCGCCGATGGTGCCGACATCACGCTCGAAGGCGACCAGGGCATCTACACCGCCCAGTCACTCGGCATGCCGCTGTCTGTGGATGGCACCGGCCGCCTGCTGCTGGGCGGCACGGCGGCACCGCTGGTGTTCGAGCCCGCGACTGGATGCAGCGTCTATCCCGAAATGCCGGTGGGCATCGACGCGGCCGCCTTCAAGAATCCCCTGGGCAAACCGGTGATCGGCTTTGCCGAAGTGCATTCGCACATGGGCATGAGTTCAGAGGCTTCCGATGGCAGTGGCAACAAGGGGCCGACGGCCGGCGGCGTGTTGTATGGCCAGCCGATCAACCGCTTTGGTGTGCCGGAGGCGCTCGGCAACTGCATGGCGCTGCACGGTCCCAATGGCACCTTGAGTGCCGAGAACGTCATCCTCGACGGCGACCCGCTCGCCATGCACGACACCCAGGGCTGGCCGAGCTTCATCGACTGGCCCAAGAACGATTCCTTCCTGCACCAGCAGATGTATTACAAGTGGGTCGAGCGCGCCTGGAAAGCAGGTCTGCGCACCATGTCGATCCACGGCACCACCATCGAGGCGCTGTGCAACATCGCTGTCGCAACGTATGGCGACAAGATGGCGGAATGCACCGATCAGGACGTGGGCGATTTGCAGGTGAGCTACCTGTACGACATCGAGAAATACGTCGATGCGCAGGAGGGCGGGCCGGGCAAGGGCTGGTATCGCATCGTGAAGGACCCAGCCGAGGCGCGCAGCGTGATCGCCGAGGGCAAGCTGGCGGTGATCCCCGGCCTGGAGTTCGCCAACATCTTCCGCTGCCGCGTGCAGTTTCTGCCGGGCGGCACGGAGATGGCGGGCTGCACACGCGAGTCGATCGACGCCGAGATCGAGAAGGCCTGGGCCTCGGGCGTGCGGCAGATCTTCCCCTATCACGACGTCGACTCCGCCCTGGGCGGCACGGGCATCTTCAGCTCGATTCTCAATTACGTGGGAGCCACCGACACTCGGGGTTTCTGGAAGACCTACGCCTGCCCGGATGTCGAGTACTTCACCGGCGAGGGCGTCTTCGTCGCCGGTGCCGAACTTGAGACCGCCCCGCTGATGCTCGGCGGCGACCCGCTGACGCAGGCGCTGATCGCCTCCGGCGCGGGCACCGCGCCGCTCTACCCGCCGGGCCGCCAGTGCAATGCCCGCGGCGTGACCGACCTCGGCAAGTACGCGATCGACAAGATCATGAAGAAGGGCTTCGTGTTCGACATCGACCACGCCGAGCTGTCGATCAAGCAGTACATGCTCGACGAGGCCGCAAAGGTCACGCCCAATTACCCAATGATCTCGGGTCACGGCGGGCATGGCGGCATCACCACCGCGCAGGCCCAGCAGATGATCAAGCAGGGCGGCATCCTGTTCCAGGCGCTGCCCAACGGCGTGGACTACGCACGCTTCATCCGCCAGCTCACCCCGGTCTGGCAAAGCTCCGGCACCACGCGTCCGGTGTCAGCGGGCTTCGGCTCCGATGCCAACGGCCTGCGCACGCTGCCCGGCCCGCGCGGCATGGGCACGACACCGATCCAGTATCCCTTCACGCTGTTCCAGGGCGAGGGCTGGGGGCCGCAGTACGCGGCGGCCGGCGTAGCACCGATCAAGGTCGATATGCTGGCCATCCCCGGCGGCAAGAGCTGGAACATGGACGAGCAGGGCATGTCGCATTACGGCCTCATTCCGGATGTGGTCGAGGAGCTGAAGATCGAGGGCGGCAGGCAGGCGACCGATGCGCTCTACAACTCGGCCGAGACCTACTTGCAGCTCTGGGAGCAGACGCTCAAGGCCTCGGCCGAGGCGCGCAAGCTACCCTCGCCATAAGGCAGCTTTGCTGCGCCTGCTGAAGTCATCCGGCATGCGCGGCATCTGTGCAGCGGTCGCACTGCTGATTCCGTTTGGCGCGAGCGCGCACGGCTTTGGCCGGCTCTACAACCTGCCGGTGCCGTTCTGGTTGTATGGCTGGGGTGCGGCGGCGGCGCTGGTGCTGTCCTTCCTGCTCGTCGGCCTGTTTGCTTCATCACCCAAGGCCGCAACACAAGCCCCAGCGCGGGACTTGAGCAACGCAAGCTGGGTGCGCGCGCTGCGGCGCACGCTGCCACTGCTCAAGGCCTTCAGCGTTCTGCTGCTGCTGCTCTGCATGGCCACCGCGCTCATCGGCAACCCTGATCCCTACCGCAACTTCAGCATGACTTTTTTCTGGGTCGTGTTCCTGCTCGGCTTCACTTACCTCACCGCCCTCATGGGCAACTTCTACGCCGCGTTGAATCCCTGGCGGGTGATGACGACCGCACTCGGCCGCCACGCGCAAGGCCGGCTGCAATACCCGGCGCGGCTGGGGGACTGGCCGGCTTTGGCGCTGTACCTCGCATTCATCTGGTTCGAGCTGTTCGGCCTCGGCAGGCCGGTGCCGCTCGGGCACATGCTGCTCGCCTACACCCTGCTCAATGTCGCCGGGGTCTGGCTCATCGGCAGCGCCGCCTGGTTCAAGCACTGCGAGTTCTTTTCGGTGTTTCTGCGGCTGGTCGCGCTGATGTCACCGCTGGACTATCGCCCTGCCGAAGCGGGTCGCCCTCGCGGCACCCTGCACTGGCGCGCACCGTTCAGCGGGCTCGTGGAGCAGCACCCCGGAAGCATCAGCAGCGTGGTGTTCGCCCTCGCCATGCTCTCGACCACCGCCTTCGATGGCCTGCGTGCCACCCAATGGTGGGTGCGCCTGTTCTGGAGCGACCCGACCGGCATCGTGACCGCACTAGCGGGCACACGGCCGATGCTGGCCGTGAGCAGCCTGCGCAGCTGGTACATCGCCTGGGAAACGCTCTGGCTCATCGCCTCGCCCTTCGTCTACCTCGGGGCCTACCTGATCTGCGTCGCGTTGGCGAAACAGCTGACCCGCAGCACACGGTCACTACGCGAACTCGCGCTCGACTTCGGCTACACCCTGCTGCCCATCGCGCTGGTCTACCACGCCACCCACTACGCCACGCTGCTGCTCACACAGGGCCTGAAGATCGTCAGCCTCGCCTCCGACCCCTTCGGCTGGGGCTGGGATCTATTTGGCACCGCCATGCTCTGGCGCGCGCCGATATTGCCGGGCATGGGGCTGGTCTGGCACACGCAGGTGGGGCTGATCCTCATCGGCCACATCGTCAGCGTGGTGGTGGCCCACCGTGTTGCCCTCTGCGTGTTCCCGACCCGCCGCGCCGCAGTCATCAGCCAGCTGCCGATGCTGGGCCTCATGGTGCTGCTGACAGTGGCTGGCCTCTGGATCATTGCGCAGCCCTTGACCGCCGAGCGGATGCGCTAGCCCAGCCCACGCACGGTCGGTCAGTCGGGCACCTACTGACTCACGGAAGCCTCCACTTCCACCCGGCGATCGGCCTGCAGGCAAGCGATCAGCGCCGCCGAGACCTTGCCGCTCGGCTGCGGGCCGCAGTCACCCGGCGTGGTCAGCGGTGCCGACTCACCCCTGCCGCGCGCTTCGATCTGGCTCGCGGGGATGTCAGCAGATTCGACCAGATAGGTCTTCACCGCCTCGGCGCGGCGCGATGAGAGGTCGGCGTTGTAGGCCTCGCTGCCCAGATGGTCGGTGTGGCCCTCGACGGTGATGCGCTCGTAGCGGCTGCGCTTGAGATCGACCGCGAACTGGTCGAGCGCGCGCTGACCCTCGGGCTTGACGACGGCGCGGTCGAAATCGAACTGCGAATCGGCGGAGAGGATCACCGATCGCGGTGCGGGTGCGGGCGTCGGTGCGGGCGGCAGCGCCGCAGCCGGTGCTGCCTCAGCAGCCGGCGGCGTGTAGGCAAGGGCTTTGGTGCCGAAGCGATAAACCAGCCCGATCGAGGCCAGATCGACATCACCCTTGTTGCCGACCGCATCCTTCACCCGGTAGCGTTCCAGCTCGCCCCGCAGGCCGAGCTGCTGCGTGAGCGCGTATTCGAGCCCAACGCCGACCTTGTAGTTGACCGCTTTCTCGCTGCGATCCGGATCGGCCACCAGCACGGCGCCGCTGCCTTTGAACGAAGCCTTGGTTTCGGCGTAATGCACACCGGCGCGACCGAATGCGGAGAACTTGTCGGTCAAGGGCAGAGTTCCGACCGCGTCGAGATTCACGCCCCTGAACTTGGCTTCACCCTCAAGTGTTCCAGGTGGCTGCGTCTCGGCGGTAAAACCGAACTTGCCGAGGTCGAAGTAGCCGCCCTCCAGCGCGAAATGGCGGTTGAACTGGTAGCCGCCAAAGGCCTTGAAGCCGAGGTCGCGGGTGTCCTTGCGGATGGCAGTCTGGGCAAATCCCTGCGCGGCAAGATCGTTGGCGATGCGCTCGTCATCGATGCGGGCTTGCGCCTGCCCTAGATTGAGACCGCCGTACCAGCCGGTGAGATGGCCTGCATCGTCCGCATGGGCCGGGCTTGAAATCGCCACGACTGCAAGCGCCGCCAGAATGCTGTTTGCTGTTTTCGTTTTCATGAGGGTTCTCTAGGCGGGTCAGGGAGCAGGCACATTGATGACGCTGTTGGTCATCGTCACCCCGGCGCTGAGCGAGATCGCCCTGCCGTTCAGGGTCGTGGTCACCGCCGTCGGCGGGCTGCCGCCGGTGGTCGAGAGCGTGTTGGCGGCATCCGAAAGCAGCGTGCCGGTGAAGGTCGAGCCGGTGCCGATGACCGCTCCTGCGGGCACGTACCAGAACACGTTCTTCGCCTGCGCGCCGTTCACGAGCTGCACCATGATCGGTACTGCGGGTGTGGCAGGCCCGGTGAGACCGACGTTGAGCGTGCCGTTGCCGGCTGCGGTCTGGAACACCCACACCGCGCCCGCGTCGCCACCCGCATCGAGTGTGAGATTTGCCGTTGTGCGACCCGCACCGCCGATATCGTAGGTGCCGGTCGAAGACAGATAGATGCCCGGTGGGAGCGTGCGGCCCGCCAGCTCATCCGGACCGCCGCCTGCGCCACCGCAACTCGGACACTGCGCGAGGCTCGACACATCCACGCCACCTGGCAGGCTGCCCGGTGAGATCGAGTTGAAGGCCAGCCGCGCATCGGAGCGTGCCTGCGTCACGTTTTCACCGGCCACCGAGCCGGGCGGGGCCGTCAGCGTGTAGACCAGTCCATTCACTCGGCCATCGTTGTTCGGCGTCACGGTGTAGACGTTGCCGCCCGAATCGCGGAAGCCGGTGATGCTGGTGGAGGCGCCATTGACGCCGACATCGCCGTTGATGACGGTATTGAGGCCATCGTTGGTCACCGTCGCACCCGAGAACGCACCGAACGGAGCGATGGCACCCAGAGTGGGGGCGACAGTGCACTGCGAGGTATTGGTGGTGAACATGGTGACTCTGTCTATCGCCAGCGCGTTGCCTGCGACATCCTTCACACCCGACGGCCCGCCGCGGATTGTCGCGGTGTAATTGGTCGCCGGGCTGCCGATCAGGTTGGCGTCTGGATTGAACGTCGCGATTTGGGTCGCGCTGTCATAGGCCACCACGCCAATGACGGCGGCACCGCCGCTCACCCGCAGCGTGAAGGTCCCAGTGGTGATGCTGAGCGGGTCCATCGCCTCGCTGAAGCTGGCGTTGATGGTCTTGTTGATGCACACGCCCACCGCGCCATCGACCGGATTGGTCGAGAGCACCGTCGGTGCCGTCGTATCGAGCGCTGCACCGGTCGTGAAGGTGGAGGTGAACGGCTGCGCCAGCGTGTTGCCCGCGGCATCGCGTGCAGCGGTCGTCACGGTGACGGTGCAGCTGGTGTTGGGCGGCAGATTGGCACCGGGCGTGAAGCTCGCGCTGTTGCTGCTCATCGCGTAGCTCACGGTGCCGGTGATCGCCGTTCCTGCCGGGCAGGCCAGCGTCAGGCTGCTGCCGGTGATGCTGAGCGGGTCCATCGCCTCGCTGAAGCTCACGGTCACAGCACTGTTGACGGCCACGTTGCTGGCCGCCGAAGCCGGCAGCACGGCCGTCACGGTGGGCCGCGTGGTGTCGGGTGCAGCGCCGGTGGTGAAGCTCCAGTTGAAGGGTGCTGCGAGCGCGTTGCCGGCGGTATCCCGCACGGCGGTGGTGATCCTCGCCATGCAGGTGGTGCTTGCAGGGAGCGCGCTGCTCGGTGTGAAGGTCGCCACGTTGCCGCTCATGGCGTAACCCACCGTGCCGGTGATGGCGGTGCCGGCCGGACAGGCCAGCGTGAAGCTCGCCGTGGTGATGCTGAGCGGGTCCATCGCCTCGCTGAAGCTGGCGGTGACGGCGGTGTTGATCGCCACGGCCGTGGCCCCGTTGGCGGGCAACACCGTGCTCACCGTCGGCGGCGTCGTGTCCGGCGCGGCGCTGGTGGTGAAAGTCCAGCTGAAGGGCGCAGCCAGCGGGTTGCCTGCCGCGTCGCGGATCGCCGTGCTGAGTGTTGCCGTGCAGGTCGTGCTCGCGGGCAGCGCGCTGCCGGGCGTGAAGGTGGCCACGTTGCCGCTGGTGGCATAGCCCACCGTGCCGGTGATGGCAGCACCCGTCGGGCAGGCCAGGCCGAAGCTCGCGGAGGTGAGGCTGGCGGGGTTCATGGCTTCGCTGAAGCTCGCCGTGAGTGCGGTGTTGGTCGCAACCGCGGTTGTTCCGTTGGCGGGAAACACCGCGACCACCGTCGGTGCCGTCGTGTCCGGCGCGGCACTGGTGGTGAAGCTCCAGGTGAACGGTGCCGCGAGCGCATTGCCCGAGAGGTCACGCACTGCGGTACTGACCGTCGCGGTGCAGGTAGTGCTCGACGGCAAGGGGTTGCTGGGCGTGAAGCTCGCCACATTGCCGTTCATGGCGTAGCTCACCGTGCCGGTGATCGCCGCGCCCGTGGGGCATGCCAGCGAGAAGCTGGCGGTGGTGATGCTCGCGGGGGCGATCGCCTCGCTGAAGCTGGCCGTGATCGCCGTGTTGACCGCGACACCCGCAGTGCCATTGGCGGGGAAGATGGAACTCACCGTTGGCGCTGTGGTGTCCGGCGCTGCCGCCGTGGTGAACGTGGACGTGAAGGGCGCGGCCAAGGTGTTGCCTGCCACATCGCGCGCGGCGGTGCTCAGCGTCACCGTGCAGCTGGTGTTGGTGGGCAGTGCGCTGCCCGGTGTGAAGCTCGCGCTGTTGCTGCTTGCGGCGTAAGCCACGGTGCCGGTCGTGGGCGTGCCAGCGGGGCAGGCCAGCGTCAGGCTGCTGCCGGTGATGCTGAGCGGGTCCATCGCTTCGCTGAAGCTCAGGGTGACGGCGCTGTTGGTCGCAATGCCAGTCGCACCGGCGGCAGGCAGCGCGGCGGTCACGGTGGGCCGCGTGGTGTCGGCTGCGGCACCGGTGGTGAAGCTCCAGTTGAAGGCTGTCGCCAGCGCATTGCCGGCGGTATCACGAACCGCCGTGGTGATGGTGGCGCTGCAAGTGGTAGCCGCTGGCAGCGCGCTGCCGGGCGTGAAACTGGCGACATTGCTGCTCATGGCGTAGCTCACCGTGCCGGTGATGGCCGTGCCCGTGGGGCAGGCGAGCGTGAAGCTGGCCGTGCTGATGCTCAAGGGGTCCATCGCCTCGCTGAAGCTGGCGGTGACGGCCGTGTTGATCGCCACCGTGGTCGCGCCGTTGGCCGGAAAGACCGAACTCACCGTGGGGGCGGTGGTGTCCGGCGCGGTGCCGGTGGTAAAGCTCCAGCTGACCGGCGCAGCCAGGGCATTACCCGCCGCATCGCGGATCGCCGTGCTGAGCGTCGCGGTGCAGACCGTGCTCGCGGGCAGCGCGCTGCTGGGGGTGAATGTGGCGGTGTTGCTGCTCATCAGGTAGCCAACGGTGCCGCTCACGGCCGCACCGTTCGGGCAGGCCAGCATGAAGCTCGCCGGAGTCACGCTGAGCGGGTCGAGCGCCTCGCTGAAACCGGCGGCGAGAGCGGCATTGGTGGCCACACCGGTCGCATTGGCGAGCGGCTGCATGCTGCTGACCAGGGGCGCGGTCGTATCTGGCGTCACGCCGGTGGTGAATTGCCATGTGAATGGTGCGGCGAGCGCATTGCCGCGCAGGTCGCGGGCGGCAGTGGTGATGCTCGCCACGCAAGTCGTGCTGGCGGGCAGTGCGGCGGCGGGCGTGAAGGTCGCCACGCGACCAGTGGCCGAGTAGCTGACCGCGCCAGGCTGTGCCGAGCCGGAAGGGCAAGCCAATGTGAAGCTCGCGGTGGTGAGGCTGGCCGGGTCCATCGCCTCGCTGAAGCTGGCCGTGATGGCGCTGGTGTTGACCGGCACATTGCTGGCATTCACAGCGGGTGACACCGCAGTGACGGTCGGGGAGATCAGAGTGGCACCGCCGGTGCCGAGAATCGGATCGCGTCCACCGCCGCCGCAGGCAGAGACCAGGGAGCACAAAACGAGCGCAGCCAGCCAGCTCGCCGAAGGAGGGCAGGCATTCTTGTAGATCATTGTTGTTCCCCTGTGGATCGGATTTAGTGGATCAGCGGCGCTGATTCGCAATTCGATCTTCTCTACGTCTTCACTTTTCAGTGGCGTGCCGGTATGACATTGGTTGCTGATCTCCAGATGAACACGAAAGGCCATTCGCCCCGCAAACCAGCAGCGGCTGTAACGCCTGCGATGCGGCTTGGGCCGACACCGGCAGGTCTGCCGCGAGTGCCAGTGCAGGCACCAAGAGCTGAGCCTCGGCAACCCAGCCCGGCAGCACGCGGGCCGGGTCGTCGATCAGTTTGCGATAGCGCCGGCGATGGTCGCGGAAGTGGTCGCGGCTCACGATGCAGGCGCCGCTGGCGCGGGCCTCGCGCAGCATCGCGCCATCGGCGGACCGGCCCGATGGCACCTCGATGCAATGCCGCGGGTGCTGCATCAGCTGCGCGTACAGCTCGGCCTCGTGCTTGAGGGCGTAGCGCGCGCTGGCGTCGAAGTACAGACGCACGCCATGCCCCTGTTGCAGGAGATGCGTCATCAAGCTGATCGGCAGGCGCAGCGAGGGTGGATTGCCGCACCAGTAGGCGACATTGAGCGCGTCGATCAAAAAACGACGCGCGCCGGAAACCACTGCCGATTCAAGACTCGCCATTTGCGGACTGTGCCCCGTTCGGCATCCAGATGCATCCATCCAAACCGCGGTCAGGCGAGACCTCGGGCGCAACCTGCGTCAACGCGCGATTCAGTCGAGGTCACTACCTTCGTGCAGCAAATACGGGAACGAGAGCATGGACCTGAAAAGCGGTTATCCCTTCTGGGCCGTTCGCAATGGATTGATGACGGCGTTTCCGAGGCTGCAGAAAGACACGCGCTGCGATGTGCTCATCATCGGAGCCGGCATTACCGGCGCGCTCGTCGCCCATGCCATGACCCAGGCCGGCATGAGCGTCTGTGTGGTGGACCGGCGCGATGTGGCCTGGGGCAGCACCAGCGCCAGCACCGCGCTGCTGCAATACGAAATCGACACCGAGATGCAGGATCTCGCCACCCGTTATGGCCTCGCGGATGCGGTACTCGCCTACCGTGCCTGCGCAGCGGCCATCGGCAAGCTGCATCGCCTGGCGGGCAGCCTGGGCGGTATCGATTTCCAACTGATGAAGAGCCTGTATTACGCCAGCCATTGGTATCACCGCCAACAGCTGCTCGACGAGGGCGACCTACGCCGCAGCCAGGGCCTCAAGGTGCAGACGCTCGACCGCAAGGCCTTGAAGCAGGCCTATGGCATTGATGCCGCCACGGCGCTGCTGAGCGAGGTGGGTGCACAGATGGATCCGTACCAGATGGTCCACAAGCTGTTGCGCAAAGTGAAACGTGCGGGCGGCCAGGTGTTCGACCACACCGCCATCGAGTGCTTCAAGACTCAGCGTGGCGGGGTGCGGGCCACCACCGGACAGGGCTGTCGCATCGATGCAAAGTATCTCGTCCTCGCTGCCGGCTACCAGAACGAGCAGCACCTCGACCAAAAAGTGGCGAACAACCGCAGCAGTTACGCCTACATCACCGACACCATCCCAGGTCCGCTCGGTGGGCTGGATGACACGATGGTGTGGGAGTCTGCGCGGCCATACATCTACTTGCGCCGCACCGGCGACAACCGCGTGTTGATCGGCGGCGAGGATGACGAGATCGACATCCCCCTGAAACGCGATGCGCTGGTGAATCGCAAGGCCGGCACACTGCATAAAAAAGCCCGGAAGCTGTTTCCAGAGCTTGATCTCACACCAGCATTCGCCTGGGCGGGCACCTTCGCCGAAACGGACGATGGCCTGCCGTTTTTCGGCGCACACGAGCAGCACGGTCCACGGGTGCTGCTTGCCATGGCCTACGGTGGCAACGGCATCACTTACAGCCAGATCGGTTCCGAGATTCTGCTGGCGGCCGTGCAGGGCAAGTCGCACCCCTGCGCCAAGCTCTTTTCATTCGCGCGGCTGGCGCGCCTGTAAGCCCTGCTCCGCGAAAACTCTCAGCCTGGACGCCTGGACTGCTTGAAGGCGGTGAGTGCGGCGACACGGCGCTGCTTGAGCTCCAGGCTCACGCCAGCCCCCGTGAAGCCGGCGGCGATCACCTCTTTCACCGGCACTGCCGCTGCGGTGTCGAAGGCGGCGCGCAGGTAATCGGTCTGCGGGTAGTCGCAAGCCTCGAAGTGCAGCCGCCCGCGCGCATCGCAGAGGCTGGCCTCGCAGACCCGTGCGAGGCGGTCGGGCTTGCGAAAGGCATCGAGCCGTTCGAGCAGTTCGAGCAAGGTCTGCGGGCGTAGCTCGCGCACGATGTGGATCAGCAAATGTTCGCGCGTGTGGTGCACCGCGATCTCGCGGCAGCCATTGGGAATCTTCAGGCGGGCACAGACCTGTTCCACCAGCGGCACGCCGCGCGCGTCGTGCATCTTGTGGCTGGGCCATTCCATCATCGGGGTCGCGGCCTTGCCGAGATCGTGCAGCAGGGCCGCGCAGCGGACTTCAAGCGCAAAGTGTTCGCGCGCGGCGACGTCCACGCACATCAGCGTGTGAACGAGGCTGTCGACCTCGGGGTGGTAGTCGGCGCGCTGCGGCACGCCATCGAGCGCAGCGAGTTCGGGGATGATTCTGGCCAGCGCGCCGCAGGCGTGCAGCACCTTGAAAAACACACTCGGTTGATCGTGCATCAGCGCCCGTGCCATCTCCTGCCAGATGCGCTCCGGCACCAGCGCATCGACCTCGCCGGCTTCAACTAACTGGCGGCAAAGAGCCATCGTCTCGGGCGCGACGGTGAAGCCCAGTGGTGCGAAGCGCGCCGCAAAACGCGCGAGGCGCAGCACCCGCACGGGGTCTTCGGCAAAGGCGGGGCTGACGTGGCGCAGCACCCTGTCGGCGAGGTCGCGCTGGCCGCCGTGGGGGTCGATCAAGGTGCCGTCTTCATCTTGCGCGATGGCGTTGATGGTGAGATCACGCCGCAGCAGATCGTCTTCGAGCGTGACCTCAGGCCCGGTGTGAAACGTGAAGCCCTGGTAGCCGCGCCCGCTCTTGCGCTCGGTGCGCGCGAGGGCGTGCTCCTCTTTCGTTTTGGGGTGCAAAAAAACCGGGAAGTCCTTGCCCACCGGCAGGTAGCCTGCGGCCGCCATGTCTTCCGGCGAGGCCCCCGTCACCACCCAGTCGCGCTCGTGAACGGCGAGGCCGAGCAGGGCATCGCGCACCGCGCCGCCAACGAGGTGGATTTTCATCGTTTCAGGGCGTCACGACGGGGGCGGGCTCGACCGGCGGCAGCCAGTTGTTGGCGCGCACCGATTTCTTCGTCTCCAGCCACTGGTAGACGCCGACATGGAACAGGATGCGCTGCACATAGGTGCGCGTTTCGTTGAAGGGGATGTTCTCGATCCAGACATCCGCCTCCATGGTCGAAGGTGGCCGCCAGCGCGTCACGGCGCGATAGCCGGCGTTGTAGGCGGCGAGCGCCATCTGCCAGCGGCCTTCTGATTTATCCAGCACCTCGCGCAGGTGCAGCGCGCCCAGCGGCACGTTGACGGCCGGGTCTTTCAGCGATTCGGCGGGCGGCACCGGCTGGCCGGCGGCCCTCGCCGTCATCGCCGCCGTGCCCGGCATCATCTGCAACAGGCCGAGCGCACCGGCGCTCGAGGTGGCATCGGGCTTGAAGGCGCTCTCCTTGCGCATCACGCTGTAGATCCACGCGGCGGGGATGCCGGAATCTTCGGCCGCCTTCTTCACCAGCTCGGCGTGCGGGCGCGGGAACAGGGCTTCGAGATCGCGGAACAGCCCGAGCTTGGTGCCGCTGACGATGGCCTGGTCGTACCAGCCCATCGCGGCCGCCTCGCGCACCAGCGCGGTGCGGGTGCTGGCGGGCGCGGCATCGAGGGTCGCCGCCCATTCCAGCGAGGCAATCGACTTGAAGCCGGTCTGCCAGGCTTCGCGGGCGCGCACGAAGGCGGGCGTGGCCTCGAGTGCGGCGCGCTGCTCGGGCGTGACCGGCTGCGGCTCGTCGATGGGCTTCCAGCCCCGGCTGATGCGCCAGGCGGCCAGCAGGCCGTAGGTGTCGTTCTCCAGCATCAGGCGCTTGTAGCGTTGCTTGGCTTCCTCCTTCTGGCCGATGGTTTCCAGCGCGCGCGCGTTCCAGTAACGCCAGCGTGGTTGGCTGCTGAGGTCTTCCGGCAGCAGCGCCAGCCAGTTGAGGGCCTGGTTCCATTCACCGGCCCAGAGCGCCGCACGCACGCGCCACTCGTAGCTTTTCTCGTCCATCAGCGATTCCGGCACCTGCCGGAACAGCGGCACGGCATCCACGTCACGGTTCCACGACAAGGCCAGTGCGGTGTTGCGTTGCAGGGTCTGCTTCTGCACGGCGCTGAGCTTCTGTGCGGCGGCCACCGCATCGAGCAGGGCGGCAGCCTCGTTGGGGGATTTGCGCGCCCAGCGCATCCAGGCATCGGTGAGGCCCTCGCCGTCCAGGAGCTGGGCCGTGCCCTCGGCCAGCGTGGCGAACTCGGCGGCGGGGTTGGCGAGCTGGCGCAGCCAGGCTTCGTAGCGCGGTCGGCGGTCGGCTGGCAGCTCGCTGAGCAATGCGCGCGCACGCGCCGCATCGCCATCCAGCAGGCGGGCGCGCAGGCGGCGCTCGATCAGGGCCTCGTTGTAAAGCGGCTGGGTCTTTAGCCAGGCGAGGCTGCCATTGCAGGCGGTGGGCAGGCTGTCTTCTTGGAGCCAGCGGTCGGCGATCTCCTGCGCCAGCGTGACGGTGTCGCCCGTGTTGCGGCGGGCATCAAGCCTGAGGCAGGCGAGCATCTCGGTGCTGGCGCTGTCGCGCCAGGCGGCGATGAAGGCGGGCCAGTTGGCTTGCTCGGCGTATTGCGTCAATAGCGCGCGGCGCAGGTCGCGGCTGTGCGGGGCATCGCCGGTATCCATCAAGAACTGCCGCGCGGCAGTTTCGCCGCCGGCATCCGGCAGCGCGATGCGCAGGCGCGCGGCCGCCAGCCAGGGGTAGAGCGGATAGCTGCGCAGGGCTTCGCTGTCGCTGCCCTCACCCGGCAAGGGGGCGGCATAGGCGGCGGCAAACTCGGCACGGGTGGCATCAAGGGGCTCGGCTGCCGCGGCGAACGCCAGTGACAGTGGCAGGGCAAGTCGCAGCAAAAGACGGAGCATGGTTTTGGTGATCATTTAGGATTCGTGCTCACTCGATTGTAGGTGGGCGCGCTGCTGATGGAATCGCTATTGATCTTCGCACTCACCGGCGCGGCAGCGGGCGTGCTGGCGGGCCTGTTCGGCGTCGGCGGCGGCTTGATCATGGTGCCGGCGCTGGCTTTCGTGCTGCCGCGCCAGGGCGTGGCCCCCGAGATCGTCATGCAGGTGGCCATTGGCACCTCGCTGGCGGTGATCGGGCTCACCTCGCTCTCATCCACCCGCGCCCACCATGCGCGCGGTGGGGTGCGCTGGGATGTGCTCAGGGCCTTCGCGCCCGGCCTGGCATTGGGGGCGCTGGCCGGGGCTTTCGTAGCCCACGGGCTGAAAGGGCGCACGCTGGAAATCATCGTTGGCGTGGGTGCGCTGCTGGTGGCGGCACAGATGCTGCGCGGCAACCCACCCGGCGGCAGTGGCCCGGTGCCTGCGCCGCCGATGCCGGAATTGCTCGCGGTTGGCGGACTCATCGGCGTGCTCTCCGCACTGGTGGGCATCGGCGGCGGATCGCTCTCGGTGCCCTATCTCGCCGCGCGGCGCTTGCCCATGGTGCAGGCGGTGGGCACGGCGGCGGCGGGTGGCATCCCCATCGCCTGGGGCGGCGCGCTCGGCTTCGGCGTGAGCGGCACTGGTGTCGTGGGCCTGCCAGGCTGGCACGTCGGCTACATCAGCCTGGCCGCTTTCGCAGGTTTGGCGGTGTTCAGCGTGATGACGGCCCCTCTGGGCGCAAGGCTCGCGCACCGGCTGCCGGCCCCGCGCCTCAAACAGGCGTTTGCCTTGCTGCTGTGCGCAGTTGGCGTTGCCATGCTGATTCGCTGATCGTGTTCTGCCGGTCGCTGCGCACCAGCCGCAGGCGGCGCGCCAGCAGGGCGGCACCCACGATCATCAGCCAGAACCCGATGAAACCCAGCCCGGTGACGGCGCTGTCGGCGTAGTTGGCACTCGTCTGCGGGCTGTCACCGGGCGAGAGCGTCACTGCGGTGAAGGAATGGG
Source organism: Pseudomonadota bacterium (assembly GCA_040385605.1). Classification (GTDB taxonomy): domain Bacteria; phylum Pseudomonadota; class Gammaproteobacteria; order Nevskiales; family Nevskiaceae; genus Stagnimonas. Next base: position 43,949 of record JAZKHC010000033.1, read on the forward strand.
TGCCGGGGGTGGCAACCGCCGTTTCCGTCAGCACCGGCGTGCCAGCGGCGGATGCGGTGAGTGCGGTCGGCAGCCTTGCGCTGCGGGGGCCGATGTCGTCGAAGGCATCGGCGGGCTTGGAGGCCGGGGCCCATTCACTCTGCTGGCGTTGCAACATGTCGAACTCCCTTCGAGGTGATCTCGTGTGAGCACCATGCGCGCGATGCCTGAAGTGCCCATGAACCGCAGTTCGCCTGAAACTGGCACTAAGATTGCGCCTCCAAAACTCCCAAACAAGCAATCGCAACCATGTCCAGCCTTGTTCGCCCCCACGGTGGTGGCCCGCTCAAACCCCTGCTGCTTACCGGTGCCGCCCTCGTGGCTGAGCAGGCCCGCGCCGCGACGCTGCCGAAAGTGACCATCAGCTCGCGCGAGGCGGGCGATCTGATCATGCTCGGCATCGGCGGCTTCACGCCGCTGGCGGGCTTCATGGGCCGTGCCGACTGGCAGGGCGTCTGCGACACCATGCAGATGGCGAACGGCCTGTTCTGGCCGATCCCGGTCACGCTCTCCACCGACGAGGCCACCGCCGATGGCATCGCCCTCGGCAGCGAGGTCGCCCTGTTCGACGCCGAGCGCGGCGAGGTGCTGGCGACCATGACCGTTACCGAGAAGTACGGCATCGACAAGACGCATGAGTGCCAGACCGTGTTCAAGACCGCCGATGGCAGCCACCCCGGCGTGAAGATGGTGATGGAGCAGGGTGCGGTGAATCTCGCAGGCCCGGTGCGCGTGCTAAGCGATGGCGGCTTCCCTGCCGAATACGGCGCGCTCTACCACACCCCCGCCGAGAGCCGCGCGCTGTTCGAGAGCAAGGGCTGGAAGACCGTCGCGGCTTTCCAGACCCGCAACCCCATGCACCGCTCGCACGAGCATCTGGTGAAGATTGCCATCGAGACCATGGATGGCGTGCTGATCCACTCGCTGCTCGGCAACCTCAAGCCTGGCGACATCCCCGCCGACGTGCGCTCCAAAGCCATCAGCGCGCTGATCGAGCAGTACTTCGTGAAAGACACCGTGGTGCAGAGCGGCTATCCGCTCGACATGCGCTATGCAGGGCCGCGCGAGGCGCTGCTGCACGCGCTGTTCCGCCAGAACTACGGCTGCTCGCACCTTATCGTCGGCCGCGACCACGCGGGCGTGGGTGATTTCTACGGCCCTTTCGATGCGCAGAAGATTTTCGAGGAGATCCCCGAAGGCGCGCTGGAGACCAAGCCGCTCAAGATCGACTGGACCTTCTGGAGCTTCCGCACCGGCGGCATGGCCTCGGCCCGCACCTGCCCGGGCGATGCGAAGGACCACCTGCTGATCTCGGGCACCAAGCTGCGCAAGATGCTGAGCGAAGGCGAGGACGTGCCGGTGGAGTTCTCGCGGCCCGAGGTGTTGGCGATCCTGCGCGAGTACTACGCGGGCCTCGACGAGAGCCAGAAGGTGAAGGTGGAATTGAAGGGCCACTCGGCGCGATAGCGCCGAGTCAATGATGCTCAGCGGCGAGATAGCGGCGGGTGCTAGACAAGACGCACTAGAAGCCCCTCGCAGGCTCCTGCAAGGGGCTTTCGGCTTGGACTATCCCGGTGCCTGCTCGCTACACTGCGACATTGAATCGCATCGCTAAAAGGACTCGCCGATGACGCCTGCACGACGCACCCTCATCACACTTGCCGCCAGCCTCATGGCCGGTTCGCTGCAGGCGCAGACGGGATTCTTCGTGCCGCCCTCCGAAAGCCAGCAGCAGGCCAGCCGCACAGCGGAACTGCTGGCGGCCACCCAGCAGCACAGCAGCTTCACCCCTACCACTAGCTTCACCCCCACCAGCAGCAAGGCCGTGGCCCGCATGGACGAGCGCCTGCTGGTCACCCGCCAGAGCCAGAGCAGCGGCCCGGTGCTGGCCATGGCCGAGACGGTGCCGCCGCCCGCCCCCGCCTATGCGGCCAGCAATTACGCATCCACCAGCTACGCCTCGGCAGTGCCCGCTCCCAGTGCCGCCTACGGCAACAGCTACAACGTCGCCGGCAGCGCCACCGCCATCCCGGCCATGCCGGATGCGCGCCCGGGCGAGTGCTTCGCGCTGGTGAAGGTGCCCGAGCAGTTCCGCAGCTATCAGAAGGAATACGAGCTGCGCGCGGCCAGCGAGCGGATCGAGACCATCCCGCCGCGCTACGAGACCGTGACCGAGCAGTACGTGGCGCAGGAGGCCTTCGAGCGGCTGGAGGTGGTGCCCGCGAGCTTCAGGATGGTCACCGAGCAGGTCGAGGTCGCCGCCCCCTCGTCGCGCTTCGTCTCCACCGAGCCGGTCTACGAGACCGTCACAGAGCAGGTGCTGGAGCAGCCCGCGCGTACGGTGTGGAAGCGCGGCAACGGGCCGATCCAGCGCATCGACAATGCCACCGGCGAGATCATGTGCCTGGTCGAGGAACCCGCCATCTACAAGACGGTGAGCCGCCGCGTGCTCAAGGCCCCGGCCGAGGTGCGCGAGGTGCCGGTGCCCGGTCAGCTCGGCAGCGTCAGCCGCCGCGTGCTGGAACGCCCAGCCGAAGTGCGCCGCGTCATCGTGCCCGAGCAGGTCGCCAGCCGCACCGTGCGTCGCCTGGCCGAGCCGGGTGGCGTGCGCCGAATCCCCATCCCCTCGCAGATGGCGACCACCAATGTGCGCGAGCTGGTTTCGCCCGCCAGGCTGGAATGGCGCAGCGTGCTGTGTGAGACCAACATGACGCCGGAGAACATCAGTCGCGTGCAGGCAGCACTGCAACGCGAGGGCTTCGATCCCGGCCCGGCCAATGGCCGACTCAGCGGCCAGACCATCGCCGCGCTCAACCAGTATCAGCGCGCCCGCAGCCTGCCGGAAGACCGCTATCTCAACATGGATACCGTGCGTGCGCTCGGTGTGATGTAAGGAGCTCTCCAAATGAAAATCCCCGCCACGGCGGGGATTTTCATTTGCGCAGCAAGGCGCTGAGCTTGGGCCAAACCGCATCCAGCAAGGCGGGCTGCGCACCGGCATTGGGGTGGATGCCGTCATCCAGGAATTGCTTGGGGTCGGTGGCGATGGGCATGAGGAAAAACGGCACCAGCGGCACTTTCTCACCGGCGGCGACCTCGCCAAAGGCGAGCCGGAACTGCTCGGTGTAGCTCAGCCCGTAGTTGCTGGGGATGCGCATCTCGAACAGCACCGGCTGCGCTTTTCTCGCCTTGGCGAGATCAACCAGCTTTTGCAGGTTGCGCTTCAGCTGCGCCACCGGCTGGCCGCGCAGGCCATCGTTGGCACCGAGTTCGATCAGAACGATGCTGGGTTTGTGCTTGTCCAAGGCCGCAGGCAGGCGGGAGAGGCCCCCTGCCGTGGTATCGCCGGAGATCGAGGCGTTCACCACGCGATGCGGCAGGCCTTGATCTTTCAAGCGCCGCGCCAATAAAGAAACCCAGCCCTGTTCCGCAGCGATGCCATAGGCTGCCGAGAGGGAATCACCCAGCACCAAGATCACCGGCGCTTCGGCTGCTCGCGCGCTGAAGCCCACCAGACACAACAACATCACTTGCAAGAGTTTCATGCCATCTGCCATCCAAGTTGTAGGCCTCACCAAAACGGTGAAGACCGCCGCCGAACCGCTCACCATTCTCGATGGGGTCTCGCTCGCCATCGCACAAGGCGAGAGTGTGGCCATTGTCGGGGCCAGTGGCTCCGGCAAGACCACCCTGCTCTCGCTGCTTGCGGGTTTGGACACGCCGACTTCGGGAACGATCCATCTCGATGGCCTGCCCGTGCATGACCAGGACGAGGACTCGCGCGCTGCCTTGAGAGCAGGCCGCGTCGGCTTCGTGTTCCAGTCCTTCCAGTTGCTGAGTGGTTTTACCGCGCTCGAAAACGTGATGCTGCCCTGCGAGCTGGCGGGCCTTCAAGGTGCCCGCGCCAAGGCCACCGCCGCGCTGGAAGCGGTGGGCCTGGGCGCGAGGCTCACCCACTATCCGCAGCAGCTCTCCGGCGGCGAGCAGCAGCGCGTCGCCCTCGCCCGCGCCTTCGCGGGTGAGCCGAAGATCCTGTTCGCCGACGAGCCCACGGGCAATCTCGACACCGCCACCGGCGGCAAGATCATCGAACAGCTGTTCGCCCTCAACCACGAGCGCCACGCCACGCTGGTGCTGGTGACGCACGATGAAGCCCTGGCGGCCCGATGCGGCCGCGTGCTGCGATTGAAGGATGGCCGTCTCGATGCGTGAAGCCGCACTGCATGCCTGGCGCAGCACCGCACGCGGTGCCCGTTCGGGCCGCCTCGCTATTCTGTTCGCCTCGCTGGTGCTCGCCGTCGCCGCCACCGGCAGCGTCAGCCTGTTCACCGAGCGCGTGCGCGCGGCGCTTGAACAGCAAAGTGGCGATGCACTGGGCGGCGATGCCCTGCTGAAAGGCCGCGACCCACTGCCCGCCGCCGAGCGCGCGGCACTCGACGCCACGGGTGCGGCCATCACGCCCGTCGTCACTTTTGCCAGCGTCGCAGCGGCGGGCGAGCTGACCTCGCTGGTGTCGGTCAAGGCGGTCGGCGAGGGTTATCCACGGCGCGGCGTGCTCAAGCTCGCCCGCGAAAGTTTCGGTGCGATGGAGCCTGCGAACGGCATCCCGCCACGCGGCACCGCCTGGGTGGATGCGCGCCTGCTTGCCGACCTGCAAATGCCGCTCGACCAAGCCTTCCAGCTCGGCAATCTCACGCTCCAAGCGACGGCCCTGATCGCCTACGAGCCCGACCGCAGCGGCGGCTTCACCGACCTCGCCCCGCGCGTGATCATCCACACCGATGACCTTGCTGCGAGTGGCCTGCTGAGCGCGGGCAGCCGCGCCAGCTACACCCTGCAACTCACCGGCAGCACAGCGCAGCTCGCCGCCGCCGAAGCCCTGCCGCGCGACAGCAACACCCGCTGGGTCACACCCGCCGAAGGCCGCCCGGAAGTGAAGAGCACGCTGGATCGCGCCGGCCAGTTTCTCGACATCGCCGGCCTCGCCGCCGCGTTGCTCGCAGCGGCGGCGGTCGCACTCACGGCAAGGCAGCACGGTGAGGCACTGCGCGATGAAATCGCCCTGCTGAAAACGCTTGGTGCGCGGCAGAAATTCTTGCTGCACGCGCTCGGCCTGCACCTGCTGCTGCTGGGCATCGCCGCTGCTGCGGTCGGCTGCGCGCTGGCCTGGGGCGGGCAGCTCGCCATCAGCCAGTTGCTGGCGGGCGTGCTGCAAGTGGCGCTGCCGGCGGCCAGCATCACGCCGCTGTTCGCCGCCGCGGCCTTAAGCCTCATCCTGCTACTCGGCTTTGCCGCCCCGCCCGTGCTCGCCGCGCGCCGCACGCCGCCGCTGCGCGTGCTGGCACGCGATCTCACGCCGGATGCCAGCCGCATGGCCCCCATCGCCGCCGTGCTTGCGGTCGCCGCCCTGCTGCTCGGCTGGCTCGAATCGCCCAGGCTGGCACTCACCGTGCTGCTCGGCGCGGGCGCAGCGGCAGCCGTGCTCGCACTGCTCGCTTGGCTCGCGGTGCGCGCACTCTCACCGCTGAAAGATCGCGTCGGTGCCGCCTGGCGATTTGGCTTGGGCAACATTGCGCGACGTCAGGGCGCGACGGTCGCGCAGGTGGTGGCACTCGGTCTCGCGCTGTTGGCGCTGCTGCTCATCACCGTGGTGCGGCAAGACCTGCTCAACGGCTGGCAGAAGCAGCTGCCGGCAGGTACGCCGAACCAGTTCCTGATCAACATCCAGCCCGACCAGGTGCAGCCCTTGCAGGCCTTCTTCGCCGAGCGCAAGTTCGCCCCGCTCACGCTCTGGCCGATGACGCGCGGCCGTCTCGTCGCCTTGAACGGCGAGCCGACCACCGCCGAGAGCTTTGACGACGAAGAGACGCAGCGCTGGATCAACCGCGAGTTCAACCTGAGCTGGACCGACCGTTTCGGCGACGACAACGAGCTGCTCGAAGGCGACTGGTGGGATGAGAGCGCCAGAGGCCAGCCCTGGCTGTCGGTGGACGACTACGTGGTCGAGCGGCTCAAGGTAAAGCTCGGCGACACGCTCACCATCGACGTCGCCGGCACCCCGCACACCCTCACGGTGAAGAACATCCGCAAGGTGAAATGGGATCGCTTCCGCCCCAACTTCTTCCTCGTTACCCCGCCCGGCGTGCTCGACAAGGCCGACGACGCGGCAGGCGTGCAATGGCTCACCAGCTTCTACCTGCCGCCCGGTGACAAGACGGTGCTGCGAGAGCTCGTGCGCGGCTTCCCCAACGTCACGGTGTTCGACCTCGATGCCACGCTGAGCCAGGTTCGCGGCATCGTCGAGCGCGTGGTGCGGGCGGTGGAGTTCGTGTTCCTGTTCGCGCTCGTCGCCGGCCTCTTGGTGCTGCTGGCAGCGGTGGAAGGCACCCGCCATCTGCGCGCCAGAGAGACCGCCATCCTGCGCACGCTGGGCGCGCGCACTTCAACACTGCGCGCCGGCCTGCTCGCCGAATACGCGACCCTGGGCCTGATCGCCGGCCTGGTCGCCACCAGTGCCGCGCAGGTCGTGGCCTGGCTGCTAGCCGTGCAGGTGTTCGAGCTGCCCTTCAGCTTCAGCGCCACGCTCTGGATCACTGGCCTCGCCGCCGGTGTGGGCCTGGTGACGGGCCTGGGCTTTTGGTCGATGCGCAGTGTGCTGAGCACACCGCCGAGGGCGGTGCTGGGTTGATGTGATTGCGGCGGTCGGACGCTTGATGCCATGATGCGTGCGCATCAATCTGCCGGAGACACATCATGGCTGCCCCTGCCATCAAAGCCACTCAACGCTCAACCTTCAAGCTGCGCCCCAAGGCGCGGCAGATTGCCGAGCAGCGCGCCAAGCTCAAGTCCATCAGCTTTGGCGATGCGATCTCCGAGCTGTTGGAAGAAGCGGAAGCCAATCGCCCGCAAACACGCATTGAATACCGCAACGGCCTGCCTGTCATGGTTGGACCGCCGGGGGCACCCATCGTCACTTGCGAAATGGTGAAAGAGATTCTGGACAACGAGTGGTGAGCACCACCTTGCTGGATGTGAATGTGCTGCTGGCACTCAGCTGGGCCGAGCATCAATTCCATGCGGCGGCACAGGGCTGGTTTTTATCACCACAGCGGCAAGGCTGGGCCAGCTGTGCGATGACCGAGTGCGGCTTCATCCGCATCAGCAGCAACAAGAAAATCACTTTGGGCGGCGGCACCGTGCGGATTGCACACCAAACCCTGACGCAGCTCCGGCACACCAATGGTCATGTGTTTTGGCCTGATGATTTCAGCCCCACAGACGAGCCGCTGTTTGCCAAGCTGCAAGGCCACAATCAGGTGACCGACGCCTACCTGCTGCTGCTGGCCCACCGTCGCAAGGGCAAGCTCGCCACTTTCGATGCAGGCATCAAGGCCCTCGCCCGCGACTTGCTGGGCGATGACAAGCGGGTGCTGTTGATCCCGCACCAAATCTGAAGGACTGAGCCAATGGATGAAAAGCTGTTCTCACAATTGATGGAGTCCGTGCGCTGGATGAAGAAGCACATGAAGGGCGAAGCCACTGGCGGCCGGGTCACGGTGCTGGAGAGCGTCGAAGTGAAGCGCATCCCCACTGTCACAGCCCTCACGCAGGACCAGTTCGCCAATGTCATTCACAAAGACTCGCGTCAGCATTCCTAAGCCATGCGCTTTCGTGCTGGTTCGGGATCGCAACTAGGCCCTGATTGACGCGCTGCTGAGCTAAATGAAAAACGCCCCCGCATGAGCGAGGGCGCTTGGCACATCCAAACCGCTACTTCTTGCGCGTGGCGGGCAGCTTCGCCACCAGCGCATCTTCGGCAGCGGCATCTTTGCAGTGCGGCTGGCTCCAGCCGCCGGTGAAGGCGATCTGATCGACACCGCCGGGGCCGACACCGCCCGGCACGTAGTCGAGTTGCAGGGCGTGGCGCATGCGCCAGCTGATGAAGTGGTCGGCGCAGCTGGTGTCGCCGCTGGTGCCGAGTGCGCCGATGATCTCGCCCGCCTTGTTGTAGAGCGCCAGCCCGCCACCGAACACGTTCACGCCACCAATTTTGTGGCCGACCATTGGGTCTTTGGTGCTGCCCCAGTCTTTGGCCTCGCCGGCGTAGGCCACGCGCACGTCCACCGGGTTGCTCTCTTGAATGCCGTAGATGAAGCCGCCGGGCTGCACGCCGCTATAGAGATTGGCGGTGGCGAGTGCGAGACCGGGCAGGCCGAAGGCATTGGCGGTGTTTGCTTTCTGCGCGGCGATGACGCGACTGCCGGGCCACTGGTCGCCCCACTGTTTGCCGCTGCTGGCGACGGCGCAGACGGTGCCGTCGCGCGCCACTGTGGCACCCCACATGTCGAGGTTGAAGCCGGCGTTGTCCTCACCACGGGCGGCGATGAGGGCGGCCTTGAGTTCGGCGTGCGTGGGCAGTGCGGCGCAGGCGGCGCTGCGGTGGGTATGGCCTGCGGGCTTGTCGGCGTGGGCGTTGAAGCTGGCCGCGGCGAGCGCGAGGGCGGCGAGGGTGAAGCGGGCAAAGTGAGTCATGAAAGCTCCAGAAAAGGGGTGAAAGGCGGGTTCAATCAGGAGACCAGCAAACCCTTGGAGGCGAGCAGGTCGCCGGAATGGATCAACGGCGCTTGAGCCAGCAAGGGCGAAATCGAAGGCACGATGCGCGCGGCGGTTTGCAGCGAGAGATGGGCGCTGCGGTCTTCGGGGGTCGCGAAGATGTCGATGATGTAGACGACATCCGGCTCCTGATGGCTGTGGATGACCGTCCACACCGGCATGCCGGTTTCGG
>JAZKHC010000034.1:0-102021 GCA_040385605.1 Pseudomonadota bacterium
GCCGTCCCGGCCTGACTCAAACCAATGAGCCTCTACGAAAACCGGGGCGATTCAGAGCTGGATACGGTTAAACGCTTTGGTTACTGCACTAAAAGGAACAGCGCGCCTTCACCCCTGCGGACATGCAGCAGCAGGTTGCCATCACCCTTGGTCAGCGCGGTGAACTCTTCCATGCCGCTGACCGGTTTGCGGTTGACGCCGATGATGATGTCGCCCTGGCGCAAGCCGGTACGCGCGGCGGGCGAGCGCGGATCGATCTTGGCCACCACCACGCCGCGTGCATCGCCGTCGGTGTTGCTCTCGTCGGCGGAGGCAAAGGTCGCACCCTGCAGCTTGGGATGCACGGCGGCACCGGTGGCGGTGTTGTCGCTGTCTTTGCCGACGGCCACGGTGATGGTCTTCGGCTTGCCTTCGCGCAGAATCTCCAGCTCCACCTTCTCGCCGACGCGAAGCAGGCCAATCACCGTGCGCAGCTGTGCGAACTCGGAAATCTCGCGGCCATTGGCGCGCAGGATGATGTCCTCCACCTTCAGGCCCGCCTTGTCGGCCGGACCCTTGGGCACGACGCGCGACACCACCACACCGCGCGCGGTGGGCAGGCCGAAGGACTTGGCCAGCTCGGGCGTGATGTCTTGACCCTGCACGCCGATACGGCCGCGGGTGACGCTGCCGGTCTCGATCAGCTGCGCCATCACGCTCTTGGCGAGGTTGGCGGGGATGGCAAAGCCGATGCCGATGTTGCCGCCGCTGCGCGAGAGAATCTGGCTCGGCACGCCGATCAGCTCGCCGCGCAGGTTGATCAGCGCGCCGCCGGAGTTGCCGGGGTTGATCGAAGCGTCGGTCTGGATGAAGTCTTCGATGCTGCCACCGCCGGTGGCGCGGCCGAGGCCCGAAACGATGCCGGTGGTCGCGGTCTGCCGGAGGCCGAACGGCGAGCCGATGGCGACCACGAAATCACCCACCTGCATGGAATCCGAGTTGCCGATGGTGAGCGCCTTGAGCCGCTCGGCCTTGATCTGGATCACGGCGAGGTCGCTGTCCGGGTCCTTGCCAATCAGCTTGGCGGCGAACTCGCGGTCGTCCGAAAGACGCACCTTGATCTCGTCGGCATCGGCGATCACATGGGCGTTGGTGAGGATGTAGCCCTTCGCCGCATCGACGATGGTGCCAGAGCCCAGCGACTGCGCCTCGCGCTGCTGGGGCTGGTCGGGGATGCCGAAGAAGCGGCGGAAGTTTGGGTCTTCCATCATCGGGCCAAGCGGATTCTGGACATCCTGCTTGCTGGTGACGGCGATATTGACCACGGCCGGCATGGTTTCGCGCAGCATCGGCGCCAGCGAGGGCACGCCGCCGGTGGCGGGTGCGGCCAGCATCGGCGGCGGCAGGTCGGCATGGGCCATCTGCGGCGCGGTGGTGGAGAGCGACAGCACGGCAGCCGTGATGCCGAAGCCCACCGCGGCGGCGGCGAGGCTGGATTTGAGCAGAGTGTGGCGAGACATCTTGCAGTGTCCTTTACGGATGAAAGCCGCAGAGCGCGGCAGCTGCATTGACCATGCGGCCTGCTGCCGGTTCCACAAGACGGGCGCTATTTCAGGCGGATGTCCGGGTTGGTGGCGTAGCGGCCGCTTAGGGTCGCTTCAGCCAGCACATGCCCTTCGAGAGCCTTGCGCAGCTCAGCCACGGTGAAGGCCCCGCCCACCGCCAGTTTCGGCACATCCAGGGCGTAGACGGTGAACTGGTAACGGTGTGGAATGCTGTCATTGAAAGGCGGGCAGGGGCCGTCGTAGCCCAGGTATGGACCTTCCATGTTCTTGTCGCCCGCGAACCAGTGGGTGTAGTCGTTGAGGCCCTGACGGCTGCCATCCGGCCCGGCGGGAATACGCTTGCCGCCGGGGATCACGGCCCGCGAACAGCTGCCCTCGGCCAGTTCGGTGACGCTGGCGGGGATATCCACCATCAGCCAGTGCACGAACTCGCCGCGCGGATATTTGGCGGGGATCAATGTGCCCGGCGTGTTGACGTAATCGGGCTTGGTGGCCGGAGCGTCGGGGTCGATGCAGACCAGCGCGAAACTCTGGCTCTCGTCCGGCGCGCCGCGCCATTCCAGCTGAGGAGAAAGGTTTTTCGACAGACGCAGGAAGGTCTTCGGGTCCTTGACGCAGAAACCGCAGCGGCCGGGAATGATGCCGCCGTCTTCAAAGGTATCGCTGGAGAGTTTCATGGCGCGGAATCGTCTGTTTGGATAGTGGTTATCGGCGATTCATCCATTACATCATGAACTGCGGCTTCTGGGCCGCAGCGGTGTTGAGCGGTGCACTGCTGACGCCACGGAACAGCTTGAACAGGCTCAGTTGCAGGCGCTCTGCCAGCGGCTTTTTGCGGCGATAGCGCACCGCAAACAGATCTGCCGCAGTGGCTCGCTCCAGCAAATAGTCGTCACTGGTCTTCAGCTCATCCACCAGCTTGATCGACAGCGCGCGGGTACCAAACCAGTGCTCGCCGGTCGCCACCTTGTCGATCGCCACCTGCGGCCGGTGCTCGGTGACGAACTGCTTGAACAGCTTGTGGGTGTCTTCCAGCTCCTCGCGGAACTTGTCGCGCGCGGCGTCGGTGTTTTCGCCCAGCATGGTCAGCGTGCGCTTGTGGACGCCTGCGGTGTGCAGCTCGACATCGACGTCGTATTTCTTCAAAAGGCGATGCACGTTGGGGATTTGCGCCACCACGCCAATCGAACCGACGATGGCGAAAGGTGCCGCCAGGATGTGGTCGGCCACACAGGCCATCAGATAGCCACCGCTGGCGGCGACCTTGTCCACCGATACGGTCAGCTTGAACTGGCGGTCGCGCAGACGCTTGAGCTGGCTGGCAGCCAGGCCATAGCCATGCACCATGCCGCCCTCGCTCTCCAGCCGCAGCAGTATTTCATCGCCCTTTTTCAATACTTGCAGCAGCGCGGTGACTTCCTCGCGCAGCTGGCCCACGGCAGAGGCTTCGAGATCGCCATCGAAGTCGAGCACATAGAGCTTGGGGCGGGCCTCCTTCGAAGACTTCAGCTCCGCTTTGCGGCTTTTATTGCGCTGTTTGCCCAGACGCTTGAGGGTTGGCTCATCCAGAACCTCGCTTTCCAGCGCATCGCGCATGCGTTCCAATCGCTGGTTGAGCGGGTCCACTTCGAGACGCTCGGGTTCCTGGTGCCGGGCCTCGCGGGCAGCACTCAAGATGGCCGCCAAACTCAACAGCAGGGCGGCAACCAAGGTAATGGACTTGGCGAGGAACATTCCATATTCAAGTAGAAAATCAATCACGGTGAGGGGGTGATCCACAGAAGGTGAGCGGAGGAAAAGGCAGAGCGGCGGCAAAGAAAATGATCAGGGCGCTTTGCGGGATGTGATGGGTAGTGTCTATAATTTTATTGCGATGCACATTTTCGGCTGCTGCCGGGTTGTTGCGTTGCACATTATTTAGGGATTTCGCCGTTACGCCACCAACAACGCTTGGAGCTTTACAAAAATGAAAACTGCTACCCGCGCCGCGCTTGCGGCCACGCTCATCGGGCTGGCTCTGCCGCTGCACGCGGAAGAGTTCCTTGACAAGCGTCCTTACATCTCCCCGATGTTCGCCTATACCTTCGACGAAAAGGATCGTGGTTCCGAAGAGGGTCTGGGTTGGTACTTCGGTGGCGGCAAGGCCATCAACAAGTACTGGAACGCCGAACTCGGCTCCTTCTACTCGCGTTTCAACGACAGCAGCGGAGCCACTGGCGCGCTTTTCCGCGAGCTGGGTGTGAAGCTCGACGGCCAGTTCTTCTACAGCCGCGAAAAATCGTTCTCGCCCTACTTCGGCATCGGTGCCGGCGTTCAGCAGACCGACGTTCTCGGCACCGGCATCAAAGACACCCAGCCGCTGGTCGACGCGGGCCTGGGCTTCATCTCCTGGTTTGACGTTGCCGGCTTCGATGTCGGCCTGCGCGGCGATGCCCGCTACCGCTGGGCTTTCCTCGACAAGATCGAAGAGCGTTTCCCCCAGCTTGACCAGCTGAATGAGCCGATCCTGAAAGTCGGCCTCGTGATTCCGGTCGGCCCGAAGACTGCCCTTGCTGCCGCTGCCGCCAGCACGGCTGCGCTGCCCGGCCCGGGCAAGACGCTCGACTCCGATGCCGACGGCGTGCCGGATGCGCTCGACCGCTGCCCGGGCAGCGTCCGTGGAGGGTTGGTGGACAGCAATGGCTGCCCGCGTGACGGTGCCGGTGCTGTCGCCGGTGGCGAGCGCCAGTTCGACGACGTGCTGTTCGAGTTCGACCGCTCCGAGATCACCGCAGCCGGTGCTGCGATCCTCGACAAGGCCGCTGAGGTCGTTAACTCGGGTGCTTACAAGAGCCTCAAGGTCAACATCTCCGGCCACACCGACTGGATCGGCTCCGAGGGCTACAACCAGGCACTCTCCGAGCGCCGCGCCAACGCTGCCCGCAGCTACTTGGTCAAGAAGGGCGTCGATGCCAGCCGCATCCACACCTTCGCCTACGGCGAAACCACGCCCAAGGCCGACAACCAGAGTGCTGAAGGCCGCGCTGAAAACCGCCGCGCCGAGATCAAGGCTGGCGAGTAAACCGCAGCTGGTTCACCCGCAGTAAATAAACCCCCGCACCAGCGGGGGTTTTTTTTGGCACTGACGGGGCAACACAGCGATTGCGCTGGTGTAAAGTTGAAATCACCTAGAAAAAAATGTGTCATCAAGCCGAGTCCCGACACCCCATGACCGCTCACGTCCGTCGGTTTTCCCTGCTGCTGATCGGCGCACTATTGACGACGGCTGCAGGTGCGGCGACGCGCTATCTGGTTGATGGCGACGGCGATCAGGTGTCGGATGAAATCGACGACTGCCCGTACACACATTCTGGCGTGAAGGTGGATGCCAAGGGCTGCCCCCTGAACCGCGACGATGCCGATCTCGACGGCGTGCCGGACGACGACGACGATTGCCCTTATTCCGCCGCCGGTGCGGTGGTTGATGTTCTCGGCTGCGCCCTCGACGGTGATTTCGACGGCGTGGCCGACGGCATCGACCGCTGCCTGCAAAGTGGCTTGGCGCTGCCCGTCGATGCCAGGGGCTGTGCGCAAGGCGAAGTCGCGCAAGCCGCTGTCGCGCCACGTGCGGTGGCCGCGCAGCCGACATTGCCCGCAAAGCCGTCCTCCGTGCCGATGCCAGCAGCGGCCAAGGTCCCGCCTGCGCCTGTCGTGGTCTTGCAAACGCCCAAGTCTGCAAGTGCCGCCGTGATCGTCCCGGCACCCCAGCCGCCGCCCCGGCCAGTGGTGGCTGGTGAGCCGAGCGTGGCGGAATCGCCGGAAATGATTTTGCGTTTCGGGCGCAACAGCGGGCGGCTCGGCAGCCGGGATCTCGCGGTGATCGAGGGCTATGCCAAGGTGTTCGCGCGGCGGCTTGTGACCAACCCAGACAGCAGGATCCGCCTCAGGGCCTTTGCTGACGGGGGCGAAACCGACGTAGCCGGTCTGGCTTTGGCGCGTTTGTCGATCGTGCGCTTGGCTCTGGTGCAGCGTGGCATCGCTCCAGAGCGCATCCAGGCCGACAGCGGTCAGCTGGAAGGCGGCGATGCCGGCAACAACCGCCGCGTGGAAGCCCGGTTGGAGTCCAACTAAGCCCCAGTGGGTACTCTGTAGGGCCGCGACCAGGAAGCCAGCGTCGCCGCCGGTGGTCGCTAGATCGCAGAGGCCAGCAGCGTGGCCAGTGCATCCAGGTGCTGCGGCCGCTCGTTGAGTGCGGGGATGTAACGCAGGGTGCCGCCGAGTTTTGAGAAGTCTTCGTGGTATTCGACGGCGATCTCCTCCAAAGTTTCCAGGCAGTCTGCTGCAAAACCTGGTGCGATCACGTCCAGGCTCTTGATGCCGCGCGCGGCCAATGTGCCGAGATGCGCGTCGGTGTATGGCTTGATCCACTCCTCCTTGCCGAAGCGCGACTGGAAGCTCAGGCTCCATTGCTCCGCCGATAAACCCAGGGCCGCGGCCAGCAGCCGCGCGGTTTTCTGGCAGTGGCAGTAATACGGGTCGCCGAGGTCGAAGTAGCGCTGCGGGATGCCGTGGAAGGACATCAGCAGATGCTGTGGCCGCCCGTGCTGCGACCAATGTGCCGCGACGCTCGCAGCCAGCGCGGCGATGTAGCCCGCGTCGTCGTGATACTGGTTGATGGTCGTGAGCTCGGGCAGCCAGCGGCGACGTGAAAGTGCGGCGAACACGGCATCGAGCACCGCCGCCGTGGTGCTGGCCGAGTACTGCGGGAACAGGGGCAGCAGCACGATGCGGCGCACGCCCTCAGCGTCGAGATCGGCCAGCGCCCGTTCGATGCCCGGTGTGCCGTAGCGCATGGCGAGAGCGACCGGCACCTCACGGCCCGTCAACGCCGCAAGGCGGGTGGCGATGCCCGCTGCCTGCCGCTTGCCGATGGCCACCAGCGGCCCGCCTTCAGCTGTCCAGATCGCTGCGTACTTGGCCGCGAGTTTTTTTGGCCTCGTGTTGAGGATGATGAGATTGAGGATGGGCCACCACAGCACAGGCTCCACATCCACCACCCGCGTGTCGCTCAGGAACTCCTTGAGGTAGGCGCGGATCGCCTTCTTCGTGGGCGCTTCCGGCGTGCCGAGGTTGACCAGCAATACGCCGGTTTTCGGCGGCTGCACATGCGCAGCGAGGGGCAGTGGGGTACTGGGGGCGTGATTCATGGACGAGGCCAAAGTGCTCATCCCTGCGCCAGTTTCAAGGCGCGGCGGCGGAAGTAGTCATGCCAGGCCCACATCGCGCGATGGCCCAGGAACAACATCATCGGCAGGTTGATGGCGAACATGAAGCCCATGCCGATGGAGCTGATGGCGTCGAGCTGCTCGCTGGTCTTGAGCCAGCCCGCGCAGGCGAGTGCCGCTGCCGCGCACCAGAGCAGGCGCAGCGGCAGGATGTGCTTCGCGCCGCCGAGGAAGATCACCGCCTGCTCGGCGTAGTAGCCATAGCTGATCAGGGTGGAAAGCGAGAACACCCAGACCGCGACGGTGATCAGCCAGCGGCCCAGGCCCTCGTGCACGCTGTCAAAGCTCTTGGCGACCAGCGTCGCACCGCGATAATCGGCGAACAGGCCACTCTCGGCGACATCCGGACGGGTGGGGGATTTGATGCTGCGCCAGTTCACCTTCAAGGCATCGGCGGCGACTTCAGGTGCCGAGTCCACCGTGCCGTAATTGCGCACCCGGCCTTCGGGTGTGGTGAGCACCATGAACACCGGTGCACCCACCTTCAACTGCTCGCTGCCCTTGAAGATCAGCGGCTGCGGCTGCCACTGGCCGTCGGCCACCTTGACGATAGCGGGCGGCACATCGAACTTCAGCGCAGGCGGGCGGTTCCACAGGCCGGTGCAGAGGATGACCAGGCCAGTGACGGTGCAGACGAAGATGGTGTCGATGAAGGGTTCCAACCCCGCCACCACGCCCTCGGTCACAGGCTCCGGCGTCTTCACCGCCGAGTGCGCGATGGGGGCGGTGCCTAGGCCGGATTCGCTGGAGAACAAGGCGCGCTTCATACCGAACATGAAGGCCGCGCCGAAGGAGGCACCGGTGAAAGCGCCAACGCCCTCGGTCGCTGAAAATGCACTGGTGAAGATGAGCTTCATCAGGTCCGGCAGCGCACTCGCGTGTTGCAAAATCACGTAGAGACCGGCCAGCACGTAGAGCCCGCACTTGAACGGCACGAGCGTCTTGGTGACGTTGCCGATGCGCGAGATGCCGCCGACGATGACGATGCCTGCGAGCGTGGCGATGATGAGCCCCGACACCCAGGGCGGCACGCCGAAGTATTCGCGGGTGGTGTCGGCGGCACTCCAAGTCTGGAACATGTTGCCGCCGGTGAAGGCGAACAGCAGCAGAGCCAGTGCGAAGGCGGTGCCGATGATCTTGCCCGTCGTGCCGCCGATGGCATTGCGCGCCACGAACATGGTGCCGCCGTGCGGGTTCTTCGGGTCGCTGACGTCGCGATAGAGCAGGGCAAGTGTGACCTCGGTCGACTTGAGCGCCATGCCGACGATGCCGATGGTCCACATCCAGAAAATCGCGCCCGGCCCGCCCAGCTCCACCGCAATCGCCATGCCGGCAATCGCACCCAGGCCTACGGTGCCAGAGAGTGCTGCGGTGAGTGCCTGAAAGTGCGTGAGCGCACCCGGCCCTTCGCTGACATCGACACCGCCCTTGCCCCGGATGAGGGCGACGCCATGCGTGAGCGAGCGATACTGGCTGAAGCCGCTCCACACGGTGAAGAGCAGGCCCGTCATCAACAGGCCCACCAGCATCGGCACCGACAACAGGAAGTTGTTGATGAGGTCGATCAGCGCAAAGATTTTTTCGCTCACGCAAGTGCCCCCTGAGGCTTAAAACAAAAACCCCCGGCTCGTGACCGGGGGCTGTTGATCCACCATGATTCTAGGCGTTCGCCAGCGCGCTGCGCTTGCGCGAGTAGCCGAAATACACTGCCATGCCGAAGCCCATCCAGATCAGGAAGGCAATCCAGGTGGCAGCTGGCAAGCTCGCCATCAGCCAGCCGCAGAAACCCATACCGAGGATCGGCACCAGCGGCACCAGCGGCACCTTGAACGGGCGCTTCATGTCGGGCCGCGTCTTGCGCAGGGCGATGACGCTGGCGCAGACGAGGAAGAACGCGCCCAGCGTGCCGAGGTTCACCAACTCCGCCACCTTGCCGATGGGGAAGAAGCCGGCGATCAGCGCAATCAGCACACCGCTGCCGAGGATGAGCTTGACCGGCGTCTGGGTCTTGGCATTCACCGCCGCCATGCCGGACGGCAGCAGGCCGTCGCGGCTCATCGCCAGCACCACGCGGGTGAGGCCGTAGTAGAGCACCAGCATCACGGTGGTGATGCCGAAGATCGCGCCCGTCGCAATCAGGCCCTGCGCCCAGGGGATGCCGAGGCTGCCCATGGCGGCAGCCACGGGTGCTTTGATATCGATCTGCGCATAAGGCACCACGCCGGTGAGAATGCCGGACACCACGATGTAGAGAATGGTGCAGATGGCGAGCGAGGCGAGGATGCCGATCGGCAGATCGCGCTGCGGGTTGATGGCCTCTTCGCCCGCCGTCGAGACCGCATCGAAACCGATGTAGGCGAAGAAGATCAGCGCGGCAGCGGTCGTCACGCCCAGAAAGCCGAAGTGACCGACGCCATCGGCATCGATGGTGCGTTCGGGGATGAACGGCGTCCAGTTCTCGGTATTGACGTGTGGGCCGGCGATGGCGATGAAGGCGAGGATGGTGGCGAGCTTCACCACCACCATCACGCCGTTGAAGCGCGCCGATTCCTTCACACCCCAGCACAAGAGACTGGCGAGCGTCATCACGATCAGCATGGCGGGGACATTGGCGAAGGTCTCAACCCCGGGCACTTCGCCCGGCGAGGCCGTGAACGCCACGGGCAGAGCGACGCCGAAGAAGCCTTCAAGAATCTTGCCGAGATAGCCCGACCAGCCGATGGAAACGGTGGCAGTGGCCACCGCGTATTCGAGAATCAGCATCCAGCCGATGACCCAGGCCACCACCTCGCCGATGCCCGCGTAGGCATAGCCGTAGGCGCTGCCGCTGCCACCGATGGCGCTGCTGAGTTCCGCATAGCAGAGGGCGGCAAAACCGCAGGCGAGGCCTGAGATGACGAACGAGAGAACAATCGCTGGGCCAGCGTATTGCGCGGCGGCCACACCCGTCAGCACGAAGATACCGGTGCCGATGATGCAGCCGATGCCGAGCAGGGTGAGATCCCAGGCTGTCAGGCAACGCTTGAGGCCGTGACTGGCGTTGGGGTCGATGGGTTTGGTTCTGAACAGGCTCATTAGTTGGGTGATCCCTTTAATTAGTTAACGATTTCCTCGCACGCGAGAAGTATGCCGCAAGCATCCGCTGAATCTAGGCGGCCGCGGTCGGAATCATCGCTGTTAGTCGAGAGCGACAGTGCCCGGCTTGTGCCCTGGACGCTGAGGCTGTCCGAGCAGCACGAGCCTGGGCCAGTGCCAGCGGCGCAGCAGTTTTTCCACCAGCACCGGGCCGGCAAGGCCGACAGCCAGGCCCGGCAGTAACAGCAGCATGCTGTCGGTGATGCCGAGTCGCGTGAGCGCGATGCGTGCGGCCGTGATGAAAAACAGATGAAAGAGGAAGATGCTGTACGAGTAGTGCCCCAGTCGCGCCATCCAGCGACTGACCGGAAAATGGTGGATGAGCAGCAGGCTCAACAGGCAGCCGATCGGGATCAGGAACAGGGTGTGCGAGGCATATGCGGTTTTCTGCGCAATCACGATCAACGCCATGTAGGCCAGGTAGGCCGCGAGTGCCGCTGCGGCCACCAGGGTGCGTACCGGCGGGCGGTTCCAGAAATGTCCGTAGCGCTGCAGCATCAACCCGGCCAGGAAACAGGGGCCGAGATACAGGGCGTTGCCGATGCCCAGCACATTGGGCTCGATCGGCTGCAGCAGGTTCAGGGCCCACCACACGCCGAATAGCCCAGCCCACCCTGTGAGGGTTGTCTGCGGCCGATACAGCTCCCATGCAGAGACCACCAGGAAAATGATGAACAGGGCAGACAGAAACCAGTAAAAGGTATGGGGTACCCAGTAGAGCTCCCAGATCGCCTGCCAGCTCAGGCTCTGCTCGCGGCCGGTCAGGAACTGCCCCAGCAGATAGAGCGGCGTCAGAGATAGATAGGGTAGCCAGAGCCGTACGGCCTTGCGGCGCATGAAAGGCCGCCAGCGTGCCCAATCCTGCTGCCGCCGGGCTGCATAGATATAGCCCGACAGAAACGTGAACAGGGGCATCCGCAAAGGCGTTGCCAACAGCTCGAACTGACGCCACAAGGAATCTGCCGCTACTTTCAAGCCGGCATCGTCACTTGGCCCGATGAGGTGGTAGGCCACCAGCAGGGTGCAGGCAAAGGCCCTGAGGGATTGCACGCGCATCGACTGATACGGCGGGAGATGTGGTTGCATGGCGCTCGTATGTAGGCCAATCCAGTGGGTTTGCCCGAATTGATCCAGCCCTCAAATATCGTTTGCCCTGAGCTTATCGAAGAGCTGTTGCGGAAGGGCTTCAAGAGGCGCAGGCCGAGCGGCATCCCATCTGTTTGCGGGCCAGATCAATCGTGCCTGCTCTTCATTTCTCCAGTATCGCCGTGATGCCCAAGCCGCCTGCCGCGCAGACGGAGATCAAGCCACGTCCGCCCTTGTTCTCGTCAATGATCTTCGCCAGCGAGCCAAGGATGCGGCCACCCGTGGCAGCAAAGGGATGCCCCGCTGCCAGCGAGCCGCCTTTCACGTTCATCTTGGCGCGGTCGATGCTGCCCAAGGCACCTGCGAGGCCCAGCTTGTTGCGGCAGTACTCGTCGCTCTCCCAGGCCTTGAGCGTGCAGAGCACCTGGCCGGCGAAGGCTTCGTGAATCTCGTAGAAATCGAAGTCCTGCAACTTGATGCCCGCGCGCGCCAGCATCTGCGCCACAGCGTAGGCGGGGGCCATCAGCAGGCCCTCCTTGCCGTTGCCGGCAAAATCCACGGCGGCCGTCTGGCAGTGGGTGAGATAGGCCAGCGGCTTGAAGCCCTTGGCCTTGCACCACTCCTCGCTCGCCAGCAGCACGGCGGAGGCACCATCGGTGAGCGGCGTGGAGTTGCCCGCACTCAAGGTGCCACGGCCTGATTTTTTATCGAAAGCCGGGCCAAGCGAGGCCAGTTTTTCGAGCGTGATGTCAGCGCGCAGGTTGTTGTCGCGGGTGAGCTTGCCGAAGGGCACGATCAGGTCGTCGTAGAAGCCTGCCTCGTAGGCGGCAGCGGCCTTCTTGTGGCTCTCGTAGGCGAGCAGGTCTTGCGCCTCGCGGGGGATTTTCCACTCCTTCACCATCAGCTCGCAGTGCTCGCCCATGCTCATGCGCGTGCGTGGCTCGCCATTGCTGGGGATTGCGGGGCTAAGCATGGAGGGGCGGAACTTGGTCAGCACAGCCAGCTTCTGGCCGGTGGTCTTGGCGCGGTTGGCTTCGAGCAGCAGCTTGCGCAGCTTTTCGTTGAGCGCGACTGGCGCGTCGGAGGTGGTGTCGCTGCCGCCCGCCATGCCGCTTTCCATCTGGCCGAGCGCGATCTTGTTGGCGATGTTGATGGCCGCCTGCAAGCCGGTGCCGCAGGCCATCTGCACGTCTGAGGCCGGGGTAGCGGGGGAGAGGCCGGATGACAACACCGACTCGCGGCAGAGGTTGAAATCGCGCGAGTGCTTGAGCACGGCACCGGCGGCGACTTCGCCCAAGGCCTCGCCATGCAGCTGGAACTTGTCCACCACGCCCTTGAAGGCGGCGGTAAGCATCTCCTGATTGGATTTGGTCGAGTAGGCGGTGTTGCTGCGCGCGAAGGGGATGCGGCTGCCGCCGACGATGGCGACTTTGCGACCGTATTTCATGGGGACTCCGTGACTTGGAAAATGAGGTGCGCGGATTGTAGCGGCGGCGACAAGCTGTTTCCCTGCCCTTGCAGTGGCACGACAGGTATCAATCAGGGCTTCAGCTGGAAAGATTAAATTGAATCAAGTCATGCGTTTGCATTCTTGCGGCCAATTTTCACCGGAGTCTGTCGCTCTCCGCCCCGTGATTGGACCTTTCCAGCAAGGTCATGATTCAAGCCCACGCACTCACCCCAAGGAGCAATCCATGTCATACGTCGATGGTTTCGTCGTCCCCGTCCCCACTGCCAACCTCGATGCCTACCGCAAAATGTCGGAAAAGGCTGGTGCCGTCTGGCGCGAGCACGGCGCGCTCGAATACCGCGAGTGCGTTGCCGATGATGTGAAAGTCGGTGAGCTGACCTCCTTTCCTCGCAGTGTGTTGATGAAAGACGACGAGACGGTAGTGTTCGCCTGGATCGTCTACGAATCCCGCGAGGCGCGCGATGCCATCAACGCCAAGGTGATGGCCGATCCGCGTCTGGTGGACATGATGAACCCCAAGGACTGCCCCTTCGATGCCAAGCGCATGTTCTTTGGCGGCTTCAAGGTTTTCGTCAGCGTCTGAAGTGGGAGTGCGACCATTGCGCGGGCAGTGTGCGAGGCAAGGCCGTATCGCCATTTCTTCCCATCCGGTGCGGCCCAACAGCGACTAGGGCCCGATTCCAAGCCGTTCATGAAGTGGCTGGAAACGCAGGGCCACTCGCTGACGGCGGATTTCTGGGAAACCTATTCCTTGGCCCGCCACCGGCCCCAATCCAGCGGACTGGAGCGGCAGACGCGAGGCTGGATGTAGCGGCCCGAAAATAAATGTCGCGGCGGCCCGCCTTGAAACTGCCGAACTTGTCCGCAACAATTAGCAGCCTACAGGGGAGAGTGCTAACAAGCATGGCTTCAAGCCGCCTCCCCGTAGGAAGACCGTTCAACCCCAGACACCCAACAACACTCTTAAGGAGAGTCCATGAACCTGCGCCCCCTGCACGATCGCGTGATCGTCAAGCGTCTCGAAGAAGAAAAGAAATCCGCTGGCGGCATCATCATCCCCGACCAGGCCGCTGAAAAGCCCGTGCGTGGCGAAGTGCTCGCCATCGGCACCGGCAAGCGTGGCGACGACGGCAAGGTGCACGCCATGGACGTGAAAGTCGGCGACACCGTGCTGTTCGGCAAGTACTCCGGCAGCGAAGTGAAGATCGAAGGCAAGGAATACGTCGTGATGCGCGAAGACGACATCATGGCCGTTTTCACCAAGTAAGACCCCGAACAATCAACATTCAAGGAATCTCAAATGGCAGCTAAAGAAGTCAAATTCGGCGACGACGCCCGCACCCGCATGGTCGCCGGCGTCAACATCCTCGCCAACGCCGTGCGCGTCACGCTCGGCCCCAAGGGTCGCAACGTCATTCTCGACAAGAGCTACGGCGCACCCACGGTCACCAAGGACGGCGTCAGCGTCGCCAAGGAAATCGAACTGCGCGACAAGTTCGAGAACATGGGCGCACAGCTCGTGAAAGAAGTCGCGTCGAAGACCAACGACGCCGCCGGCGACGGCACCACCACCGCCACCGTGCTGGCCCAGGCCATCGTCAACGAAGGCCTGAAGTCGGTCACCGCCGGCGTGGACCCGATGGACATCAAGCGTGGCATCGACAAGGCCGTCGAGGCTGTCACCGCCGAGATCAAGAAGATCGCGCGCAAGGTGCCGAGCAACGATACGAAGGCGATCGCACAAGTCGGCACCGTCTCGGCCAACGCCGACGAAGCCGTCGGCGAGATCATTGCCAAGGCGATGAGCAAGGTCGGCACCGAAGGCGTCATCACCGTTGAAGAAGGCAAGGGCCTCGAGAACGAGCTGGACGTCGTCGAAGGCATGCAGTTCGACCGCGGCTACTTGAGCCCCTACTTCATCAACAATGCGCAGGCCCAGCAGGTGGTGCTCGAGAACCCGGTGATCCTGATCACCGAGAAGAAGATCTCGAATATCCGCGATCTGCTCCCCGTGCTCGAAGGCGTCGCCAAGTCCGGCCGCCCGCTGCTCATCGTGGCTGAAGATGTGGACGGCGAAGCCCTCGCCACCCTCGTCGTCAACAACCTGCGCGGCATCCTGAAAGTGGCCGCAGTCAAAGCCCCTGGTTTTGGCGATCGCCGCAAGGAAATGCTGAAGGACATCGCCACCCTCACCGGCGGCACCGTCATCAGCGAAGAGCTGGGCATGAGCTTGGACAAGGTCGTGGTCGAAGACCTCGGCAACGCCAAGAAAGTGACCATCGACAAAGAGAACACCACCATCATTGATGGCGCCGGTGACAAGACCAAGATCGACGCCCGCATCGGCGAGATCAAGGCTCAGGTCGAGACCTCGACCAGCGACTACGACAAGGAGAAGCTGCAGGAGCGTCTGGCCAAGCTCTCTGGCGGCGTCGCCGTCATCAAGGTCGGTGCAGCGACCGAAGTGGCGATGAAAGAGAAGAAAGCCCGCGTTGAAGACGCCCTGCACGCGACCCGTGCAGCAGTCGAAGAAGGCATCGTCGCCGGCGGCGGCGTGGCCCTCGTGCGCGCTGGCGTGGTGCTCGAAAAGCTGAAAGGCGCCAACGACGACCAGACCATCGGCATCAACATCCTGCGTCGCGCGATTCAGGAGCCGCTGCGCCAGATCGTCAAGAACGCCGGTGCAGAGCCTTCGGTCGTGCTGAACAAGGTGCTGGAAGGCAAGGGCGCATTCGGCTACAACGCCGCCGACGGCACCTACGGCGACATGCTGGAGCTGGGCATCCTCGACCCGGCCAAGGTCACCCGCCTGGCGCTGCAGAACGCAGCTTCGGTCGCGGGCCTGCTGCTGACCACAGAAGCGATGATCGCCGAACTCCCCAAAAAGGATGAGCCGATGATGCCTCCGGGCGGCGGTGGCATGGGCGGCATGGGCGATTTCTAAGCAGCCCGTCTCGCAGCGAAGTGCAAGAAACCCCGGAACGAAAGTTCCGGGGTTTTTGCTTTGTGGCGGTTCAGCAAGCGGAGGCAGCCGGGCATACTGCGAGGATGGTCGATGACCCCAAACTCCCCTGGCTCGCCGCCTGCGGCCCCTTCCTGCAAAGCTTCGCCATGCGCGAAGGCATCGCGCTGGAAACGCTGGCCGACCTGCCGCCCACGCCGATCAAGCCTGGCGGTGATGTTTCCCGCGAGTTGCGGGTGGCGCGGCAGTTCGAGTGGGCGCGCATCGCGGTGCGGGAGATGTCGGGTGCGGCGACGGTGGACGAGACGCTGGCGGATTTGAGCCAGTTCGCCGATCTCGCCTGCCAGCTGGCCCTGAAGACGGCCGCCGCCAACCTTGCCATCCGCTACGGCACGCCGCGCGGGCCGGATGGCCTGCCGTCGCGGCCCATCGTGCTTGGCCTCGGCAAGCTCGGCGGGCGCGAGCTGAACTTCTCCTCCGACATTGATCTCATCATCGCCTTCACCCAGTTGGGCGAGACCGACGGCCTTAGCCGCATCAGCAACGAGGAGTACTTCACCAAGCTGGTGCAGGGCTTCGTCAAGCTGTTGGCTGATCGCAGCGAGCACGGCTTCGTGTTCCGCGTGGACTTGATGCTCAGGCCTTTTGGCAGCGCAGGGCCGGTGGCGATGAGTGTCGATGCGATGGTGGACTACTACCAGAATCATGGCCGCGACTGGGAGCGTTATGCGCTGATCAAGGCGCGGCCGGTGGCGGGCGACCTGGTGGCGGGCGAGGGCCTGCTGGCCCAGCTCACGCCCTTCGTCTACCGCCGCTATCTCGACTTCAACGCCATCGCCGCCCTGCGCGAGCTCAAGCAGAAGATCGCTGAGGACGCCGCTGCGCGGCGGGTGGCGGCGGATGATCTCAAGGTCGGCGATGGCGGCATCCGCGAATGCGAGTTCATCGTGCAGAGTTTCCAGCTGGTGCGCGGCGGCCAAGTGCCGAGACTGCGCGGCCCGGGCTGGCGCGAGACGCTCGAACGCTTGGTGGAATACGACTACCTGCCGCCGGACGCCGCCGCCTCGCTCGCCGCCGCCTACCGCCTGCTGCGGCGCACCGAGAACGCTGTTCAGATGTGGTCCGACGAGCAGACTCATGCCCTGCCCAGTACGCCCGAGCGGCGGCAGTCGCTGGCGCTGGCGCTCGGCTTCGACAGCTACGCGGCGTTCTCGGCGGTGCTCACGCACAACCGCGCGCTGGTGTCGGGCATCTTTCAGGGCGTGTTCGCCGAGCCGGAAGCCGTTGCCACGTCCACTGCCGCCGCCACCATCGCCATGCTCTGGCGCAGCGATGAGGAGCAAGCGGGCGAAGACGCTGTGGCCGCGCTGGCCGAGGCCGGGTATGGCAATGCCGCTGCGCAGGCGGCGCAGGCGGTGCTCGCGCTCAGGCGCGGCAGCCGCTGCCGCAATGCCTCACCAGCGGCGCTGGCCAGACTCTCAGCACTGATCCCGGAGCTGGGTGACGCTGCGCTGCATATCGAGGGCGACGGAACCCCGCAGCCGACCTTGCCGAGCCATCGCCAGCCAGCGGCCACCGAGCTGCCGACAGGCACCGATCCAGCCGTCGCACTCACCCGCGCGCTGGTGGTGGTCGAGGCGGTGATCGGCCGCAGCACCTATCTCACCCTGCTGCGCGAATCTGCCAACGCCCGCACCCAGCTGCTGCGCCTGTGTGCGGCCAGCCCCTGGCTGGCGGAGGAGCTGGCGCGCCACCCGGTGCTGCTCGACCAGCTGCTGGATGCCCGCACGCTCTACAACCCGCCGGACCGCGCCGCCCTGCGCGAGGGCCTGCTGCCGCGCATGGCAGCACTTGCCGTAGCCGACACCGAAGGCGCGATGGATCTGCTGCGCCGCTACGTGCGCGAGACCACGCTGCGCATCGCCGCCGCCGATATCGTCCACGCCCTGCCGCTGCCGCGCGTGAGTGACCGCCTCACCTGGCTTGCAGAAGCCGCCATCGAAGCAGCGGTGCGCTTTGCCGAACGCGATCTGAAGGCGAAGTACGGCAGCTGCCACCGCGCCGATGGCGGCCCGGCGGAGTTTGCGGTGCTGGGCTACGGCAAGCTCGGCGCGCTGGAGATGGGCTATGGCAGCGACATCGACCTGGTGTTTCTGCACGACGCCGATCCGCCCGATGTCGAGACCAGCGGCGGCGAAAAGAGCCTGCCGCAGTCGAGCTGGATGGCCCGGCTGGCGCAGCGGGTGATGCACCTGTTAACCACGCAGACGCACCTCGGGCGTGTCTACGAGGTCGATATCGAGCTCAGGCCCAATGGCAACTCTGGGTTGCCGGTGGTCTCCACCGGGGCCTTCGCCGACTACCAGACGCAAAGCGCCTGGACCTGGGAGCACCAGGCACTCACCCGCGCGCGTGTGGTGGTGGGGTCGAGACGCATCGAGAGGCTGTTCGAGTCGCTGCGCCTGAAGGTGCTCACCAGCGAACGTGAGCCTGCCAAGCTGACGCGCGAAATCCGCGAGATGCGCGAGAAGATGCGCACTCATCTGCACAAACCGGCTGCGGGCCGCTGGGATATCAAGCAGGGTGCGGGCGGCTTGATCGATGTCGAGTTCCTGGTGCAGCACGCGGTACTCAGCTTCGCCGCCGCGCACCCGACGGTCATCACCCACACCGATGTCTGGCGCCAGCTCGAAGCCCTCGAAAAAGCCGGCTGCTGGCCTGCCACCAGCGCCTATGCCCTGCTCGATGTGCAGCGCGAATATCGCGCCTGGCGGCACCGCCGCATGCTGCGCGGCGAGACCATGGATGCCGACGGTGAGGCCTTTGCGCAGCAGCGCGCGCTGGTCACCGCGCTCTGGCAGCAGCACCTCGCGGCATGAGCCCGAAGCCTCCGCGTCGCCACTCGCTGAGCGTGTGCATGATCTGCCGCGACGAGGCTGATCGCATCGAGCCCGCGCTGCAATCGGTGGCGGGCTGGGCGGACGAGATCGTGGTGTTCGACTCCGGCTCCATCGATGGCACGCAGGAGATCGTCCGTCGCTACACCGATCGCCTGTTCGTCACCGACTGGCCCGGCTACGGTGTGCAGCGGCAACGCGGCCTCGATGCCGCCAGCAGCGACTGGGTGCTGGTGCTCGATGCCGATGAGCGCATCAGCCCGGCGCTGCGAGAAGAGATCGACAGCCTGCTGGCGGGTGAGCCCGGCAACTTCGCCTACCAGGCACGCTGGCGCATGGTGCTGTTCGGCAAGCCGCTGCGTTTTGCCGGGCGCTTCAACGCGCCGCAGACGCGGCTGTATCCGCGTGCCAGCGTGCGCTTCCCGCCGCTGGCCGTGCATGAAACACCGGTGCTGACAACGCTCGGCATGAAGCGGCTCGAAGGGCGCATCGAGCACGTGAGTTTCCGCGACTACCGCCAGCTCGCGGCCAAGCATCTGGACTACGGCTGCCTGCTGGCCGAGGGCAAGCATCGCGTGGGCAAGCGTGGCTCGATGCCACAGGCCGTGCTGCGCGCAGGCTGGGAGTTCTTCAGCCAGTACCTGCTGCGCGGCCTGGTGCTCGAAGGCAGCCGCGGCCTGCTGCTGGCGAGCGTGCTGGCGCAGTACGCCTTCCACAAATACGCTGCGCTGTACGTGGCCGGGCTAGCCGTACGGGAGAACCGCAAGACATGAGCGAGTCGCAGCGCATCCTGGTCATCGAGACGCTCTATCTCGGCGATCTCATCCACACCCTGCCGCTGATCAACGCCCTGCGCGCGCGCTACCCGGTGGCACAGCTCGATGTGCTGGTGCGCGCGCCGCATGTGACGCTGATGCGGCAGGTGTCGAGTATCAACGGGGTGCTGGCCATGGACCCGAAGCGGCATCGTGGTCTGGGTGGCTTGATGGCCCTGTGCAGCGAGCTGCGCAAGACCCGCTATGACCTCGTGCTCAACCCCGGCGCGAGTGATCGCGCGAGCATTCTCACCGCGCTCAGTGGCGGGCGGCGTCGCATCGGGCGACTCAACCGCAATCAATCGAAGCGGCTCTGGCCGCTGCTGCACGACGAGGTCATCGACCGCGCCTGGAACGCCGAGCCGATGTACTGGCAGAAGCTCACGGCCTTCGCGCAGCCGCTGCAACTTGATCGCAGCGTGCGCTTTGGGCTGGACTGTGAAGGCATTGATCTCAGCGCACTGGCACTGCCGCCGCAGTACTTGCATCTCAGCCCCTTCGCCTCCGAAGACCTGCGCAGCCTGCCACCCGCGACGGTGCTCGAACTCGCAGCGGCGCTGCGCCGCCGCTGGCCTGCGCTGGGCCTCGTCGTCAGCTGTGGCCCTTCGCCGCGCGAGACCGAAAGGCTCGCCCTGCTGCGCCCTGCGCTGGAAGCACTCGGCGTGCGCTGCCTCGCAGGCGAGGTTGATCTGCCGACACTCGCTGCGCTCATTGGCCGTGCGGCGCTGCACATCGGCCCCGACTCCGGCCCACTGCATCTGGCGGTGGCGCTCGGCGTGCCAGCGGTGGGCTGCTTCCTCTACAAGGATGGCTCGGCCGAGTGGCTGCCGACGGGTGTGCAGTACCGCACCGTCGGTGTCACCGAAAAATTGCTGGGGGGGCTCTACGGCATCGAATCGGCCAAGGTGATCGCCGCCGCCGAGGCCCTGCTAGACCCGGCGCGGTAGCGCCAGCGCATCCCGATACAGCGCCCAGGTGCGCTCGGCCGTCGCCTGCCAGGTATAGCGGCTGGCATGGGCGCGGGCGGCATCGAGCTGCTCTTGCGTGTGTCCTAGGCAGGCCGCCATGCCGCGCGCGAGGTCGGCGACATCGAGCGGGTCGATCAGCTCGGCATGCCCGCTGGCGACTTCCGGGCAGGCCCCGCCGGTGCTGGTGAGCACCGGGATGCCCGAGGCCATGCCTTCGAGAATCGGCATGCCGAAGCCCTCGTACAGCGAGGGGAACATCAGCGCCGCCGCCGCGGCGTAGGCCAGTGGCAGATCGGCTTCCGGCAGACTGCCGAGCACATGCAGGCGGCCCTTCTGGCTGCCTTGCTGAAGCGCTGCGGCGTCCTCGGGCCGGCCGCAGCCGACGATGGCCAGATCGAAGTCCGCGTGTGTCGGGCTGCGGCCATAGGCCTCCACCAGCCGCTTCAGGTTCTTGTTGGGGTGCAGATTGCCGACGAAGAGCAGATAGGGTCGAGTCAGCCCGTACTGCTGGCGGAACGCGGCGAGCTGCTGCGGTGCGCGCGGGTGGAACTGCGCACCGACGCCGGGCGGCACCACCCGCGTGCGCTCCTCCGGGTAGTCGCAGAAGCGCAAAAAATCCCGCCGGGTGTTCTCGCTGACGCAGATCGCCAGATCGGCGCGGGCCGCGAAATCCTTGTAGATCGCCCGCTGCATGGCGCGTGCGCGAGGTTTCTCGAAGTTCACGCCCAGCTCGGCATAGAGATCGTGCAGCGTCACCACCTTGCAGGGCTTTTTCCACAGCGGCAGGCGGTGATCGACGGCATGCACCAGATCGCAGTCGAGTGTGGGCGGCCACCAGTTGCCGGCCCAGGGAAGAGGCCTGGCGGCGAGGCCACGCGGGCGGATTTTCCAGCGCCGGATGCGTCGGAGCTGAAAGCCGTAGGCGAGGGTGTCGTCCGGCTGCATCAGCGGCTCATAGCCGCGCAGCAGCTCGCGGCAGATGCGCGCGATGCCGGTCTGGTTGCGGGCCATGAGGCAGGAGGCTTCGAGCACGATCTTCATGGCAGCGCGATGCCCTCGCGCGCGAACACCGGCTGCCATTCGTCGAGGAACAAGTCCCAGGCGTGGCAGCCGAAAGGGAGCCCGCCGATGCGCTGCATCGAGCGCGCCGGAAAGTGCTCGATGGCGAAGCGCAATGCCTCGTCGAAGTGCGGAATCTTCAGCGGCCTGCCCTGATGACGCGCGGCGAGCGACCAGAACACGTCCTCGTTGTAGTGATCGCCGCCCAGCTCGCGGTAGCGATCAAGCAGGGGCGAGGGCTCGGCGAGCACGTCCAGAAAAGTCTGCACCCGGCGCAGCGAGAGTCCGCCGTTCCCAACCTGGCTGGCGACACGATGCCGCAGCCATTTCGAGGTGTCCGACAGCGTCATGCGGCGTGCGAGCGCACCGCGCCACGCCTTCACCGGCCAGCGCAGTACGGCGGGCCAGAAGCTCCAGTACTTGGCCCAGGGCGCGCCGATGTAGTCGTAGCCCTTGTCGCACCAGTCGAGCAGCTCATCGCGGAACACCAGTGCGTCGAGCTGGTGAATCAGCAGATAGTCGTGGTCGGCAAAGGCGGCATAGAACTCAGGCGCCAGCATCAGCCGGTTGTAACCCGCCACGCCGGCAAAATAGTGCGCGGCGAAAGGCTGCACCGTGGCTTCTGGGATGGCTGCCAGATAGGGCGCGGCATCCAGGCCCTGCGGCAGCGCGAAGGCGATGTGATGGCGGCCGAGCACGGCAGCAATCCGGGCCAGCACAGCAAGCTCCTGCGCCGAGGGCGAGGCTTGGTAGACCGGGACGACGACGACGGCGGAGCTGGACATGGATGGCACAGGTGAGGTGCAGCTTCGATGATAGAACGATGCCTGCCGCTGCCCTGATGAAATCCCTAATTTGCGATCACTGGCCGCATTCGAGAAAGTATAGGTGAGTGAATCTTGCGTGTAGCTTGCGAGTGGCAACGCAGCATGGCCTCTCACGCCGACCTTTGCTGCAATCCTTCTTCAGTAGTCAGCCCTGAAACCGAATCGTGAGTGAACGCCTGCCGCAGGTCTCCATCGCACTGACCACCTACAACGGCGCGCCGCACTTGGCCGCACAGCTCGACTCGCTGCTGGCGCAGGAGGGCGTGGACTTCGAGATCGTCGTGGCCGATGACGGCTCCAGCGACGAGACGCTGCAAATACTCGCCCTTTACGCCGCCCGCGATGCGCGCCTGCGGCTGTTGCCCAGCGAGGGCAATCTCGGCTTCAACGACAATTTCGCACGCTGCTTCGCCGCCTGCCGCGCCGAGCTGATCTCGCCCTGCGACCAGGACGACGTTTGGGCCCCGCAGAAAACCGCGCGCCTCGTCGCTGCACTCGGCGATGCCGAGGCGGTTTACAGCAATAGCCGCTTCGTCGATGCCAGCGGGCAGCCACTGCACAAATGCATGTCGGACGAAGTACGCATGCTGCATGGCCGTGACCCGCGCGTGTATCTGTTCGGCAACTCGGTATCGGGCCACGCCATGCTGTTTCGTCGCGGGCTGCTGGCGGCGACGCTGCCTTTCCCCAAGGGTGTGTATTTCGACTGGTGGCTGGCGTTTGTCGCCGCCGGCCGTGGCGGAGTGCGCTACCTCGACGAGGTGCTGGTGGACTACCGCCGCCACCCCAGGGCCGTCACCTGCCAGCCGCAGGCCGACGACCGTGCCAGCCGCCGCCGTGCGGCACTCGAAGTATTGGCGGCGCGATTGGCGGCCATGGCTGCACATGCCGGGCCGCAGCAGGCTTTCGTCCGCGCGCTAGAAGCCAGCTGGTGGGACTGGTACCAGGGGTTTGTGGGCTGGGGCATGTTCCGCTTTCTGCTGCGCCACGCCGGGGTGCTGTTCGAGGTCTCGCCGATGCGCCGCTCCGCTTGGGATCGAGCCCGCCGCTATCTCATCGGCTACCGGCTCAAGCACTGGCTGCTGCCGCGACGCTATCTGGCGATCACAACATCACCGCCTACACAAAAGGCAGCGTGAGCCAGCGCAGGCCCGACCAGCGCGCGGAGGCATCCGCCAGCTTGTCATCGTGCGGCGAAGCGCCGCGCCGTGCGGTGACTACGAATTGGTAGGTGGTGGCTTCAGGCTGCTGGCCGAGCCAGAGCAACAAGCCCCTGGGCACGGCGGCGCGGTTGTAGGGCACTTCGCTCTTGGTGATTTTTTGAATCGTACGTTGCCACTCCACCACCTTCAGGCCACAGGCCTGCAGCAGCGACAGCAGGTTGTCGCGGGTGAACCAGTGGCGGTGCGTGCGGTCCAGCAGACCGAGATCGGCATAGGGCACCTGCCCTTCGAGCAGGGCCAGACGCACATCGCCGTGCGCCATGTTGGGCACCGAGATCACCACGCGGCCGTCTGCGGCGAGCAGCTGCAAGGCATCTGTCAGCGATTGCTGCGGGTCGCGCAGGTGTTCGAGCACATCGCCGAAAAGGATCACGTCGAAGCGTTCGCCCGGCAGCCGCTCGCTGATGCGCTCGCGGTCGAGGTCGCAGACATGCACGGCCTCGGCGAAGCGGCGCGCGGCCTCGGCGGCGCCGGCGTCGATCTCCACCCCCACCACTGTGCAGCCTTGTGCACTCAGCGCGCGGGTCATGCCGCCAGTGGCGCAGCCAAACTCCAGCACGCGGCAGTCGCGCCCCACCATGCGCAGCATCATCGCGTGGGAGTTGTTGGCGGCCGCAGGGTCCACGGCATGGTCGTAGACCGAGCGCGGCAGCGCGTCCGGCAGAGGCGGAGGGGAGTCAGTCATGGCGTGCTTGAACGATGCGCGGATTCGGCCTGTTTTAGCAAGCTCTGGAGAGATTCGGCGACTGCCTCTGGCCTCAGCTGTGCCATGCAATCCCAGCGGCCATTGCAACTGGGATGGCGGCCGCAAGGCGCGCAGGGCAGGGCGCGAAACAGCACGGCGGAACCCGGCCCGCGTGCTGCCGCATAAGGCCGGGTGGAGCCGAATAGCGCGAGCGTCGGCCGCCCGAGCGCGAAGCCCAGATGGGTGAGGCCGGTATCGACGCCGATCACGGCCCTGGCACTCGCAATGCATTCGGCAGCGGCGACGAAGCTGGTGCGGCCAGCCAGGCTTTCGATGCTGGCATGGCCGCAGCCCGCCAGCAGGCGCTCGGCCGCCGGTGCATCGGCCGGCCCACCGAGAATCAGTACGCGATGCCCCGCTGCCGCGAGGCTTTTCAGCAGGCTGATCCAGTGCGTCTCGGGCCAGTGCTTCTGCGGCCGGGTGGTGAAGGGGGCGGCCACGAGATAGGGCGTGGCAGCCGCTGCCGCAGGCAGTTCGAGCTGCGGAATGCAGTCGCCGCTGCCAACGAGCGCGTGCAGCATCGGCGCGTGCTCGTCGCCGATGTGGCGGCGCTCCGGGCTGGCTTCGGGGAATCGCTGGATCACACGATGCAGCCAGAACTTGCCCGGCTCCTTGCCGTCGTAGCCGATGCGCATCCGCCCGCCTGCGAGCCTTGCCAGCGCGCGGCTCTTGAGCAGGCCCTGGGCGTCGATCACCCAGTCGTAGTCACGCGCGCGCAGCGACGATGCAAAAGCGTGGATGGCTTGCCAGAGTGCAAGCCAGCGGAACCCCCGCCAGAGCGCGCCCCACTGCTTGCGCTCCCAGACCATGACGTTCGCAATCGCGGGCTGGGTGCGCAGCAGGCCTGCAAACTCGGGCTGCACCAGCCAGTCGATCTCGGCCTGAGGCTGCGCGCGTTTGAGCGCGTGCAGCAGACCGGTGGCGATCACCACGTCGCCGAAGGCCGAGAGGCGGATCAACAGAATGCGTTTCGGCGGCGGCAGGGGAGCAGTCATGTTCCTTACAATACCGGCCTTCAATTCACCCCGCGCGTAGGCGCACAGCAGGAGTAGCAACGATGAGCAGCATGGCTGACCGCGATGGTTTCATCTGGATGGATGGCGATCTGAAGCCCTGGCGCGAGGCGACCACGCATGTGCTCACCCACACGCTGCACTACGGCGTCGGCTGCTTCGAGGGCGTGCGCGCCTACATGACACCGCGCGGCACGGCCGTGTTCCGTCTTGAGGACCACACCAAGCGTCTGTTCAACTCCGCCAAGATTCTCGGCATGAAGATCCCCTTCACGCCCGAGCAGGTGAATGCCGCGATCTGCGAGGTGGTGAAGGCCAACAAGTTGCGTGAGTGCTACATCCGGCCGATGGTCTACTACGGTGCCGAGGGCATGGGCCTGCGCGCCGACAACCTCAAGGTGCACATGATCATTGCCGCCTGGCCCTGGGGCGCGTATCTGGGCCCCGAGGCAATGGAGCGCGGCATCCGCACCAAGACCTCCAGCTTCACCCGCCACCACGTCAATTCCATCATGTGCCGTGCGAAGGCCAACGCCAACTACATCAACTCGATGATGGCGCTCAACGAGGTGATGAAGGACGGCTACGACGAGGCCATCATGCTCGACACCAACGGCCACATCGCCGAGGGCTCTGCCGAGAACATCTTCATCATCCAGGATGGCGAGATCACCACGCCCGACCTCAACAGCTGCCTCGACGGCATCACTCGCAAGACGCTGATCCAGCTCGCCGCCGACCGCGGCTACGAGGTGAAGGAAAAGCGCATCACCCGCGACGCGCTCTACGTCTGCGACGAGGCCTTCTTCACCGGCACCGCCGCCGAAGTGACGCCGATCCGCGAGTGCGACAACAAGCTGGTCGGCCCCGGCAAACGCGGGCCGATTACCGAGAAGCTGCAGAAGGATTATCTCGCGTTGGTGAAGGGCGAGAGCGATAAATATCCACAGTGGCTCACGCTGGTCTGATCGCATGATCCTGCCCGCCTTCGCCAAGGCCCGCGTCCTGGTGGCGGGCGACGTGATGCTGGACCGCTACTGGTCCGGCAGCACCTCGCGCATCTCGCCCGAAGCACCGGTGCCGGTGGTGAAGATCGCGCAGGACGTGGTTCGCGCCGGTGGTGCCGCCAACGTGGCGCTCAACCTCGCGGCGCTCGGCGTCACCACGACTGCGCTCGGCGTGGTCGGTGACGACGCCGATGGCGCGCTGCTGGCCGAGGCGCTGCGCTCGGCCGCGATCACCCCGCAACTGCTGCAAGGCCGCGCGCCCACCATCGCCAAGCTGCGCGTGATGTCGCGCAACCAGCAGCTGCTGCGCATGGATTTCGAGCAGCGGCTCGATGTCGCCGGAGCCTTTGACCGCGCAGCCCTCATCGCCCGGTTTGAGCAGGCGCTTGAGGGCAGCGATGCCGTGATCCTCTCCGACTACGGCAAGGGCACGCTCGCCGATGTGGCCGCCCTCATCACCGCCGCGCGTGAGGAGGGCAAGCCGGTGCTGATCGACCCCAAGGGCACCGATTGGTCGGCGTATGCGGGCGCGACCTTGCTCACGCCCAACCTGAGCGAGTTCGAGGCCGTGGTCGGCAAGTGCGGCAGCGACGCCGAGCTGATTGCCAAGGCCGAGGCCTTGCGAGCCAAGCTCAATCTCACCGCCCTGCTAGTCACCCGCAGCGAGCGCGGCATGACGCTGATCGAGCCCGGTCGCGCGCCTTTGCACCTGCCCACAGCCGCGCGCGAAGTGTTCGACGTGACCGGCGCGGGCGACACCGTCATCGCCACCCTTGGTGCCGCGCTCGCGGCTGGCAGCAGCCTGGCCGATGCCTGCCGCCTCGCCAATGCCGCCGCCGGCATCACGGTGGGCAAGCTCGGTGCCGCCACCGTCTCGCCTGCCGAGCTGATGGCCGCGCTCGGCCACATCACCGACGGTTCCGTGCTCGACGAAGACACGCTCGTCACCCACATCGAATCGCTGAAGCAACTCGGCAAGACGGTGGTGATGACCAATGGCTGTTTCGACATTCTGCACACCGGCCATGTGCGCTACCTCGAAGCCGCTCGCGCGCTCGGCGATGTGCTGATTGTCGCCGTCAACACTGACGATTCCGTAAAGCGCCTCAAGGGGCCAACGCGCCCGCTCAACAACTGTGTCGATCGCATGGCCGTGCTCGCCGCACTGCGCTGCGTCGATTTCTGCGTGCCTTTTAGCGAAGACACGCCCGCGCGCCTCATCGGCCGCGTGCTGCCGCAACTGCTGGTGAAGGGCGGTGACTACAAGCCGCAGGACATTGCCGGTTACGACGACGTGACCGCAGCGGGCGGGCAGGTGATGGCACTCGACTTTCACGACGGCTACTCCACCACCAAGCTGATCGCCAGAGCGCAGCAGCCCTGATGGTGTTCGGCCTCGGCGAGCTGTACTCGCTCGCCGCCGCGCTGTGCTGGGCGGTGGCGGTGATCCTGCTCAAGAAATCCGGCGAGAGCCTGCCGCCGTTCGCGCTCAACCTGATCAAGAACGGGCTCTGCCTCGCCGCCCTTGGCACTACGTTGCTGGTGCTCGGCCCGCATCAGCTGCCCCACATTCCGCCGGTGCTGCTGGTGCAGACGCTGGTCTCAGGCGCGCTCGGCATCGCCGTGGCCGACACGCTCTACTTCCGCGCGCTCAACGCCATCGGTGCCGCGCGCATGGGCGTGATCGGCACCGCCTATTCGCCGGGCGTGATCCTGCTCGCCGCGCTTCTCCTTGGCGAGCGCCTGTCGCCGCTGCAACTCGGCGGCGTGGCGCTCACGCTCGCCGGCATCGTGCTCGTCACTTACGCCAAAGCCACCGATGCGCTCGATGCCGCCGTGCTGCGCCAAGGCGCTCTGCTCGGCGTGCTGTCGGTGCTGCTCATGGCCGTCGGCGTGATTCTCGCCAAACCCGTGCTGGAGACGCAGGATTTTCTCTGGGTCGTGTTCCTCCGCGTCGCTGCTGGGGTAGCACTCATGCTCGGCATTGCCACCGTGCGCCACGAGTGGTCAGGCCTCGCCGCCGCCTATCGCGGTGTGCGCCACTGGCCGGCGGTGATCGCCGGCTCCCTGATGAGCAGCTACGTCGCCCTGCTGTTCTGGCTCGCCGGCTACAAGTACGCCGATGCCTCGATTGCTGCCGTCATCAACGAGCTGGCGGCGATTTTCATCGTCGGGCTGGCGGCCTGGTTGCTGCGTGAGCGCGTCACGCGGCGGCAACTTGCAGGGGGCGTGCTGGCTCTGACGGGTGTCTTGGTAGTGGTGCTGATGCGTTGAAGGGGAATGGCGGGTTACGCTGCGCTAACCCGCCCTACAGCGTTCGATATCGTTGAATGTAATGAAACTGATCGTAGGAGTACTAGCCTTGCTCACTAGCACTGCCGCGCTTGCCACTCCATTAGAACGGACGCACTGGCACGTTCAAGAGGAAACCTATGAGGGTTTTCCATTGATGCTTCGTTATCCAATAAGTATCGACTACGGTCGATTGGAAACGTCCCTCCCGATACTGCTGACCGTCACCCACAAATTTAGGGAGCGGCAGGCATCCGGTCTACCCAGCAAATCCTATAACTCGACGCTCGCAGAGTTCGACTCAGCGGTGATCGACGTTTTCAACAATCAGGCATTAGGAGTGACAGTGTTGGTGGAAACATTTGGTGGCAATCGGGCTTACTACAAATACATATCGCCACAGGCAGATGTTGCCGCTGCGCGTGCGCGTTTCTCGAAAGACTTTCAAAACGAAGAGCTAACTTGGGAGACCCGGCCAGACCCCAAATGGACGTTCTTGCAAACATACAAGAATGATTTCGGTCTCAATGGCAGTAAACAAACGAAGTAGGGCGGGTTAGCGCAGCGTAACCCGCCATTCATCAAGAACTGGCTACTCGATGCCGAGTTTCTTGATGCGATAACGCAACGAGCGAAAGCTCATGCCGAGCAACTCGGCGGCCTTGGTCTTGTTCCAGCGGGTCTTGTCGAGCGCGTCGCGGATGGCCTGTTTCTCCAGCTCTTCCACGTGACTGTCGAGCGGGCCGGCAACGGTTGATAGCGTGCGCGGTGCGGCCGGCGCAGGCTCGTCGAACGAGGCCAGGGCGCAGGGCCGCAGCTGCAAGTCGTCGGCGACGATCTGCTCGCCGTCGCACAGTGCCAGCGCGCGCTCCAGGGTGTTCTCCAGCTCGCGCACATTGCCGGGGAAGTCGTAGGCCACCAGTGCCTCCACGGCCGAGCGGTGCAGCGTCGGTGGCATGTCGAGTCCATTGCCTGGTGCCAGCTTTGCAACGATGGCGCTGGCAAGCAGGGGGATGTCTTCGCGCCGCTCACGCAGCGGTGGGGTGCGCACCTCGATGACGTTGAGGCGGTAGTAGAGGTCCTGCCGGAACGCACCCTGCGCCACCAGCGCGTTGAGGTTCTTGTGGGTGGCGGAAATGATGCGCACGTTCACGGCCTGCTCGGCGTCACCGCCCACCGGCCGCACGGCGCGCTCCTGCACGGCGCGCAGCAATTTCACCTGCATGTGCAGCGGCAGGTCGGCCACCTCGTCGAGAAACAGCGTGCCGCCCTCAGCCGCCTGAAACAGGCCGATCTTGTCTTTCACCGCGCCAGTGAAGCTGCCCTTCTTGTGGCCGAAGAACTCGCTTTCCATCAGCTCGGTGGGGATCGCGCCGCAGTTGACAGGCACGAAGGGTGCGGCGGCACGCGGACTGCGTGAGTGGATAAGCCTTGCGGTCAGCTCCTTGCCGGTGCCGCTTTCGCCCGTGATGTGCACCGGTGCCTGGTTGCGGGCGAGGCGCTCGATGAGCGCGCGCAGCTGCTGCACACCGGCGGCATTGCCGAGCAGGCCGCCCTCGTCGCCAGCAGGTGCGGCAGCGGCCTTGCCACTGCGCGGCGCTGCGCTCGCGCTGCTTGCAGCAGGCGGTGCGGCCTTGAGCTTGAGGGCGGTATCGACCAGCTTGCGCAGCACGCCGAGGTCCACCGGCTTGCTGACGAAATCGAAGGCGCCGGCCTTGAGGCTTTCCACCGCCATGTCGGCGCTGCCGTAGGCGGTGATGACGGCGATGGGCAGCTTGTCGTGGTAGTCGCGCACCAGTTCCAGGCCGCGGCCGTCGGGCAGGCGCATGTCGGTGATACAGAAGTCGAAGCTCTGTGCGTCGAGCAGGGCGCGCGCTTCGGCCACGGTGCTGGCAGCGGCGGTCTTCAGGCCCATGCGCATCAGGGTGAGTTCCACCAGTTCGCGGATGTCTGCTTCGTCGTCGACGATGAGAGCGGAGGAGGCCATCAAGAAGGACTGAGTGGGTCGGGTGCGACGAAGGTGACGCGGAACACCGAGCCACCGCGCTCGCCGCCGTGGTAGCTGAGTTTGGCCTGATTGTAGGCGCACAGTTCGCGCGCCAGATAAAGCCCCAGACCAGTGCCCTGGGCGGCGGTGGTGAAGAAGGGCTCGAACAGCTGCTCGGTGGATTCTGTGGGCACGCCGGGGCCGTCGTCGCTCACTTCCAGCGCACCACCCTGAAAGTAGAGCGTGCGGGCGTCGATCTCGACCTTGGCCAGTGATGGCGCGCGCGCGCCGTGCAGCCAGGCGTTGTCGAGCAGATTGAACAGCACCTGCTGCAAGTGGTGAGGGTCGAAGCGCACCAGCAGGCTGGGTTCGCAGACCAGCGCCGCCACGCGTTGCGGGTGCGCCTCGCGGTACTGCGTGAGCGCCTGCTCCAGCCAGGGCAGCAGCAGAAAAGTCTGCGGGTGGGCGGCACCGCGCGAGAGGTCGAGAACATCCTTGACGATGGTGTTGATGCGCGCGCCGTGGCGCTGGACGATGTCGATCAGCTTGCGGTCCTGTGCTTCGAGCGCGGGCGATTCGGCCAGCAACTGCCCGGCATGGGTGATGGCCGAGAGCGGGTTGCGGATTTCGTGCGCGATGCTGGCACTCAAGCGCCCGAGTGCGGCGAGCTTGATCTGCTGCGCCTGGTCGCGGATGCGGGCACCGTCTTCGAGCAGCACCAGCACCGGCGCATCGGCCCCCGCATCCAGGCGGCGGAAGCGTGCGAGCAGCTCGGTGCCGCCGACCTGCGCGGGTGCGATCGGCGGCTCCGGGCTGGCACTGCCCGCGCGCCAGCGGTCGAGTGCGGCGGCCACGCCAGGCGAGACCAGCACCAGCGAGCGTTCCGCGCCGGCATCCAGCAGACGCAGGGCAGCTGGGTTGAGGGCGCGGATCTGGTTGCCCGCGTCCACCACCACTACACCGGTCTGCATGGTGTCGAGTACCACTTCGTTGAGGCGCGAGAGGTCGGCGAACTCGCTGCCCACCTGCCGCGCCAGTTCCTCGCTGGCTCTTGCACGACGGGCCACCGCGCTGGCGGCGGTGGCAGTGACGAAGAACATCACCCCCAGCACGCCGGTGGCGGTGAAATCCGAGGGCGAATACAGGTAGGGGAACTGCCGGGCGATCTCCTGCCCGAACATCGCCAGCGTGCCCACGGCGGCGGCGAGCAGGCCGAGTCGCATCGAGAGCAGCAGGCTGGCCCCCACCACCGAGGGCACCAGCAGCATGCCCAAACCCGCACTCACCCCGCCGCTGGCGTAGACCAGCGTGAGGATGGCGCTGGTATCCACCAGAAAATTGATGATCACCTGCGTCGTAAGGCCCGGTCGGCGGTAGACCGTCATCAGCACCATCGGCAGCGCCAGCAGGGCATAGACGCGGCAGGTGATGAAGAACAGCTTGGGCAGAATCTGCTCGAACAGCTGCGTGATGGCCCCGCTCTCTTGCAGCAGCACCAGCAGGATCACCAACAGCAGGCGATACAAGCCCAGCGATTGCAGCAGCCGCCAGTCGTCGGCGGCGAGCGACAGCGGCTTTTCAGCCGCCATTGGCGCATTGCTTGCAGTTGGCGCGGATCGCACCGATCTCGCTGGCCGGCACCCGCACGCCGCAGCGGTCGCAGCGCACCAGCTGCTCGGGGTGGGGCATGAAGCCGCCGGGCGGCGGACGCGGGCCGCGCCTGGCGATGGCACCCTGCCAGAGACGCCAGGCGATGATGGCGAGCACGGCAAAAATGATCAGCTTGGTCAACATGCAGCAGGCCTCGGGACGAGAGAGACCAAAGTCTACCCCGCAGGCAGGGCCTCGCTTTTGCCGCGAGGGGGCCGCATAAGCGAGAATCGCGCCACTTTGCAAAGACGCGAAGCTAGAAGCGTCCCCCCAACAAGCTGCACAAAGCCCCGGAGCATCCATGAATCTTCACGAATACCAGGCGAAGGCCCTCTTCGCCCGTTACGGCATCGCGGTGCCTGAAGGCCGCCTTGCGACCAGCGCCGAACAGGCACGGGCGATGGCGAAAGAACTCGGCGGCGACAAGTTCGTCGTCAAGGCGCAGGTCCATGCTGGCGGTCGCGGCAAGGCCGGCGGCGTCAAGCTGGTCGAGGGCTTCGACGCCGTCGAAGACGCCGCCCGCAAGATGATCGGCACCAAGCTGGTCACCAAGCAGACCGACGCCAAGGGCCTGCCGGTCAACAGCGTCTGGGTCGAAAAGCCCAGCGCCATCGCCCGCGAGCTGTATGTCTCCGCCCTGGTCGATCGTTCGCTCGAACGCATCATCTTCATGGCCTCGCCGGAAGGCGGCATGGACATCGAGGAAGTCGCCGAGCATTCGCCCGAGAAGATCAAGTCGATCACCGTGCATCCGGCCGCCGGCCTGCAACCCTTCCAATGCCGTGAGCTTGCCTTCTTCATGGACCTCACCAAGGAGCAGGCCGAGCAGTTCACCAAGACGCTGATGGGCATCTACAAGATCATCATCGAGTGCGATGCCTCGATGGTCGAGATCAACCCGATGATCGTCACCAAGGAAGGCAACATCTTCACGCTCGACGCGAAGCTGAACTTCGACGAGAACGCCCTCTACCGCCAGAAGGCGATTGCCGAGCAGCGTGACCTCGCACAGGAAGACGAGCGCGAGCGCACCGCGCAGCAGTTCGACCTCAACTATGTGTCACTCGACGGCAACATCGGCTGCATGGTGAATGGCGCAGGTCTCGCGATGGCCACCATGGACATCGTCAAGCTGCACGGCGGTGCCCCGGCCAACTTCCTCGACGTCGGCGGCGGTGCCACCACCGAGCGCGTCACCAATGCCTTCAAGCTCATCACCTCGGCCCCGGACGTGAAGGCGATCTTCGTCAACATCTTCGGCGGGATCGTCCGTTGCGACCTGATTGCCGAAGGCATCATCGAGGCCACCAAGCAGGTGGGCCTGAAGATTCCCGTCGTCGCCCGCCTGCAGGGCACCAACATGGAGAAGGGCCGTGAGCTGCTCGAAAAGAGCGGTCTCAAGATCACCCCCGTTTCCGATCTCACCGAAGCGGCCAAGATGGTCGTTGCACTGGCCAAAGGCTAAGGAAAACCCATGAGCATTCTCGTCAACAAAAAAACCAAGCTCATCTGCCAGGGCTTCACCGGCAAGCAGGGCACGTTCCACTCCGAACAGTGCATTGCCTACGGCACCCAGATGGTCGGTGGTGTCTCACCCGGCAAGGGCGGCGGCAAGCATCTGAACCTGCCGGTATTCAACACCGCGCATGACGCGGTGAAGGCCACGGGTGCCGATGCTTCGATGATCTACGTGCCGGCTCCTGGCGCTGCGGAAGCGATTCTCGAAGCGGCCGATGCCGGCATCAAGATCATCGTCTGCATCACCGAGGGCATCCCGGTCAACGACATGGTCAAGGTCAAGGCGACCCTCAATGCCGACTACCCCGACGCCATCCTGATCGGCCCCAACTGCCCCGGCATCATCACGCCGGGCGAGTGCAAGATCGGCATCATGCCCGGCCACATCCACAAGCCAGGTCGCATCGGCGTGGTGTCGCGTTCGGGCACGCTCACGTATGAGACCGTGCACCAGACCACGGCCAATGGCCTCGGCCAGTCGACCTGCGTCGGCATCGGCGGCGACCCGGTGCGTGGCATGGGCTTCATCGACGTGATCCGCCTGTTCGAGGCCGATCCCGCCACCGAAGGCATCATCATGGTCGGCGAGATCGGGGGCGCTTCGGAAGAAGAGGCTGCGGCCTACATCAAGACCTCGGTGAAGAAGCCGGTGGTTGCCTACATCGCGGGCGTCACCGCGCCGGCTGGCAAGCGCATGGGCCATGCGGGTGCGATCGTCAGCGGCGGCAAGGGCACGGCGGACGAGAAGTTTGCTGCACTTGAAGCGGCTGGCGTGAAGACGGTGCGCTCACCCGCTGATCTGGGTGCGGCGATGTTGTCGCTGCTCAAGTAAGCGACGAGTTCCGAACGGATTTATATTGCGTTCGAGCCTGCAAAAAAGCCCGCAGCTTGCGGGCTTTTTTGCAGCCGATTTGGCCTGAGGTGGGGAGCCTTGGTGAAGACACTGATCTTGGATCGACACGCGGTCGCAGCGGAGCCAGAGCACTGGTTGAATTTCGTCGCTGCGGGTCAGACCCGTGTCGTGATCCAGCGCGAAGGCAAGCCGTATGTCGCGCTGGTGCCTTATGTCAGACCAAGCCCTAACAAGCAGACGGCAAAGCGCCGCAGCAAGGCTTGAGGCATGAAAGGCTTTTACGAGTTTTTCGCTGGCGGAGGCATGGTGCGGGCCGCACTCGGTTCCGACTGGCGATGCTTGCTGGCGAATGACATCTGCGCGCGCAAGGGCGAGGTCTATGCCGCCAACTGGGGCTCCGAATCACTCGTCGTCGCCGACATCCATCAGCTGGCTTTGCATGATCTGCCGTCACATGCCGCTCTGGCTTGGGCCTCCTTCCCCTGCCAGGACTTGTCGCTCGCAGGCAACGGTGCGGGTCTGGCGGGCGAACGCTCCGGTGCGTTCTGGGGCTTCCACAAGCTCATGCAGGGTCTGGCAAATGCAGGCCGCAAGCCGCGCTTGATCGCGCTCGAAAACGTCACCGGTGCCATCACCTCCAATGACGGTCAGGATTTTCAGGCGCTGATCCAGGCCATCGCATCATTGGGTTATCGAGTGGGTGCGCTGGTGATGGACGCCGTGCATTTCCTGCCGCAGTCCCGCCCGCGCGTGCTCATCGTGGGACTCGATGCTGATTTTGACCCGCCCGCTGAGCTCACCACCGGCACGCCTGTACCCGGCTGGCACCCGCGTGCGCTGATCGGTGCGCATCGCAGCTGGCCTGCCGCCCTGCGTGAACAATGGCTTTGGTGGAACCTGCCGCCGCCCCGCTTGCGGGTCACGCCGCTGGAACAGCTGATCGAGCTGGAGCCGAAGGATGTGCCTTGGCACACGGCAGCGGAAACCGAAAAACTCTTGAACATGATGAGCCCGGCCAATCGCCGCAAGGTGCTCGCCGCACAGGCGGGCGGCCAGCGTCGCATCGGCACGCTCTACCAGAGAACGCGTGCAGGGCAGCAGCGTGCCGAAGTGCGTTTCGATGGCATCTCCGGCTGCTTGCGCACACCGGCAGGCGGCTCCAGCCGCCAGAAGATTCTGGTCGTACAGGGCAGCTCCATCCGCTCGCGGTTGCTCAGTGCGCGCGAGGCTGCTCGATTGATGGGCTTGCCTGATTCCTATCGCCTGCCTGCGCGCTACAACGAGGCATATCACCTGGCGGGCGATGGCGTTGCAGTGCCCGTGGTTGCGCACCTCGCGCGGCATCTGCTGGAGCCGTTGATGCTGCTGGCACCTGCCGCAAGTTTCGACCGCCTGGCTGCCTG
Source organism: Pseudomonadota bacterium (assembly GCA_040385605.1). Taxonomy (GTDB): domain Bacteria; phylum Pseudomonadota; class Gammaproteobacteria; order Nevskiales; family Nevskiaceae; genus Stagnimonas. The sequence goes on from JAZKHC010000034.1 coordinate 35,720, forward strand.
AGCGCGCCGATGCCCAGCAAGCCAGCCGATCCACCGAAGCCAGCCATCATCCCCTGCGTCACCGATCCGGGCTGGCGTGCCAAGGTGGACAGTTATGCCGAAGCCCTGCGGCTGGCCTCGCCTGGCATCGGGGATCATGGCCTGACGCCCGCGCAATTCACGGACTCTGGTTTGTTCGAGAGTGCTGTCGAACGGCTGCGTGGACAGCGATCTGCCGGGCAGGGGCCGAAGCGTGAGTTTCTTGAGCAACTGTTTCAGTGGCTTAAAGACGAAAACCATATTGTCAGCTTCGGATTCGAGGGTGGTGGCGAGCGGCATGATTGGCGGGTGGAGCTGTCCGGCGGCGTGCTGGCGGTGATCGAGGCCAAAGGCTGCCTTGATGGCAACAACACGACGATCTTCGAGCGCCCCAAGGATGCCGACGAGTTCTACATCTGGTCGCTGTGCCAGAACCCCGGTGCCGACATGCAGCACAACCTGCGTTCCGGAATCCACACGCGACTCTCGGCTGAGATCATCCACAAGGAGAAGCAGGTGGATGGCCTCATTGTCCATGACATGCTCTGCGGTGGCCGCAGGCCTTGTCCGAAACTCACAGGGGCGATGGACAGAGCCGTGAGCGTTGCGGGTGCCAAGCTGCCACCGCCTTGTGTCTATATGTTTCCACGTCGCATCCCATCGGCGCGCAACAATCCGGCTCCGCCGGTACATCAGCCCACTGCGCTCAAGTTCGTTTCAGCCTTGGTCAAGGCTTTCCGCATCCCCGATGCCGAGATCAATCGGGTGAGGATCGAAGCGCGTGACGTGGATGGCGAAACCCAGCGCCGTACCACCTGCGAACGCGGTGATGTGATCCAGATGCAGTCCGGCTGGAGCAGTATCCGCCGTGCAACCTGAGGTTGGATAGACATGAATCTCACTCTTGCCCTCGCCCAGCTCAACCTCTGGGTCGGCGATGTCGAAGGCAATGTCGGCAAGATCATCGCGGCCGCAGTGAAGGCGCGCGACGAGCTGAAGGCCGATCTCATTGCCTGCCCGGAACTCTCGCTCATCGGCTATCCGCCAGACGATCTGCTGCTGCGCAGCGGTCTGCCGAAGGTGATCGAGCAGGGCGTGCAGCGTCTGCTGGCGGAAGTCCACGGCATCACGCTCGTCGTGGGCCTGCCGGAATACGACTCTGGCCGCATCGGCGGCGCGCTGTACAACGCGGCCTACGTGATCCGCGATGGCAATGTCATCGCCCGCTACCGCAAGCAGCAGCTGCCCAACTACGGTGTGTTCGACGAGTGCCGCCATTTCACGCCGGGCTTCACGCCCTGCGTGTTTTCGGTGAACGGCCTCAGGGTTGGCCTCACGATCTGCGAGGACGCCTGGTTCTCGCAGCCCGCAGCTCAGGCACGCGATGCCGGTGCCGAGCTGCTGCTCAACATCAATGCCTCGCCGTGGAACCGTGGCAAGCGTGCTCAGCGCCAGCGCGTACTAGACACCCGCGTCGCCGAAACTGGCCTGCCCATCGCCTATGTCAACTGCGTCGGCGGGCAGGACGAGGTGGTGTTCGATGGTGACTCGCAGGTAGTGCGCGCCGATGGCTCGGTGGCGTTTGCCGCACCGCAGTTTGAAGAGGGCGTGTATGCGGTGACGATGCCCCTGAATGATGCTCAGGGCCGATTCGAGGGCGAGATCGCGCCCCTCTTGGGCGACGAGGCCGAAACCTACGCCGCGCTGGTCGCCGCCACCCGCGACTACGTGACGCGCAATGGCTTCCCCGGTGCCTTGATTGGCTTGAGCGGCGGCATCGACTCCGCGCTGGTGGCGGCGATTGCGGCGGATGCGATCGGGCCTGAAAAGGTCTGGGGCGTTTCCATGCCTTCGCGCTACACGCTCGACATGAGCAACGACGATGCGCGGATCGAGGCTGAGGCACTGGGTATCCGCTACACCACCTTGCCCATCGAGCCTGCATTCAAGGCTTTCAGCGCCACGTTGGCGGAATCGTTCGCAGGCAAGAAGACCGACATCACCGAAGAGAACCTGCAATCGCGCTCGCGCGGCGTGCTGCTGATGGCGCTCTCGAACAAGTTCGGCCACATCGTGCTGACCACCGGCAACAAGAGCGAGATGGCGGTGGGCTACGCCACGCTCTATGGCGACATGTGCGGCGGCTTCGCACCGATCAAAGACGTCTACAAGACGCTGGTGTACCGCCTCGCTGTTTACCGCAACACGATCTCGCGGGTGATCCCGGAGCGCGTCATCACCCGCGCGCCCACCGCCGAGCTGCGCGAGAACCAGACCGACCAGGATTCGCTGCCGCCGTATGACATTCTCGACGCGATTCTCGAAGCCTATGTGGAGGATTCGCGCTCGATTGCAGAGATCATCGCCTCCGGTTTCGAGGCGGCCACCGTGCGCCGCGTGGCAGGGCTCGTCCGCCGCAGCGAGTACAAACGTCGGCAGGCCCCGCCCGGCCCCAAGGTGACACGCTGCGCCTTTGGCCGCGAGCGGCGCTATCCGCTCACGGCGGTCTATGGCGACGTGTAGTTGCCGCGGCAATGAACATCAGCGTGATCGCTGAGCTGGCAGTACCCAAGAAAAAGCCCGCAATGAGCGGGCTTTTTCGATTCAGGGATTGGACGAGGGCGCGTCCTTGTTCGGCGGCGGTGCCTGGCTGGCGGCCTTCGCAGGCTCTTCCTCACCGGTGTTGTATTCGATGATGAGCTTGTTGCTTTTCTTCGGGGCTTCGGTCGCCTCGGCTTTGGCGGTGTCGCTGGCGCTGGGCGGCAGGCTCTGTCCATCGGCCGAAGGCGCGGCGGCAGGCGTGCTGGTGGCCGAGGGCAGCACCAGTTCCAATGGCTCCTTGTTGCTGCGATCCAGACCGGAGAACAAGCCGGCAAAACGCGAGAAGAACCCCTTGTCGGTTGCTGCCGCGGGTGCTGCGCTTGCAGAGGCGGCAGGCGATACGGCTGTGAATGAGGTCTTGAGCGGCGCCACGGCCAGCGTCAGCTGGCCTTTCTGTGCGGCGAGTGTGCGGGCGGCGTCCTCGGCCTCTTGCGTCAGGCCCAGCTTGCGGTAGCTGCGCTCCAGTGTTTTCAGCGCCTCCATCGTGGCCGGCGCGCCAGGATATTGCGCGATCACCTGCTCGGCGCGCTTGGCGGCGGCGAGCCAGGCCCCGCGACGGGTGTAGAAATCGACCACGTGCATCTCGTTGTCGGCGATGCGGTTGCGCAGCTCCATCATCCGTGCGCGGGCATCTTCGTTGTAGCGCGAGCTGGGGTAACGCTGGATCAGGAGCGCGAACTCGTCGTAGGCCTTGCGCAGGTTGCCGACATCCTTCTTGCTGGGGTCGAGCGGCAGGCTGTCGGCCAGGCCCTTGTCGCGCTCGGCCTGGATCACGCCCTTGAGGTACTGCACGTAGTCGGCGCGCGGGTGGCGCGGGTGCTCGCGCAGGAAGCGGTCAGCCGCGCTCAGCGACTCGTCCGGCTTGAAGTCGCGGTTGAGCACGTAGATTTTTTCGAGCTCGGCCTGGGTCGCGTATTCGGTGAAAGGATAGCGTTCTGCCAGCAGGTCATAGCGCAGCGTGGCTTCGGCGAAGTCAGAGGATTCCAGAGCGCCGCGCCCCACACGGTACAATTGCTCGGCCTCAGCCTTGAGTTCCTGTTCGGTGACGGCAGGCTTAGGCCCGCCGGGAGTATTGCGATCACCCTTCGCAAAAGGGTTCTTGGGGCGGTAGCCCGGCTCCTTCTTGGCATCGCTGCTGCACCCCGCAAGGCCGCCGGAAACGGCAGCCAATGAAACCAACAGGGCCACGCCCAGTCTCGAAGCCAAGGACACAGTCATCGCTCACACGCCATGCAGAAGTTGAAAAGCCAGTATAGCCCAGCGTTGGAGAGGGCTAACCATCGAATGATCGCTGCGTTGCGAGTCAAAATCGCGCAGTGCGAGGCGCGAGACGACGCGAATGCCTGACGCCTTCGCTAGTCTTGCAACGAAGCAATGCGCGATTTTGGCCGCAACCCTTCGGGGCGGGACTGTTGTGGGGCATTGCTGCGTCAGCAAGTGTTTCAATAGGTCCACTATTGCGCACACTTGCTTCCTTGCACTGCCCCACAACAGCCTTCCGCCGCAGAGATCATTCGATGATTAGCCCTCTCCAGGACCCGGACCTCGAAGCCGGTGAGACCGCCGAGGTGCCGGTGGAGTTCGACGGCCAGCGGCTCGATGCCGTCGCCGCCCAGTTGTTCGATGCCTATTCGCGCGCGCGCCTCAAGAGCTGGATCGAGTCGGGCCGCGTCAAGCTCAACGGCAGCCCCTGCCTGCTGCCGCGCCAGCCGGTGAAGCTGGGCGATGTCTTGCACCTCTTGCCCGAAGCCACGCAGGAAGTCAGCCTCAAGCCGCAGGACTTGCCGCTCGATGTCGTGTTCGCCGATGCGCATCTGGCCATCATCAACAAGCCCGCAGGCTTCACCGTGCATCCCGGCGCAGGCGTGCCCGACGGCACCCTGCAAAACGCGCTGCTGCACCACTGGCCGCGCACGGCGGAAATCCCCCGCGCCGGTCTCGTCCACCGGCTCGACAAGGACACCACCGGCCTGATGGTGGTCGCACTCTCCGAGCCTGCGCACACGCGCCTCTCGGCGATGATGGCGGCGCGCACGGTGCATCGGGAATACGACGCGCTGGTCAACGGCCAACTGGTGGCCGGCGGCACCATCAGCGAGCCGATTGCCCGCCACCCGCGCGACCGCGTGAGGATGGCCGTGGTGCCGGGTGGCCGCGAGGCGGTGACGCATTACCGCGTCGCCGAGCGATTCGCCTGGCACACCTTGCTGCGGGTTCAGCTCGAAACCGGCCGCACGCACCAGATCCGCGTGCATCTGGCGCATCTCAAGTACCCGGTGGCGGGCGATGCCGTGTATGGCGGCGATGTGCTGCGTGCGCGGGGTTCGAGCCCGGCCCTACGCGCGGCCACGGCTGGCTTCCGCAGGCAGGCGCTGCATGCCGCACAGCTCTCGTTCCCGCATCCGGTCAGCGACAGGCCGCTGGCGTTTTCCGCAGCGCGGCCTGCGGATTTCGAGGCCCTGCTCAAGGCCCTGCGCGAGAACCCGGCAGCGTGAGCGGCCCACTGCTCATCCCCGACTGGTCTTTGCCTGCGGGCGTCCGCGCCTACATTTCGACGCGGCAAGGCGGCGTGAGCCAGGGTGCATACGCGAGCCTCAATCTCGGCAGCCATGTGGGCGACGACTCCGAAGCCGTTGCCGAGAACCGCCGTCGGTTCGCGGCAGCGGCAGGTCTCGCCGCGCAGCCGGACTGGCTCACGCAAGTACATGGCTGCGATGTGGTGGCAGCCGGGGGCAGACCATCGGCCACCGCCGATGCGGTCTGGACCGATCAGGCTGGCAAGCCCTGCGCCGTGCTGACCGCCGACTGCCTGCCGGTGCTATTCGCTGATCTCGAAGGCCGCTGTGTTGCCGCTGCCCATGCGGGCTGGCGCGGGCTGGCGGCGGGCGTGCTGGAGGCCACACTTGCGGCCATGCCGGTGCCCCCGCAGCGCCTCACCGCCTGGCTCGGCCCGGCGATCGGGCCCGCGGTTTTCCAGGTGGGTGCCGAGGTGCGCGAAGTGTTCGTGAGTCAGTGCGCGACGGATTCCGCAGCCTTCAAACCCGATGGCGATCGCTGGCGTGCCGACCTGTTCGCGCTTGCCAGGGCGAGGCTCGCGCGCTGCGGTGTGCAGAGCGTTGCGGGCGGCGGACTTTGCACGGCCAGTGATCCGCAGCGTTTTTTCTCGCACCGGCGCGATGGCCTGAGCGGCCGCTTTGCCAGCCTGATCGTGATCAACGCTTGAGGCTCAAAAATTGATGGCGCGCCGCATTCCAATTGCGGAACGAGCGTGTAACATCGAAGCAGCACTGTCAGCGCGAGCGCAGCAAGCGCGTTGACTTGGCGAGGAGACCGTTGCGCAGCAACGGCTTTAGAACATCAAGCTTAAGTCCATCAAGCAAGGTGACAAACCCATGAAGAACCCGCAGTTGAAGACGCTGGCGGCTGCTGCTGCCATGCTGGCCCTGGCCTCGGCAAGCCCTTGGCTTTTAGCGCAGGAGAGCACCGAGGCTCCGGCCGAAGCCGCCGCTGATCCTGCCGCCGCCGAGGCCACAACAGCTGAGGCCGCACCCGCCGAAGAAGCGCCAGCCGAGGAGACAGCCTCTGCGCCAGAGGCTGCACCCGCAGCGCCGGTCAAGCCGCGTCCTTCCGAGCTGCTGCCGCTCACCTCCAAGGGCCTGATGCTGGATGTGGCCGTCACCGGCAAGCACCTGATCGCCGTCGGTGATCGCGGTGCGGTGATCGTCTCCAACAACGGCGCCGACTGGGCCACGGTGCAGACCCCGGTGCGATCAGCACTGACGGCCGTCAGCTTCGCCGACGAAATGAACGGCTGGGCGGTGGGGCACGATGCGGTGATCCTCGCCACCAAGGATGGCGGCAAGACCTGGGCGATGCAGAACTTCGCGCCCGAGTTGGAAAAGCCCTTTCTCGATGTGATCGCGCTCGATGCCAGCAATGTGCTGGCCTTCGGTGCCTATGGCCTGCTCTACAAGACCAGCGACGGCGGCACCACCTGGGCGATGGCAGAGGCTCCCGAGATCCGCGCCGACGAGCTGCACTTCAACGGCGCGGCCAAGCTCAACGACGGCAGCGTGCTGGCGGTGGGCGAGCAGGGCATGCTCGGGCTCTCCAGCGATGGCGGGACCACCTGGACCAAGCTCACCTCCCCGTATGACGGTTCCTATTACGGCGCACTGCCGCTGGGCCCCACGGGAGCGGTGGTGTATGGCCTGCGCGGCAATGTCTACAAGACCAACGATGTGAAGGCTGGCCCTTGGACGCAGGTCAACACCGACACGGTCGCCTCCTTCTTCGGCGGCACAGCGCTGCCCGACGGCGGCGTCGCACTGGTTGGCCTCGCGGGTGCCGTGCTCAAGCTCGATGCCAGCGACAACATCACCAAGCTGCGCGTGAAAGTGCGCGGCAAGGATGCCTTGGGCCGCGAGCTGGACAAGGACGTGACCGGTAGCTTCTCGGCCGCCGCCCCCTTTGCCGGTGGCCTGCTGGTGGTCGGCGAGCAGGGTGTGCAGAGCCTCAAGCTCTGATCTGCCCACCAAGCCAACAGTTAAGACAGCCGCGCCTTCAAGCGGTCGCAAGAACCACAGATTCGGGAGAGTCGCACCATGGGTGACGCACAACAGATGACCACGTCCACCAAAATCCTCCGCGCCATCGAGCCGATCATCTACGCCAAGCCAACGCTGACGATGACGATCCTCGTGCTGCTGACGATTTTCTTCGGGTTTACCGCCTCCAAGATCAAGCCTGACGCGGGCTATGACAAGTCCATTCCGCTCGACCACCCCTACATGCAGGTGCTCAAGCAATACCAAGCCGACTTCGGCGGTGCCAACAACGTGCTGGTGGCGCTGATCCAGAAGCCCGGGAAGGGCGAGATCTACAACGCGGCTTTCCTGGCCTCGCTCAAGCAGGCGACGGATGAGGTGTTCTTCCTCCCCGGCGTTGACCGCTCGCGCGTCTCCTCTCTGTTCACGCCGGACGTGCGCTTTGTCGAGGTGGTCGAGGGCGGCTTCAAGGGCGGCAACGTCATCCCGGCCGAATACGCACCGACACCCGAGATGTTCGCGCTGGTGAAGGGCAACACCCAGAAGGGTGGGCATGTCGGCCGTTTCACCACGAAAGACCAGACCGGCGCGATGATCTTCAGCGAGCTTCTGGAAATCGACCCGGTGACGGGCGAGAAGCTCGACTACGCCGCCGTCGCGGAAATCCTTGAAGACAAGGTGCGTGGCCGCTTCGTCAGCCCCAAGAAATACATCTACAAGCTCAACACCGATGTCGGGCCGCTCAAGGCCGGCACGCAGGTTTGGGAGCGTTTCGGCCAGCCGACCGGCCTTGCCGCCGTGGTCGACAAGGGCAAGCCGATCACCTTCAAGTACAAGGCCGAAGGCGAGGACAACGAGCAGATCATCACCATCAAGAAGTCGCAGATGAGCTTCGAGATGATCGACAACCCGCAATACAACCCGGATGTCGATGTCCACATCCTCGGCTTTGCCAAGGTGGTCGGCGACATCATTGAAGAGTTGGTGCCGGTGGTGGGTTTCTTCCTGCTCACCCTGGTGATGACGCAGCTCTTGCTGTGGGCCTACCTCGGCAGCTTCAAGCTCGCCCTGCTGCCGCTGGTGTCGTCGATCACCGCTGTGGTTTGGGAGTTCGGCCTGCTGAAACTGTTCGGCAAGGGGCTTGATCCTTTTGCCATCCTGGTGCCCTTTCTCATCCTCTCGATCTCGGTTTCGCACGGCGTGCAGTACTGCAACAGCTGGGTCGGCGAAATCGCCAACAACCATCGCAACAGCTTCGATGCCTCGGTTGAGACTTGGCGTCGTCTCGCCATCTACGGAACCATGGCGATCCTGACCGGCGTGGTGGGCTTCGCGCTCATCGGCCTGATCCCGATCGACATCATCCGCGAGATGTCGCTCAACGCCTGCCTGGGCATGTTCGCCATCGTCATCACCAACAAGATCATGATGCCGATCATGCTCACCTGGATCGACGTTGGCGACCCCAAGGAGTTTGCGAGGAAGCAGGAGCAGCGCGACGCGATCTTCGATCCGCTGTGGAAGCTGCTCAGCAACATGGTGCTGATGAAGCCGGCGATCATCGCCATCCTCATCTCCGGCCTGCTGCTGGGCTGGAGCTTGTGGAAGGGCAAGGAGCTGCAAGTGGGCGACAGCCAGGCCGGCGTGCCCGAACTGCTGCCGGACTCGCGCTACAACAACGACACCGCCGCCGTCACCGCCAACTTCGCCATCGGCACCGACGTGATGAAAGTCATCGCCGAGACCGACCCGGAAGCCTGCGTGAAGCACTCGGTGATGGAGCAGATCGACCGCTTCGGCTGGCGCATGGACAACACCGAGGGCATCCAGTCCACCATCTCGCTGCCCTGGGCGGCGCGGCAGGTGAACATGGCGTTCTCCGAGGCAGCACCCAAGTTCAAGGTGCTGCCGCAGAACCAGTTCACGATGGTGCAGGCGATCACGCCGATCCCGACCTCATCGGGCCTGCTGAACAGCAACTGCTCGGCGATGGCCGTGTTCATCTTCACCAAGGACCACAAGGCCTCGACGCTTGAACGCATCGTGCAGGAGGTCGGCAAGTTCAACACCGAGAACAGCACCGAGTTCTACGAGACCAACACCGACGTGAACCCGGAATACTGCGCGACCAAGGCCGATGCCCGTCGTGACGTGGGCAATGCGCGCGTGGCCTTGCAGAAGTACACCGAGAAGCTGAAAAAGAACAACCCCGGCATCGGCGACGAGGCGATCAACAACGACGAGGGCATCAAGAAGCTCAACGCCGAGATCGACACCAGCAAGGCCGCACTGGCGGGGCTGGACAAGTTCTGCCCGGTCAACTTCGCGCTGGCTTCGGCTCAGGTGGGCGTGATGGCGGCGACCAACGAGGAAGTGCATCGCCTCGAAAAGCCGATTCTCTACATCGTCTACGCGGGCATCATCATCTGCGTGTTCCTGAGCTTCTTCGAGTGGCAGTCCATCGTCGCCATCATGCTGCCGCTGGCACTGGTGAGCTGGATGGCCTACGCGGTGATGGCCGTGCTCGGCATCGGCATGAAGACCGCGACCCTGCCCGTGGTTGCCCTGGCTGCGGGTGTCGGTGTCGATTACGGCATCTACATCTATGCGACCTTTGCGGATGCGCTGGCGGCGGGCTTCAAGCGGCAGGCTGCCTATAACAAGACGCTCAAGCTCACCGGCAAGGCGGTGGCCTTCACTGGCCTCACGCTGAGTCTCGGTGTGCTTACCTGGCTTTGGTCGGGTCTGCAATTCCAGCGCGACATGGGCAAGCTCCTGGTGTTCATGTTCATGGCCAACATGTTCGGTGCGCTCTTGCTGCTGCCGGCCATCGCCTCGTTCATCCTCAAGCCGAAGGAGCTGGCACCGGGTGAGGAGCCGGTGTTCAAACCGCGCCACTAGGCGCGGTTTGAACCAATGATGCTCAGCAAACCACGCCACTAGGCGTGGTTTGAATCAAAAAGGCCCGGAGATTCCGGGCCTTTTTGTTAGTCGGTCAGTCTTCTGCAGCGCCTTCGGGCCGACGGTATTCCGGGCATTCGACACTGGCCAGTTCGCGTGTTTCGAGGTTCAGGGCAGTCAGACGTCCGCCCCAGACGGCTCCGGTGTCGAGCCCCCACACTCGGTGCGCAGGCCAGTGCACACGGCCCAGCGTGGACCAGTGGCCGAAGACGATCTCCGCATCCACGGGCTTGCGCGCGGCCAGTGCGAACCAGGGCTGCAAGTCCGCGGCCTGTGTGCCGGGCGCGCCCTTGGCGCGGAATTCCAGTGCGCCATCGCCGCCGCAGTAGCGCATGCGGGTGAAGGCGTTGATGGTGTAGCGCAGCGCCTCGATGCCCTGCAGCTCCGGCGACCACTGCCGCGGCTCGTCGCCATACATCGCGGCGAGAAACACGCTGTGCGCGTCGGCCTGCAAGACGGCTTCCGCGCTGCGGGCGGCAGCCCGGGCATCGGTCAGCGTCCATGCGGGCGCGATGCCGGCATGCGCCAGCACCCAGCCACCGGCCTCGTGCATCAGGGGGCGATGGCGCAGCCAGTGCAGCAGCTCGTCGCGGTCGGGCGCGGCCAGCAGCGCATCGAGCGTATCCAGCCGCCCCACGCGCCCACCTGCGGCACGGGCCAAGAGGTGCAAGTCGTGGTTGCCCAGCACACACACCGCGCGTTCACCGAGCGAGCGGACGAAGCGCAGGGCGTGCAGCGACTCTGGGCCACGGTTGACCAGATCGCCTGCAAACCAGAGCTGATCGCTGGCGGGGGCGAAGCAGAGCTTTTCCAAAAGCCGCAGCAAGGCCGCGTGGCAGCCCTGCACATCGCCGATTGCGTAAACACTCATCTGGTGCGGGTGCCGGAAAAATGCCGGATCGACGGCGGGTTTTTGGCGCTTGAGCGCCTTTGACTCATGGCAGTATCGCCGCATACTCGTTTGCGCACGCCGAGCGGTGTGCGCAGGCTTTGAACGGACTTGAAGCACACTGAAAGGAGTAGGACCATGTTGAAACAAATCATCAGCTTCCTCAAGGATGAAGAAGGTGCCAGCGCAGTCGAATACGGCCTCATTGTCGGCCTCATCGCCGTGCTGCTGGTAATCACCCTCGGCCAGCTCGGCGGTGGCCTGAACAGTCTGTTCGGTACCGTATCCGGTTCGGTGAACGACGCGGCCGGCACAGGTACCGGCACGCCGTAAGCGCATGCTGCCGGTGCTGGTCACCGCGGCCTTGCTCATCTGGGCACTCGCGGTGGCCGCCATCGACTGGAGGCAGCGGCGGGTGCCCAATCTGCTTCTGCTTGCCATTTTGCTGCCGGCAGTGGGCATGCTGGTCTGGCAGGCAAAAGGCCCGCTCGGTGTCGCTTGGCTATCCAGTCTGATGGGGATGGTGGCGGCAATGCTGGTGACCTTACCGGGCTATTTCGTCTCGCGTCTTGGAGCGGGGGATGTGAAACTCGCGGCAGTGATGGGCCTGGTGCAGGGCTGGCCTTCGGTGGCGTGGACGCTCCTGGCATCGGCGCTGATCCTCGGAGCCATGTCGTTTGCCGTCGTGCTACATCTGGGCATCGCCAATGCGAGGCTGGTGCGCATCCCGGCGGCGGTGGCCCTGGCGGCTGGGTTTGCGGTGGTGTTGCTGTGGCAGGGTGGGGGATGGCAATGAAGACAATGCAGATGCGGCAGCCAGTGCAGGGCCGATCCACCCAGCGTGGTGCCTCGGCCGTGGAGTTCGCCTTCGTGTTCCCGATATTGTTCCTGCTGGTCTACGGGGTCATCGTCTACTCCTATGTCTACGTCATCCAGCAATCCATCACCTACACCGCCCAGCAGTCCGCCGAGGCCGCCGTTGCCGTCAACCCCAGCCCGGAGGGCACCCTCAATGCCCGCATCGAGCAGCGCGTGCGCGCGGTGGCGGTGCAATCGCTCAACTGGCTGCCGACCGACCAGCGCACGCGCGTCACCGGTGCCGCGGGCGAGAAGGTGCAGATCGCCTTCGAGACCATCGACAGCGACCAGAGCGTGGTGCGGGTGACGCTGCTGTTTGACGTGCCGGGCCTTTTCCCGGCGCTAACATTTCCGCTGGTCGGCAATATCCCGCCTTTGCCGAATCAATTAAGGGCGCAAGCCATCGCCCGCATCTAGCGGGCATGCAACAATCTGGCGCATGGATCGCCCCAGAGCCCGTCCGAATAAATCCTAGGGAGTCGAGGATCAAATGAGTAGCACCGCCCTCAAAGTTGCCGCCGTGATCCTGGTGTTGCTCACCTTTATCCTGGCCGGCGTCGGGTTTTCGATGAGCCGCAACTACGCCGCCCGCACCGCCAAGGCCGAGGCCGAGGCTGCCCGCGCCGCCGAAGTCGCGCGCACCGCACCGCAGACCCTCGCCGTGGTGGCCTTAAAGCCGCTCGCCGCCTACAAGGCCATCGGCCGCGACGACATCGCCCTGGTGCCGGTCGCCATCACCCCTACCGACTACTACGCCAGCCTCGACGAGGTGACGGCACGCGTGCCGCTGGTCGATATCGACGCTGGCGCGCCGGTGACGAAACGCTATTTCAAGGAGGGCAACATCCTCGCCAAGATCATCCCCGCCGGGCACCAGGCGCTGGCGATCGAGGTGAACGAGGTGGTGGCGGCCGGCGGCTTCGTGCGGCCGGGCGACAGCGTCGATGTGCTGGTGTACTTCCGCAACGGGGCCGGCGTGGCCGACGCGCAGGCGCGCGTGCTGCTGGAGAATGCCCGCGTGCTGGCCTACGAGGAGCGCATCATCGAGCGCCCGCAGGGTTTGAAGGACGAAGAAACCAAAGGTGGCGAGCAGGCCAAGCAGCGCCGCCAGCGCACTGCGGTGCTGGCAGTCCCCGAAAAGGAAACCACCCGCGTCGTGCTCGGTGTCGGCATGGGCGAGGTGCGTCTCGCCCTGCGCGGGCAGCAGACTCCCACCGGGGAGGAGACCAGTGCCGAGATCACCGAAGGTGGCCTGCCGCTCTCTGACACCGCCAAGGCCGAAGCCGCGTCGTACAAGACGCCCGACAAGGCTGTCACCGCTGAGGAGCTCTCGCGTGTGAAGCCGCCCCCGGCGCTGGAGAAAAGGGCCGCGCCGCCGCCCAGGGAAACCGTGGAAATCATCCAGGGCAACAAGATCGAAAAGGTGCCGCAATGACACGCCTCTCTTCCGGGTTCATCTCCCCGCTCGCACTGGTGCTGGGAATGGCGGCCGCCACCGCAGCCAACACGATCCCCGACGACCGTATCGTCGCCATCGAAAGCGGCGTGCACAAGCTGCTGCGCCAGCCGCAGCCGGTGGCGCGCGTCGCGGTGGGCGACCCGGCCATCGCCGAGGTGACGGTCATCAACCGCCGCGAGATCCTGATCACCGGCAAGAAGAACGGCGTCACCAGCCTGCTGATCTGGCCCAAGTCCGGCACGGCCGATGCGCCCCTGGAATACCGCCTGCGGGTCGGCCCGGTGGTGGACCCCTTGAAGGTGAAGATCACCAACCCCGATCTCGCCAGGGCGAAGATCGACGTCCGCGATGGCCTCTCCGGCAGCGTGCCCAATCTGCTCGCGCACCAGCGCGCCAGGGCCGAGTCGCAGGCCCTGGCCCAGCAGGCGGCGGGTGACACCGCCGCCAAGGCCGCAGCCGACAGCAGCACGGTTGATCTCGAAACCCAGGTGATGACCGAGGTGAAGATCGTCGAGGTCAAGCGCAGCACGCTCCAGCAATACGGCCTCAATGTGCTGAAGAACAGCGGCAACACCGTGGCGGGCTTGACCACGCCGGGCTCCATCAACGGTGTGAATCCGGGCGGCATTGGCACCCAGGCCGGCTTCAGCAATGGCAGCAACCTGCCGATCGCCAACGCCTTCAACCTCATCATCGGCAACCCGCGCGACGGCATTCTCGGCATCCTGAGCTTCCTCGAACAGAAGGGGCTCGCACGCACCTATGCCGAGCCGACGCTGACCGCCATGAGCGGGCAGACCGCGAGCTTCCTGGCCGGTGGCGAGTTCCCGGTGCCGGTGAGCCAGGGAGGCTCGACCGGCGGCATCACCATCCAGTACCGCGAGTTCGGCATCCGCCTCTCGCTCACCCCTACCGTGCTTTCGCGCGACCGCATCGGTTTGAAGGTCGCACCCGAAGTCAGCGATCTCGATTTCTCCGCCGGCATCACCACCGCCGGCGTCACCGTGCCCGCGCTCACCGTGCGCCGCACCGACACCACGGTGGAACTCGGCGATGGCGAGAGCTTCGTGATCTCCGGGCTGGTCAGCTCCAGTCTGATCAACAATGCCAACAAGGTGCCCTGGCTGGGGGATATTCCCATCCTCGGGGCCTTCTTCAAGAACCTCAACGTCAACCGCACCGAGAAGGAGCTGGTGATGGTGGTGACGCCGCGCCTGGTGCGGCCGCTCGCGCGCGGCAGTCCGCGGCCACCGCTGCCGGGTGCCGCGACGGATGGCTACCGCCCGACCACCGCGCAGCTGCTGTTCCAGGAAACCGGCAAGTTTGACCAGAGCCAGTTCGGTTTCAGCAAGTAGCCCCACCCCGTTCGCACCCCACCCAACCGCCCATCAATATGAGTGCGAAGTCGCTGGCTTTCGTGATTGCGGATGACCCCGCCTACCTGGCGTGGTTGCAGGGTGCGCTGGGCGAGAGTGTGAGCTTCACGCTGGCGCAGCCTGAGGACAGCACCACCCTGCTGCGGCGGCTGACACAGAACGGCAGGTTTGACCTGCTTTTTTGCGAGTTCGAGGACTACAACGCGCCCGAGCGCGCGGCCATCGTCGAGGCGGTGGGAGATCAGCTGCCCGAGCTGCCGGTGGTGGCGATGGGCTCCAGCGAGAGCGCCGGTACGGTGCTCGCCGCCATGCGCGCGGGCGTGCGCGATTTCTTCGTGCTCAAGCGCGACGACGCCAAGCTCGCCGCGCAGGTCGGCAAGCTGCTGCGCCGCGCGGGAGCTGCCACCGTGATCGCGGCCGCGAGCAACGGGCAGGGACGCATCTACAGCGTGATGGGCGCGCAGCCGCACGAAGGCATCGCATTTCTCTCGGCACACCTTGCGTTGGCATTTGCTGAACGCCACCGCAAAAACGAACGGGTGCTGCTGGTCGATGCCGCGATGCCGGCCGGTGCCGCCTCGATCTTCCTCAATCTCTCACCCACCTACAGCCTGCTCGATGCGGTGAACGATGTGCATCGCTGCGACGCGACGCTGGTCGATACCGCCTTCACCCGGCACAGCGCGGGCGTGCACCTGCTGTCGCTGCCGGAAGAGGGCCTGGGCCGCCCGAGCATCTCCGCCGATGACTTCGGCCGCCTGCTGCAAGTGTTCAAGAGCCTGTTCAGCATGGTGGTGGTCGCACTCGACGGGCAGTCCGGCGTGCCCTTGCTGCGAGCTGCCATTGCCCAGAGCGAGCGCGTGCTCTTGCTCACCGACCAGTCGATATTGAAATCCCGCCAGAGCAAATATCTGCTGCGCGCGCTCAGGCTCGAAGACACGCCGCTCGACAACACCGCCCTGGTGGTGGACAACTACCGTCGCCGCCTCGGCCTCGAACCGCAGAACCTCGCCGAGCTGTTCGACCTGCCGCTGCTCGCCACGCTCAGCTCCGAGGGCGTGACCCGCATCCAGTCGATGAACTCCGGCGAGTCGATGTTTGCCTTGGCACCGAAAGACCCGTACTGCGAGTCTGTGCGCCGCTTGGCACTCACGCTCGCCACCGGCGAAACGACGGCCGTCGAGGCCAAGAGTGATGGCCTCTTGAACCGGCTGTTCCGCTAGCGCATGAATACCGCTGCGGTCACGTCTGCCGATCCGGTGCTGCGCTTCCGGCTCAGCGACCAGTACCAAACGCTCAAGGACAATCTGCACCGCTTCCTCATCACGCAGATCGAGGAGCGCAACCTTGATGTCAGCAGCTGGGACGATGACAAGCTCGACCGCTACGTCAAGGAGCAGGTGCGCCGCTACGTGGTGGACAACCGCCTGCCGGTGAATGCGAAGGAGTCCGACGCGCTCGCCGCCGATGCCCGCCACGAGCTGACCGGCTTCGGGCCGATCCAGCATCTGGTCGATGACGCCACGGTCAACGACATTGTCGTCAACGGCCCCAACACGGTGTTCGTGGAGCGCAACGGCATGCTCAGCGCAGCGCCTGTACGCTTCACCGACGATGCGCATGTGATCCGCGTCATCCAGCGCATCCTGGCCCCCATCGGCCGGCGGGTGGACGAGTCCACGCCGATGGTCGATGCGCGCCTGCCCGATGGCTCGCGGGTCAACGCCATCATCCCGCCGATTGCGCTCAACGGGCCCTGCCTGTCGATCCGCAAGTTCCGCGCGAGCCCGCTCACCGCCGAGGACCTGCTGCGCTACGACAGCATCAGCCAGCCGGAGATCGACTATCTCAAGGTGCGCGTTATCGGCCGCGCCAACCTGATCGTGGTTGGCGGCACCGGCAGCGGCAAGACCACGTTTTTGAATCTCATCAGCCAGTGGATTCCCGACGGCGAGCGCGTCATCACCGTCGAGGACGCGGCCGAACTCAGGCTCGAAAACAGCCACGTCGTGCGGCTCGAAACCCGCCCGCCCAATCTCGAAGGCCAGCGCGCCATCAGCGCCCGCGACCTGGTGCGCAATGCGCTGCGCATGCGGCCCGACCGCATCATCGTCGGCGAGGTGCGCGGCGACGAAGTGCTCGACATGCTGCAAGCCATGAACACCGGCCACGACGGCAGCATGACCACCCTGCACGCCAACGCCACCCGGGACGCGATCAGCCGCATGGAGCTGCTGGCGGGCTTCGCGGGCTACAACGGCAGCGAGCTGACCTTCCGTGGTCAGATTGCCTCATCCATCCATCTCTTCGTGCATGTCGCCCGCCTCGCCAATGGCGCTCGCAAGCTCATGGCGATCACTGAAGTCGATGGCCTCGTCGGCAGCGAACTGAAACTGCGCGATGTGTTCCGCTACGACGTGGCGACCGGCCAGCGGCACGATCTCAGGGGCAGCGCATGAGCGGCATCGCCATCGTCTTTCTGATCGCCATGCTGCTGGCGGTTGCCGCCGGTGTGCTGCTGCTGCGGGCGCAGGCGAGTACGGCCAAGGCCGAGATGGCGCTGCGCCTGCGGGTGCTCGGCGAGGACGCCGATGCCCACCTCATCCACCGCGCCAAGCCGATCAGCAATCCGCTGCTGCGCTTCGTCACCGATCTGCTCACCCGTTCTGGCGTCGAGCTTGAACCCGAGCGGGTGGGGCAGGGCCTGCTGATTGCCGCAGCCGTCGCACCGCTGCTGCTGGTCGTGCTCGGGGCGCTGGCGGGCCTGCTGGCGATTGGTCTTGCCGTCGTCAGCGTCTTCGGTGTGCTGTCGCGCAACGCGGCCAGACGCCGCGCCAAGATTGTCGAGCAGCTGCCCCCGTTCCTGGAGGCCGTGATGCGCGTGCTGGCCGCCGGCAACACCCTGGAGGAGTCGCTAGGTGCCGCCGCCCGCGACAGCCCCGAGCCGATCCGGCCGCTGTTCATCTCCATCGGCCGACAGGTGCGCCTGGGAGCGCCGGTGGAGGCGGTGCTGGCCGAGGCCGGCGAGGTGCACCGCCTGCGCGACTTGAAGGTGATGGCGCTGGCCGCTGCCATCAACCGCAAGTACGGCGGCTCGCTCAGGCAGGTGCTCAAGAGCCTGATCAGCACCATCCGCAGCCGCGACTCCGCCGCCCGCGAGCTGCGTGCGCTCACGGCCGAAACGCGCTTCTCGGCACTGGTGCTCGCTATCATTCCGGTCACGCTCTCGCTCTACATCTTCACCAAGAACAAGGGCTACTACGCCGGCATGTGGGCCGATCCTTCGGGCCGAATCTTTCTCATCGCCTCGGTGCTCTTGCAGGTCACCGGCGTGGCGGTGCTCTGGAAAATGATGAACTCGACGGGTGATCCCGATGCCTAATCCCCACGAGATAAAAAGTCATTTAGCGGGGGGGGGCGATGCTTGATCCCAGCCTGGGAGGGCAAGTCGCATGAGCGGCAGCCTGTTCGCGCTGGTCATCACCGCCGCCGTGCTGCTGGCGGGTGTGACGCTGGCGCTGCTCGCCTATCTCGGCATGCGCTCGCGGCAGGACCGCCAGCTGGAACGCCGCGTGCTGGGGCAGGAGCTGATCCGCGACGAGTTCGACGACGAGCAGGCGGAGCCGCTGAAGCTCTTGGCACGCGGCGGCCAGCGCATCGAGAAGCTCACCGACGACAACGGCGAGACCGCGCGGCTGCTGTTGCAGGCGGGCTGGCGCGGCGCGCGCTCGCGGCTGCTGTTTCTCGCTTTCCGCAGCGGCCTGCTGATTCTGGCGGCCTTGCTGAGCCTGGGTGTGTGGACCTTCGCGGCCCGCATCACGCCCACCAATCTGCTGCTCTGCGTGTTCGTGTTTTTCGCCCTCGGCTTTCTCATCCCCATGTGGGTGCTGCGCAGCAGTGCCGCCGCCCGGCGCGCACGCATGGCGCGAGAGGTGCCGCTGTTCATCCACCTCTTGGTGCTGCTGTTCGAGGCCGGGCTTTCCACCCGGCAGGCCTTTGCCAGCCTGGTGCGCGAGGGCCGCGGCGTGCTGCCTGAACTCGGGCAGGAGTTCGAGGGCGTGCTGCGCCAGCTCGAAGCCGGTGGCGACATCGCCGATGTGCTCAAGGCCATGAGCACCGCGCTCGAAGTGCCCGATCTCGAAGGGGTGTTCGGCGTGCTGAGGCAGGTCGACAAGTACGGCGGTGAAATCCGCGAGCCCTTGATGGAAGCACTCGCCGTGCTCGAAGAGCGTCGCGGGCTCGACATGCGCGAGAAGGTCAACCTCACCTCTGGCCGCATGACCGTGGTGATGGTGCTGTTCTTCTTTCCGGCGCTGCTGATCTTCGTCGCGGGACCTGCGGTGGTGTCGATCTTGAAGGCGATGGCGGATGTGGCCGGCAAATAGCGCGCGGCTCCTCAGGCAGGCGTTTCTGCGCTTGCCGCTCATCGCCGTCAGTGCCGCGTTCGTCGGCTGTGCGGCTTTGGGTTTGCCCTCTGCAAGCGAACGCGAGCCGGTGCAGGCGAGCGAGGCTGCGCTCTACCTCGACGCGGTGCGCGGGCTGATCGCGCAGGGCCAGTACTACGCCGCCATCGCCCATATTCAGGAAGACCGCCGCATCCATGGCGACACCATCGAGCTGCGCCTGCTCGAAGCCGACGCTCGCCGCAAACTCAAGCAGAACAAGACCAGCGAGGCGCTCTACCAGGGCGTGATCCGTGGCGGGGCTGATGCCGCACTCGCCGCCAAAGCCCGGCACGGACTGGGTTTGCTCTATGCGCCGGTGAATCTCCCCGCAGCATTGAAGGAGCTGCGCGAGGCGACCCGCCTCAAGCCCACCGATGCCGAGTTCCGCAGCGATTACGGCTATGCGCTGATGCAGTCCCGCCGCATGGCCGAGGCGCGCATCGAGCTTTCCACCGCCAACGAGCTGGCACCGGACCACATCGCAGCCCGCAACAACCTGCTGATCCTGCTGTTCGCCACTGGCGACGAGGCGGCGGCACAGCGGATTGCGGCGAGTGCGGCGGTTGATTCCACCCTGCTTGCGCGCCTGAAAACCCAGGCGCAGAGTTTCAAAACCAGCAAACCCGCACCCGCGCGCGCGGGCTGATCGTCATTCGTCTTCGAGAGGTGCCGCCATGAAAACCCTGCTGCTGACCATTTCCCTTGCCCTTGCCGCTGTCCTGCCGCTAGCCGCTACCGCCGCCGATGCCAGCCAGCCGCTCGGCGACGAAGCCAAGGCCTGGATTGATTTGCAAAAGAGCGGCAAGCAGGCCTCCGGCACGCCCCGGCCGATGCCTGCCGACATCGCCGACAAGGTCTACCAGCGATACGCCGACAGCTTCAAGCAGCCGATCCCGGTCGAGTTCAAGCGCCAGTCCACCGGCGATTCGGGCAATGCCTCCGGCCAATAGACGGCCGAGGATTTCGCAGCGGCGCGGCCCGCGTTCCCAGCGGGGCATGGCGGCGATCTTCGCGGCGATCTCGCTCGTCACCCTGCTCTCGGCGGTCGGTCTCGCCATCGACGTCGGGCGGCTCTACTACGCCAACCGCGAGTTGCAGCGTCTGGCCGACCTCGCCGCCATCGACGGCTCGCGGATGCAGAGCCAGTGCCTGGGCAATGCGGGGCTCGACGAGGTGACGGCCGAAGTCGCCGCGAGCCTCCGTCGCAACCGTGTGCCCGAGGGTGTGACGACACTGACCCGGCTGGGCCTTCGCCGAAACGGCGACGATGGCTTGCAGTTCTTCCAGCCAGCAGCGCCCGCGAGCGAGGCGGACTCGGTGCAGGTCACGCTCAGCCGCCAGAGCCCCGCGCGCATCCTGCCGCTGTTTGCGGGCGAGCAGAGCCGCAGGCTCACCACCCGCGCCGCTGCCACGGCTGACTGGAACACCGATGTCAGCGTTGGCCCGCCGCGCGGCGGCGAGGCCATGGGTCGCTATCAGTCGGCGTTTTTCGACAGCGCCCTGCGTGCCGGCCCCGGCAGCAACGGTGGCTTTGGTGCGGCGGGCGGCTCGGCGTCGGTGTCGGTGTCGTCGCTGGTCAACGCCAATGCCGAGGTCAACACGCCAAGGCCGGATCTGGATGTACCGACTGGCACCCTGGGCCTGCTCGCGCAAATCTCCGCGCTACTGAACCAGACCGGTGACACGGCCGCTGCGAACACCGTCGATGGCTTTGCCGCTGCCGTTGCAGCGGGCCGCCCCGGCTCCACGGTAGTGCCGGCCGAGGTGCTGGGCCTGCCCTTGCAGGGTGGCTACGACGGGGCCACCACCACGGTGGGCGACCTGCTCGGCGCGATTGCCGGCGCCGTCAGCGAGGGTGACTCGATCCCGCTCGAAAACCTCTGCGCGCTGATCCCGCTCGACGAGCTGCCGACAGCGCAATTGCTGCCGGCCTTCTGCAACACCAGCGTCACCCTGCAGATTCCGCAGCCGAGCCGCTCCGGGGTTTTCAACTCCACTTCGGTGAGCGTCAGCAATACCGAGACCAGCGACGATGTCGCGGCCAGCGCCGGCGGCGTGGCGGCGGTGCGGGTGGGCTTCGTCAACCCCATCGACGGCCAGCCGATGAGCCTGCCACTCATGGCCGTGGCCGAATCCGCACAGGCACGGGTGACGGGGCTCTCCTGCGCGCGCATGGGGCAGGCGCAGCACGTCGCCAGCATTAGCGCCAATGGCCCGCGCGCAGTGTTTGCGATTGGGGAATCCAGCCGCTTCAGCCAGAACCTCTCTGCCCCAGGTAGCGATCCTGCTGGCTCGCTCGATGGCGTTGCACCCGCGCCACTGATCACCGCCACCGTGCAGCAGCTGCTCACCGCCACCGGCCTCGGCGCTGGCCTGCTCGGCAACCCGCTGCTGGCCAGTGCGCTGTCGCAGTCGGTGACGATCAGCGTGCGTGCAGGTCCGGTGGTGCTGGGCGATGGGCGCGGCGAAAACCTCTGCATGCAGGGCCCACCGTTTGGTGTGCCCGAGCAATGCAATGGCGCACCGGCGACGGTGGGCGGCACCAGCTCGGAGGTCGCAGCACAACGCATTGCCGATGAACTCTCCGAGGTCGAGATCAGCGTCGCCGCTCCCGGCAACTTGCCGCTGGGGCTGGATGCCGCGCTCAGCAGCGCTACGGATGTCATCTCGCAGACGCTCGCCGAGCGTCTGAAACCGGCGATCCGGCTGGTCTCCGGGCAGCTGGTACCGATCCTGCAATCGGCCAATCTGGTGGTGGGCGAGTCCTCTGTGTATCTCAACTCCGCCCAGGCCACGCAGCCCAGGGTGTACGCGCAATAGCGGGCCAAGCCCGCTAAGCTGTCAAGCTATAGATATAACAAGGGATTCGCACAAGGAAAGGCGATGTTGCGAACGTGGGAGCGCATGCTGGAATCACGCAACGCGGGGCTGAAACTGGCCACCGCGCTCGCCGTGTTTTGCGTCGTTACCACCCTGGTGCTGTCGCTGCGCGCGCTCGGCTCGGCCAGCAGCCTGCAAACCCGCATCGACCGCGACTTTGCGCTCGCTACCGCGCAGCAGCGGCTGCTGACTGGCTTCACGCGGCAGGACACCGCCCGTGTCGAACAAACCCTCGATTCCCTGCTGGCGCAGGCGGATTACGGCTTTCGCTATCTCGCAGTGCGCGACCTCGATGGTTCGGTGCTGGCCGCACGCGGCCGCTACGAATCACTCAACCGCAGCAGCGCGCTCACGCCCGCGCTGCGCCGCTGGCTGCGTGCCACGCTGTACACGGTGTTCGGCGAAGCGGGCCTGCTGACGCTGCGCGAAGGCGACCGCACCATCGGCTCGCTGGAATACGCCATCGGCTCGACCAGCGCGCGGCTGGTGCGCGACGAGGCGGTGGACCGCCTGCGCACCACCGGCTGGATCGCCGGCACGCTGGCGCTATTGTTCGGTGGGGCCACCCTGCTGATGCTGCGCGCCGCGCTCACCGGGGCGACGCTGCCTGCCGCACGCCTTGCGGCCGCTGGTGGGCTGCCATCTTCCAGCCCTGCCGTGCCGCGCAGCGCAAGTGACGACCCGCTGCCACTCGCGCTCGACGCCCTCAAGCTCGCGGTGCTCGACATCGACGCCGAGCTGCGCGTGCGGCTGATCAACGACACCGCCGCCACCTTGAGTGGCTGGAGCCAGCAGGACGCCCTGGGCCAGCTGGTCTACACGGTCTTCCATGCCCGTGACGACACCGGTGCGCCCATCGTCAGCCCGGCCGAACGCTGCGTGCGAGAGGGCAGCGAGCAACTGCCGCGCGAGCTGCGCCTGCGCCCGCGCGGTGGCAGCGGCAAGGATGCGGTGGTGGAAGCACGCGCCGTGCCGCTCACCGGCATCAAGGGCGGCGCGCGCATGGTGTTTCAGGATGTCACCAGCCGCATCGCCTCGCGTGACCAGCTGCGTGCGCAGGCACGCATGGCCGAGGGCGTGATCGACCATCTGCTCGAAGCCGTGCTCACTACCGACCCAGTCGGCGTAGTGAAGTCCGCCAATGCTCGCGCCCTGCGCATGTTCGGCTACAGCGGCGACGAGATGCAGCGCATGACCGTCGCGCGCCTGCTGCCGGTGCCGTTCATGAACACGCCGGGGCTGAAGCTCACCGACTACATGCCGGGCGGGCAGACGCGCATGCCCAAGCTCGCTGGCTGGCGCAAGGACGCCACCACCTTCCCCGCCGAACTGGTGGTGGAGCCGATGAAGAGCGGTGCGGAGGAGCGCCTCGTGGTGATCATCCGCGACATCACCGAGCAGATGCGCAGCCAGAGCCTCGCCCAGCGCCTGGGCCGCCTGCTCGACTCGGCCAGCGAGGAGGTCTACATCTTCGATGCGCAGTCGCTCTATCTCACCGAGGTCAACAAGGGCGCGCGCAGAAACTTAGGCTTGAAGGCCGACCAGCTCGCCCGCATGAGCCTCGCCAGCATCGCCACCGACCTTGAACCCGCCGTGCTGCAAAGCTATCTCGCCCGCCTGCGTGGCGGCGATGCCGAGCACATCACCTACAAGGCCACGCACCGGCGCAGCGATGGCAGCACCTATCCGGTGGAAGTGCGGCTGTCGTTCTCGCGCGACGAGGAGCCGCCGGTGTTCATGGCGATCGCGCTCGACATCACCGAGCGCGAGGCGGCCGAGAAGCGCATGCGCCAGCTCGCGCACTACGACGCCCTCACCAACCTGCCCAACCGCACCCTGCTGTTCGACCGCCTGAAGCAGGCCATGCACGTCGCCTCGCGCGGCGAACGGCAGCTGGCCTTGCTGTTCATGGATCTCGACGGCTTCAAGCCCGTCAACGACGCCTACGGCCATGAAGGCGGCGATGCTGTGCTGCAAGGTGTGGCCGACCGCCTCAACTCCGGCCTGCGCGCCGCCGACACCGTGGCGCGCTTCGGCGGCGACGAGTTCGTGGTGCTGGCGCATGGCATGCGGGATGTCGATGACGCCCTCACCCTGGCGGCCAAGGTGCATGAGCTGTTCCGCCAGCCGTTCGACCTGCGCGGCCAGAAGATCATGCTCAACACCAGCATCGGCATCACCCTGTACCCCGCCGACAATGTCGATGCCGAAGGCCTGCTGCGCCATGCCGATGCCGCGATGTACCAAGCCAAGCAGAGGGGCACTGGCGAAAGCCAGCTGTTCGCCTTGGCCAATACCGGCACCGTTGAGCCCAGGCCCAAGCCGCAGCGGGTGGACTTGGCGCGCGAGATCCATGCGGGCCTTAGCGCCAAGCAGTTCCACATGCAGTTTTTGCCGGTGCTCGGCAGCACCGGCGAAGTCGCCGGCGCAATGGTGGATTTCTATTGGCTGCACCCCGAGTTTGGCCGCGTCAGCTCCACCGATACCCTCCAGGCCGCGCGCCGTGCGGGCCTCAATGCCGAGATCGAGCAATGGATGCTGCGCGAGGCCGCCAGGCAGTATCAGCACGGCCAGAAGCAGGGCCTGCCGCCCCTGCCGGTGCTGCTGCCGCTGACCGGCCGGCAATGGCGTGACCCGGAGTTCCCCGAGCGCTTGCGCAGCCTCATGGATGCCGCCGGCGCGCCTCTGAAGTTGCTGATCCCGGTCATCGACGGCAGCGACTGGACCGACGCCGCCGGCAGCGTGCAGATGCTCTGGCCGCAGCTGCTGCAACTGGGCTTGAGGATCGCGGTGCGCAATCCTGATCCCGCAGGCCCGCTGGGTGGCATCGCGATGGTGCTGCTGCCCCTGCAACGCGATGGCTTGAATGAGGAGACCCGCGTGTTCGGGCTGGCCCGCCGCTACCAGGACCTCGAATCACCGGTGTTGATCGAAGGCCTTGCCAACACCCCGCAATGGGACCGCCTACGCAAGAGCGGAGCGCGCTACGCCTGCGGCCAGGCCCTGCAAGCGCCGCTGACGCCGCTGGAGTTCGCAGGCTGGGCGGGTGGGCGCGAGGTCAGGCCGCTTTAGGAGCGCGCCAGCAGCTGCTGGGTCAATCGCCCGAAAGCCTCGGGTGCCAGTGTCTCGGCGCGGGCACCGGGGTCCACACCGGCGGCGCGGATGGCATCGGCATCGAGCAGGGTTTTCAGGGCATTGCCGAGGGTCTTTCGGCGCTGTGAAAAGGCCACCGTCACCAGCTTTTCAAAGGCTGCCGAGTCGGGCATGGCAAAGCCTGCAGCACGAGGGGTGACGCGCACGATGGCGGAGTCCACCTTCGGCGGCGGGTCGAAGCTGGTGGGTGCGACGGCGAACAGGTTCTGGCACTGCCCGCGGGCGGCGAGCGTCACCGTGAGCCGCCCGTAGTGGTTGTCGTCGGGCTCGGCGCACATGCGGTCCACCACTTCCTTTTGCAGCATGAAGTGCATGTCCTGCACAGCGTCTGCATGGTCGAGTAGGTGGAACAGCAGCGGCGTCGAGATGTTGTAGGGCAGGTTGCCGATCAGCCTGAGCTTTTTGCCCGGAGCGGCCAGCGCGCTGTAGTCCACGGTGAGGGCATCGGCCTCGATCACGGTGAGTTTGGGCAGCTGCGCGCCGCAGCCCTTTTTGAGGTGTGGCAGCACGTCGCGGTCGAGTTCCACCACGGTAAGGCGGGGCAGGCGCGCGATCAGCGGGATGGTGAGTGCGCCTAAGCCGGGGCCGATCTCGACGAAGTGGTCATCGGGCTGCGGATCGACCGCGCGCAGGATGCGGTCGATCACCTCGGCGTCGTGCAGAAAGTGCTGGCCGAAATGCTTCTTGGCGGCGTGCTTGCTCATGCGGCTGTCTTGTCAGGGAGAAGTTGCAGGGCGACTTCGACAGCGGCGGCAAACGAGCCCGCATCGGCAAGCCCGGTGCCTGCGAGATCGAGTGCGACCCCGTGATCGACGCTGGTGCGGATGATCGGCAGACCCAGCGTGATGTTGACCGCATGGCCAAAGCCGACGTGCTTGAGCACTGGCAGGCCCTGGTCGTGAAACATCGCCAGCACCGCATCGCCACGCGCGAGTACGGCAGGTGTGAAGAGCGTATCGGCGGGCAGAGGGCCTTCGAGCTGCATGCCTTCGCCGCGCAGCTGTTCCAGCACCGGGGCGATGACCTCGATCTCCTCGCGGCCCAGATGCCCGCCTTCGCCCGCATGCGGGTTGAGGCCGGTGACGAGAATGCGCGGGTTTGCGATGCCGAACCGCTCGACCAGCCCCGCATGCAGCACGCGCAGCGTGGCGGTCAGGCTCTCGCGGGTGATGGCGGCGGGCACGGCGGAAAGCGGTAGATGCGTGGTGGCAAGCGCCACGCGCAGGGTGCCCGCAGCCAGCAGCATCACAGGCAGGGCTGAGCCGGTCAGCTCGGCGAGAAACTCGGTGTGGCCGGTGAAATGCGGATGCGCCTGCGCATCGTTGATCACCCCCTTGTGGATAGGCCCCGTCACCATTGCGCTGGCCTGGCCTGCGAGGCAGGCGGCGGTGGCGCGGCGCAGGGTGTCGAGCACATAGCCCGCGTTGCGCACATCGAGGTGGCCGGGCTCGGCCGGGGCGGTCAGCGGCACGGTCCAGACCGTGATCGCGCCTGGGGTGCTCGCGCGTGGCGGCAACGATTCATCGCCATCATGCAGCGACAGCGAGAGCCCGATGCGGCCGGCTGCCGACTGCAACAGCCAGGGGTCACAAACTGCCACCAGCTCAGTGTGGCGCGGGGGCCGCTGTGCCAGGCGGGCCACCAGTTCAGGCCCGATGCCGGCCGGTTCGCCGGGTGTGAGCAGCAGGCGGTGTGGCGTCACGAAGCCTTGGGGGCTTCCGCGGCCGGCTCCACGGCCTTGCCGTTGGCACCGCGGAACTCGACGTAGGCCTCGTCGCGCAGGCGGCGCAGCCAGGTGTCGTATTCCTCGGAAGACTTGCGCTGGCCGATAGCCGCGCGGGCCTTGGCGCGGCGCGTCTCCACGCTGGTGTCGCGCGTGCGGCGCTCGTTGACGCGCACGATGTGCCAGCCGAACTGGGTGTGGAAGGGGGCGGAAGTCTCACCCGGCTGGAGCTGGTCGACGCGGATCTGGAACTCGGGAGCAAAAATGCCCGGCGGCTGGAAGCCAAGGTCGCCGCCAGCGTTTTTCGAGCCGGGGTCGTCCGAGAACTCCTTGGCGAGCTTGTCGAAGTCCTCACCGGACTTGAGGCGCTTTTCAAGCTCACGCGCCTGCGTCAGCGTCGCGTCTTCATCGCGGATGGTGTTGGGCATCAGCAGGATGTGCTGGGCCTTGGTCTCGGAAACACTCTGCTGCTCGCCGTCACCGCGCTTGGCGGTGAGCTTGATCAGGTGGTAGCCCGCGCCGGACTCCAGCACGTTGCTGGTCTCGCCGATCTTGAGCTTGGGTGCTGCGCTCGCAAACACGGTGGGCAGGTTGACCCCCTTGCGCCAGTCGAGATCACCGCCCTGCAGGGCCTGCTGGCCATCGGACTCCGCCGCCGCCAGCTGGGCAAAATCCTCGCCCTTGTCGAGTCGCACCTTGAGCGCCTCGGCCTTGGCGCGCGACTTCTCGCGCTGCTCGGGCGTGGCGCCCTCGGGCACGGCGACCAAGATGGCCGAGAGCCGGTATTCGGTATCGTCGAGGTTCTGATGGTTGGCGAGGAAGAGGTCGATGTCCTGGTCGGTGACCACCACGCGGCTGTCCACCTCCTGCTGCTTGACGCGGGCGATCAGCACCTCGTCGCGGATCTGCTCGCGCACAGCGAGAAAATCCATGCCGTCCTTGCGGATCGCCTCTGCGAACTCGGCGAGCGACATCTTGTTCTGCTGCGCGATGTTGCCGAGCACCTCGTTCAACTCACGGTCGTCGATCTTGATGCCGCCTTCCTGCGCCTTCTGCGTCTGCACGCGGGCGTTCACGAGGCGGTCGAGCACCTGGGTGCGCAGCACGGTGTCTGAGGGTGCGGCGATGCCGCGCTCGCGCAGCTGGCCGGTGGAGATGCCGATGGCGCGATCAAGCTCGCTTTGCAGGATCACGCCATCGTTGACGACGACGACGATGCGGTCGAGCAGCACCGGTTCGGCCTGAACTGAGAAGCTGGTGAGGGCGAGTGAAACGGCAGCGAAAGCGAGAGCACGCACGGCGATGGCAATCCAGTCAAAAACGCGGGAAAAGGAGGGTATCACGGGGCCTTGAGGGCCCTAGTCGTCGCCCAATGGACGGCTGTCACCCGTGAGTAGTTCCTCAAAACCGGTGCCGAGGCGTGAAAGACCCTTGAGTTCGAGCTGCACGAAGATGCCGCTGTCGAAATCGCCGGAGCTGTTGACCAGGTAGCGTCGGTAGGCGGCCTGCACCGAGTAGCAGCAGGTTTCGTATTCGAGGCCGGCCAAGGCGTCGAGCAGGCGCTCTTCGCGCGCCGAGTAGCGCACTCTCGCGGCCACCCGCACGGCGCGGCCGATCGGCAATGCGCCGCTGGTGTCGAACTGCTCCAAGAGGCCGCTGCGGTAGCGGTAGCCGAAGTCGGCGCGGTAGCGGTTGTTGCGGTAGCGCAGGGCTAAGTTGGTGCGGCTGAACTGGCCGGTGTCGGGTGAGACCTGCAACAGCGCCACGGTGGAAAGCTTGCGGCTGATGCGCCACTCCGCACTGCTCAGATAATCGGCACTGCCGGCATCGGGTGCGGCCAGGCCGGGCACGGTGACGCGCGAAGGGTCGAAGCGGTAGATCTGTCCGAACGAGGCGGTGAAGCGCGTCGCCCCTTCGAGCGGATCGAGCGCGCGGTAGGTGAGCGCGGTGGTGAGCTGGTTGGCGTCGGCGATGCGGTCTTCGCCAATGAAGCGGTTGCGCGAGAACAGCTGGGGGAAATCGTAGTCCGGCTGGCCGGCGTCGAACACCGGCAGGCCGTCCTGGTCGCGGTAGGGCACATAGAGGTAGAACAGGCGGGGTTCGAGCAGTTGCAGGCCGCCGTCACTGCCGGTGCGGGTGAAGCGCAGGCCGGCGTCGCCGCTGACGATGGGCAGGGTGCGTTGGCGATCGTCCAGGTTCTGGTTCTCTGCATCGCGCAGCTGGTAGCGGGTGAGGTGGCCATCGAGCTGTGCTGCGGTGTAGTAGCTGCCGGTGTCGCGGGTCCAGTTGATGCTCGGCTTCACCACCTGCCGCACGCCCTCGACCGAATTGCTGCGCGCAAAGTTGGTAGCCTCGGCCGACAGGCCCAGCCGCGAGTTGAGAAACTCGTTGCGGGTCACACCATCGAAGCGCACTTCCGGCAGCCGTTGATAAGGGTCATCCACCGCCAGCATGCCGGCCAGGGGCTGGAACTTCTGCACCATCGCCTGCAGGGTGTATGACGCAGGCGCCTGGTAGATGAGCCGCGCGCTGCTTTCGAGATAGGTCGTTTCCGAGAAGCCGGGCGTGAAGCTCAGGTCCTCGAAATAGCGCGGGTCGCTGGCCTCGGCGTAATGCATCTGCAGCGACACGCGCTTGTTGATGAGGGCATCGTGCTGCAACTCGCCGAACACGCGCGAGCGGCTCTCGAACTGCGCATCGCTCGGCAGATATTCGACTTTCGCGCTGCCGGTGGAGCGCGCAAACAGGTAGCGCCCGGCCGCACCGAGCTGGGTGCCACGGTCGCTCATGTAGCGCGGCGTGATCGTGGCGTCGTAGTTGGGGGCGAGGTTGATGTAGTAAGGCCAGCGCGCGTCGAAGCCGGTGCGGGTGTTGTTGCCAACGGTCGGGAACAGGAAGCCCGAATGCCGCTCGCCGTCGATGGGGAACTGGATGTACGGCGTGTAGAGCACCGGCACCACGCCCAGCCGCAGCGTGGCGTTGCGGGCGGTGCCCAGGCCCGTGGTCTGGTCCAGGTCCAGCTTGCTGGCGCTCAAGCTCCAGCTGTCGCGGCCGGGCGCACAGGTGGTGTAGTGGATGTCACTCAGTTGCGCGTGGCCGGATTTTTCCAGCACGATTTCCTGTGCCTTGCCGCGTGCGCCGCGTGAGAGCAGGGTGAACTCGCTCTTGCTGAACACGCCCGCCTCGCGGTTGATGTCATAGCTGCCGGCGCGGCTGACGATCACATACTGGTCGTTGCGGAACTGGAACGGCGCATTGGCAGTGACGATGCGGTTGGCATCGTCGTATTGCAGTGCCTCCGAGGTGATCTCGCGCTCGCCGAAGCGCAGCTTCACCGCGCCAGCAAGGTCCGCCAGGCTGCCTTTGCTGCCCTCGATCTGGTCGGCCGTGACCACCAGCTTGCCGTCCGGCGAGGTGGCCAGGGTGCCGGGGTCAAGCTGTGCGCAGCTGGCACCTTCGGCCCAGGCCGCCGGGGCGGCGAGGACGAAGAGCGCCGCTGCAATCGGAATGCGGAAGGACATGGTGGTCGCATCAAAAGGGTGCGCAGTATCCCCCTTCGGCTTTGCCGGGGGCAATTATCCTGTTGATCGTCGCGTGCCACCGCGATTCACGTACCCTGTTTCGATGTCAGACCTCCACGATCCGCGCGCGCTCGCCGCCCGCACTTTCGCGCTCCAGGCCCTGGGCCTCGAGACTGCCACTTTCGCACCCGCCTCGGCCGATGCGAGCTTCCGCCGCTATTTCCGCCTGAGCCATGCGGGGCAGAGCTGGGTGGTGATGGACGCCCCGCCCGAGCGCGAGGACTGCAAGCCCTTTCTGCATGTTGCCCAGCTGATGCTCGATGCCGGGCTCAACGGCCCGCGCATCGTCGCGCAGGATTTGTCGCAGGGTTTTCTCTTGCTCTCCGATCTCGGCCGCCAGACCTTTCTGCATGTCATTGACGAGCACAACGCCGATGCCCTGTTCGCCGATGCCCTCGCAGCACTCGTGCAATGGCAGCAGTCCAGTCGCGCCGAAGTGCTGCCACCGTACGACGAAGCCCTGCTGGCGCGCGAGCTGGCGCTATTCCCCGACTGGTACGTGGCGAAGCATCTTCAGAAAACCTTTACCGCCGAACAGCAGGCCTGGTGGGATGCCGGCTGCAAGCTGCTCATCGAGCGCGCGCTGGCGCAGGGGGGGGTGTTCGTGCACCGGGACTACATGCCGCGAAATCTCATGATCTCCACGCCCAACCCCGGCGTGCTGGACTTTCAGGATGCCGTTTTCGGCCCCATCAGCTACGACGTGGCGAGCCTGTTCAAGGATGCTTTCCTGAGCTGGCCCACCGAGCGCGTCGAAGGCTGGCGGCGGCAGTACTGGGAGGCCGCGCGTGTTGCGGGACTGCCGGTGCCCGCCGACTACGCGGGCTTCGTGCGCGACTTCGATCTCATGGGCCTGCAAAGGCACCTGAAAGTGCTCGGCATCTTCGCGCGTATCAACTACCGCGACGGCAAACCCGCCTATCTCGCCGACACGCCGCGCTTCATCCGCTACGTGCGCGAGGTGGTCGATGGCGACGCCGAGCTGCAAGCTCTGAAGAAGCTATTTGATTCACTCACATTGCAGGCATGAAGGCCTTCATCCTCGCGGCGGGCAGAGGCGAGCGCATGCGCCCGCTCACCGACCACACACCCAAGCCGCTGCTCGCCGTGCGCGGCAGGCCGCTGATCGAATGGCATCTCGAAAAGCTGGCGGCGGCGGGGGTGCGTGAAGTGGTCATCAACCTTGGCTGGCTGGGTGAAAGCATCCCCGCGCATCTGGGTGATGGCACGCGCTTCGGCTTGAGCCTCGCCTACTCGCACGAGGGCTGGCCGGCGCTCGAAACCGGCGGCGGCATTCATCACGCTTTGCCGCTCCTCGGTGACGCGCCTTTCCTGCTGGTGAATGGCGATGTGTTCACCGATATCGACTTTGCACCGCTCATCGCGCGTGGCCTTGCACACGACGAGCTTGCGCACCTGCTGCTGGTGGACAACCCCGTGCAGCATCCAGAAGGTGATTTCGGTTTGAGCGAGGGCCGCATCACCGAGCTGGCGCCGCGCCTTACCTACAGCGGCATCGCGCTGCTGCATCCGGAGCTGTTTGCAGGCTGCGAGCCGGGCGCTTTTGCGCTCGCGCCGCTGCTGCGCCGCGCCATCGCAGCAGGGCAGGTCAGTGGCGCGCACCACGCGGGCCAATGGTCGGATGTGGGCACCGTCGAGCGTCTGCAAGCCCTGCAATAGCGGCACGCTGCACGCAGCGGCATGGATGGCCTGATGATGATCAATTCACTTTGACGGCACGAAAACTGCGGGGCAAATTGATACCCAGCACACGGAAGTGCGCCGTCAGTCAGACGGCCATCCAGCCATTTCAGGAAGAAGCCCATGCGTCTCATCAAACTCGTACCGGCCGCGAGCGTGTTCGCGGTGTCCGCAGCAGTCGTCAGCACGGTCGCCTTGGCCCCACCGCAGTATTCGCAAGCCAGCCAACGTGCTCTGGGGTTGGCCTGCCCGGCAGGC
Source organism: Pseudomonadota bacterium (assembly GCA_040385605.1). Taxonomy (GTDB): domain Bacteria; phylum Pseudomonadota; class Gammaproteobacteria; order Nevskiales; family Nevskiaceae; genus Stagnimonas. The sequence goes on from JAZKHC010000034.1 coordinate 68,170, forward strand.
TACCGGCAGGTCGATGCCATGCAGTTCGCGCTGGAATACCGGCCCGGCATGAGCGAGGCCGCCAAGGCCGACCTGAAAGAGAAATATCCCAATCCGGTCTGCATCGCGCAGAAAAGTCCGGAGTCGCTGAGCGAGTTCACCAAGGCACAGGCGGCCAAGGTCGAAGCCCGCGGCGCGCAACGCCCCGGCGCGCTGCGCGAGGCGGTGCAGCAGAAAAACCAGATGCAGGCACTGCAATCTAAAGTCGATAACGCCGATGCCACCTGGCTGCCGTATGGCAACGGCGTGATGATCGGCGATGGCGAGGACTTCCCCGAGGTCAACGGCCAGGGCTTCAGCAATCTGGCCGGCCGTGCCGACCAGTTCGCCTACGACGCCATCAACCAGCGCCTGTTCGTCGCCATCGGCAACGGCGGCATCTGGATGAGCACCGCACCTCTGGGCGACATCAGCCAGATCGGCACTGCCGCCGCGCCCTGGGTGTCGGTGGGCGACAAGCTGCCGACGCAGGTCACCAGCGGTGTGGGCTGGACCACCGGCGGTGGCGGCACGCTCATCGCGCTCACCGGCGAACACTCGCAGGGCGGCAACACCTACATCGGTCTCGGTGCCTACTGGAGCAATGATCTCGGTGCGACCTGGAATGCCGCCAGCGGCGTGCCGGATGGCGCACTGGGCTTTCACGTCGAGACCGATCCCAGCAATCCGCTGGTGGTCTATCTCGCCACTGGCAAGGGCCTGTTCCGCTCGGCGGATGCGGGCCGCAGCTACACCAACGTCGCACTGCCGGTCACTGCCGAGTGCGCGGGGGTGGATGGCGTCAACAAGAAGTTTCCCGGCACCACCACGCCCGACGGCATGGGCCCCTGCGTGCTCGCCAACATCGTCACCGACGTAACCGTGAAGCACCCCGGCGGCACCACTAGCGAGACCGGCGGGCAGGTGTTGGCGGCGGTCGGCTTCCGCGGCGGCAACGCGCTCTTCCTCGACGGCACACCGCAGTCTCCCGGCAATGGCCTGTACCGCTCCGATACCGGTGCGCCGGGCACGTTCACCAAGCTCGATGTCTCGGGCACGGGGAGCACCGCGATGGGCTTCACGCCGCAGGACCGCATCGGCCGCATAGAGTTCGGCGTGGCCACTGGCCCTGCGCAGAACCACAACTACGTCTACGCGATGGTGCAGGACTCGATCCTGCTCAACGGCGGCCTCGCCGTGCCTTTCGGCCTGCCGGGGGTCGATGATGTCGTCGCAGCACTCAGCGAACTCGACTGCTCGATGCTGCCCGAGGGCGACCCGCAGTTCGTCTGCGAAACCCTGCAAGGCGGTGCCGTGCTCGGTGCCACCACCATCAACGGCATCTACGTTTCGCCCGACTTCGGCACGACCTGGACGCGCATGGCCGACACTACCGAGCTGGCGCTGCTGCCCGTCACCGGCAGCTCGCTCATCGTGCCCGCAGCACTTGGTGTCGGCCCCGGCGTGCAGGCCTGGTACGACCTCTGGATGGCGGTCGATCCCACTCGCGTCAGCACCGTGCCTGCGGGCGTGCCGACACGCATTGGTTTCGGCATGGAAGAGGTCTGGCAGAACCGCACGCCGGCCATTCCGCAGAACGGCACCCTGCAAAGCGGCCTCACCGACTTCGCGGTGATCGGGCCGTACTTTTCGGGCGACCGCTGCCAGCTCCTGATCGGCTCGGCCACGCCCGGTATTCCGGTGTGTGTGACCGACACCAACCCGGTCGATCTCGACGAGCGCGTCACCACCCACCCTGACCAGCAGGCGGGCATCTACATCCCCACTGCCGATGGCGGCGTGTGCCTGTTCGCGGGCGGCGACGGCGGCGTGTTCACGCAATGCGTGGGTGCGAACGAGGAGATGGACAACACCAAGTGGACCGACTCCTCCAACATCGGCTTCCACACGCTGTTCCACTACGGCATCGCGGTGGCGAAAGACGGCACCGTGTGGTTCGGCAACCAGGACAACGGTAGCGGCAAGATCACGCCGACGGGCGAGACCTTTCAGACCTATGTCGGTGACGGCGTATATGCGGCGGTGGACCCGGACGACAGCAACATCGCCTACGTCGAAACCCCCGGCCTCAACCTGCAACTCACCACCGACGGAGGCACGACCTACACCAGCATCGCCCCGCCGGCGACCAATCCCTACTTCGGCTCCATGTTCATCATGGACCCGACCGACAAGAACCATCTGATCGCAGGCGGCACCGAGATTTTTGAGACCGTGCTCGGCAGTGCGACGACGGCGGACACCTGGGTGCAGGTGTTCAATCTCGGCAGCGGGCCGGACGGCGCGATCCGCAATCTGCGGGCGACCGACACCCACGGCAAGTACTCGTATGTCGCCTTCTGCGGCCCCTGCAGCCCGCTGGTCGCGGCCGGCTTTCAGCGCGGCATCGCCACCAACGCGGGCGCGGCCGATGCCGACAAGGCCAGCCCCAACGGCTGGCACTTTGCCGCGGCCAACGGGCTGCCCAACCGCTACATCACCTGGATCGAGATCGACCCGGCCGACGCCACCGGCAAGACCATCTACGTGACCTTGGCAGGCTATTCGCTGGCTAAGTGGATTCCGCCCGGCATGTTCCTCGACGACGAAGCACGCCGCGCGGCAGCGATGGTGGGCGCGGGCAACCTCTGGAAGTCCACCGACGGCGGCGAGAGCTTCACGAACTTCTCCGGCAATCTCGCCAACTCCGAGGCCTACTTCACCACCGTCTACAAGCGCGGCAGCCAGGTGCTGCTGGGCACCGAGATCGGAGCCTTCATCGCCGACGTGCCTGCCGCTGGTGCGGCCCCGGTCTGGGCCCCAATGGGCAAGGGCTTGCCGAACGTGGTGGTCGCGCAGTTCCAGACCCAGCCGGGCAAGGACAACCAGCTGTTCGTCGGCACCTTCGGGCGCGGCACCTGGACCTACCCGCTCAAGGCCGTGACGGTGACGCCACCGGGCAGCCCGCCCGTCATCACCCCGGCTCCGCCCGCGAACGGCGGCGGCCTTGAAGGCGGCCGCTTTGGTGGCGGCAGTCTCGGCCTTGCGGCCCTCTCGCTGCTGGCCCTGGCGGGCCTGCGCCGCAGACGCCTGCACTGATCACTCGCAGGCTGAGCAGAAACGCCTCCGCATGGAGGCGTTTCTGTTTGGGGCGCACTGCGGCTATGGTTTGGTCACCCACAACCCCATCGCCAAGCCATCTCCCATGCCCAATGCCATCCAGCTGCAAAAGTCCCTACAAGGCAAGCTCGCCTTCACAGTCAAGGTCGGCCGCAATGCCTTCACCGCCGATGTCTCCGAGGCCCTGGGCGGCGATGATCTCGGCCCCGATCCGCATGACCTGCTCGATGCCTCGCTGGGGGCCTGCACCGCACTCACCGTGCTGATGGTCGCCCGCCGCAAGCAGATGCCGGTCGAAGACATCCAGGTGACGATCACCCACACAGAATCCGCAGGTCTCTACATCCTCAACCGGCAGATCAAGTTCATCGGCCCGCTGAGCGAGGAGCAGCGCGATTATCTACTCGGCATCGCCAACAAATGCCCTATCCACAAGGCGATGCAGGGGCGCTTCGAAGTGGTGACGGTTTTGGCTGCGCCTGAGGCCTAGAATCGGCGCGGGGCAGTCGGCGATCTGCCAAGCACATCGAAGGGACACCATGCGCGCTCTGCAAGCCATCTGGACGGTCATCTGCGGCATTTTCATCGGTCTCGCGGATTTCTTCGGCACCGTGCTGGGCGGCTTCTTCGGCACGCCGACGTCGTGGCAGGCCCCGGCCTGGTGGCAGGCCTTCGTTGCGCCGATCGTGGCGCAGGGGCAGAGGTTTACAGAGCATCTGCGAGCCAATCCCGCACGCGCCTCGCTGGTCGCCAGCATCGTGCTTTTGCTTGTCGCCAGCAGCCTTATCGGCTGGCGCTGGTGGCAGGCGCAGCCCAAGCCAGAGACCGTCACCTACACCGTGAGCGCGCCGGCACGCACCTGCTACGAGTGCGAGCAGGACGCTGACCGTGTGCCCAAGCCACTCATTATTCGCTTCGAGAAATCCGTCGCCCCCATCGCACTCGTCGGCAAGGATTTGCCCAGCGACAAGCCCCTGCTGACGATGCTGCCCACTCAGGCAGGCCTGTGGCACTGGGACGACGACAAGACCCTGCGCTTCCAGCCCGCGCAGGACTGGCCGGTGGGTGCCAAGCTCAAGGTCAGCCTCGCACGCAAGGCGCTGGTGGCGGCGAAAATCCAGCTCAAGGACTACGCCTTCGAGTTCGACACCGTGCCGTTCACGGTGCAGCTGCAGGAGTCCGCGTTCGACCAGGACCCGCTGAACCCCGCCAACAAGACGGGTGTCGCCACGCTGCGCTTCAGCCATCCCTTCGACACTGCCAGCGTGGAGTCACGCCTGAGCCTGAAGTACTTCGACCAGCTCACCGAAGAGAAAGAGGCCGAGCGCGATGCTCCGCTCTACACGCTCAACTTCGACGCGAAGAAGCTGCGTGCGTATCTGCGCACCGCCTCGCTCGCCATGCCCGCCAAGTCTGGCCGCCTCGTTGTCAGCGGTGCGGCGGGCATGCAGTCGGCGCTCGGCGGCCCGGCCACCAGCACGCCGCTGGAAGTCACTATCAAGGTGCCGGGCCGCTACGCGCTGGCGGTGAACGAGCTGGGCGCGCGCATCGCGCGCGATGTCGATGAGGCGCCGGTGCAGCTGCTCACGCTCGCGCTCTCGCACTCCACCACCGAGAGCGAAGTGGCCCAGCACGCGCAGGCCTGGCTGCTGCCGCTTAAGCATCCCGATGCGAAGAAGCAGATTGAGTTCGAGAAAAGCATCGAGAACTTCGACGGCCAGCCCTACCCTTGGGGCAACGAGCAGGTGGGCGAAGCGCAGCTCAAGGCCGCAGCCGCGCTGCCGCTCTCGCTCAACGCGCTGGAGACCGAGCACGCCGAAGCCCTGAGCTTCAATCACAAAGCCGAGCCGGGCCGCTGGATCGCGGTGCGCATCAGCAAGGGCATGAAGTCCTTCGGGGGCTATGAGCTTGAAAAATCCGGCGAGCGGGTGCTGCAAGTGCCGGACTATCCCGCCGAGCTGCGCCTGGTCGGCAAGGGTGCGCTGCTGGCCATGAGCGGGCAGAAGAAGCTCAACGTCTTCACCCGTGACCTGCCGGGCATCAAGGTGGAAGTAGGCCGCCTGCTGCCGGGGCAGTTGCAGCATCTCGTTACGCAAAGCGGCGGCGCGCTGGATGCTCTGAGCTGGAGTGGTTACCAGTTTGACGAGAGCAACGTCACCGAGCGGCTGGACAAGTTCATCACCCTGCCCAGCCTCGCGCGCGGTCAGGCGCAGTACACCGCTCTCGATCTCGCGCCCTTCCTCGCGCAGGGTGCCGAGACGAAGCGTGGCGTGTTCTTCCTGCGCCTCAACGGCTATGACCCCAAGACCAAAACTGTGATCAACACTGATGGCGGGTGCACTAGTGAAGAGTCGGAAACTTGCGGCTACCCAGCAAGCACCGAAGCCACGCGCCTAATCGTCATCACCGACCTGGGCCTGGTCGTGAAGCGCAACAAGGACCAAAGCCGCGAGGTGTTCGTGCAGTCGCTCAGTGGCGGCGCGCCGCTGGCCGGTGTGACGCTGCAAGTGATTGGCAAGAACGGCGAAGCGGTGCTGACGCGCGAGACCGATGCGCAGGGCCATGCGCAGCTGCCGGACTTGAAGGGCTATCGCAATGAGCGCCAGCCGGTGCTGCTGCTGGCACGCAAGGACGGCGATCAATCCTTTTTGCCGTTGGACTGGCGCATGAGCGGGCTCGACCTCTCGCGCTTCGATGTCGGTGGTGTGTCGCAGGCGACTGAAGCGGGTGCGCTCTCGGCCTTCCTGTTCAGTGATCGCGGCCTGTATCGGCCTGGCGAGCTGGCGCACTTCGGTGTGATCGTGCGCGCCGCCGAGTTCGGCAAGGCGCTGCCGCAATCGCCACTCGAATATGAGATCACCGACCCCAAGGGCACGCGGGTCTGGCAGGCCAGGCGCGAGCTGCCCGTAAGCGGCTTCGACGAGGTCCAATTCAGCAGTCGAGAGACCTCGCCCACCGGCACCTATACGCTCGCCGTGTATCTACCGCAGAAGAACACGCGCCTACTGCTGGGCACGGTGGATTTCAGCGTGCGCGAGTTCCAGCCGGATCGCCTGAAGCTCGCACTCACTTTCAGCGAGGCACGCGCACAGGGCTGGGTAAAGCCGGATGCCTTGGCAGCGAATGTCGATCTGCAAAACCTGTTTGGCACGCCGGCGCAGAACCGCCGTGTCACCGCCGAGATGCGGCTCTCGCCCTGGTTCCCGGCCTTCGCGGGCTTCGAGGACTATCAGTTCACCGACCCACAGGCGGCGAAGGAAGGTTTCAGCGAATCACTCAACGACGCCACCACCGGCGAAGACGGCAAGGCCGTGCTTGATCTGGGCTTGCAACGCTTCGCCAAGGCGACCTATCGCGTCGCACTCACCACGCAGGGCTTCGAGCCGGATGGCGGTCGCGGCGTCACCGCTGAAGCCGCGCAAGTGGTCAGCAGCCTGCCGTATCTGGTGGGCTGGAAGGCTGACGGCGACCTGGGCTACGTCAGCCGCAATGCCGAGCGCAGCGTGGCGTTTGCCGCCATCAGCCCGGAGGCAAAACGCATCGCCGTCAGTGGCCTGAAGCTGCAACGCTTCGAGCGCAAGTTCGTCAGCGTGCTGGTGCGGCGCGACAACGGCACCTACCAGTACGAGTCGCGGCAGAAGGACGCGTTGCTCACCGATGTCGCGCTCAACATCGCAGCCACCGGTGGCAGCGTGAAGCTCGATGCCGCTACACCTGGCAGCTTCTTCTATCTCGTCAGCGATGCCACCGGTCAAGTGTTCGCGCGCATTCCGTACACCGTTGCCGGTGCCGCCAACCTCACCCGCAGCCTGGAGAAAAATGCCGAGCTGCAACTGACGCTCTCGAAGAAGGACTACGCACCGGGCGAGGAGATCGAGCTGAGCCTGGTTGCCCCCTACGCGGGTGCGGGCCTCATCACCATCGAGCGCGAGAAGGTGCTGAGCTGGCAGTGGTTCACGTCGGCGACCACGGCGAGCGTGCAGAAAATCCGCGTGCCGGAGGGCCTCGAAGGTTCGGCCTATGTCCATGTCGTATTCCTGCGCGACCCAGCCAGCGACGAGACGCAGATGAGCCCGATGAGCTATGGCGTCGCGCCGTTCTCGGTCGCCATCGACGCCCGCCGCGCCGCACTCACGGTGGAGGCGCAGAACAAGCTCAAGCCGGGCGAAACCCTGCGTATGAAAGTCACCGCTTCCGAGCCCGGCAAGGCCGTGGTCTATGCGGTGGACGAGGGCATCTTGCAGGTCGCGCGCTACGAAACGCCGAAGCCGCTGGAGTTCTTCTTCCAGAAGCGCAGCCTCGATGTCGAGACCTTGCAGATTCTCGACCTGCTGCTGCCGGAGTTCCGCGCGATGGGCTTGGGCGCTGCGCCCGGCGGCGATGCCGATGGCGCGCTCGGCAAGCATCTGAACCCCTTCCGCCGCAAGACTGACCCGCCGATTGCCTGGTGGAGCGGCGTGGTCGATGTCGGCCCCGAAGCGCGCGAGCTGAGCTGGCTGGTGCCGGAGAGTTTCAACGGCACGCTGCGGCTGATGGCGGTGAGCGTCGATGCCGCTCGCATCGGTGCCACCGAAGGCAAGGCGCTGGTGCGCGGCGACTTCACGCTGCTGCCCAATGCGCCGCTCGCAGTCGCACCGGGCGATGAGTTCGAGGTGAGCACGGGTGTCTCCAACAACCTGGAGGCCGGTGCGAAAGACATGCCGGTGCAAGTCACCTTGACACCCTCCGCCAATCTCGAAGTGCTTGGCCCCGTCGCGCAGACGCTCGCCATCGGCCCGCAGCGCGAAGGTGTGGCGCGCTACCGCGTGCGGGCGAAAGACGCACCTGGCGGCGGCTCGCTCGCGTTCACCGCGAAGGCAGGCGCGGCAGGAGCGAAGCTCACCACCACGCTCTCGGTGCGACCCGCCACGCCCTATCGCGTGCAGCTGAGTGCCGCGAGCATCAAGGCCGAATCCAGCGCCGACATCGCGGTGACGCGCAGCCTCTACCCGCACTTCCGCACGCTCGAAGCCTCGGTATCACCGCTGCCGCTCTCGCTGGCGAATGGCCTCACGGCCTATCTCGACAGCTATCCCTATGCCTGCACCGAACAGCTCATCAGCATGGCGGTGCCTGCCCTGGTGCTGAGTGATCGGCCTGAGTTTGGTGCCATCAAAAAGGGTAGGAACGCGAGCTTCGAGGCGCTGTTCACCGAGCTTGCAACCCGCCAGCGCAGTGATGGCGACTACCGTCTCTGGCCGAATGGCGCGGGTGCTGAGTTCGTATCGATCTACGCCCAGCACTTTCTCATCGAAGCTGCCGAGCGCGGCAAGGCCGCACCGGGTGATCTGCTCGCCAATGGCAATGGCTACCTGCTGCAAGTGGCGCGACGCGATGGCGACAACTTGGAGCAGGAGCGCAACGCGGCCTATGCGATCTACCTGCTGACGCGGCAGGGCGAGGTGATGGCCGCCGAGGCCGATGCCCTGCGCGGCCGGCTGGAGAAAAACTGGAAGGGCCAATGGGAACAGGATGCGACCGCCGCCTGGCTCGCTGCCGCCTATTCGCGCATGCAGCAGAAGCCGCTGGCGGAGAAGCTCATCGCCCGCGTGAAACTCAGCGGCGCGCACAGCTACGACCGCTACCACAGCCCGATGGCGACCGATGCCGAGTTGCTGTACGTGCTGGCCAAGCACTTCCCGGATCGTTTGCAAGCCTTCGGGCCGGTGTTCGTCGAGAGTCTGGTGAAGCGGCTGACCTCCGGCGAATACCACTCGCTGTCGGCGGCGACGAGCATCCTCGCACTCGATGCCTATGCGACGGTCGCGCAAGGCACGGCGGTAAAACTCAGGCTCGCCGAAGTGCTGAAGAACAACAGCACCAAGGCACTCGCGCTGCCCGAAGGCCTGTTCCAAAAAGCGCCTTTCAGTGAGGCGGCGACCAAGCTGCGCGTCGGCAATCCGGGCAAGCTGCCGGCGTATGCACTGGTCACCGAGGGCGGCTTTGATCGCACGCCGCCGGCGAAGGCCGTCAGCAATGGCTTCGAGATCCTGCGCGAGTACACCGACAGCACGGGCAAGCCGGTGACGCAGGTGAAGCTGGGCGACGAGGTGGAGGTGCATGTGAAGTTCCGCGCCATCGGCAAGCCCTACATCAACGATGTCGCGCTGGTGGACCTGCTACCCGGCGGCTTCGAGATCGTGCAGCCGCCGCCCACGCCAGCAGAGCAGGTGATGCAGCAGGCGGTGCCTGAAGGCGAGGAGAGTGGCGAGTCTGCACCCGAGGGCGAGGTGGAAGGCGGTGCAAGCTGCGGCTGCGACTGGGTGACTTGGATCAGCGGTAACGCGCTCACCTACGCCGACTACCGCGAGGATCGCGCCGTGCTCTACGTCGATCTCGACGAGCGCATCGGCGAGGTGAAATACCGGCTCAGGGCGGTCGCTGCGGGTAGCTTCACCATCCCGCCCGCCTACGGCGAGGCGATGTATGACCGCAGTGTGTTTGCGCGCTCAACACCGGGGCGGATTGAGGTGGTGAAGCCTTGAGGCCTTGCTGGCAGTGAGGTGCGCGCGGCAGCGTCGATGGTGGCGTGGCGTCGCCATCACGCTCGCCGTGCTGGCGGTCGTGCTGCTGCTGTTGCGCTGTTGGCCACATGCGGCACTGCGCGAGCGCATCCCACTCAGCAGCGTGGTGCTGGATCGCCACGGCACGGTGCTGCGCATCACCCTCGCCAGCGATGCGCAGCTGCGGCTGTGGACGCCCCTCGATGAGCTGCCGCCGGCCTTGATAGAAGCGGTGCTGCTGCACGAAGACCAGCACTTCTACCGACACCCCGGCGTCAATCCACTCGCCCTGCTGCGTGCGGCAGCGACCACCGCCAGCGGCGGCCCGAAGCTGGGTGCATCCACCATCACCATGCAGCTCGCGCGACTTCTCTCTGGCAAAAACACCCGCAGCATCGGCGGCAAGCTGGCGCAGATCGGTGACGCGCTGTGGCTCGAAGCGCGCTACGGCAAGCGCGAGATTCTGGAGGCCTATCTCAACACCGCGCCGTACGGCGGCAACCTGCAAGGCGTGGGCGCGGCATCGCGGCTCTACTTCGGCAAGGCACCGCGCGAACTCGACCTCGCCCAGACACTCGCCCTTGCCGTGCTGCCGCAAGCGCCCGGCACGCGCACGCCGCGCGGGCTGGAAGGCAAGAGCCTGCGGGCCGCCCGTCTGCGCCTGTTCGCGCGCTGGCTGTTGCACTACCCAGAGGCTGGCGCTCAGGCCGCCCTCGTCGAGCGTCCGTTGCGCTTTGCCCGCGCCGCGCCGCCCTTCGAGGCACCGCACTTTACGACGATGGTGCTGCACTCGACTGTCAAAGCCGAGGCGCGTACCACGCTCGATCTGCGCTTGCAAAAACTGCTGGAGCGCCGCCTCAAGAGCCACCTCGCAGTCACGAGCCGCGAGGGCGTGCGCAACGCCAGCGCCCTGCTGCTCGACACCCGCGATATGGGCGTGCGGAGCTGGATCGGCTCCGCTGATTTCTTCGATGCCGAGATCGAAGGGCAGGTGGATGGCCTGCTGGCGAGACGCTCGCCCGGCTCAACACTCAAACCGCTGCTGTATGCACTGGCGATGGATCAGGGCCTGATCCACTCACTCACTGTCTTGAAGGACGCGCCGAGCTACTTCGGCCCTTATGCGCCGGAGAACAACGACGGAAGTTTCCTCGGTCCCATCACCGCCCACGATGCCTTGATCCGCTCGCGCAACGTGCCCGCCGTGCAGCTTGCGGCACGGCTACAGGCACCGACGCTGTATCGCTTTCTCAAGAACGCGGGCGTGTCCCTGCCGATGAGTGAGCGGCATTACGGCTTGGCACTCACGCTCGGTGGTGGCGAGGTCTCGCCAGTGGAGCTGGCGCAGCTCTACGCACTGCTCGCCAATCGCGGTGTGTTCAAGCCCTTGCGGACGACGATGGACGTATTTGATGCGGACGGCTCGCGCCTGCTCAGCGAAGAAGCGAGCTTCATGGCGCTCGATATCCTGCGCGACAACCCGCGCCCTGACGAAGTGCTGTGGCGACCCACGCGCAACCGCATCACGCCCGCGTGGAAAACCGGCACCAGCTGGGGCTTTCGGGATGCCTGGACGGCGGGGATGGTTGGCCCCTATGTTCTTGTTGTCTGGGTCGGCAACTTCGATGGCCGCGCCAATCCGGCGCTGGTGGGCTTGCACACTGCGGCACCGCTGTTCTTCGATCTCGCTGATGCCCTCGTCACCGCCGAGCCGCAGATGGCGGAGCTCGTCTTCCGCAACCCGCCGCGCCTCGCCAGGGTCGAGGTCTGCGCCGCCTCCGGCGACCTGCCCAATGCCGACTGCCCGCAGCGCGCGACGACGTGGTTCATCCCCGGCGTCTCGCCCATCAAGCTCAGCGAGGTGCACCGCAGTGTGAAGGTCGATATCCGCACCGGGCGTATTGCCTGCGACGATGCACCTGCGGGCTTTGTGCAACAGACGGTCTACGAGTATTGGCCGAGCGATCTCATGCGCCTTTTCGCGCAGGCCGGTATCCCGCGGCGCAAGCCCCCGCAGGCGGGTGATTGCCGCCATCAAAGTGCAGGTGTGGTAGCGCGCCCACCGCAGATCGTCTCGCCACTCGCCGGCGTGAGCTACGTGCTGAAGCCGGATGAACTCGGTCGCAAGACGCTTGCGCTGCAAGCCCACGCCGATGCCGCCACGCACACGCTCTACTGGTTTGCCAACGCGGCCTATCTCGGCAGCAGCGCACCGGGTGCCGCCTTCGCTTACGTGCCCACGCACGCCGGCACCATTCAACTCACGGTGAGCGACGAGCGCGGCGGTATTGATACGCGGGCGCTAGTGGTGCGATTGGAGGAGTGAAGGTTTCGTAGGGCGGGCAAAGCGAGACGTGCCCACGCGGGAGATGCTGCGCGCGTGGGCAAACGAGAAGATGTTTGCCTACCCTACGTCACTGCAATGCCCACTTCCAAAACCCCATGCGCCTGCTGATCCGCGTGATAGCTGCTGCGCACCATCGGCCCGCTCGCCACGTGTGAAAAGCCCATCGCCTCGCCGACCACGCGCAGGCGCTCGAACTCGTCGGGATGCACGTAGCGGGCGACCGGCAGATGATGCTTGCTTGGTTGCAGGTACTGGCCGAGGGTGAGCATGTCCACGCCATGCGCGCGCAGGTCGCGCATCACTTGTTCGATTTCTTCGATCTCTTCGCCCAGGCCCAGCATCAGCCCGCTCTTGGTGGGCACCTTCGGGTGCAGGCCCTTGAAGCGTTCGAGCAGATCAAGCGACCAGTCGTAGTCGCTGCCGGGGCGGGCCTGCTTGTAGAGGCGCGGCACGGTTTCGAGGTTGTGGTTGAACACGTCGGGCGGCGTGTCCTTGAAGATCGCCAGCGCCGGGTCCATGCGGCCACGAAAGTCGGGCACCAGCACTTCGATGGTGAGCTTAGGCGAGGCGATGCGGCTCTCGCGGATGCAGGCGGCGAAATGCGCGGCACCGCCATCCAGCAAGTCATCCCGATCGACGCTGGTGATGACGACATACTTGAGCCCCATCGCCGCGATGGTGCGGGCGAGCTTGACGGGCTCGTCCAGGTCGAGTGGATTGGGTCGGCCGTGGCCGACGTCGCAGAAGGGGCAGCGGCGAGTGCAGATGTCGCCCATCACCATGAAGGTGGCAGTGCCCTTGGTGAAGCACTCGTTGAGGTTGGGACAGTTGGCCTCTTCGCAGACACTGTGCAGGTCGTTGGCGCGCAGGGTGTCCTTGATGCGCTGCACTTCGGCCCCGTTGCCGAGCTTGGCGCGGATCCACGAGGGCTTGCGCAGCGCCTCGGTGGTGGGTTCGATCTTGACCGGGATGCGCGCCATCTTCTCGGCGGCGCGTAGTTTCACGCCCTGGATGATGGGGGCGGGTTTGGTGGAGGGTGTGATCACAGTGCTCATGGTGCGCATTTTAGCGCCCCGCTGTGCCGCCTCAGGCCGCCTTGTCGTGCAATTCCAGCAGCGCGGGCTTCTTCCAGACGGCATCGGGCGCGATGACGCGGCGGATCGCCTCCTCGGCATCGAGCGCCATCGCGGTGCGGCTGCTGTAGTGCTCGGGCATCAGCGGCGGGCAGTAGATCAGCTCGGCGGTGAGGCCGGGGGATTTCAGCATGCGGCTGATGTGGGCCACCAGCTCGTCGTCGCCGATGAAGGGGGCAACATCCTCGCCGGTGTCGGTGAGGCCGTAACGCAGGGCGACCGGCTGCACCGGGGCCTGGCAGTCGAGTGCCGCCTGGAACAGCCGCGGGTGGAAGGGCAGCACCTTGCGCCCGTCGGTGGTGGTGCCCTCGGGAAAGATCACCACCGAGCCGCCAGCGGCGAGATGCGGCTTGAGCTTGTCGAGCAGGGGCTTGCTGCCGCCCGCGCCGCGGCGGATGAAGAAGGTGCCGATGGCGCGGGCGATGAAGCCGATCAGCGGCCAGTGCTGGATCTCGCTCTTGGCGACGAAGCGGCTGGTGAGCGCGGCACCGACCAGGGGGATGTCGATCCAGGACACATGGTTGCAGACGATCATCTGCCCACCCGCCACCGGCTCGCCGCGCACCACGAAGCGGATGCCCATGATGCGCATCAGGCGGGAGAGCCAGCGGCGCGCCCAGTCGTCGGCGTCGACGCGACCAGTGAAATCGAGATTAATGATGGCGCAGAGCAGCAGCGCAAAAGCCAAATGATTGATGACGCGCAGCGCGCGCAGAAAAAAACGCAGGTTGGACACGATGACGAAGCGGCCTCTTGCCGCGAATTGAACGAACGGATTGCCCAATGCAAAACGGCGGCCATCTCTGGCCGCCGTCGAAGGATGCACCTCAAACATTACGCGAGTGCGACCTGCTGCTGTTCACCCGCGCCGGCGGTGCGGCCGAGAAAGTGGCGGGCATAGCGCGGGTTGAGGTCACTGACGTTGAGCAGCATGAAGACGTCGGCGCAGTTGAAGTCGCGGTCCCAGTACGCCTCGCCGCAGGCCTTGGCACCGAGGCTGACGTAAGCCTTGAGCAGCGGCGGCATCTTCACCGTACCTTCGAGCTTCTTGTCGGCCACCGGCAGGCCGTAGTAGGGGCGCACGCGCTGGCTGGGCGAGCTCATGCTCTTCGCACGGATGGTGCTGAGAATGTGATGTGCGGCGGCACCGCCGTCTTCAAGACCGATCGAGGCGCAGCCGAACAGGTAGTCGTAGCCTGCGCGGGTGATGTATTCGGCAATGCCCTGCCAGAGGGTGGCGATGACGGCGCCGCTGCGGTGCTCGGCGGCGACACAGGTGCGGCCGATTTCCATCACTCGGCCGGGCAGGGATTCGATCATTTCGAGGTCGAACTCGCTGGCGCTGTAGAAGCCGCCGGCCATTTCCGCAGCTTCTTCGGTGAGGATGCGCGTGCAGGCGATCACCTCGCCGCTGGCGTTGTCGATCACCATCAGGTGCTGGCAGTGGGCGTCGTATTGGTCGGTATCGATGCCTTCATGACCGCCATCGATGTCGGCCCCCATTTCGCCCGCAAAGATGCGGTAGCGCAGTTTCAGGGTCTCCAGCACTTCGGCGTCGGTTTGGGCGAAGCGCACGGTGAAGCGTGGCGCTTGGGTGAGCAGCGTGACGGGGATCATTTCAGTCATGGCTTGCTTCTCTTGGCAGTCCCTGCTTGGGACGCTGTGCAAGATACGAAGCACCTATGGCTGTGTTTTGACCATGCCGTTAAACATTCGTGACAGTCGGCGAGCCTTGTGACTGCTGGATTTCGTCAATGTTTCCAGGTTTTCTCGTGTGCGGCGACGAGGGCTTGGCGGTTGCTCAGCAGGCGGTTGCGGGCGGGCGCTTCGATGCTGTCGAGCCGGTTCAGGCTGATGGCCTGCATGGTTTCCTTGCTGATGTCGCGCCGGTTGGTGGGTGCCAGGGCGTGGATCAGCGCCTGGGTCAGCGGGGTGCGCAGGGCGCGGGCAAAGCCGCCGCGATAGTCCGGGGCCTCACGCATCAATACCTGCAAGCGCCGTAGCTCAGGCGGCGGCGCGCTTTCTTCGGGGATGAGAAACAAGGGGGCCTTGCGGGCGTTGCGGCCCCAGCTGGCGCGGCTTGAGAACACCGAGATCGGGATCGACACCAGCAGCGAACCTGCCACCGGAATGAGCCAGTAGATGAGTTCAGGATTGAACCGGTAGATGGCGTACAGCCAGCCGCCCCCCAGCAGGGTGCCGACGCCGTGGCGCATCAGCGCCTCGCTCCAGGGCGTGGCGGCGTCTTCGCGCGGCGGAGATTTCCACTGGATGGCGATGCCGAGCAGCGCCGAGACCACGAAGCGGGTGTGGAACAGCATGCGCACGGGGGCGAGCAGGGCGGAGAACACCATCTCGCAGAGCATGCTCACCACCAGCGCCGAGCCGCCGCCAAAGGCGCGCCGCTCGGACTTGCGGATGAGGATCAAGAGGGTGGCGAGCACCTTGGGCAGGAACAGCAGCCCGGCTGTGAAACCGAACAGGCGCATCGCCCATTCGGGATGCCATTCCGGCCACTGCGGGAAGAGTTGGTGCGACTCGGTGAAATAGACCGGCTCGACGTTGGCATTGACGTAGAGCAGCGCAGTGGAGAGTGCGAGAAACAGGAACCAGAGCGGAGCGGAGAGATAGGCCATCACACCAGTCATGAAGACTGCACGGTGCGCCGGGTGCAGGCCGCGGGTGAAGAACAGGCGGAAGTTCTGCAAGTTGCCTTGGCACCAGCGGCGGTCGCGCTTCAGCTCATCCAGCAGGTTCGGCGGCATTTCCTCGTAGCTGCCGGGCAGGTCGTAGGCGATCCACACGCTCCAGCCGGCGCGCCGCATGAGGGCGGCCTCGACGAAATCGTGACTGAGGATTTCGCCCGACATCGCCCCCTTGCCGGGCAGGCGGCCGAGCGCGCAATGCTTCATGAACGGGGCGACGCGGATGATGGCGTTGTGGCCCCAGTAGTGGCTCTCGCCGAGCTGCCAGTAGTGCAGGCCGGCGGTGAACAGCGGGCCGTAGACGCGGGTGGCGAACTGCTGGATGCGCGCGTAGAGCGTGTCGCGGCCTGAGGCGCGGGGTGCAGACTGGATGATGCCGGCGTTGGGCCGTGCTTCCATCAGCTGCACCAGTCTTTTCAGACAATCTCCCGACATGATGCTGTCGGCGTCCATCACCACCATGGTCTTGTAGCGGCTGCCCCAGCGGCGGCACCAGTCGGCGACATTGCCGCTCTTGCGCTTGATGCGATGGGTGCGGCGGCGGTAGAAGATGCGGCCATAGCCGCCGATGGCGACGCAGAGATCGCGCCAGGCCTCGACCTCCGCCACGCGGGTATCGGGGTCGCTGGTGTCGCTGAGGATGAAGTAGTTGAAGTTGGTCGCTGCATCAGTGGCATCCACCGATTCGATGGTCGCGCGCAGCCCTGCGAATACGCGCACGACATCCTCGTTGCAGATCGGCAGCAAAATCGCGCAGCGCGCATCTGCGGGGATCGGCACATCGCTGCCGCTGCTGGCGTTGATCGAGTGCTTGCTGTCGCCCCTGAGCAGCACGAAGAAACCCATGAGTGCCGTCCAGAAGCCCAGGCCCACCCACATGAACAGCACGAGATAAAGCGCCAGGATCGCGCCCACCAGCCAGTGCTCGACGGCGAGCGTGCCCTTGTAGGGCAGGATCGCCTGCATGTAGTAGGTCGCGGCGAAAGCCTGCACCAGTGTGAGCACGCCCAGCACGATGCGGCGGTTGCGCGCCGCCACGCGCCAGCGGCTGCGCGGCGGGGCAGGGGTGCTGGCCTGCGGCGCGCGCGTGGCGAGGCCGCGTCGCCCGAGCAAGCGCGCTTTCAGGTTGCGTCGCAAGCGTCGCAGCGGGTTGTCGGACCAGGGCGTGGGCGACATGCTGGCGCGGGCCAGCGGTGGCGTGGCGATGAGGCGCACCGCGCCGTGGCCGTCATGACCGATCAGCTGTGGTGGTGCGGTATCGCCGAGCGCAAGCCTGAGCCGCGACTCCTGCGACTGCCCGGCGTCGCCTGCAAGCCCGGACACATCCGGCTCGGCGAGCGCGCGATGCAGGGTCTCCCAGACCTGTTCCGGCGCAGCTGCCGTCAGCTGTGCGGCCAGTCGCTGATGCGCAACAGCGGGTAGCGAAAGCGCATCCAGGTAGGCGAATGCGGTGGCGTGGGGGTCGGCCTGCGCCATCGTGGATCGGATCAGTTCGGTGGGTAGAGATAGCTCCAGGTCTCGGAGACCTGGGCATTGCCGCGTTTGAGGTAGGCGCGCATCTCGATGGGTTTGTCGTTGTCCTTGCGGCGGAAACGGAAGCTCATGCGCCAGCCGCCGGTCATGTCGTTGCGGAAGGTCTGCTTCTCGATCAACTCGGCGTTGTCGTCCATCCAGACGCTGCCAGTGACCGGCTCGATGGGGGCGAGTTTGGTGGCCTTGGCCTTGCTCGGCTTGCCTTTGGCGGCTGACTCATCCTTGGGCGGCGGCGGGTCTTCAAAATCGACGATCAGGCGCTGGGTGTCGTCCACGGTTTTCACATAGCCGTGGCCCTTGCGGGTTTGCAGCACGCTCGCCACGGGGGGGCGAACGCCCTCGCCCTTCTGCCAGCTCAGGCGGTAGGCAAAGTCGAGCGCCTGGCCCGGCGCGGGCGGCGCGTTGGGCACCCAGAAGGCAACGATGTTGTCGTTGGTCTCGTCCGGCGTGGGGATCAGCACCAGTTCGACGCGGCCTGCACCCCAGTCACCTTTGGGCTCGATCCAGGCGCTCGGGCGTTCGTGATAGTGCGCTTCGAGATCTTCGTAGTGGGCGAAGTCGCGGCGGCGCTGCAAGAGGCCGAAGCCCTTGGGGTTGATGAGACCGAAGCTGGTGGTGATCAGCCGGCGCGGGTTGATCAGCGGCCGCCAGATCCACTCGCCGTTGCTGTTGGCAACGAGCAGGCCGTCGGAGTCATGTACCTCGGGGCGGTAGTCCTCCTCGAAGCGGCTCTGGTTGCTGCCGTGCATGAACATGCTGGTGAGCGGTGCGAGCCCCAGCTTGGCAACACCCTCGCGCAGGAACAGGCGCGATTGCACCTCCATCACCGTCTGCACGCCGGGCTTGAGAATGAACTTGTAGGCACCGGCCACACGACGCGAATCAAGTAGCGCATAGATTGTCAGCGAGGTGCTCTTGGCACCCGGCGTTTCGATCCAGAACTCGGTGAAGCTCGGGAACTCCTCGCCCGAGTAGACGGCGGTGTCCACTGCAAGCCCGCGCGCCGAGAGTCCATAGCGTTGACCCTTGCCGAGTGCGCGGAAATAGCTCGCGCCCTGGAACACCAGCAACTCGTCCTTGTACTTATTCGAGTTGAGCGGGAAGTGGACGCGGAAACCGGCATAGCCGATGTTCTTGAGCTTGCCGCGGTCGAGCTTGTTCTTGCCGTAGTCGAAGAAATCGGCATTGAATTGCAGCGGTGCGGGACGGCCGTTGGCGACGAAGCTGATCTTGACCGGTGCGTTGTAGTACAGGCCGGGATGGAACAGTTGCAGCTCGAAGGGCAGGTTCTGCTTGCGCCAGATCGACTGCGCGGGCCTGAAGCGGATGTCCCGATACTGGTCGTAGTCGAGCTCCTTGAGCTCCTTCGGCAGGTCATTGGTGGGTGCTATGTAGTCCTGCTGAGAGAGCTTTTGCGCGCGCGCTGCGACGTCCTCGAAGCCGAAGGGAGCAGCCTGTGCCGGCATCGACAGGGCGGCAGCGAGACAGAGCAGCAACGCGCCGAGGCTCTGCGGCAGCAGGCGGCGCGCATCCAGGCGCAGGAAATCCTTGGGCATGTCTAGCGAACCAGGCCGGGTGGCAAACAGGGAATGAAGTGTCATTTTAAGCATCCGCCTCGACGGCTTCATCTAACAAGGGGGTCTTGAAGCTCAAGTGAACATCGCGCAGGCGATTGAGCAGCAGGCAGAAGAGATCGGCGGTCTTTTCGGCGTCATAGATCGCGGAGTGCGCCTCGCTGCTGTTGTAGCCGAGGCCTGCCGCCATCAGGGCCTTGGCGAGAACCGTCTGCCCCAGCACCGCGCCGCCGAGGGTGGCCGTATCGAACACCGAAAAAGGGTGAAAGGGATTGCGTTTGATCTGCGTGCGATCGACCGCTGCATTGATGAAGCCGAGATCGAAGTGGGCATTGTGGCCGACCAGAATCGCGCGGGTGCAGGCGTTCTCTGAGACCGCGTTGCGGATGGGGCGGAACAACTTGTCCAGCGCGTCCTTCTCCGGCACCGCCATGCGCAGCGGGTTATCGACCTTGATGCCGTTGACCTCCATCGAGGCCTTGTCGAGATTGGCCCCAGGGAAGGGCTGCAACTGCGCGAACACGGTCTCCTTGCGGTGGAAGATGCCCTGCTCATCGACGCCCAGGATCACGGCGGCAACTTCCAGAAGCGCGTCGCGGTCCTTGTTGAAACCGCCGGTCTCGACATCCACCACCACCGGCAAAAAGCCACGGAAGCGATGGCCGATCTTGGGGCGGCCTGATCCTGTCAATGCGGCGTGGGGGCTGGTGGCGAGCGGGTTGGGCGGCAATGCATCATTCATTCAGCAATTGTCTCACGCACACGCCGCCTATAATCGCCGCGCTCTACGTAAAAGCCCCTCACCATGACCCAGAAAATCAAGAAAGTCGCACTCGCCTACTCCGGCGGCCTCGATACCTCCGTCATCCTCAAATGGCTGCAAGACACCTACGGCTGCGAGGTAGTGACGTTCACCGCCGACATCGGCCAGGGCGAGGAACTGGACCATGTCCGCCCCAAGGCGAAGGCACTGGGCGTGAAAGAAATCTTCATCGACGACCTGCGCGAGGAGTTCGTGCGCGACTTCGTCTTTCCCATGTTCCGCGCCAACGCGGTCTACGAGGGTGAATACCTGCTGGGAACGAGCATCGCGCGCCCCCTGATTGCCAAGCGCCTGATGGAGATCGCGGCCAAGACCGGCTGCGATGCGATCTCGCATGGTGCGACCGGCAAGGGCAACGACCAGGTGCGTTTCGAGCTGGGGGCCTATCACTTCGACCCTGCCATCAAGGTGATCGCTCCCTGGCGCGAGTGGGACCTGACCAGCCGCGAAACGCTCTTGGCCTATGCCGCCAAGCACAAGATTCCCATCACCAAGAAGAAGGGTGGCGGCTCGCCGTACTCGATGGATGCCAATGCCCTGCACATCAGCTACGAGGGTGGCGGCCTGGAAGACCCCTGGTGGTGCCCGGACGATTCGATCTGGCGCTGGACCAAGAATCCCGAGGACGCAGCGGACGAGCCGGAGCTGATCACCATCAAGTTCGTGGCGGGTGATGCGGTCTCCATCAATGGCAAGAAACTCTCGCCCTACAAGCTGTTGGCCAAGCTCAACGAGCTGGGCGGCCAACACGGCATTGGTCGGCTCGACATCGTCGAAAACCGTTACGTCGGCATGAAGTCGCGTGGTTGCTACGAGACGCCGGGCGGCACGATCTTGCTCAAGGCCCACCGCGCCATCGAGTCGCTCTGCCTCGACCGCGAACAGGCGCATCTCAAGGACGAGATGATGCCGCGCTACGCCAAGCTGATCTACAACGGCTACTGGTTCAGCCCTGAGCGCCGCGCCCTGCAGGCGCTGATTGACGATACCCAGCAGAAAGTCAATGGCGAGGTGAGGCTCAAGCTCTACAAAGGCAATGTCTACAACGCCGGCCGACGCTCCCCGGACTCGCTGTTCGATGCCCGCATTGCGACCTTTGAAGATGACAAGGGTGCCTACAACCAGAAGGATGCCGAGGGCTTCATCCGCCTCAATGCCCTGCGCCTGCGCCTGGGCGCCAGGCGCGACCGCCGCGCATGAGCATTGACCGCCGCAGCGTGCTGCTGGGTCTGGGGGCGGCCGCGCTCACGGGTTGTGCCGCACCGGGCTCGGCGGTGTATCAGATCATCGACTCCTATCGTGCGCTGGAGCGAGGCAAGAAGAACTATCCCTTCACGCGCGAACAGATCGAGGCCGAGCCCGGCGGTGTGCTCGGCGTGCAGGTGGAAGAAGGCCTCAAGGGCGTGGTGGTCTGGAGCAAGCGCGAGAACGGTCTGGATTACTGGCGCTCGGGCAATGGCGTGCTCATCGTCACCCAGGCCGGGCGTCTGATCCGCACCAGCGGCTTCCCGCAGGATCAGGTGGCGAGCCGTCTGGTCTCAGGCGTCGATCCACTGGGCTTGCCACTGGATCAGACCCGCAGCTATGAGTTGCGACGCGAGCTGGACCTTGTGCCTGATCAGTACGGCATCGAGGCGATCTCCACGCTGGAGTTTGTCCGCAATGGCGAAGTGCAATGGCTTGATCGCAAGCAGCCTGTCGCGGAGTGGGCCGAAACCATTCGAGTGCCCAGCCTGCGTCGCAAGTGGAAGCAGCTGATCCAGGTGGACCCGGTCACTGGCACGGTGCTTCGCAGCATCCAGCACGTCGGCCCGAAAATGCGCGTGATTCTGGAGTTGCTCAAGCCGCCGGTGGCCTGAGCAGAAGCCAGCCGGTGTGGAGCAACAAAAAAGCCGCTTGAAGCGGCTTTTTTGTTGCTGACCAGAACTCTTAGCGAGTGCGGGTCGAAGTCGAGGTCGCAGTGATGGTCGAAGGCGTGGTCTGCGGCGCAGTCGGGGTGTCGTTGTCTTCAGCAGCGACGGTGACGGCGGTCAGCAGCACCAGAGGGGCGGCGACGGTAATGGCAGTGGTCAGCAGCGTGCTGCTGGCGACGGTGGTTTCGGAACCCTGAGCGGAAACCGCTGCGGAGAGCGTGGCGCCGATGAGGGCCAGTGCGAGCTTGTTCATTTTGAATCCTCAGAAATTGACATGGACGTGAACGCTTTTTACCGAGATGCCGAAATAATTGCAAGTCGCAAACCGCACAATGTAACGCCGCGTTGTCGGCCTGCTGGAGCAAATCCAGCCTGAACGGCCGAGGCAGCCGCAGGAAATAAGGTGAACGACGTCATCTCGCCTCGAGAGGCTCGGCATAATAGTGCTCTGCATTTCTATCCAGCGCACGGCCTCCTGCAATGTCCAATCGTTTCCTCATCGCAGCCGCATACGCGGCGCTGACGCTCCTCACCGCCACTGCCCAGGCCCAAACCGGGGCCAATGCGGCCTTGCTGGAGCAGCTCTCTCCCGCTGATCGGCAAAAAGCACTGCAAGCTCTCCAGGGCGGGCAGGGCGAAACCTCCGATGCGCCAAGGTCAACCCGGGGTGGGCGCAGCCAGCTGACTTCGGGCGGGCAGGCTGAAAGTCTGGCCTCAACCCGAGCCGGGCAGGCAGGCGGTGTGGATGTCGGGGAGATGCCAACAGGCCGCGATGGGCTCGACAAGGACCAGCTGCCCTTGTTCGGCTACGACTTGTTCACCGGCCTCGGCAACGGCTTCGAGCCCTCTGCCGACGTGCCGATTCCGCAGAACTACATTCTCGGGCCGGGCGATATCGTGCGGGTGCAGCTGTTCGGCAACCAGAACGAGACCCTGAATCTCTCGGTTACCCGCGATGGTTCCGTCAACTTCCCCAAACTCGGGCCGATCCAGGTAGCCGGCCTGAGTGTTGACGATGCGCGCGCTGTGATCGACCGCCGTGTCGCCAAGGAACTGATCGGCGTGCAGACCAACATCACGCTCGGCCCCCTGCGCGGTGTGCAGGTGTTCCTGCTGGGAGATGCGCGCCAGCCGGGCGCGTATGCGGTCAGTGGGCTGGCCACCATCAGCAATGCGCTCACCGCAGGTGGCGGTGTGGCAACCACGGGGTCGCTGCGAAAGATCGAGCTGAAACGTGCGGGTCGGGTGGTGCAGCGGCTTGATCTCTACGATTTCCTGCTGCGGGGCGATTCCTCCCGCGATGTGCGGCTGCAAGCGGGCGATGCAGTGTTCATCCCGCCCGTCGGGCCGCGTGCCACCGTTGCCGGTGCCGTCACCCGGCCTGCGGTGTACGAGATGTCCGGCGCATTGACCGTCAAGGGTGCGATCGAGTTGGCGGGTGGCCTGGCCGGCAATGCGAGGCGGGGGCAGGTGACGCTTGAACGCGTCGATGCCAACGGCCAGAGGCAGCTGCGCTCGCTGGATGTGCGAGATGCCGATGCGCTTGCCATCACCCTGCGCGATGGTGACCGCCTTGAGGTGAGCGCGGTCTATGAGGCGGCGGAGAATCCGGTCACGGTCTCGGGCCATGTCCGCTACGAAAAATCGTTTGCCTGGAACCCGGCGCTGACGCTGCGGCAGGTGCTGTCGCTGGCCGAGGTGCGCCCCAGCGAGCCGGGCCGCGAGCTGTACCCGGTGATGGCCCTGGTCGAACGCACGGATCCCGTTACGGGCCTGCGCAACTGGAAAGGCTTCGACCTCGCGGCCGTGCAGACCGGTGCGGCAGACGAGCCAACCGCCGCCTTTGACCGCATTCTGGTCCTGACCCGCAGTGACATCGCCTACCTGCAAACGCCCGAGGTGCGGGATGCCCTGCGCGGCAAGTTGCGTCGGCCGGTGGCAGAGCGTGCTGCCGCTGAAATTGCAGTCGCGCGTCTTGAGGGCGATGACGATCTGAAAAGTGAAACCTCCGGAACGCGCCTTCTGAAAAGCCGGCAGTCGAAAGACGCGGTTTCCCCAGCCACAGCGCCCGAATCTGCCGAGACCTGCCCTGGTCTGCTCGAAGTGGTGAAGATGTCTGATTCCGTGCGGGCGACCGGCATCAGCATCCTCATCGAAGGCCTGGTCAGTGCGGCCGTGGGCCGTTTCGGCCAGGCAGCGGCCGCTGCGGAAGCGGAAAAGGACGGCTCGCGAAGCGAGTGTCCGAAACTGTTCCAGCAAGCGCCCACCGCCTTGCCCTATCTGTTGGAAAACAGCGTGGGCATGGTAGGTGAAGTACGGCAGCCGGGGCTTTACCCGTTTGTGGTCGGTACACCGATCGGCCGCCTGACGGCAGTGGCCGGCGGCGAGACCCGCGAAGCCGCCAGCAGCGAGGTGGAGTTCTTCGATGCCAGCGAGTCCATCTCGGGCGGGTTGCCGCGCTTCCGCAAGCTGCCGAGAGACGCCGGCTTTGCCCAGCAGCCGACGATGAAGGCGATCTACAAGTTCCTGCCAGCGGCTGCGTTGCCGGAAGTGGGTGCGGTGAACGTGCGCGGCGAAGTACGCTTCCCCGGCCGCTATGTCATCACCCGGGGCGAACGGTATAGCGATGTGATTGCCCGTGCCGGTGGCCTCAACGACTATGCCTTTGCCCTCGGCACGGTGTTCACCCGCATCAGCGCGCGCGAGCAGGAGAGTGCCTCCAACCGCCGTGCCGCGGCGGATCTGCGCGAATCCCTGTTCACGGCATCAACGCAGGGGATCAACAACCAGTCAGGCACCACGGCAGCGGGTACAGCGGTGGCTGATCTGCTGCAAAAACTGGAGACCGCGCCGGTGCTGGGACGGGTCGTCATCGAGGCCGATCCGGCCTTGCTCGGCGCACGTCCCGGGGCGGATTTTCTGCTCGAACCCGGCGACGAGATTTTCGTGCCCAAGCGTCCCAATGCGGTCACGGTCACCGGCCAGGTGCTGAGCGCCGGCAGCCTGGCCTTTGTCAGTGGCTCGACGCCGGAGGCCTACATCAAGCAGGCCGGTGGCTATTCCGAGGCGGCGGACAAGAGTCGCGCCTTCCTGGTGCTGCCCAACGGCATCGCCCGCCCGCTGAGGCGCTCGTTCTGGACGGCAAGCGACGACACCATCCCGCCCGGCAGTGTCATCGTGGTGCCGCGTGACGTGGCGCCGTTCACGCCGCTGCTGCTGACCGAGCGCATCAGTTCGATCGTTGCCAACCTGGCGTTGTCGGCTGCCGCCCTCGTGACCATCAATCGCTAATAGCGCCGACCAATCCATGAGCTTCCTGGCACTGCGCTGCGGCGCGTCGATTGCATTGCTGCTTTGCGCGGCAACGGCCGCACGTGCCGAAGACTCGGCCCCTTTCTCGGGGGATTACGGCAGCGCCGGGCTGTGGCAGACGCCGACGGCGCGTTTCGGCGAGGACGGCCATTTCGCACTGGGCATCGTCGCCAACTCACCGTACAACCGGCTGTTCGTCAGCGTGCAGCCGCTGGATGGCGTCGAGACTACGTTCCGCTACACCGACATCACCAACCGCCTGTATTCGGACGTGCCCGAGTTCAGCGGCAACCAGAGCTACAAGGATCGTAGTCTCGACCTTCGCTTCCGGCTGCTGAAAGAGTCGGATACCTGGCCAGCGGTCGCGCTCGGGGTGCGCGACCTGGGCGGCACTCAGCTGTTCGGGGCGCAATACCTGGTGGCCTCGCGCCGCTACTACGATTTCGATTTCTCCTTCGGGCTGGGCTGGGGGCGGCTGGCATCCGGCGGGCCCATCGACAACCCGTTCGAGCGGGCAGAGCGGGGCAATGCAGAGCCCGGCAACATTTCCCTGAAGAGCCTTTTCACCAGCTCAAAGATCGCGCCCTTCGGGGGCTTGAGCTGGGAGACGCCCGTCGAAGGCTTGCAACTGCAAGCCGAATACGACCCCAACGACTACCAGAACGAGCCTTTCGAGAACCCTCAGGATGTCCGCTTCCCCGTCAACTTCGGGGCCAAGTACCGTATGCGCTCCGGTGCAACGGCCGGGCTTTCGGTGCAGCGCGGCAACATTCTCTCGTTCCAGCTCGGCTTCGCGCTCAATCTAGGTACCCCGACGGGCGTGCCCAAGATACTCGACCCCCAGCCGGCGCTGTCGCGGCAGCAGACCCTGAAGGCCGCAGCCGCCAAGGGCGATCCTAAGCAGGCGGAGCAAGGCCCGACGCAGATCGCGCAGCAGGTCGAGCGCGCGTTGAAGGCGCAGCGGGTTTTCATGACCGGCTTTGCGCTGACTCCCGATGCGAAATCGGCGCAGATCTGGATCGCCCCGGCCCCGTACCGGGATACCCAGAAGCTGATCGGCCGCACCGCCCGCGCCGCCTCTTCGGTGTTGCCCGATTCGGTGTTGACGCTGCGCATCACCGAGGTGGCAGCAGGAGTCGAAACCTACGATGTCGAAGTGCTGCGGCCTGCGCTGGAGCAGGCGGTGTCCGGCACGATCACCCCCGACGAATTTCAGCGCACCGTCGAGATCAGCAGCCCGACGGCAGACAAGCCCGAGCCGCAGTATTCGAGCCTGAGCTATCCGCAGGTCGGCTGGAGCCTCAACCCCTCGCTGCGTTCGAGCATCGGCGGGCCGGACAGCTTCTACTTCGGCCAGCTCTGGCTGAAGCTCGGTGGCTATATCAACCTGAGTTCCAACTGGAGTGTGGATGGTGCACTGGGCTTCAACATCTACAACAATTTCGACGACCTCAAGCTCGAATCCGACAGCCAGCTGCCGCGCGTCCGCAGCGACATCAAGAACTATTTGAAGGATGGCGAGCAGGCCTTGGTGAGGCTGGAGACCAATTACTTCGAGCAACTTGCGCCGCACTGGTACGGCCGTGTTTCCGCCGGCATCTTCGAGGAGATGTACGGCGGCGTGGCAGGCGAGTTGCTGTATCGCCCGGCCGATCCACGCTGGGCGGTGGGCATGAATATCAACCGCGTGCGCCAGCGTGATTTCGACCAGCGTTTCGGCTTCAGGGACTACGAAGTGACCACTGGCCACATCACCGGCTACTTCGAGCTGCCGCGGCCTTCGGTGCTGCTCAAGCTAAGCGCCGGCCAGTATCTGGCCGGTGATCGCGGCGTGACGGTGGATATCTCCCGGCAATTCCCGAACGGCATCCGCATCGGCATCTTCGCCACCAAGACCAATGTCTCGGCAGCAGAGTTCGGCGAGGGCAAGTTCGACAAGGGCATCTATTTCATCCTGCCGCTCGACACCATGCTGCCGCGCTCCACCACTGGAGCTGGCGCGGTGCTGCTCAGGCCGCTCACCCGTGATGGTGGTCAGATGGTGCGGGATGGACGCCCGCTCTACGACACCACATACGGCGCGGTGAAGGCACGCCTGCCGCTGCGTGACAATCTGTTCTTCGAATAAGGGATGACGCAGGTGCTGCTGCCCCGTTTCATCAGCGCCAACGGCCTGGAGTTTGGCCTGCTCGAAGCCGGGCCTGCGAAGGGCGAACTGCTGCTGTTCGCGCACGGCTTTCCTGACACGGCCTGGAGCTTCGAGCCGGTGTTGCTGGCGCTGGCCGAATCCGGCTACCGCGTGGTGGCCCCCTTCATGCGCGGCTATCTGCCCACCGGCATCCCGGCCGATGGCGACTATCGCGTCACCACGCTGGCGCGCGATCTCATTGCGCTGATCGACGAGTTGGGTGCGTCGCGTGCGGTGATCGTCGGCCATGACTGGGGTGCGGTGGCGGCCTACACCGCCGCGGCGCAGAGGCCCGACCGGGTGCGCGCAGTGGTTTGCGCGGCCATTCCGCATCTGCGCCGTTTCCTGCTGCGACCAACGGCAGCGCAGCTCTGGCGCTCACGCTACATGCTGCGCTTCCAGTGGCCCGATGCCGAAAGCGCGCTCTTTGCCAATGACTTTGCAGCCCTGCGTGCGCTTGCTCAGACGTGGTCGCCGGGCGCTGATTTGTCTGCCACGTTGGCGCCGGTGATCAGCGCATTCGCTGACCGCTCTCGCCTATCTGCCGCACTCGGCTATTACCGCGCCCTGCCACGCAGCTTGTTCGGCAGCGAAACCTGGTCACTGGTGACCCAGCCCACGCCGGTGCCGGCCTGCGTCATCCAAGGCGGGCAGGATGGCTGCATGGGCCCTGAGATGTTTGCCGATCAGGCCCATCTGTTTGCTGCCGGCATGCGGCCGGTGTGCTTCGAGCGCGCCGGGCACTTCATGCAGGTGGAGCAGCCGATACGATTTGCAGAGACGGTATTGACCTTCGTCCGCAGCCTGAAAAACTAGTCGCGGAAGCGGCGGGTGAGATCGGCGTAGGCGTCGATGCGGCGGTCGCGCAGGAAGGGCCACCAGCGGCGCACGTTTTCGCTGCGGGCCAGGTCCACATCTACCAACAGCACGTCGGGTTTTTCGCCAGCCTTGGCGAGGAACTCGCCCTGCGGGCCGACCACGAAGCTGTGGCCCCAGAACTGTGCGCCGCTCAGGTTGCCGGTCGGGTCTGGCTCGTGGCCGACGCGGTTGGCGACCAGCACCGGCAGGCCGTTGGCCACCGCATGACTGCGCTGGATGGTTACCCAGGCATCGCGCTGGCGCGCCTGCTCTTCATTGTCGTCATCCGGGTTCCAGCCGATGGCGGTGGGGTAGAGCAATAAATCAGCCCCCGATAGGGCCATGAGGCGGGCCGCTTCGGGATACCACTGATCCCAGCACACCAGCACACCGAGCTTGCCGACGCTGGTCTGGATCGGCGTGAAGCCGAGGTCGCCCGGCGTGAAGTAGAACTTCTCGTAGTAGCCGGGATCGTCCGGGATGTGCATCTTGCGGTAGGTGCCGGCGAGGGAGCCGTCAGCCTCCAGCACTACGGCGGTGTTGTGGTACAGCCCTGGCGCGCGGCGTTCGAACAGGCTGCCGACGATGACCAGTTTCAGCTCCTTGGCCAGTGCGCCCAGCCATTCGGTGGAGGGGCCGGGGATGGGTTCGGCGAGGTCGAAGAGATCGGTCGATTCGTGCTGGCAGAAGTAGAGCGAGGTGTGCAGCTCTTGCAGCAGCACCAGCTTTGCCCCACCCGCAGCAGCAGCGCGGATGCCTTCTTCCGACATCTTGAGGTTGGTGGCGCGATCACTCGTGCAGGGCTGCTGGACAATGCCGGCGCGCAGGGTCTTGGTGTTGCTCATGGGTCAGATTCCTTCGGCAGCGGGGAGCTGCATGGTGGCGCAGTGCAGGCTCCCGTATTGGTTGATGAGGGCGCGGCAGTCCAGACCAATGACTTCGCGGCCGGGGAAGTGCGGCTTGAGGCGGCTTAAGGCTTCGGCATCGGTGGCGGCATCGCCGTAGGTGGGCATCAGCACCGCACCGTTCAGGATCAGGAAGTTGGGGTAGCCCGCAGGTAGTCGTTTGCCGTCCTCATCAAAGATGGGAGGGGGCAGGGGCAGCGGCACCAGGGTGTAGGGCTGGCCGTTGGGTTGTGTCAGGGCGCGCAGCTCGCTTTCCAGCGCTTTCAGGTCATCAAAGTGCGCATCGCTGCGGTCTTCGCAGGCCTGGTAGGCGATGGTGGTGGCGTTGCAGAAGCGGGCGATGGTGTCGACGTGGCCGTCGGTGTCGTCGCCAATCAGATCGCCCGACTTCAGCCACAGCACTCGCGTCACGCCGAGGCGTGCCTTCAGCTCGTCCTCAATCTGCGCCTTCGAGAGGTGCGGGTTGCGGGTGGGGGCGAGCAGGCAGCGTTCGGTGGTCAAGAGTGCGCCTTCGCCATCGACATCAATGCCGCCGCCTTCCAGCACGAAGTCGGTGGACTCGACCGGCGCGCTAAAGGCGCCGAGGTCTTTCAGCTGGCGGGTGAGGGTGTTGTCGAGTGCGGCATCAAACTTGCCGCCCCAGCCGTTGAAGGTGAAATCGAGCAGCACGGGGTTGCCATCACGCAGCACCGCTATCGGGCCATGGTCGCGCGCCCAGACGTCGTTGCTCTGTACAGGATAGAGACGCAGGTGATGGCTGACGGCGCCGTGGGCGATGAGCTCAGCGCGCAGGGCGGTCACATCCTCCTCGGTGCCAATCAGCACGGGCTGAAAGCGCGAGATGGCGACTGCGAGTTGCACGAAGTTGGCCCGCACGTCCTCGAACCAGTCGGCGAAATCACCCGTGGCACGCGGCCAGGTGAGCTGGATGGCAGATTGGGGTGCCCATTCGGGCGGCAGAAAAGCAGTCATGGCGGCAGCGGGACGTTCAGGAACGAAGAAGGGCGCTTGCGCGCCCTTGAGGTGTGGCGGGAATCCAGCTTAGCGTTGCACCGATTGCAGTTCTTCGGTGCGCTGCAAGGCGGGCGGGCGACCTGGCACCACGGCATCGACCACATGGCTGTTCTCGAAGAACACCGAGAAGCCGGGGTAGTCCCAGCGCGTGATCGGCGGCTGGCGTTTGCTGCCACCGCCGACAGCCCGGTGCTTCAAGCTGGGCGTGCCGAATTGCTGCAAGACCACCTTCATGGTGGTGCCCTTGGCGGGCTTGCTGACCGGGGCGGCAATGTCCGATTCAGGCATCTCGATCACATCAGCGTGTGCAGCGAGTGGCAGCACGGGGAGCAGCAGGGCAAGGGCCAGAAAGGTGGAACGCATGTCGGCTACTCCGCTAATAGGGAATCAACGTCAATACTCTAGCAGCGCGTGCAGCGTGTTGACACTGCCAAGACGCGCCCCTATCATCCGCGACCTCAAAAAACGGCCCCCAGGTTTCTTTCCCTGTGTGTCTTTCGAGTTCAGCGGTTTCATCGTCAACGCTGCCCACATCCGCATAGCGCGTGTGCAGTAAGTCCTAGGATCAGGAACAGTGCCAACAATCAATCAACTCGTGCGCGATGGGCGCACCAGCAAGGTCTACAAGAGCAAAGCTCCTGCATTGACCGGCAGCCCGCAAAAGCGCGGTGTCTGCACCCGCGTCTACACCACGACGCCGAAGAAGCCCAACTCCGCTCTGCGCAAGGTGTGCCGCGTGCGCCTGACCAACGGCTTCGAAGTCACCAGCTACATCGGCGGTGAAGGTCACAACCTGCAGGAGCACTCGGTCGTCATGATCCGTGGTGGCCGCGTAAAAGATCTTCCCGGTGTTCGTTACCACACCGTTCGCGGCGCGCTCGACGCCTCGGGTGTGGACAAGCGCCGTCAGTCGCGCTCCAAGTATGGCGCGAAGCGTCCCAAGGCCGGTGCGGCTCCTGCTGCTGGCAAGAAGAAGTAATAGGAAATAAGTCATGTCACGTCGCCGCACCCCCGAAAAACGCGAAATTCTGCCCGACCCGAAGTTCAAGAGCGTTGTGCTCTCGAAGTTCATGGCGATGATCATGGAGGACGGCAAGAAAGCCGTCGCTGAAAAGATCATCTACGGCGCGCTCGACCAGATCGCCACCAAGAAGAAGACCGACGATCCGCTCGCCGTGCTCACCACTGCCTTCGAGAACGTGGCCCCCGCCGTCGAGGTGAAGTCCCGCCGCGTCGGTGGTGCGACCTACCAGGTGCCGGTGGAAGTGCGTGCGGTTCGCCGCAACACACTCGCCATGCGCTGGCTGATCGACGCCGCCCGCAAGCGCGGCGAGAAGGGCATGATGGACCGCCTCGCCGGCGAACTCATCGACGCCTCGGAAAGCCGTGGTGCCGCCGTGAAAAAGCGCGAAGACACCCACAAGATGGCAGAAGCTAACAAGGCTTTCGCGCACTTCCGCTGGTAAAGCGAAGGGTTGTCCCCATCGTCATCGCTGTCAGCAATCCGCGGCCCTCAAAAGCTGCGGATTGTCATTTGCAAATCGCGCTGCCCTGCTAGCGTGACCGACCCAGCAACCTAAGACTAAGAGCATCCTATGGCCCGCGCCACACCCATCAATCTCTATCGCAACATCGGTATCTCCGCGCACATCGACGCGGGCAAGACCACCACGACCGAGCGCGTGCTGTTCTACACCGGTGTGAACCACAAGATCGGCGAAGTGCACGACGGTGCCGCCACCATGGACTGGATGGAGCAGGAGCAGGAGCGCGGCATCACCATCACCTCCGCAGCTACCACCACGTTCTGGAAGGGCATGGCGGGCCAGTTCGACAACCATCGCATCAACATCATCGACACCCCCGGGCACGTGGACTTCACCATCGAAGTCGAGCGTTCCATGCGCGTGTTGGACGGTGCCTGCATGCTTTATTGCGCCGTCGGCGGTGTGCAGCCGCAGTCCGAGACCGTGTGGCGCCAGGCTACCAAGTACAAGGTGCCGCGCCTCGCGTTCGTCAACAAGATGGACCGCATGGGTGCCGACTTCTACAAGGTCGTCAAGCAAATTAAAGAAAAGCTGCGCGCCACCGTGGTGCCGATCCAGATTCCGATCGGCGCTGAAGAAAAGTTCGAGGGCGTGGTCGATCTCGTCAAGATGAAGGCCATTATCTGGAGCGAGGCCGACAAGGGCATCACCTTCACCTACGGTGAAATCCCGGCTGACCTCGTCGAGACCGCCAACAAGTGGCGCGCCAATATGGTGGAGGCTGCGGCCGAAGCCAGCGACGAGATGATGAACAAGTATCTCGAAGGCGGCGAACTAACCGAAGACGAGATCAAGGCCGGCCTGCGCAAGCGCACCCTTGCCCTCGAAATCTTCCCGATGCTCTGCGGCTCTGCGTTCAAGAACAAGGGTGTGCAGGCCATGCTCGACGCCGTCGTCGAGTATCTGCCCGCACCCACCGACGTGCCGCCGATCGACGCACACGACGTGGACAATTACGAAACCATCATCCAGCGCAAGGCCGACGACACCGAGCCCTTCTCGGCCCTCGCGTTCAAGATCATGACCGACAAGTACGTCGGCGCATTGACCTTCGTGCGCGTCTATTCGGGCATCCTCAAGCAGGGCGACACCGTCTACAACTCGCGCAGCGGCAAGACCGAGCGCATCGGCCGCATCGTGCAGATGCACGCCAACGAGCAGAAGGCCGTGACCGAAGTGGTCGCCGGCGACATCGCCGCCTGCATTGGTTTGAAGGACGTGTTCACCGGCACCACGCTGGCTTCCGAATCGAAGCCCGTCGTGCTCGAACGCATGATCTTCCCGGAGCCGGTGATCTCGCAGGCCGTCGAGCCGAAGACCAAGGTCGATCAGGAGAAGATGGGCATCGCGCTGTCGCGCCTTGCGCAGGAGGATCCTTCGTTCCGCGTCAAGACCGACGAGGAAACCGGCCAGATCATCATGTCCGGCATGGGCGAGCTGCACCTCGAAATTCTCGTCGATCGCATGAAGCGCGAATACGGCGTGGAAGCCAACGTCGGCGCGCCACAGGTGGCCTACCGCGAAACCATCCGCAAGACGGTCGAGCAGGAAGGCAAGCACGCCAAGCAGTCGGGCGGCAAGGGTCAGTTCGGCCACGTCTGGTTGCGTCTGGAGCCGGGTGAAGTCGGTTCGGGCTATGTGTTTGAAAACGAGACCGTCGGCGGCACCGTGCCGAAAGAGTTCATCCCTGCGGTCGATAAGGGCCTCAAGGACGCGATCAAGAATGGCGTCATGGCGGGCTACCCCGTGGTGGACATCAAGATCGTGCTCACCGACGGCAGCTACCACGAAGTCGACTCGTCCGAAATCGCGTTCCGCCTCGCCGCCAGCATTGCTTTCAAGGAAGGCTGCCAGAAGGCGAACCCGGTCATCCTCGAGCCCATCATGCTGGTCGATGTCGAGACGCCGGAAGACTACATGGGCGATGTCATCGGCGATCTCAACCGTCGTCGCGGCATGATCCTGGGCGCTGAAGACAACTTTGGTGCGAAGGTGATCCGCGCTGAGTTGCCGCTCTCCGAGATGTTTGGTTACTCGACCTCGCTGCGCAGCATGTCGCAGGGTCGCGCCACCTATTCGATGGAGTTCCTGAAGTATCAGGAGGCCCCGCGCATGGTCACTGAAGCTCTGGCTAAAAAAGCCAAGGGCTAAGTTTCACTTTTATCTAATTCAACGAACGACAGCACAAGGAATATCAAGATGGCCAAGGAAAAGTTTGACCGCAGCAAGCCCCACGTCAACGTGGGGACCATTGGCCATGTGGATCATGGCAAGACCACCACGACCGCTGCGCTGACCAAGGTGTCTGCTGACAAGTTTG
>JAZKHC010000035.1:0-116667 GCA_040385605.1 Pseudomonadota bacterium
GCATCTATCCGGTGCAGCGCAACAAGGCGCACCGCATGATCGAGGAGTGCATGATCGCGGCCAACGTGCAGGCGGCGATGTTCGTCGCCAGCAAGGAAACACCGACCCTGCACCGCGTTCACGAGCAGCCCGACCCCATGCGCGTGACCATGCTGCGCGAGTTCCTGGGCGGCCGCGCCCTGAGCTTGGGCGGTGGCGAAAAGCCGGCGGCGGGGGACTTCGCCAAGGTGACGGAGCAGGCCAAGGGCCGGCCCGATACCGGGCTCATCCACATGATGGTGCTGCGCACGATGTCGCAGGCTCGCTACGCACCTGATGCCCTTGGCCACTTCGGTCTCGCACTGACGCACTACGCGCACTTCACCTCACCCATCCGCCGCTACCCTGACTTGCTGCTGCACCGCGCCATTAAGCATGTGCTGAAAAAGGGCAAGCCCAAAGACTTCGACTATTCCTTCGAGACGATGGAGGCGCTCGGCCTGCACTGCTCAGGCACCGAGCGCCGTGCCGATGAGGCCACCCGCGACGTGTCGAGCTGGCTCAAGTGCGAGTTCATGAGCCATCGCGTCGGTGATGTGTTCGATGGCGTGGTGTCGAGCGTGACGAGCTTCGGTTTGTTCGTGGATTTGACCGGCCTCTACATCGACGGCCTCGTGCATGTCAGTAGCCTGGGCGAGGATCAGTTCGTGTTCGACAAGCCGACGCAGGCGCTGGTGGGCAAGCGCAATGGCCGTCGCTTCGTGCTCGGCCAGCCCATCAAGGTGCAGGTGGCGCGCGTCAATCTGGAAGAGCGAAAAATCGACCTCGTACCGGCCGAACAGGGCGGGCAGGGCCGCAGTTCAGAGAACATTCAGCGCAGCCACAAAGACTCACAGCAGTCCAAACCCCGCGGCCAGCCGTCGCAGGGCAAGGGCAAGCCGCCACGCTTCGAGGCCTCCTCGCAGCGTCCCGGCGATGCAAACAAGAAGCGGAGATAGACATGTTGCTCAAGAAAACTCTCATTGCGGCTGTGGTCGCCACCCTCGCAGCCGGTTGCGTCACCGACGACCCCAACCGCAGCGGCAAGATCGGCGCGGGCGGCGGTGCGGTGCTCGGCGCGGTGCTCGGCAAGCAGGTGAGCGGTGCCGATGGCGCGCCCATCGTTGGCGCATTGGTGGGCGCCCTGGCCGGTGGTGCGGTGGGCAATTACATGGATCGCCAGCGTGCGGAGCTGAAGCGCAAGCTCGCCGCCGAGGAAGCCAACCGCCAGTTGAGTGTCAACACCATGGCCGATGGTTCGCTCAATGTCGCCGTCGCAGCCGATGTGACCTACGACCTCGGCTCTGCAACCCTCAAGCCGCAGGCGATGGCCGCGCTCGACAAGCTCGCTGCCACCATCACCGACTACAACTCCACCGTCATCCACGTCGTCGGCCACACCGACAGCGTCGGTGCCGATGCGACCAACCAGTCGCTCAGCGAGCGCCGCGCCGCCAGCGTCAGCAGCTACCTCGCCAGCCGTGGCGTGCCTGCGCAGCGCATCCGCGAGGAAGGCCGTGGTGAACGCGAACTACTCATCCGCACGGCGGACAACGTCAGCGAACCGCGCAATCGCCGTGTCGATATCGTTCTGAAAGCCATCGTGCAGGGCAACGAGCAGGCGGCTTACACACCGCCCGGGTATCTCGGCGGCTGAAGCAGCAAAGGTTTCGGAGTGGCAAGCCGTCGCGCCAGGGATGGCGCCCCTCAACTAAACTAGAAGGAGCGAGCAAAAGCTCGCTCTTTTTTATTGGGGATCAGGAATGTCAGAAACATACATTGGCGGCTTTCACGCCGTCGAAGCCGCACTCGACGATGCCGAGAAGAAACCCCGTGAGGTGCTGATCGTCGGTGGCCGCAAGGATGCCCGCATGTCTGGCCTGTTGACTCTCGCCCAACGCCGTAACGTCACCGTGCGCACCGTGTCGAAAGACCAGATGGACATGCTCGCCCCCGGCCTGCGCCACCAGGGTGTGATTGCCGCCGTCGAAGCCGCCGACTACCAGGGCGAGGAAGCCCTCGAACTGCCCGCCACGCCGGATCGTCTCGTGCTCGCGCTCGATGGCGTGCAGGACCCGCACAACCTCGGTGCCTGCCTGCGCACGGCGGAGGCCGCCGGCGTCACCGCCGTCATCATCCCCAAGGACCGCGCCGTAGGCCTCACCCCTGTGGCGCGCAAGGCGGCAGCGGGTGCTGCCGAGCGCGTGCCGGTGATTGCCGTCACCAACCTCGTGCGCTCGCTCGAACGTTTGAAGGAGCTCGGCTACTGGATCACCGGGCTCGATGGCGAGGCGGATGATTCGCTGTATCAAACAGACCTCACGGGCCCGACGGTGATCGTCATGGGCGGCGAGGGCGAGGGCATGCGCCGGCTCACCCGCGAGACCTGCGACCGGCTGATCAAGATCCCGATGGCGGGCAAGATCGAGTCGCTCAATGTCTCGGTGGCGGCTTCGGTCTGCCTGTTCGAATCGGTGCGCCAGCGCAGCGTGCCCAAGCCGACGAAGCCCGCAAAGCACAGGTAGGCACGGCTTTCAGGCCGGGTTGCTGCTTTCCTGCAAGCGCCAGGTGTTGCGGCCTGCGGCCTTGGCTCGGTACAGGGCGCTGTCGGCCAGCGAGAGCAGCTCTTCCGGCCCGAGTGCTGCCTCGGCATCGAAGGCGATGCCGATGCTGACGCCCACGACGATGGCATCGTCGCCAAAGGCCACGGGGCTGCCCATCGCGGCGATGATCTTCTGCGCGATCAGCTCCGCCTCGGTGCTGCCGTGCAGGCCGTCGAGAATCACCACGAACTCGTCACCGGCCAGCCTCGCCACGATGTCGGTGTGGCGCACGCTGGCTTGCAGGCGGAGTGCGACCTCGCGCAGCACCGCATCGCCGGCCGCATGGCCACGGCTATCGTTGATGGCTTTGAAGTGGTCGATGTCGAGGAACATCAGGGCATGGCCGCTGACCTGGCGGCGGTTGCGGCCGATGGCGTTTTCGAGCTTCGCCTGGAACTCGCGGCGGTTGGCAAGGCCGGTGAGCATGTCGTGGCTGGCGAGTTGGCTGAGCTGCGTCTGCACGGCCTTGAGGTCGGTGACATCGTGCATCAGCACGTAGGCACCCAGCACGTCGCCACGGTGATCAATGTGCGGCACATAGCTGGCTTTCACCGTGCGCGGGCCATCCCGGCAGGGCAGCAGTAGTTCGGTTTCGATACGCTCACCCTTGAACGCGGCATTCAAGTGGCTGGCCTGGGCATCGGCAAAGGCATCGCCCATCACCCAGCGGTAGTCGCTGCCGTGCCAGTCCTTGAGTGACTTGCCGAACCAGTCCGCGTACGTCTGGTTGCAGAAGCGGTATGTGCCTTCGCGGTCTATGTAGGCGATCAGCGCCGGCAGGTTGTCACTGATGGTGCGCAGGCGCTCTTCGTCCGCCGCCTGGCGCAGCTCGGCGTTCTTGCGTTCGGTGATGTCGAAGGTCATCGCAAAAAACCCCTGCACGCGGCCATCGGCGGCAACATCCGGGATGTAGTTGGACTGGTAGTGGTAGGGCTTGCCGTTGGCCATGCCGAAGCTCTCGAAGCTCGCCGCTTCACCCTGCAGCGCCTTGGCAACGTGGGGGCTTAAGTCGGCATAGATCATCTCGCCACGCACCTCGCGCAGAGTGCGGCCCAGCATCGCGGCCGGGTCGCCACCGAACACGCGGCCGACGTGAGCGTTGGCGAAGCGGTAGCGTTCCTCGGTGTCGAACTGGGCGATGAGCGCGGGCAAGTTGTCGGTAATGGTGCGCAGCTGCCGGCCGCTGTCGCGCAGGGCCAGCGAGAGCCGTCGCTGCTGGGCCTGCAACATGCCCATCACCAGGCTCTGCGCGGTGGCCACCGCCACGAACAGTTGCAGGACCAGAACCCGGGTTTGCAGCGAGTCGGTCTGGATCAGCATGAACGGGCCGTGGCCATTGATAGTCGCCAGCAGCGCGATGACGGTGATGGTGGCGAGCCCCAGCGCCGAGCCCGCCAGCCCCTGCTGATAGCTCAGCAGCAGCAGCGGCGGAAAGGCCAGGAACAAGAGCGGATAGCGGCTCTGCGTGAACAGCAGCAGGCACATGGAGGTGAGAAACAGCCAGGGCAGCAGTGCCCGCCGCCAGCGCAGTCGGCGGCCACCGAGTTCGCCTTGCCGGAGCAGCGCCAGGGTCAGCGGCGTGACGATCATCAGCCCCATGGCATCGGCGGGATACCAGACCGAGAAAATCGCCTGCAAGTCGCCGCCAGCATGTGCAGCCAAGGCCGCCGAAGCCAGCAGACCCGAGGCGGCTGGGGCCAGCAGCAGACAGAAGACGAGGAAGTAGAGCAGGCCCAGTCCATTGGTGAGATCGGTCTGATTGCCAAAGCGCCGATACATCGGCCAGGCCGCCAACATGACCTCGAAGCTGTTGCACGAGGCCAGAATCAGCGCCATGCCGATTGAATCGCCGGAGCCCAGATTGGCAGCGAGATTGCCGCTGAAAGCCGCGAGCAGCACGGCCAGCCAGCGCGAGGGTGGTACCGACAGCAGCACCCCGAGCACCAGGCCGTTGCTGAGCCAGATGGAGGCGATGCGGCCCTCGCCCCGGGTCAGCGCAATGCTCAGCCAGCACAACAGACCCACCAGCGCAGCGAGGCGCAGCAGGCGGGCAGGCTGGTGCCAATCGGGAGTGACGCCAGAGGGCATCCGGCTGTCCTTGGTGAGTGAGAAATCAGACGTCTTCAACGCAAGTCCTGCGCTCGGGTTGTCGGCAATGGCATGCAGGCATGCGCACGCTGATCAACGGCGCAGTGAAGCAGGACGTCCGGCCGCAGTGTAAGACGGATGCAAATGTTCGGGCCGCGTTCGCAGGTCGGCTGCTGTCGCGGCAGCGACGGAAATCCGTGCATCACCCCAGAGCCATGAAACCGGCAGGCACAGGACTTGTAGGAAGCCAGCGTTGATCCTCTGCCGGAGCCCCGCCATGTCTGACCCGCTGTTTGGCATCCACGCCAAGGCCCTGTCGCTGGGCCGTGCGCGCATGGACGTGCTGGCCGCCAACATCGCCAATGCCGACACCCCGAACTATCTCGCCAAGGACGTCGACTTCGCACAGGCCCTGAAGACTGAAACCACGACGGGCAGCAGCGCAGCGGAAGTCTGGCGCGTGCCGTTGCAAGCGAGTGCCGACGGCAATACGGTGGATGTGCAGATCGAACAGGCGCAGTTTGCCCAAGCCGCCCTCAAGTATCAGGCCAGCCTCAATTTTCTCGATGGCCGGGTGAGGGCGCTGATGACGGCGATCACCGGTCAATGAGCACTTTCCGCATCTTCGAGATCGCAGGCTCCGCGCTCGCCGCACAGTCGGTGCGGCTCAACGCCACTGCCAGCAATCTTGCCAATGCCAACAACGTTGCCGGTTCGCCGGATGCGGTCTATCAGGCCCGCGAGCCGGTGTTCGAGGTCGTCACGGATGCACAAGGCGAGGCTGCTGGCGTGCGTGTCACGGATGTGCAGACCAGTGCCGCCGAGCCGCAAAAACTCTACCAGCCCGGCCATCCGCTCGCGGATGCCGAGGGCTATGTCTACGCACCCAGCATCAATGTCGTCGAGGAGATGGTGAACATGATTTCCGCCCAGCGCAGCTACCAGAGCAACGTCGAGGTGTTCAACACCGTCAAGGATCTGACCATGCGCACTTTGACCCTGGGCAAGTGACATGACCACCGCCATCAACAGCTACGACGCGCTCGGTCTCGCAGCGCCGGTGCAGTCCGCCAACAAGCAAACTCTCGGGCAGGCTGACTTCCTGAAGCTGATGACCACCCAGCTGCAAAGCCAGGACCCGTTCAAGCCGATGGACTCGGCACAATTCCTCGGCCAGATCGCGCAGTTCTCCACCGTCAGCGGCATCCAGTCGCTCAACACCGGCTTTGCCTCGCTGAGCGAAAGCCTCACCGCCAATCAGGCCTTGCAGGGTGCCTCGCTGGTCGGGCGCAGCGTGCAGGTACCGGGCGATGCGCTGCGGCTGGGCGACAGCGGCAGTGCCAGCGCCAGCGCCACGCTGCCCGTCGCCGGCACGGTGCTTGCCACCGTGCGCGATGCTGCCGGGGCGATCGTCCGCCGCCTTGAGCTGGGCCGCCAGGCGGCCGGTACGGTCGAGATCGAGTGGGACGGCAACACCAGCGGCGGGGTGCGTGCCGCAGCCGGCCAGTACTCGCTGCGTGCGGAACTGATGCAGGCCGACGGCAGCGCAGAGGCGCTCGCCACCCAGATCACCGCCCCCGTCACCGCCGTGCGCCTCGGGGCGCAGGGCTTGCAGCTGGAGCTGGCAGGCGCGGGCACCGTCGCGCTGTCGGCCGTTACCCGCATTCGCTGAACCCTCAAGGAGAAAACCTGATGTCCTTCCCCATCGCACTCAGTGGCCTCAATGCCGCCTCGGCTGATCTCGGCGTCACCGCCAACAACATTGCAAATGCCAACACCTCGGGCTTCAAATCCTCGCGTGCGGAGTTTGGCGATGTGTTCGGGGCCACGGCTTACGGCCTCTCGAGAAACAGCATCGGGCAGGGCGTGCGTTTGCAGCAGATCGCCTCACAGTTCAAGCAGGGCAACGTCAACTACACCGACAACACGCTCGATCTGGCTATCAATGGCGAGGGCTTTTTCACCGTGCGCGGCGACAAGGGCCAGGCCTACACCCGCGCCGGCGCCTTCGGGGCCGACCGCGAGGGCTTTGTCAGCAACAGCGCCGGGCAGAAATTGCAGGTCTATTCGCCACTCGCCGGAGGTGGTTTTGATACCGCCGCGCTGAGCGACTTGCGGCTTTCCAGTGGCGACAGCGCACCAAGGGCCAGCACCGCATTGGAGGCCCAGGCCAACCTGTCGGCCAGCGCGATCGCCCCCAGTACCACGCCATTCGATGCGGCCGATCCCAGCAGCTACAACCACAGCACCGCCGTCACGGTCTATGACTCGCTGGGTGCCAGCCACACTGCCAATCTCTATTTCGTGAAAGGGGCGACGGCCAACAGCTGGCAGATCAACGTCAGCGTCGATGGCATAGCGGCGGGTGCGGCGACTCCGCTCACTTTCTCCGACAGCGGCATTCTCACGGCGCCAGCGAGCGGCAGCATCACCCTGCCGGCAGTGACGCTCGGCAATGGTGCAGCACCCTTGTCAGCTACGCTCGACCTGAGTGGCACCAGCCAGTATGGCGACAGTTTTAGCGTCTCCCGGCTGACGCAGGATGGCTATACCACGGGCCGCCTCACGGGCCTGGAAGTCACCAGCGAGGGCATCGTGCAGGGCCGCTATTCCAACGGCCAGGCCATCGCGCTGGGCAAGGTGGCAGTGACCACCTTCAGCAATCCCCAGGGCCTGCAAAAGCTCGGCGACACCAGCTTTGGCGAGAGCTACACCAGCGGCGCGCCACAGCGCGGCGAGGCCGGCAGCGGCAACCTGGGCGTGATCCAGTCCGGCGCGCTCGAATCGAGCAATGTCGATCTCACCGCGCAGCTGGTCAACATGATCACGGCGCAGCGCAACTTCCAGGCGAACGCCCAGATGATTCAAACGTCTGACCAGATCACCCAGACCATCATCAACATCAGATAGTCATGGACCGCGCCCTCTATGTTGCGATGAGCGGTGCCGCGCAAACCTTGCGTGCGCAGGCGCTGAACCATCACAACCTCGCCAATGCTTCCACCACCGGCTTCAAGGCCGAGCTGGCGGTGGCGGGCGCGGTGGGCATCGAGGGTGCTGGCTTTGGCTCGCGCATCAACACACAGAACTTTGCGATTGGCACCGATGGCCGCAGCGGCGGCTTGCAGACCACCGGACGCGCGCTCGACATCGCGCTCAAGCCCGACCACTGGCTGGCCGTGCAGGGCCCGGATGGTCAGGAGGCCTACACCAAGGCGGGCGATCTGACGCTGGATGCGGTCGGCACGCTGCGCACCGCCTCGGGGCTTGCTGTGCTGGGCGAGGCCGGGCCCATCACGCTGCCGGCGGCGAGCAGTCTCGATATCGGCAGCGATGGCACCGTCTCGATCATGGCTGCCGGGCAGAGCAGTGCGGTGAGCGCGGGCCAGCTCAAGGTCATCAGCGCCAGCACCACGCAACTCGAACGCAGCGGCAACGGCCTGTTCCGTGCCAGGGCCGGCTTCACGCCGGCGGCGGCAAGTGGCCCGGTGCTGAGTGGCGGCATGCTCGAATCGAGCAACGTCAACGTCGCCGATGCGATGGTGACGATGATCGAACTCGCCAGAAACTTCGAGCTGCAAACCCGCGCCATGAAGGCCGCGGACGAGAACGCGCAGCAGTCTGCGACGCTGCTCAGGATGAAGTGATGGCTGATCTCTTAAACATTGGCAGCTCCGCTCTCGCGGCCGCGACCAAGGGCCTCGACCTCACCGGCCACAACATCGCCAACGTCGGCACCGATGGCTATTCGCGGCAGCGGGTCGATCAATCCTCGCGCGCGGGCAGCAGCATCAACCGGCTTGATACCGGCGGCGGCGTGGTCGTCAACGGCACCCAGAGGCTCAACGATGCGCTGCTCGAATCGCGGCTGGTGCGCGATGGGTCCGAGCTGGCCCGGCTCGATGCCTTTGGCAGCCTCGCCGCGCGCGCCGATGCCCTGTTATCAGACAGCAGCACGAGTTTGAGCGGCACGCTCAACAACTTCTTCGCCGGGCTGCAACAGGTCGCCAGCGACCCGACCGCGACGGCCACCCGCCAGGCCGCACTCGGTGCGGCGCAAGGCCTGGCCGACCGCTTCGGCAGCCTGCATGGCGAGCTTTCCGGCCTCGATGCCGAGATCGACCAGCGGCTTACGCAGGCAGTCGCCAGCATCAACGATCTTTCCGGCAGCATCGCCAAGCTCAACCGCAGTATTGCGCTCGCCGGGCAGAACCTGCCTGCCGACCTGCTCGACCAAC
This sequence comes from Pseudomonadota bacterium, assembly GCA_040385605.1. Classification (GTDB taxonomy): domain Bacteria; phylum Pseudomonadota; class Gammaproteobacteria; order Nevskiales; family Nevskiaceae; genus Stagnimonas. Next base: position 8,948 of record JAZKHC010000035.1, read on the forward strand.
GCAACACCCTGGTGCAGCAGCTCAGCACCCTGGTGGGTGTCAGCACCGTGGCGCAGGACGACGGCAGCCTCAATGTCTTCAGCAGCGGCGGGCAGGCTCTGGTGCTCGGCGAGCGGGTGACCGCACTCGGCACCACCGATGATCTCTACCGCCCGGGCCGACTCGACATCAGCAGCGGCGGTGTCGCCGTCACCCGGCAGCTGAGCGGCGGTGCGATCGGTGGCCTGCTGGATGCGCGCCGCAACCTCATCGACCCTGCGCTGGAAAAACTCGGGCGCGTGGCCGTCAGCCTCGCCAGCGAGGTGAATGCCGTGCAGACGCAGGGCCTCACGGCAGATGGCAGCGTCGGCAGCGCCCTGTTCGAGGTACCTTCGGCCCGCGTCTTCGCGGCTAGCAGCAACAGCGGCAGCGCCAGCGTGGGGCTGGGCTTTGGCAACCTGGGCCAGCTCACGGGCGATGACTATCTATTGCGCAACACCGGCGGCGCCTGGCAGCTCACCCGCGCGAAAAGTGGCGAGGTGCTGAGCTTCACCGGCAGCGGCAGCAGTGCCGATCCCTTCGTGGTGGAAGGCCTGGCCATCACCCTCAGCGGCACCGCGGCGAGCGGCGACAGCTTTCGCCTGAGCCCCACGCACGATGCCGCAGGCTCGCTACGCCTGCTGACGAGCGACCCCAAAAGCTTTGCCGCTGCTGGCCGCCTCGGCAGCTCTGCCAGCCTTGCCAATACCGGCAGCGGCAAGGTCTCGTCACCGCTGGTGGTCGATGGCAGCCAGCCGCAGCTCACGGCCGCCACCACCATCCGCTTCACCAGTGCGACGAGCTACCAGATCGGCAGCGGCCCGAGCGTCGCCTTCGCCCCCGGCGACGCCATCAGCCTCAACGGCTGGTCGGTCAACATCAGCGGCCAGCCGCAGGCGGGTGATCAGTTCAGTGTCGCGGCCACGCCCGCCGGCAGCAGCGACAACCGTAACGCCCTTGCGCTGGCGGCACTGGCCCAGCGGAAGACACTCGACGGTGGCCGAAACACCCTGGCGCAGGCCAATGCCGCGCTGGTGACCCAGACCGGTGCCACCGCCTTGCAGGTGAGCACCGCCAAAACCGCCGCAGAGGCCGTGCGCGCGCAGAGCCAGGGCGAGCGTGACGCGATCTCGGGTGTGAACCTCGACGAGGAGGCCGCCAACCTCATCCGCTACCAACAGGCCTATCAGGCCGCCGCACAGGTCATCGCCACCGCGAGCACGCTGTTCGATACCTTGCTCGCGGCGACGAGGAGATAAGCATGCGCGTTTCCACTCCCGCGCTGTTCCACAGCAGCCTCGCCAACATCCTGCAACAGCAGGCGGCGGTGGCGAAGGCACAGGGCCAGGTCAGCAGCGGTGTGAAGTTCAAGACCGCGGGCGAGAACCCGGCGGGCATGGCGCAGGTGTTGGCACTCGAGCAGGCGCTGAGCGAGCAAGCGCAGCTCGGCAGCAACGTCACCACCCTGCGGCAGCGGCTGGGCACCGAAGAGGGCGCGCTGGGCTCTGCGGGCGATGTGCTCAACCGCGTGCGCGAGCTGGCGGTGCAGGCCAACACCGCGACCATCTCGACCGAAAACCGCCAGCAGATTGCGGCTGAGCTGAACCAGCTCAAGGCCCAGCTGGTGGAGATCGCCAACACCAGCGATGGCATCGGCCATTACGTGTTCGGCGGCACGCTCGACGGCAGCAAGCCCTTTACCGAGGGCAGCACCGGCCCGAGCTACGCCGGCACGCAGGATGTGCGCGCACTGAGCATCGGCGAGGGCCGCAGCATGATCGAGGGCGATAGCGGCGATGCCGTGTTCCTGCGCATCCCCAGCAGCGGCGGCGGCCATGCAGATTTGTTCGCGCGTGTGCAGGGCGTGATCGACGCCACGCTGGCAGACACCAGTACCAGTGCCGCGCGCAGCCTCAACCAGGCGCAGTTCGCCAGCGGGCTGGAGGCGATTGATGGCGGCATCGAGCATCTCTCCACCTTGCGGGCCTCGGTCGGCTCCCGACTGGCCACGCTCGATGCGGTGGAGAGCCGGCTCGAAGGGCTCGACACCCAGCTGCGCAGTACGCTCAGCGAGGTGCGTGACCTCGACTACGCCGAGTCGATCAGCCGCCTGCAACTGCATTCGCTGTCACTGCAAGCCGCGCAGAGCGCGTTTGCCAAGGTGCAGGGCTTGAGCCTGTTCAACTACCTGCGTTAGCGCCTGCGCGGGCCAGCCCTTTCCGGCGTCTTGACTCGGGTGATTTCAAACATGATGGGCCAAGCCATGTTGCAAGCCTTGCCCTTGCAAAGCGCCGGCTTGTAGCGTGCGTTGACCAGCGGCAGGGCATAGAGCTGGCGCATCTGGGCTTCGGTGGCACCCGCATGCGAAGTGGGCAGACTGTGGAAGCTCACGCCGGTCGCCTCGCCCTTTTCGTTGATCTCGACTGCGGCGAACAGGGTGCCTTCGGGCTGGATCACTGGAATCATCTTATCCAGGGCATCGCTAATCGCATCCATGCCTTCAAGCGGGTACGGTGGCTCGTCGTCCGCGGCCAAGTCTTCGTACTTGTCGCGCAGGCGCTGCTTGGCTGAATCGCTCAGCGTGGCATACGGCCCGCCGTTGAGCGTCGCGGCCTGCGACGGGGTGCTTGCCAGCACGGTCAGCCCAGCAAGCAGCAGGTATCTAGCGGCATGTTGCGACATGCGACACTCCTAGTGGCATCTGAGCAGAGCGTAGCCTTTGGCTAGTTACGGCGGAACACCGACAGCACATTGCCATTGGTCGAATCGTTCTCGCCGATCAGGCCCTTCTCCGTCACCAGCACATCGGTCGCCGCGAACAGCGGCGGCTGTCCTAAGCGCACCTGCGAGGGGCTCTCGAAGCTCATCGCATCGGTGGCCGAGACGAGCGCGCCGCTGGCATCGAACAGGGCGATCTGGCCGGTCGAGAAATAGGCGGCCAGCAGGTTCTCGCCGGGCAGGCTGAAATCATCCGGCAGGCTCATGAAGCTGGTGAACACCTGCGGCGTACCGGGGCTGCCGTCGGGCTGGATGGCGACGGTACTGATGCGCCCCTGCGTCGGTGCCGAACTCTCGCTGAAGTAGAGCGTGCGGCCGCGCAGCTGCACGCCGTTGGGCTGCGATTGCAGAACGTTGAGCGTGAGCCAGTCGCTCTGCTCAAGCACCTTCAGGGGGTCGGCGGCATCGAGCTTGAGACGCACGATTTTCGGCGCGGGCAGGGCGGTGGTGGCGAGCGGGCCATTGACCACATACAGCTCGCCGTCCGGCCCCGTGGCAAGGCCATTCGGCGAGGCGAGGCCCAGGGTGTGGATGGCAGCGAGCTTCGGTGCTGCCGTGAGCCGCGCGGCATACAGCTGGCCGTCGAAGCAGTTGGCATAGAGCACCTCGCCGCGCAGGGCGAGGCCAGTGAAGTTGCAGCTGCCATCGAGCAGCGGCGTGGCGGTGAAGGTGCTGCCGCTCTTGCCGATCTCGAACACATTGGTACCGCCGCTGACAAACAGGCGGCCCGCTGGGGTGAATAGCATGTTCTCGGCGTCGGGGATGGTGACGAGGCGGGTCTTGCTGCCGCAACTCGACGACACGCAGAGGCTGGCAGGCGTGACCGCGATGGGGTCGGGGCTGTCCTCGCAGGCGGCGAGGCCGAGTGCGAGCAGCAGGCAGAGAGTCTGGATTCGCATGGCTTTCCAATCAGAACGAACGGCCATCGACCAGCTCGCGCTTGAGGCTGTTGAGGTCGATGTTCTCGATGCAGCGCACGTTGACGGCGGCGGTGTCTTCACCTTCGCGGTTCTTGGCGAAGCCGAAGGGTGCTGCGCCGCAGCGGGTGCAGAAGTGGTGCTGGATGAAGTGGCGGTTGAAGGTGTAGGTCGAGAGGTTTTCGACCGGGGTTTTCAGCGTCAGCTGCGCGCGCGGCACGAACGCCAGCAGATAGCCCTTGCGGCTGCAATGCGAGCAGTTGCAGTCGATCACCTGCGTCAGCGGTGGCGTGACTTCCAGATCGAACGCGACATTTCCGCAATGGCAGCTGCCTTGGTATTGCATGGGGTTTCCTCTTTCGGTTTTGACGCCGGGATTGTAGGCCCCGCCTTTATACTGCGCGCCCATTCTGGACCGACCGATGACCTGGACGCCCGACAGCTGGCAGACGAAACCCGTCGTGCAGCAACCGACCTACCCCGACCGCGTGGCACTCGATGCCGCCGTCGCCACCCTCAAGGGCCTGCCGCCGCTGGTGACTTCGTGGGAGGTGAACCGCCTCAAGAGCGAGTTCGCCGCCGCCGCGCGCGGCGAACGCTTCGTGCTGCAAGGCGGTGACTGCGCCGAGAGCTTTGCGGATTGCCGCGCCGAGCTGATCACCAACCGCCTGAAAGTCTTGTTGCAGATGAGCCTCGTGCTCACGCATGGCCTGAAGCAGCGTGTCACCCGCGTCGGCCGTTTTGCCGGGCAGTACGCCAAGCCACGCTCGACCGACACCGAGACCAAGAACGGCATCACTCTGCCGAGCTATCGCGGCGATCTGGTCAACGCACCCGAGTTCACGGCCGAGGCGCGCGTGCCTGATCCCGCCCGCCTGCTCGAAGCGCATTCGCGCTCGGCGATGACCATCAACTTCGTGCGCGGCCTCATCGACGGCGGCTTCGCCGATTTGCACCACCCGGAATACTGGGACCTCGACTGGGTGCAGCATGCCCCGCTCGCGGCCCAGTACCAGGCGACGGTCGATGCCATCGGGGACTCGCTGCGCTTTATGGAAACACTGGCGGGCCAGTCGCTCGCCGATTTGCAGCGGGTTGATTTCTACACTTCGCACGAGGCCCTGCTGCTGTGGGCGGAGCAGGCGCAGACCCGGCAGGTGCCGAGGCAGCCGGGCTGGTTCAATCTCTCGACGCACTTCCCCTGGATCGGTCTGCGCACCGCGGCACTCGATGGCGCGCATGTCGAGTACTGCTCAGGGCTGGCCAACCCCATCGGCGTCAAGGTCGGCCCCACCATGGATGCGGACTGGGTGCTGGCGCTGTGCGAGGCGCTCAACCCCCGGCGCGAGGAGGGCAAGGTGGTGCTGATCCACCGCATGGGCGTGGGCAAGATTGCAGCAGCCCTGCCACCAGTGATCGAGGCCGTCAAAAAATCTGGCCACCCCGTGCTCTGGCTCGCCGACCCCATGCACGGCAATACCCAGAGCGCCAGCAATGGGCTCAAGACGCGCGCCTTCGACGACATCGCGGGAGAGCTGACGCAGTCCTTCCGCATCCACCGCGAGTGCGGCTCGCGCCTGGGCGGCGTGCATCTGGAGCTGACCGGCGAGGACGTCACCGAATGCACCGGTGGCGCGCGCAAGCTCACCGACACCGACCTCGAACGCGCCTACAAGTCCAGCGTCGATCCGCGCCTCAACTACGAGCAGGCGCTTGAGCTTTCGATGAAGATCGTGGCTGCCAACACGGCTGCTGGAGTCACCACATGACTGTTCGTATCGCTATTTTGGGAGCCGCCGGCCGCATGGGCCGCGCGCTGGTCAATGCCATCGCGCTGCAACCCGGCGCGCAGCTCGTCGCCGCACTCGACCGCGACAACGCGCCTGAATCGGGGCTCGATGCCGGCTCGCTCGCGGGCCTGCCCGCGCTCGGCGTTTTCATCACCAGCGACCTCGATGAAGCGCTTGCGCTGGCCGATGTGCTGATCGACTTCACCAGGCCGGAAGGCACGCTCGCCGCCATAGCCGCCTGCAAGCGGACGGGCAAAGCCATCGTCATCGGCACCACCGGCTTCGCACCCGAGCAGAAGGCGCTGATCGCTGCCGCCACGAGTGAGATCGCGGTGTGCCAAGCGGCCAACTTCAGCGTCGGCGTCAACGTGCTGTTGAAGCTGGTCGAAGACGCCGCCCGCACGCTGGGCGATGCCTACGATGTCGAGATCGTCGAAGCCCATCACCGCCACAAGGTCGATGCGCCGAGCGGTACCGCGCTGGCACTCGGCGAGGCAGCGGCAGCGGGCCTGGGCCGCAATCTCAAGCAGGTGGCGATCTACGGCCGCGAGGGCCACACCGGTGCGCGTGAGACGCAGACCATCGGCTTTGCCACCGTGCGCGGCGGCGATGTGATTGGCGACCACACCGTGATGTACCTCGGCGAGGGCGAGCGCCTGGAGCTGAGCCACAAGGCCAGCTCGCGGCAGAACTTTGCCGCTGGTGCGGTGCGGGCCGCGCTTTGGCTGGCGGGCCGGCCCGCAGGCGGCTATTCCATGCGCGACGTGCTGGCCCTGTAGGTCCCGGCACGGGGCTGGTCCGCGACAGGCCGCCAGCATCAAAACCCGTCGCAGCGCGCGCAGGCTGAGCGTCAAAACCCCGTCAGCCCCAATCCGCACGGGGTTTGACCAGGCTGGAACAGGGCTTGCTCCAAGAGCCGTTCGAGAGAACCGCCAGAGCCCACAGCCCCATGAACGACCTTGCGATCAACAGCGTGCTGAGCCAGATGCGGGCCCTGCGCGCGCAGTCAAGCGGCATCGGGCCCGCATCGGGCTCCACACCCCTTAACGGCGCGGCAGCCGCAAACTTTAGCGACACCCTCAAGGGTGCGATCAAGCAGGTTGCCGAGAGCCAGAACACCGCAGGCTCGCTCGCCACCCGCTTCGAGCTGGGTGACGACAAGGTGAATCTCTCCGACGTGATGCTCGCCGGCGCGAAGTCGCAGGTGCAGTTCCGTGGTGCGGTCGAGGTGCGCAACCGGCTGGTGTCGGCGTATCAAGACATCATGAACATGCCCATTTAAGGCCCAATTAAATGGCGACCACGCTCATCGCAAAACCCGAAGACAGCAGCTCGCTGCTGGACCGCGCCCGCGCCATCCCCGGCGTGAAGCAGCTGGTGCTGCTGATCGGCCTCGCTGCGGCTATCGCAGGCGGGCTGTCACTGTTCATGTGGGCGCAGAAACCGGCCGACCAGCCGCTGTTCGCGGGCCTGCCCGAGAGCGAAACAGCTGCGATGGCCGATGCCCTCACGGCCGAGGGCATCACTCACCACATCGACCCCGCCACCGGCGCGCTGACGGTAGCGGCGGACGAGGTGCGCAGCGCGCGGCTCAAGCTCGCCGGACGCGGCCTGCCCAAGTCGGGTGCGGCCGGCTTCGAGACCATGCAGGGCGATCAGGGCTTCGGCGTGTCGCAGTCCATTGAGTCGGCGCGCATGCAGCATGCGCTGGAGACCGAGCTGATGCGCACCATCACCTCCATCCAGTCGGTGAAGAGTGCAAGAGTGCATCTGGCCACACCCAAGCCCTCCGCTTTCACGCGCGCCGGGGGGGCAGCCTCGGCCTCGGTGTTCGTCGAGCTGCACCCCGGCCGCAGTCTCACGCCGCAGCAGGTGCAGAGCATCGTCCACATGGTCGCCTCCAGCGTGGCGGATATGCAGCCGGCCGCCGTGACGGTGGTGGATCAGACCGGCCGCCTGCTCACGGATGGAGACAGCGGAAGCGGCATGGGCCACTCGCAGTTCGAGCAGGTCAAGCGCATCGAGGATGCGACCCGCCATCGCGTCGAAGACATCCTCACGCCGCTGATGGGGGCAGGCCGGGTGAAGACGCAGGTCGTCGCCGCGCTCGACTTCACGCAGGAGGAGCAGACCCAGGAGCAGTACACGCCCGATGCCAACGCCATCCGCAGCGAGCAGACCAGCGAGGACGTGAATCGCGGCGGCAGCCTCAAGGCGCAGGGTGTGCCGGGTGCCACCAGCAACCGGCCGCCGGAGCCCGGCGCTTCAGCCCCGGCGATCGCGCCGGTCGCGGGTGCAGACGGCAGCGCAGTCGCCGCAGACAGCAACAGTGGTGCCAGCGCCGAACTGCCGAGCTCGCAGACCAAGACCAGCAACCGCAGCTACGAACTCAACCGCACCCTGAGCAGCCGCAAGGTGATGCCGGGCCGCATCGAACGCCTCTCCGTGGCGGTGCTGGTGGACTACCTGCCCAAGCTCGATGCCAAGGGCGTGGCCGTGCCGATGGCACTGGGCAAGGACGAACTCGCGCGCATCGAGGCGCTGGTGAAAGAGGCGATGGGCTTCGATGCCAAGCGCGGCGACAGCGTGACTGTGCAGAACGCGCCCTTCATCGTCGCCACGCCCGAGGTGGTAGCACCCCTGCCGATGATCGAGCGGCCCGAGATGCAGTCGCTCGCGCGTCAGGGCTTGAGTGCGTTGGTGCTGCTGGTGCTGATTTTCACCGTGGTGCGGCCGCTGCTGAAAAACCTCTTCCCCGGCCCAGCAGCGTCGCCGGTGCTGGTCGCCAATGGGCTGGCTGCACTGCCCGCGCCGGGCAGCGAGGAAGAGGTGCAGGCCGCACTCGTCGCCAAGCGCCACGCCACCATCCCGGCCCTGCCGGAAGGCCCCAGCCCCTACGAGCAGAAACTCATTCTCGCCCGCGAGACCGTGAAGCAGGACCCGAAGAAAGTCGCCCAGGTCATGAAGACCTGGATCGCACAGGAGCAATAGAAATGGCCGATGCTTCTTCCGCACCCCCCAAACTCAGCGCCATCGAACGCGCGGCGATCTTCCTGCTCTCGCTCGGCGAGACCGAGGCGGCCGACATCCTGCGCCACATGGGTGCCAAGGATGTGCAAAGGCTCGGGCAGGCGATGGCGAACTTAAGCAACGTCTCGCGCGAACAGGCCGAGGATGTGCTCGACAGCTTTGCCGATGCCATCGGCAACCAGACCTCGCTCGGTGTGGGCAGCGACGACTACGTGCGCAAGGTGCTGGTCTCCGCACTCGGCGAGGACAAGGCCGGCGGCCTGATCGACCGCATTCTCATGGGCCGCAACAGCAAGGGGCTGGAGGCGCTGAAGTGGATGGAAACCCGCGCGGTGGCGGAACTCATCCGCAACGAGCACCCGCAGATCATCGCCATCGTGCTCGCCTATCTCGACCCGGAGAACGCGGCCGAGGTGCTGGTGATCCTGCCGGACAAGGTGCAGACCGACGTGCTGCTGCGCATCGCAACCCTCGACGGCATTCAGCCCCAGGCGCTCCGGGAGCTGGACGAGATCATGGAGCGCCAGTTCAGTGGCAACAACAACATCAAGTCATCGAGCGTCGGCGGCGTGAAGGTTGCCGCGGGCATCCTCAATCTCATGGACTCGGCCACCGAGCAGAAGCTCACCGAGTCGATCAAGGGCACCGACGAGGAACTTGGCCAGCGCATCCAGGACCTCATGTTCGTGTTCGACAACCTCGCCGATATCGACGACCGGGGTATCCAGGCGCTGATGCGCGAGGTCTCCACCGACAGCCTGAGCCTCGCCCTGCGTGGCGCGGACCAGAAAGTGAAGGAGAAGATCCTCAAGAACATGAGCAAGCGCGCCGCCGACATGCTGGTGGAAGACATGGAGGCGAAAGGCCCGGTCAAGCTCGCCGATGTCGAGGCCGCACAGAAGGACATCCTCGCCACCGCGCGCCGTCTCGCCGATGCCGGCACGATCGCGCTGGGCGGCAAGGGGGATGACTTCGTATGAGCGCGCTCTGGACCGAAGCCCATTCGCTCGCCGCCACCCGCTGGGCCAAGCCGGTGTTCGACCTGCCGCGCGCGGTGCCACCACCGCCCCTGCCCGACCGCGCCGAGCAGCTCGCACGACTGGCGGCGGTGGAGACCGAGGCGCAGCAAGCGGGCTTTACCGCAGGCCACGCCGCAGGGCTGGCCGAGGGCAGGATGATGGCCGCAGGCATCGCCGCGCAGCTGCGCAGCCTGCTCGATGCGATGGCCAAGCCGCTGGCGGTGATCGACCATGAGATGGAGCGGGTGCTGGTCGCCCTCACGCTCGAAGCGGCGCGCCGCATCGCCCAGCAGGAACTCCATCTCGACCCCGCCAAGGTCGCTGCGGTGGTGCGCGATGCGGTGGCGAGCCTCGGCAGCGGCATCACGGGCATTGCGGTGTACGTGCACCCCGACGATTACGCAGCACTCGCGGATGTACTCGGCGTGGAGATGCAAACCACCAACGCCTGGCGGCTGGTGGCCGACCCCGAGGTGCTGCCCGGCGGCTGCCGCGTGCAGAGCGAGCAGGCGAGCGTGGTGGCGAGCCTCGATGCCCGCGCGGCTGGTCTTGCGCACACCCTGCTGTCGCAGGCATGAGCGCGCAGCTGGATGTCTCAGGCCAGCGTCGTCAGCGCCTGCTGCATGGCCTGCTGGAGCGCAGCGCGCAGATCGACGGCGCGCCGCTGCTGACGGTGGAAGGCCGCCTCAAGCGCGTGGTGGGCTTGACCCTCGAAGCCGTGGGCTGCCAGGCGCAGATCGGCAGCCGCTGCCGGGTGGCGGATGCCGATGGCGCGTCGGTCGAGGCCGAGGTGGTGGGCTTTGCTGGCGAGCGCACCTACCTGATGCCGATCGGCGAGCTGGCCGGCATCGCGCCCAATGCGCGCATCACGCCCTTGCGGCGCGCGGCAGAGATCAGCATCGGCTCTGACTGGCTCGGCCGCGTGCTCGATGGCGAGGGCGAGCCGCTCGACAGTAGACCCAAGCCCAAGGGCGAGTCGCGCGTGCGGCTCATGGGGCGGCAGATCAACCCTTTCGCGCGCGCGGGCATCAAGCAGCCGCTGGATGTCGGCGTGCGCGCCATCAATGCCCTGCTCACGGTCGGGCGCGGCCAGCGGCTGGGGCTATTCGCAGGCACCGGCGTCGGCAAGAGCACCCTGCTCGGCATGATGACGCGCTACACCGCCGCCGACGTGATCGTGGTCGGCCTGATCGGCGAGCGCGGCCGCGAGGTGCGTGATTTCGTCGAGAGTGCGCTGGGGGCTGAAGGCCTTGCCCGCGCCTGCGTGATTGCCACGCCCGCAGATCGCTCGCCGCTGCAGCGCCTGCACGGTGCCTGGCTGGCAACGGCCGTGGCCGAGCACTTCCGCGATCAGGGCCTGCATGTGCTGCTGCTGATGGATTCGCTCACCCGCTTCGCGCAGGCGCAGCGGGAGATCGGCCTCGCGGTGGGCGAGCCGCCGACCACGCGCGGCTATCCGCCCAGCGTGTTCGCCAAGCTGCCGGCCCTGGTCGAGCGCGCGGGCAATGCCGAGCCGGGCAGGGGCTCGATCACCGCCTTCTACACCGTGCTCACCGAGGGCGATGACCCGCAGGATCCGATCGCAGACGCCGCGCGCGGCATTCTCGACGGACACATCGTGCTGAGCCGTCGAATCGCCGAGGGCGGTGTGTATCCCGCCATCGATATCGAGGCCTCGATCTCGCGCGTGGCCAACGAATGCACCACTTCCGAACACCAACAGCGCGTGCGCCAGCTGCGCGGCCTGCTCGCGGCCTACAACCGCAACCGTGACCTGATCGCCATCGGTGCCTATCAGCGCGGCGCTGATCCGCGCACCGATGCGGCACTCGCCCTGTGGCCGCAGATCGAGGCCTTCCTGAAGCAGGATGTTCAGGCTGGCGCAGGATTTGGAGAGAGTGTTGCGCAGCTCGATGCGCTGCTCGCTCAGGTCAACCCATGAACGCCGCAGACGCTTCGTCCCTGCAACGCCTCGAACTGTTGCAGAGGCTCGCCACCCAGCAAGAAGACCAGGCTGCTCGCGCGTTGGCTGATGCGCTGGCCAGGCACGCCAATGCCGAGGATCGCCGCGCCGAGCTGCAACAGTACGAGCAGGAATACGCCGCACGCATCCCCGCCAGTGCGGGTGTGGCGGCACTGCGGCATCACGCCGGATTTCTGGCGAAGCTGCGTTCTGCGGTGAGCTTTCAGTGCGAGCGCGTACAGCTGCTCTCCGGTGAAGTGGATCGCGCTCGCGCCCGCTGGATGGCGCTGCACCGCGAGGTGGAAAAACTCGCCCAGCTCGAAACCGGCGCACGCCAGCAGCTGCGCCAGCTCGATGCGCGCCGCCAGTCGCGCGAGAGTGACGAACTCGCCGTGCGCGGCTGGATGCGCCAGCAGGCGGTGGGCTAGTGGCTGCACTCGCCCGGCTCGACGGCGTGGCTGCTGTGCCTGCGACGACCGCTGCACCGCCCGCCGCACCGCCCGCTGCAACAGAGGCCTTTGGCTTGCTGTTGCAAGGCGTGCAAGCGCCGGCGCAAAAGCCGCCACCGCCGCAAACGCAGTCCGCCTTGCCGCAGCCGCATGCCCCTGCGGGCTTGCCGGTGGATTCGACCGCCGATCTTTCGGGGCTGGTCGATACCCTGCTGGGCGGCAAGCCAGCGCCCATAGCGACGGCCGCGACCGAGCCGCTTGAGCGCGCCGGCACCGAGCCGACCGCGCTGCCTGCGACACCTTCTTCACCGGAACAATTCCTGCAATGGCTGGCCGCGATCAAGCCGCCCCAGCCTGTAGACATGCTGGCGGCTGCCGCAGCACCGCCGACACTGGAGATCAGCCAAGGCACCGTGATGGCACCGCCACCTGTGCTGCTGGCTGCCGACGCAGAGCACGCCGCTTTGGAGAGTGCCATTGCATCGTTGCAGGGCCCCGGCAGCACGCCCCTGTTGGCAGCGGGCCCGGCAGCCCTGCCGCAGCCGCTCCAGCCAGTCAGTGCCGTCACCACGCCCATCGCCACCAGCACCACGCTGGCGCTGGACTCGCCCGACTGGCCGCAGCGCCTCGGCGAGCAGATCCAATGGCGGCTCGGCGAGGGTGTGCAGGAGGCGCGCATCGAGATCAGCCCGCGTGAGCTGGGCACGGTGCAGTTGAACCTTTCGATGGACGAGAACGGCCTGCGCGTGCATCTGAGTGCCGCCCACGCCGAGACCCGTGCGCTGCTGCACAACGAGCTGCCGCGCCTGCGCGAGCTGCTGCAACAGGGCGGCGTGTTGCTCGCCGATGCGCAGGTGGGCCGCGAGGCACCGGGGCAGCAGCAGGGCCGCCATGCGGCAAGCACCGCCAGGCCAGGCAGGCTGGATGACGATGCGGAGCCGCTTATCGCCAGCCGCAGCGGCTGGTCTGCACACCGCGGCCTGCTCGACGACTACGCCTAAGAGCGTGTTAAAGGCTTGAGGGTCGCTGCGTTGCTGCCCAAAAAGCCGCCAGGCGAGGCGCGGATGCGAAGGCTTGGTGGTTCCAAGTCGAGCATTCGCAACGTGGCATGGCGGTTTTTTGGGCAGCAACCCTTCGGGGCGGGAGCGTTTGGCTTACGGTCGGGCATGACATTGAGTCATGCCCGCTTAGGCCAAACGCTTTTGCGCTTTGCTGCGTCACGCGTCTTGCGAATGGAACAACCATTCGCTGCACCTCGTTCCTTGCACTGCGCAAAAACTGCCTTCCGCCGCAGCGATCCTCAAGTCTTTAACACGCTCTAAACCGCGCTGACGGCTTTTCGTCAGCCCCTCTGCACGTCGGTCGCCGGAAAGTCGTCAAACCCCGATCCCGGCTGGCAGCGCCAGCAGGCATATGGCTTGCAGCGAGGGCACTTGAGTCCGCCTGTCAGCCCAAGAGCCTCCACATGTCCACTGCCGCCCCTGCCGAAGCCGCTGCCGTCCCCGCCAAGAAAAAAGGCGGCGCAATCAAGTTGATTCTGGCGATGGTCATTACCGCCGTTGCCGCCGGTGGCGGTGCGATGTTCGTGATGAACAAGAAGGCGGCTGCCAGCAAGCCGGCAACCGAACAGGGTGCAGACGAAGAGCAGGCCGGCAAGGAGCATGGCGATGCCAAGAGCGACGAGCATGGCGATGCTCAAGGTGGTGGCAAGCCAGCTGCCAAGGGCGAGTTCTTCGCGCTCAATCCGCAGTTCGTGGTCAACCTCAACGACGAGGAGGCAATGCGCTTCCTGCAAGTGGAAGTGCAGGTCATTGCCAGCAAGCCTTCCGCCGCCGAGGCGGTGAAGCTCAACGACCCGCTGGTGCGCAACCGCCTGATGCTGTTGTTCAGCAGCCAGACCTACCACGCGCTATTGAGCCGCGAAGGCAAGGAGAAGCTGCAAGTGGATGCGACCGCCGAGATCAACAAGGTGCTCGACGAACACAAGAAGCCGCACATCAACGGCGTGGTGTTCACCAACCTCGTCATGCAGTAGGCAGCTCGCCGCCCGCCGCCCGCCGCAACCCCAAAAACACACCGGAGTCACCGCATGAACACTGCCACCGCCACCGAGTTTGCCCCGCCGAGTTTCGACGCGGCGCAGGCCAGCGCCCGAACCAACGACGTGAACCTGGATGTGATTCTCGATGTACCGGTAACGCTCTCGATGGAGGTCGGCCGCGCGCGCATCCCCATCCGCAACCTCTTGCAGCTCAACCAGGGCAGCGTGGTGGAGCTCGAACGCGCGGCCGGCGAGCCGCTCGATGTCTACGCCAATGGCACCCTCGTCGCGCATGGCGAGGTGGTGGTGATCAACGAGAAGTTCGGCATCCGCCTCACCGATGTGGTGAGCCCGGCCGAGCGCATCCGCAAACTCAAGTAGGGGAGCGCCATGAACAGGCCCAACACATTCGATGAGATTGCCGAGTCCGACACCATGGCCGCCGCCGGCACCACGCTGGCTTCGCCGCTGGCGGCAGTCGCCGCCACCGAGCTGCCGCCGGTGATGCCGCTGGAAGTGCAGCTTGAGGCGGCACCGGCTGCGAGTGCCGCCGCCATCGCGCCCGCAGTGGCGCAAGCCTTGCCGCTGGCGGCCACCGCCACGCAGGCCAGCACCTCGATACCGCTCGGCACGCTGCCCTCCAGCACGGCTGCCACACTGCCAATGCTGGGTGCGCTATTGCTGGTGGTGGCACTCATTCTCATGCTGGGCAAGCTGGTGAAGCGCGTGCAGGGTGCGAGGGCCGGGCAGGGTGCGACGCTCCACATCAAGGGCGGTGTGCAGGTCGGGGCCAAGGAGCGCGTGGTGTGGATGCAGGCGGGTGACACGCACCTGCTGCTCGGCGTTTCGCCCGGCCGCGTGCAGACCCTGCATGTGTTCGAGGTCGCACCGGATTTCAGCGCCGCTGCGGCCAACGAATCCGTCACCGCCCCTGCGGCTGAAACACCTGCGACCCGGGATTTCTCCGAGCGCCTCAAGACCCTGCTGGCGCATGCGCAGGCCAAGGGTATTGCCCCCGCAGTGGTCGCTGCAGCCTCCGCCAAGCCCGCCGAGGCCGCACCGGCAGCCAGCAAACCCCAGTTCAGCTTCCGCGCCTGAGACCACCTGTGCGCTTTTTACTGCTGCTGATCGCCGCGCTCGCCGCACCGCTGGCTCAAGCAGCGGGCCTGCCCGCCGTGACACTCGAAACCGCACCGGGCGGCGGCACGCAGTACTCGGTGTCGCTGCAAATCCTGGCGGCGATGACGGCGCTGACCTTCCTGCCGGCCATCCTGCTCTCGATGACCAGCTTCACCCGCATCGTCATCGTCATGGGCCTCTTGCGGCAGGCGCTGGGCACCGGGCAGACGCCCTCGAACCAGATCCTCATCGGGCTCTCGCTGTTCCTGACCATGTTCATCATGGCCCCGGTGGCAGGCCGCATCCACGACAACGCCGTGAAGCCCTACATGGATGGCCAGATGGCCTTCGCGCCCGCACTCGCCAATGCAGAGAAGCCGATGCGTGGCTTCATGCTGGCGCAGACGCGCGAGGCTGATCTGATGACTTTCGCCAAGCTCTCGGGCCGCCAAACACCCTATTCAAAACCGGAGGAAGTGCCGTTCACCGTGCTCGCTGCCAGCTTCATCACCAGCGAGCTGACCACGGCGTTCCAGATCGGATTTCTGCTGTTCATCCCCTTCGTGGTGATTGATCTCGTGGTGTCGAGCGTGCTGATGAGCCTCGGCATGATGATGCTCTCGCCTATGCTCATCTCGCTGCCGTTCAAGCTGATGCTGTTCGTGCTGGTCGATGGCTGGTCGCTCACCATGTCGATGCTGGCGGCTTCGTTCAAGGCGGCGTCATGAGCGCGTTTGGCTCAAGCGGGAGTGACTCAATGTCACTCCCGATCCGGCCAAACGCCGCCGCGACAGCAGCGGCTGCGAATGGCGCTTGGCCGCGACGGTGCGCCATCTCAGCGACTGACGCCTGCCACGGAGCGGATTGGGCATGACACCAGACAGCGCACTGACACTCGCCCGCGACGCCATGTGGCTGGCGCTGCAACTCGCAGCGCCTCTGCTGATGACCAGCTTGCTGGTCGGTGTGCTGGTGGGCTTGTTCCAGGCGGCGACACAGATCAACGAGATGACGCTGAGCTTCATCCCCAAGCTGCTGGCGATGGTGGCTGTGGCGCTGCTGGCGGGCTCCTGGATGCTGCAACTGCTGATGGATTTCACGCGTCGCCTGTTCGAGCAGATTCCGAATCTCATCGGCTAGCCATGCACCTGACCGAAACCCAGTTGCTGGGCTGGCTCGGCCTCTACTTCTGGCCCTTCGTTCGCATCGCCGCCGCGCTCATGGCTGCGCCGCTGTTCGGCAGCCGTGCGCTGCCCATGCGCCTTCGACTGGTGTTTGCGCTGCTGCTGACGGTGGTGATGGCGCCGCTGCTGCCGGCCACGCCGCCGCTCGCCTTCTTCACCGCTGAGGCACTCGCCATGCTGCTGCGGGAGCTGCTGCTGGGCCTGGTGCTGGGCTTGGCGCTGCAACTGGTGTTCGAGGCGATGGCGCTGGCGGGCGAGCTGCTGTCGTCTTCGATGGGCCTGTCGTTCGCGCAGATGAGCGACCCGCTGCGGGGTGTTTCGTCCACGGTGCTGGCGAGCTTCCTGCAAGCCCTGGCGGTGCTGAGTTTCCTGGCGCTCGGCGGCCATCTGGCTCTGGTGGAATGGCTGCGCGAGAGCTTCGCCATCCAGCCCATCGGCAGCGCGCCGATCAGCACCGCCACGCTGCTGCCGCTGGTGCTGGAAGGCAGCCAGCTGTTTGCCGGTGCCCTGCGGGTGGCGCTACCCGGTGTGTGTGCGCTGCTCCTGGTCAACCTCGCCTTCGGGGTGATGAACCGCGCCGCCCCCGCGCTCAACATGATGAGCGTCGGCTTCCCCATCTCGCTGACTGCGGGGCTGGTGATTTTGGCCCTGAGCCTGGGCAGCATCCAGACCGTGTTCGCTGAAATGCTGATGTCGCTCGGCACGCGACTGCCGAGCCTGCTCGGGGTGATTCGATGAGCGGCGCCGATCAGGACAAAACCGAGAAAGCCACTCCCAAACGGCTGCAAGACGCCCGCAAGAAGGGGCAGGTGCCTCGTTCGCGCGAGCTGACCACCGCCGTCGTGGTGCTCGCCGTGGCCTTGGCCGTACTGATGCAGGCCGATGCCATCACCAGCGGTGCGGGCGCATTGCTCAAGGCCTATCTGCAGCAGCTGCCAGCGGCGCTCGCCACCCCGGCCTTGAGCCTGAAGCTCGCCGCAGTATTCAGTGGCCAGGCCCTGCAACTGATCGCCCCGGTGCTGCTCACCGGTTTCGCCGCCGCGCTCATCTCGCCACTGCTGCTGGGCGGCTGGAACCTGGCACCGGAGGCGGTCTCGCTCGACTTCGCGCGCGCCAATCCGCTCGCTGGCCTCAAGCGCCTCTTCTCGATGAACAGCCTGGTCGAGCTGGGCAAGGGCTTTTTGAAAGTAGCCGTCATCGGCGTGGTGGCGACCTGGCTCTTCCTGCACGAGCGCGAGCGGCTGCTGTCGCTGCCCTTCATGCCGCTGCCGATGGCCCTGGGGCAGGGCGCGAAACTGGTGGTGGATGCCGTGCTCTGGCTCGGCGGCGGCCTGCTGCTGATCGCCGCCGTCGATGTGCCCTGGCAGCTGCTGCACCACGCCAACCAGCTCAAGATGAGCAAGCACGACATCAAGCAGGAATACGAGCAGAGCGAGGGCAAGCCGGAGGTGAAAGGCCGCATCCGCCGCCTGCAACAGGAGTTCTCGCGTGGGCGGATGATGGAGGCGGTGCCGAAGGCGGACGTGATCGTCACCAACCCCACCCACTACGCGGTGGCGCTGCAATACGCGGCGGGCAGGGACAAGGCCCCGCGCGTGGTGGCGAAAGGTGCCGACCTCATCGCCCAGCAGATCCGCGAGCTGGCGCAAGCGCACCGTGTACCGCTGGTGGAAGCACCGCCGCTGGCGCGCGCGCTGTACCGCAGCTGCGAGATCGACGCCGAGATTCCCGGCCCGCTCTACCAGGCCGTGGCGCAGGTGCTGTCGTATGTGTACCAGCTGCGCGATGCGCGGCGCGGCGAAGAGCCCAGGCCACCCAAAGTCGCCGAGGATCTGCCCAACTCAGGCTTGGACCCCGACCGCTCGTAAACCTTACGAGTGTCTGCACGCGCGTGCCCCCGTATCGTCGCCGCAGCAAACAAGGGGACGGATCAGCAGCGTGAGCCGGGCCCCGCCTGTACGGTCAAGCCTTGTATGTGTACTCCCTGACCTTGTGCGCAGTTTGATGTGTTGAGCCGTGTTGCGGTATCCGCTACGGCGCATCGCCTCAAGAGGGGCTTGGTCTCTTCAACCCGCCGCTGACCCGGCGGGTTTTTTTTGCCTGCGAGGTACAGCAAAAACCCCGGCGCACTGTTTGGTGCGCCGGGGCCTGCCTGATCACCTAATTGTTGGCTTTGTCGGCTTCGCGCTCGATGGCGGTGCCACCGGCCTTGATGTCCTTGCCGGCACCTTCAACGGTGTTGCAGGCCGACAGCGCCCCCATGCTGAAGAGGGCGGCCATGACGATGGTGAGATTGCGGATCGTGCTCATGAAGAAGCTCCTTGAAGTGAGAGGGTGCAGGGAGACCCCGCGCTTGCTGCATCGCCATCGTCGGGTGCCGCACTGAACCGCCCCTGATCTGGGGCGTGTCATCACACGGTGGTCGCGGCGGCCGAAGGCTGTTTTGGGGCAGTGCAAGGCGGCGAGTGAGGGCAATAGTGGTTCTATTGTCCTCACTCGCCAACGCAGCAATGCCCCAAAACAGTCCGGCCCCAAGGGGTTGCGGCCAAAACCGCGCATTGCTTCGTTGCGAGACTTGCCAATACCGACGTGTTAACTACGTCTCGCGCCTCGCACTGCGCGGTTTTGACTCGCAACGCCGCGATCACCGTGTGATGACACGCCCTAGCCTGCCAGCTGCGCTTTCAGGGCGCAGTCATAGTGCGGCCGCATGGTGGCGGGCCGGTGGCGCTGCCACATCGCGCTGCCGGTACACCGATGCAGAGCACCTTGCACACCCTTGCCA
The DNA here is from genome assembly GCA_040385605.1 of Pseudomonadota bacterium. Classification (GTDB taxonomy): domain Bacteria; phylum Pseudomonadota; class Gammaproteobacteria; order Nevskiales; family Nevskiaceae; genus Stagnimonas. The sequence continues at coordinate 28,041 of JAZKHC010000035.1, forward strand.
AAGGGCTACACCTTGAGGAAACACCCATGAAGAAAATTGCCTTGCTGTTGGCGGGCGCCAGCCTGTCGCTGGGCGCGGCAGCACAAACCGGCACGCCGGATAACGACGGCAGCCTGCTGGCGCGCAGCAGCGTCTCCACCACTGTGCTGACGGTTGCCGCCCCGGTGGTTCTGTTGCTGGCCGTTACGCTGGCCGCCGAAGACAACGACACCCCGAGCGCACCGGCGACTTCGCCTGCCGTCACCTCCACCGCTACCCGCTAAACCGGGCCGGATTGAAAAGTCGCGCGAGCGGCTTTTTTTTGCCTGCGGCCTCTGTCAGAAAACGATCTGGAACAGCCGCGACGGCGCAACGTCCGCAGGCGATTTCAGCAGCTTCACAAACACGAAGCCGCACTTTTCCAGCACCCGCATCGAGGCCAGGTTGTCGGGCGAGGTCAGGGCATAGAGCTTTCGCAGGCTTAAGTTCTGCCTTGCGTGATCGACCACCGCCTGTGCGGCCTCGCTGGCAAAGCCACGGCCCGCATGGGCCTGCAAGAAGGCGTAACCGATGTCGGGTGCGTCCAGATATTCACGCTGCAAGAGTCCGCAGATGCCAAGCGGCTCGCCGGTGCTGGCAAGGCTCACCCGGTCCAACCCGAAACCATGTTTGGCATGGCTCGCCGCAGGGCCCTTGCTGATGTAGCCAGCGGCTGCCACAAGATCGTGGATGTTGCGGTCGCCGATGTGTCGCAGCCAGCCCGGCTCGTTGACGAGTTCGAGTATGAAGCGGGCGTCGCTCTCTTCAAGCAGGCTGAATTGCAGGCGGGGGGCATGGGGCATGGGCATGCCGATAATGTAAATCCAAACAGCGCGCACGCGGCTTGCAGCAGGAGGGCAGACGACTCTCTGGCAGGCCCATGATCATTACCGGCAACAGTTTTTTGACGCGCCTGATCGCAGGCGGCAAGGCGGTGCCGCGCGATGGCCTGGCTGCCCCCCTGTTCCTGCTCGCGGTGCTGGGCATGATGATCGTGCCGCTCTCGCCGGTGGTGCTCGACGTGCTGTTCACCTTCAACATCGCGCTCTCGCTGGTGGTGCTGCTGGCGGTGATGTACGTGATGCGGCCGCTGGAGTTCTCGGCCTTCCCCACCGTGCTGCTACTCGCAACACTCTTGAGGCTGGCGCTCAACGTCGCCAGCTCCCGGGTGATCCTCATGCACGGCCACGAGGGCGAGGCGAGTGCAGGCAAGGTGATCGAAGCCTTCGGCCACTTCGTCATCGGCGGCAATTACGCGGTCGGTTTCATCGTCTTCATCATCCTCACCATCATCAACTTCATGGTGGTGACCAAGGGTGCGGAGCGCGTCAGCGAGGTCGGCGCGCGGTTTGTGCTCGATGCCATGCCCGGCCGGCAGATGGCGATCGACGCCGATCTCAATGCGGGCCTGCTCACCCGTGAGGAGGCCAAGGCGCGGCGAGAAGAGGTGCGCAGCGAGGCGGACTTCTACGGTTCGATGGATGGTGCCAGCAAGTTCATTCGTGGCGATGCGATGGCGGGGATTCTCATCCTGGCCATCAACATCATCGGCGGTCTCATCGTTGGTGTGGCGCAGCACGACCTGCCCTTCGGCGAGGCGCTGAAGAACTACACCCTGCTCACCATCGGCGATGGTCTGGTGGCGCAGGTGCCTTCGCTCCTGATGAGCACCGCCGTCGCCATGCTGGTGACGCGCACCTCGCGTTCGTCCGACATGAGCCAGCAGGTGCTGGCGCAACTTTTCATGCAGCCGCGCGTGCTCATCGTCGCCGCCGCCGTGCTTACCCTCATTGGCGTGATTCCCGGCATGCCGAACCTGGTGTTTCTCACGCTCGCCGCCGCCTGCGGTGGCGGTGCCTATCTCTTGCAGCAGCGTGCTCAAAAGCAGACCGCGGCGATCCCGCCACCGGCTGCGCCCGCGCCGCAGGAGCTGAGCTGGGAAGACGTGCGCCCTGAAGACCCGCTGGGCCTCGAAGTCGGCTACCGGCTGATCCCCCTGGTGGATGCCAAGCAGGGTGGCGAGCTGATGGCGCGCATCAAGGGCGTACGCAAAAAGCTCACGCAGGAGCTGGGTTTTCTGGTGGCACCCGTCCACATCCGCGACAACCTCGAACTCATGCCTGGTGGCTACCGCCTGCTGCTCGCTGGCGTGCCGGTGGCGCAGGGGCAGGTCCATCCCGACCGCGAGATGGCGCTCAATCCCGGCCGCGTGTTCGGCCCGCTGGATGGCATCAAGGGCAATGACCCGGCCTTCGGCATGGAGGCGGTGTGGATCGAGCCGGGGCAGCGCGCGCATGCGCAGACACTGGGCTACACGGTGGTTGATGCCGCCACGGTCATCGCCACGCACCTTTCGCAGCTGGTCAAGAATCATGCGCAGGAGCTGCTCGGTTTCGAGGAGGCCCAGCAGCTGCTCGCGGCTCTGGGCAAGACCTCGCCGAAGCTGGTGGAAGATCTGGTGCCCAAGACTCTGACGCTCGCCGTCTTCACCCGCGTGCTGCAAAGCCTGCTGGCGGAAAAAGTGCCGCTGCGCAACCTGAAGCTGATCGCCGAAGTGCTGGCGGAGGCTGCACCCAAGAGCCAGGATCCCGTCGTGCTCGCCGGTGCGGTGCGCGCCGCGCTCGGCCGGCAGATCGTGCAGGAAATCCAGCAGGCATCAGGCATCGGGCAAGACATGGAATTGCCGGTTCTGACGCTCGCGCCGGGGCTGGAACGGGTGTTGCAGGACAGCCTCTCGAACGGTGCCGCCGTTCTCGAACCCGGACTCGCCGAACGCATGCACACCGCACTCAGCCAAGCCACTGCACAGCAGGAAGCCCGTGGCGAACCAGCCGTGCTGCTGGTGCCCGCACCCTTGCGGCCCATGCTCGCCAAGTTCACGCGGCAGACCGTCGCTGCACTCCATGTGCTCGGCTTCAACGAAGTTCCCGACTCTCAAAAACTACGGCTGGTTTCAGCCGTTGGAGCTTAGGCCATGAAGATCAAGCGCTTCACCGCAGCAACCATGCGCGAGGCCATGAACCAGGTTCGCAGCACGCTCTCCGCCGATGCGGTGATCATCGAAAGCCGCCGCACCGCCACGGGTGTGGAAGTGGTGGCCGCCGTGGACTATGACCATCTCGCCCCGCCAGCCGAAGCGGGCATTGCCAGCCCGCCGCCGGTGGCGAGTGCGGCCCGCAACACCTTCGAGCTGCGCCTGGCCGACGACCCCGAACTCATCTCGCTCAAGCGCGATGTGCAGGATGTGAAACGCCTGCTGCAAGAACAGCTCGGCGGCCTGATGTGGAACCAGACCAAGCACACCCAACCGCAGCGAGCCCAACTTTTCAGTCGCCTGAGCCAGCTGGGCTTGTCGGCCACCCTGAGCCGCGAACTGGTGGCCGCACTCGCTCCCGATCATGAGGGCGAGCGCGCAGATAACGCGGTGCTCAGCGAACTCGCACAGCGCATCCCGGTGCTCAGCCACGATGCACTGGCTGAGGGCGGCGTGATCGCGCTCGTCGGCCCCACCGGCGTGGGCAAGACCACCACCATCGCCAAGCTCGCCGCCCGCTACGCCGCGCATTTCGGCACCCGCGACATCGCGCTGGTCTCGACCGACCATTACCGCATCGGCGCGCAGGAGCAGCTGTTCACCTACGGCCGCCTGCTCGGCGTGCCGGTTCACACGGCCCGCGATGCGACCGAACTCGAAGCCCTGCTGCTGAAGCTCGCCGACCGCAAGCTGGTGCTGATCGATACCGCAGGCTTGGGCCCGCAGGACCGCCAGCTCGCCGCACAGCTCTCGCTGTTCCGACCGCTGGCCGGCAAGCTGCGCACCTATCTGACGATGACCGCGAGCGGCCAGGCGAGCGATTACGAGCAGACCATCGCGCAGTTCCGCGCGGTGCCGCTGGCGGGCTGCATATTGACCAAGCTCGACGAGGCCACGCGTATCGGGGCGGCGCTGAATGCTGCGATCCAGCACCAGCTCGGCATCGCCTGGATCACCGATGGTCAGCGCGTGCCGGAAGACCTGCAAAGCCCGCGCGCCGACCTGTTGGTACGCCGTGCGATCGCACTCGCCAGGCAATGGCCGGATCGCCCCGAGGACGATGAACTGGCACGGCGCTACGCCAATGCCAGCCGCCCCGCCGAGCGGAGTGCCAGCCATGCGCTCTGAACTGCACGACCAGGCCGCCGGCCTGCGCCAGCGCGATGCGGTGCCCGAGGGTCTGCCGCGCCCGCCGCCGAAGGTGATCGCCATCACCAGCGGCAAGGGCGGGGTGGGCAAGACCACCGTCACCGTCAACTTGGGCGTCGCACTCGCCCAGGCCGGCAAGCAGACCCTGCTGCTCGATGGCGACATGAGTCTGGCCAACGTCGATGTGCTGCTCGGCCTCACGCCGCGCTACAACCTTTCGCACGTGCTCCAGGGCCGCTGCACGCTGGAAGACACCCTGCTCGAAGGCCCCTCCGGCCTGATGGTGATCCCGGCCAGCTCCGGCAAGAAGAACATGGCCGAACTCAGCCGTGCCGAGAACGCCGGCATCGTCAACGCCTTCAGCGATTTCAGGCGGCCGGTGGATGTGCTGCTGGTGGATACCGGGGCCGGCATCGCCGACTCGGTGCTGACACTTTCAGCCGCCTCGCAGGAGATCATTCTCGTCGTCACCAACGATCCGGCCTCGATCACCGACGCCTACGCCCTGATCAAGGTGTTGAGCCGCGAACACGGCGTCAACCGCGTTCAGGTGCTGGCGAACCAGGTCGCCAACTTGGGCGAGGCGCGCGAGCTGTATGCCGGGCTGGAGCGCGTGGCCGAAAAGTTTCTCAATGTGACGCTGGGTTTTCTCGGCGCGATTCCGCAGGACGAGTGGCTGAGGGCTGCAATCCGCAAGCAGCGGGCGGTGGTTGATCTCTACCCCAGCGCGCCGTCGTCGATGGCGTTTCAGGCTTTGGCGAAACGTACCGAAGCCTGGCAGCCGGGGCTGCCGCGTGGGCATGTGGAGTTCTTCAGCGAGCGGCTGTTGCAGCAGCCACAGGGGATGGCGGCATGAACGCGCTTGCCATCTTGTCATTCCCGCGCAGGCGGGAATCCAGTTGCTCGGTCGCGCTGACGCGCTCGGCTGGGGGCGCGCTGGCTTGGAGTTCGGTTTCGCCTAAGGGCGACTTACTTTTCTTTGCTTCGCCAAAGAAAAGTAAGCAAAAGAAAGGCGACCCCGAATACGGTGGTGCTTCGCACTGCCCTGCGATGCTCGGTTTTCGGGGGCGCTGCGGAACTCGCTTCGCTCAGACAGTCCTCGCGCACAGCTCCCCGAAACCCTGCGCTTCTCGGCGCCTCCCACGGGGCCCAACAACACAACACCAGCAACAGAAGAATCACCAGCCACCGCAGGCGCTTGCTGCGCTCGCGCAGCGAGTGCTTCGGCATTTGATTTGGCTTTTGATGTCGGGCCCCTTAGGAGGCGCCGAGAAGCGCAGAGACGAGGGGGTCTTTTGAGCGAGGATTGTCTGAGCACGGCTTCATCGTGCGAGTTCCGCAGCGCCCCTCGGCACGAGCATCGCAGGGTAGTGCCGAAGGCACCGCCGTATCAGGGTGTGCTTTTCTTTGGTTACTTTCTTTTGCACAAGCAAAAGAAAGTAACTCGCCCTTAGGCGAAACCACGCTCAAAGCTAATGCACAGCCAGCCAAGCGCGTCAGCGCGTCAGTGCGCCAAAGCCACCTGGATTCCCGCCTGCGCGGGAATGACATGACCCAATGCGGAGTGCTCACCCAATGAACGCCGCCGTCCGTTTCGCCAGCCCCCAGATCGACGAGCGCGCCGTGGTCATGCAGCACAGCGAACTGGTCAAGCGCATCGCCTATCACCTGGCGGCGCGACTGCCCTCGTCGGTGGAGGTCGATGATCTGATCCAGAGCGGCATGATCGGCCTGCTCGATGCGGCGCGGCATTTCGATGGCAGTGCCGGTGCGAGCTTCGAGACCTATGCCGGCATTCGCATCCGCGGCGCGATGGTGGATGAGCTGCGCGCCAGCGACTGGGCCCCGCGCTCGGTGCACAAGAAGGTACGCGAGGCGACCGAGATGGTTCGCAAGCTCGAACAGGAGCGTGGCCGCGCGGTACGCGAGGCCGATGTGGCCGAACAGCTCGGCATCTCGATCGATGACTACCGCAGCATCCAGGCCGATGCTGTGCAGTGCCAGATGCTCTCGCTGGATGTGCCGACCGGCGACGACGAGGGCGAGGCCTTGCAGGTGCAAGACCTTGCGGCCCTCACGCCCGCCGAACACCTGCAGAACCGGGAGTTCCAGAAGTCACTTGCCGAGGCCATCCGTAACCTTCCGGAAAAAGAGCAGCTGGTGCTCTCGCTCTATTACCGCGACGAGCTCAACCTGCGCGAGATCGGCGAGGTGATGAGTGTCACCGAGTCGCGGGTCTGCCAGGTGCATGGGCAGGCGCTCATCCATCTGCGCGCCAGGCTGACGGAATGGATAGCGCCGGCGAAGCAGAAGAAGCCACGTAGCCGACTTGAGCCCGCTACCGTGCAGGCGACGAAGGGGGCCGACGCATGGACTTGATGACCATCGCGGGCCTTGTGCTCGCTTTCGCAGCCCTGATCGGCGGTGCGATCCTGAAAGGTGCGGGTGCGAAGTCCCTGATTGGTGGCGCTGCCTTCGTCATTGTCATCCTCGGCACCATGGCCGCCATCCTGGTGCAGACTCCGGGGCCGGTGGTGAAGCACGCGCTGAAGATGTCGAAGTGGCTGTTCAAGCCGCCGGTAGAGGATGGCCACAAGCTGATCGAGAAGATCGTCGAGTGGAGCAATGTCTCGCGCAAGCAGGGTTTGCTGGCGCTGGAGGGCAGCGTCGAGAATGAGACCGACCCCTTCCTGAAAAAAGGCCTGCAACTGCTGGTGGACGGTGCGGAGCCAGACACCATCCGCAGCGTGCTCGAAGTGGCGGTGGAGACGCAGGAGCACTTTGATACTCAGGGTGCGAAGTTCTACGAGGGCATGGGCATCTATGCACCCACGCTCGGCATCATCGGCGCGGTGCTGGGGCTGATCGCGGTGATGAAGAACCTCGCTGACCCCAGCAAGCTCGGGCATGGCATCGCAGCGGCGTTCACGGCGACGATCTACGGCATCGCGGCGGCCAACCTGTTCTTCCTGCCCTTTGCGGCCAAGCTCAAATCGGTCATCAACCGGCAGACCACGATGCGCAATCTCGTCATCGAAGGGCTGATCTCCATCGCCCAGGGCGACAACCCGCGCAACATCGAGGCGAAGCTCTCGGGCTATCTGCACTGAGCCGACCATTCGCTATTGCTTAACCGCGCCGCCGCCGCAGCGACGGAAACATCTGCGTATACTCCGCGCCCTTTTGTAGCCCACTCTCATGTGGGCACAACCCGCGCGGAGAGGTTTTACTCCGCATCCTTCGGAGTATGTATCCGTGACGTTTACCGACTTGGGCCTGCATCCGGCCCTGCTTGCTGCTGTTGCCAAAGAGGGCTACAGCATCCCCACTCCCATTCAGGAGCGCGCCATTCCGGCTGTGCTCACCGGCACCGATCTGCTCGCTGCCGCGCAGACCGGCACGGGTAAAACCGCTGCCTTCGTGCTGCCGATCCTGCACCGCCTGGCTACCGTGCCTTCGCACCCCAAGCGCCAGCCGCGCGTACTGGTGCTGACGCCCACGCGTGAACTTGCAGCCCAGGTTGCCGAGAGCGTTGCTACCTACGGCCACGGCCTGCATCTGCGCCATGCGGTGATCTTCGGTGGCGTCGGCCACCAGCCGCAGGTCGATGCCTTCAAGCGCGGGCTCGATATCGTCATCGCCACGCCGGGCCGCCTGCTGGAGCACGCCAACGACCGCACGGCGGACTTGAGCCACGTCGAGACTTTCATCCTCGATGAAGCCGACCGCATGCTCGACATGGGCTTCATCCACGACATCAAGAAAGTGCTGAAGATGCTGCCGCCCAAGCGCCAGAATCTGTTGTTCTCGGCCACCTTCTCGGACGAAATCCGCAGCCTCGCCAAGCAGTTCCTCACCAATCCGCAGGAAATCGACATCGCGCCGCGCAACACGACGGTGGAGTCGGTGGCGCAGAAGATCACCCTGGTCGAGCAGCGCCACAAGCGCGAGCTCCTGGTGCATCTCATCAAGCAGGGCAACTGGCAGCAGGTGCTGGTTTTCGCGCGCATGAAGCACGGTGCCAACCGCATCTGCGATCACTTGAACGCCAACGGCATCGGTGCCGCCGCACTGCACGGCAACAAGTCGCAGAGCGCGCGCACGAAAGCACTGGCCGACTTCAAGGCCAACCGCATCCAGGTGCTGGTCGCCACCGACATCGCCGCGCGCGGCATCGACATCGACAACCTGCCGCACGTCATCAACTTCGAGCTGCCGAACGTGCCGGAGGACTACGTGCATCGCATCGGCCGCACCGGTCGTGCCGGCATGAAGGGCGAGGCGCTGAGCTTTGTCGCCAGCGACGAGCGCCAGGAGCTGAAGGACATCCAGCGCGTCATCAAGCGCGAGATTCCGGTGCTCGTGGTCGAGGGCTTCGTGCCGCGCAACGATGCGATCGCCATCAACAGCGAGCCGCGCCCGGCGCGTCCGCCGCAGGGTGGCCGTGGTCGTTCCAGTGGTGGTGGCAATGGCGCAGCCAAGGCCGGTGCGCCGCGCGGCAGCGGCGGTGGTCAGCCGGGTCGCGGCCCGCGTCCGGGTGGCGGTGGTGCGCCCGGTCGCAGCGGCGCGCCGCAGCCGCGCAGCAACGGCGGTGGGCATCGCTCCGGCAATCGCTGAATCGCGGTGACAAAAAAGCCCGCCGCCCTGCATGGGGCGGCGGGCTTTTCGATGTGCGGCTACTTCTTGGGCGCGGGTGCGCTGCTCACACAAGTGCAGGAGGGTTCACGCTGGCAGGTGCCATCACCCATGGCGGTGGAAACCTTGCCAGGCTTGCAGGTGGCGGCAGCGCCAACCGGACAGCTCACTGTGCAACTGCCGCAGTCGCCAACGCTCGGCGCGCCGCAGGTGGCGTTGAACTCCTGCCGATAGCTAAAGCTGCTGTCACCACGCGACTGCGGATTTTGCAGCACCACGATCGGATCGGCGGCCAGCACGGTGAGGGGAAAGGCGAGGCTGAAAAGCAGGGTGTGGAGGCGGTTCATGGCGTTCTCGTGTGGCGTCAATGGCGTGGCTGCAATCTTACGTCGCACATCGCTGAATGCTGTCTGAACCGCGCGTTCAGTCTTCGTAGCCGAGCGACTGCTTGAACTGGATGACGGCGCGGCGAAACTTCTTGCTCGGCTTGCCATCGGCCACGAAGCCATCGGCGGCCTTGCGCGCGAGTTGCTCCTGCTCGCGCCTTTCTGCGCTCGCGGCAGTCTCGGCATACAGCTGCTGCGCCTCGGGCGCGCCGCGTCGCACATCGCTCAAGGCCAGCACCGCCACCTCCCGCAGCGTGGTGCCCTGCTTGATGCGCAGGCGCATGCCGACGGCGACTGCCTTGGCGGGTTTGGCGGTCTCGCCATCAACCCGCACATGGCCGCTCTCAATCGCGGATTTGCAGAGCATGCGGGTCTTGTAGAAGCGCGCGGCCCAAAGCCAGACGTCGAGGCGCACCGCCAGCGCATCGCTCATTCCGCGCGGCACACCGGGCCGGGGGTGAGCGGCAGTTGCAGCGCCGCACGCAGGGCGAGGCGCGCACGGCGCAGGCGTGCGGGATCGCCATGCTGGGCTGAAAACGCTTCGAGCCCCGCCAGCAGCACGTCGATCTTCACCTGCTGGTTGGCGGCCATTGCACAGGCTTCGTCGAGCGCGTCGGGCTCATCGTCGATGACGTAATCCGCTAGCCATTCGAGCACGGCTTCGGTGTGGTCTGAAGATTGGGTGAGGGGACGGAGCATGTCGAGCAAGGCAGTGCGATCTGAGCGGCGATAGCCTGCCACAACTATGCTGTCGGCCTATGGAAATCCTCACCCCTGCCGCCGCTGCCTTCCACGTCGTTGGCCTATTCACGACGGGACTCGGACTGATCTTCTTCGCCACCGACCGCCACAGCCGCGCGAGCCGCGCGCTGGCCTTGAGCTTCATCGTGCTCGGCGTGCGACTGCTGTTCGCACCGCTGGAGATCGCGCAGCCCAGCGTGGCGCTCAACGCCATCGCTCGCGTGCTGGAGGCCCTGTGCATCATCGCCGCGATGGAATGGGCGCGGCGCATCGTGGATAGCGTGCGGCGCGGCCTGCGGCGTGCGGCCAATGGCTTGATCCTGGCGGCGCAGATATTGGTCGTTGTCTATGCCGGCCTCTCGCTCGGCTACCTCGCGCTCGACCCCGCCGATGCCACCACGGGTGCTTCCGGCTTCTTCCGTGTGCGGGCCATCGAGTGGGCGGTGTTCGCCCCCGTTCTCGGCACGGCGATCCTGCTCAGCACCATTGCCATCCTGCTGCTGCTGTTCGGCGGCAGCGACCCTGCGGAGGCGATCCGCTTGCGCGCCTTGATGAGCGCCGCGCCCTTTCTGTTCGCGGCCCTCCTGGTGCAGCCCGCAGCCGTGCCGCTGTGCATCACGCTGGGCCTCTTGATCTTCCTGTTCGGGGCGGTGCGCTATCTAATGGTGATGGGCCGGCGCGGGCAGTTGATGAGCCAGTTTCTAGCCCCTGAAGTCGCCAAGCTGATGCGCACACAGGGCAGCGAGCAGGTCCTGAAGCGCGAGCGCCGTACCTTGAGCGCGGTGTTCTGCGACCTGCGTGGCTTCACAGCATTCACCAGTGCGAGCGATACCCAGGCCGTGGTTGACCTGCTGGAGCAGTATTACGCCGTGGTGGGTGCCGCCGCTGTCGAGTTGGGCGCGACGGTGAAAGACCATGCCGGCGATGGCGTGCTGCTGCTGCTGGGCGCACCCGTGACACAGAAAGACCACGCCGAGCGCGCCGTGCAGCTTGCCCTGCTGCTGCGCGAACGCCTGCCGCCGCTTCTGGCAGCGCAAGACCTGGGGCTGGGCTTGGGAATCGCCAGCGGCGAGGCGACGGTGGGCGCGATCCAGGCGGCAGGTCGGCTCGAATATGTGGCGGTCGGCCCGGTGATCAACCTCGCCTCAAGGCTCTGCCAATGCGCGGCGGATGGCGAGCTGCTGATCGACTCAGCGACGCAGCAGTCGCTTGGTGGTGATCAGGCATCGCATTTCCTGCTTCGGCCGGACGAGAAGCTCAAGGGCATTGAGGGTGCGGCGGCGTTCTATGCGTTTGCAGACGCGGTTGTGTTGAAATCCCCGGATAATCGAAAAGCCGAATGAGCCAGGCTTAGAGGTATTCGGCGAACTGCTCGGGCGTGATGCCAGCGTTCCGGATCAGGGCTTTCAAGGTGCCGGATGCCACAGGCTTGTGCGCGGGCACTGTCAGGATGAGAACATGACCGGGCTTGCGCATGGTGATGTGCGAGCCCACTTGCCGCACCACTTTGAAGCCGCACTTCTCAAAGGCTTTGACGACATCGCGGTAATTGACGCTGTTAAGCCGAGGCCTGCTTTTGCTGGGCATGGCGGCCGGCCAGATATGACAGCGGGACGGGCACATTCACGTCCACCGTCTTGGACTTGTGCTCGGCCGGCTCCCACAGTGTTTCCGGATGCTTGGCAGCGTGCTTGACGAGATCATCGAAGCTGCCATCCGCCTGACTCATGGCAAAAATCTCGGTGACTAACAAGGCGAACTCGCGCCGAGCAGCGCGCTCGCTATCCATCTGCACCACCACCCCAAGGGCGGGACAGTCGGCAATCCAATGCTTTCCCTCGCGCCAGATGCGGGTTTTTACTTTGAGGTTGACTTCAACCGGATTCATGGTCGGCAATATAGCACCGGACCTTGGCACACCTGCCGGGCTTGGAGGTCTGTTTAACGCTCTAGTTACGCTCGAGTATCGACTCGATGTCCTTGCGGATCGCTTCCATGCTCTTGTAAAGCGGCACGTGCTTGTAGTTGCTGCCGCCGTTGACGAGGATGGCGAAGCTCATCCAGCCGCCGTCCTTCTTGCGCAGATAGCCCGCCACGCCGCAGACCGACACCGGTTCGTTCATGGTGCCGGTCTTGAGCGCCACGCGTTCCATCCAGCTTTTGCTGCCCTGGCGCAGGAAGGCATACGGTGCCTGCCTTGGCACCACCATGCCGCCGTAGAGCGCGGGGAAACGCACCGGATCGCGGTAGACCGAGGCCAGCATGGCGCTGAGTTCGCCAGCGGAAAGACGGTTCTCCGGCGTGAGGCCACTGCCGCTGAACAAGGGCGCTGGCAACACCTGAGGGGCCACCCGCTGCATGTAGGCGCTCAGGGCGCGCGAACCATCCGCCAGCGGGCCCGCCTTGCCGGTGGCGGCGGCACCGATGTTGAGTGTGATGAGATCGGCGATGTAGTTGTTGGAAAAGCGCAGCATGCGGCCGAGCTGCTCCTTGAGCAGCAGGCCATCGACACGGGCGATCTCCGTGGCGCTGTTCGGCGCGGGTGTGGCGATCACACGGATGTTGCCCACCACCTCGACGCCAATCACCTTCAAGGTTTCGCGCAGCAGCATGCCGAGGCCCAAAGGCGGGTTGGACATGGCGCGGTAGAGGCTCTGCGGCGAACCCTGCGGCAGGTTGCCACCGACGCGCAGCACATCGCCCTGGCCTGGCACGGTGAAACGGTCAACCCAGTAGGTCATTCGGCCATTGCCCGCCACGGTGCTGACCGTGCCTTCGATGGGGATCGGCAGCGCCATGCCACCGCAGCCGGTGAGGGTGGCAGGCACCCCGACCGTGACGGGTTTGATGTCGATGCACCAGTTGCCGTAGTCGCTGCCGATGGCGGCGAGCGGGGCGTTGTATGCGGTCGAGGATTTCTCCAGCGCGTCGCAGCGGTCCTTGGTCTCGCAGCCGAGCGGGCCGAAGGGTGCGGTGCTCACCTTGAGTTCACCCGTCACACGGCGCACGCCGACGGCGCGGATCTGCGCGGCGAGTGACCAGAGGGCGGAGTGGTCGAGTGTGGAGTCACCCTCGGTATGCAGGATGAGATCACCGTTCATCACACCATTGGCCGCGACCGGCCCGGTGGCCGAGACGCGGGTGAGAAACACCTTGTCGGCCGGCCAGGTTTCGAGTGCCGCTGCGGCCGTCACCAGCTTGGTGACCGAGGCGGGGCCAAGCCGCAAGTCGGCATTGCGGCGCTCGATGGGCTTGCCGGTTTCCAGATCAAGCACCACGGCGGTGACGCGCGCGCCGCTCGATTCGAGTGCGCCCAGGGCGGGAAAGTCAGCGTGGGCGAGCGTGGCAACACTCAGCAGCAGGGCTGCGGGCAGCAAGCGGGTCAGAAGCAACAGGTGGTTCGATGACAAACGGGGCATCCAGGGTCAACAAATGGCGGTGGCATCGTACTGGCTTCGCAGTCAGCGCGGGCTATTTTTTTGCAATGCGGATCGGCAGCGGCACATTGCAGACCTCGATGTGGCCGGTGGGTTCGACGAACCATTCCTCGCGGCGGTGTCGGCGGGCATCGACGTAGGCCGCCCAGGTGGGGGTGTCGGTGCGCAGGGCTTCGAGTGCGGGGCGCTGGCCAGCGGGCAGGTCAGCGGCGATGCGCACACGGCTGATGGGCACGCGCTGGGCCTTGGTCTTGTAAAACCCCAGTGCCTCGGTGCCGCGCGGCAAGGAGGAGAGCAGGTCGATGCCCTGCACCACGCGGCCGAGCAGGGTGACGTTGCGGTCGAGATGACGCGGGGCGTGGCCGATCACCGCATACAGCTCGGTGCCACCACCGCTGTCAGCGGCGTTGTCGCGGCCAGCACCGACCATCGCATAGCAGTGCGCCAGCCAGGCCTCGCCCTTCTTTACATCGCGCACGGTGGGCAGACCGTTGCTGAAACCGGTCTCTGAGCCATAGGCATCCGCATCGCCCAGCGGCGTGAAGGCGAGCGCGTCGTCGAGCTTGCGGAAGAATTCGGCAGGCAGGGTTTTCTGTGCGGACTTGATCGGTTTCTTCGCCTCGGCATCGCCCCATTGGGTGACGTAGTTGTCCTGCACGCGCATCACCGCGAGACCGTCGAAGTATTTCTCGCGCACCAGGGTCTTGATGTTGGCGACGTGCCGGGGCGCAAAGCTGGGTGCGAGTTCGATCAGCACCTGGCCTTGGGGCAGGTTCATCATCATCAGATTTTCGTCGTCGATGCGACGCCAGTCGCTGGCGCTGGAAGCTGCGAGAACCTCGGCGCTGCTGCGCGGTTTTTCGCTGGGTGCCTGCGCCTGTGCAAGGGCGGCGACGAACGCGAACGAGCAGGCAAGCAGGCGGGGAGGGCGCATGGCGGGGAGGGCGAGGGTTTCGCAATTGGCGGGCTTGCCCGAAGATTGCCCTATCCAAACGATTCAAAACATGGAGCAGGGCAGCAATGAGTGCAATAGAGAGCTGGCGCGGCAAGACCATCGTCATCACCGGCGCATCGAGCGGTATCGGTGAAGAGGCGGCAAAGCAACTCGCGGCCAAGGGCGCGATCGTCTGCCTGGTCGCGCGGCGCGAGGAGGAGCTGGCGCGCGTTGCGGGCGAAATCGAAGAAGCCGGCGGCATCGCCCACGCCTACTCGGCCAACCTTGCCGAGAGCGAGTCCATCGACGCGCTGATTGGCCTCCTGCTCAAGGACCACCCGCGTATCGACGTGCTGGTGAACAACGCCGGCCGCTCCATCCGCCGGCCGCTACTGGAGAGCCTCGACCGTCCGCACGATTTCGAGCGCACCATCCAGCTCAATTACCTTGCTGTGGTGCGCCTCACGCTGGGCCTGTTGCCGCCGATGCTGGCGGCGGGTAAGGGCCACGTCATCAATGTGTCGAGCGTGGCGGCCCTCATGACCACACCGCGTTTCGCCGCGTATCTCGCCAGCAAGTCGGCGGTGGATGCCTTCAGCCGTTCGCTGCGCATCGAGCTGGCCGAGAAGGGCATTGCCGTCACCAGCATCAACTACCCGCTGGTGAAGACCGCGATGACCGCGCCCACCGCCATCTACAAATATCTGCCGCAGATGGAAGTGGCCGATGCGGCGGGCTGGATCGTCGAGGCCATTGCCACCCGGCCGGTGCGGCGCACCATCCGTATCGCACTCGCCTTCCACATCGCCACCGCCATCCTGCCGGGGCCTACGCTGAAGACCCTGGCCAGCTTCTACGCCAACCGCGCCGCCAAGCTGCGCAAGAAGCTCGAACAGTCCGCGCCGTGAAACCGGCAGCGCCCAAGAACACGGCAGCGAAGGCCGTTGCCGAGCTTGCACCCAGCCAGCCGGTGATTGGCCTCGCCCTCGGCAGCGGCTCGGCGCGCGGCTGGGCGCACATCGGCGTGATCCTCGAACTCGAAGACATGGGCATCCGCCCCGATGTCGTCGCCGGCACTTCGGTCGGTGCGCTGGTCGGCGCGATCTACGTTTCCGGTGAATTGAAGAAGCTCGCCGAGTGGGCGCAGACACTCAATGTGCGCGAGGTGGTACGCCTGCTCGACATCACTTTCACCGGCGGCATGATGCGCGGCGAGAAGCTGTTCGGGCATTTCGAGCAGCATCACAGCAACGGCGACATCCGCAAGCTCAAGCAACGCTTTGCCAGTGTGGCGACCGAGATGCACACCGGCCGCGAAATCTGGCTCACCGAAGGCCCCGTGCTCTCGGCCGCGCGCGCCAGCTGCGCGCTGCCCGGCGTGTTCGCACCCGTGAAGCACGACGGCCGCTGGATGCTCGACGGCGGCCTGGTCAACCCGGTGCCGGTATCGGTGTGCCGCGCGCTGGGGGCCGATGTGGTGATCGCCGTCAACCTCAACGCGCAGCTGGTCGGTGCGCACTTCTCGCGTGCGGGGCTAGCCGAGGCCGCAGAGGTGGAAAAAGCCAGGCCCGTCGCCGAGCGCGGCATCTGGCACAAGGTGGCTGGCTATCTCTCCAGCGGCGACAAGGACAACCCCGGCTTTTTCGATGTCGTCGCCGCGAGCGTCAACATCATGCAGGACCGCCTCACCCGCAGCCGCATGGCCGGCGATCCCAGCGAGGTGACGCTGGTGCCGCACCTCGAAGACTTCGCCCTCATGGATTTTCACCGCGCAACCGAAGCCATCGAAGCCGGCCGCGAGGCGGTGCGCGTGCAGGCACCGCTGATCCGCGCCTGGACCCACACCAAGGCCAGCGCATGAAGCGGTTCTTCAAGGTGGTGCTGATGATCCTGCTGCTGGGCCTGACCGTGTTCGTGCTGCCGGTCGCCGCCCTGCGCTGGCTGCCCGCGCCCACCAGCGCCTTCATGCTGGCGAGTGACACCAAGCCGGTGCGCTACCAGTGGATTGCTGCCGCAGAGATCCCCGACGCCGCGCGCCGCGCGGTGGTGGCGAGCGAGGACCAGAAGTTCTTCGAGCACGAGGGCTTCGACATCGAGGCCATGCAGAAGGCCTACGCCAACAACCAGAAAAAAGGACGCCGCGTGCGCGGGGCCAGCACCATCAGCCAGCAGACCGCGAAGAACCTCTTCCTCTGGCAGGGCGGTGGCTACTTCCGCAAGGGCATCGAGGCCATCTACACCGTGCTGATCGAGGCACTGTGGCCCAAGCAGCGCATCCTCACCGTCTACCTCAACATCGCGGAGTTCGGGCCGGGCATCTATGGAGTGGAGGCGGCCTCGCAAGCCTTCTTCAAGAAATCCGCCGCCAAGCTTAGTTTGGCCGAGGCCGCGCGACTGGCCGCTGTGCTGCCCAGTCCCCGGAAGTGGAGCGCTGCCAAGCCCGGCCCCTATGTGCAAAAGCGTAGCTTCTGGATTCTGCGACAGATGGGTGCGGGGCCACGTGCAGAGCCCGCGGCAGAGCCAGAACCGCTGCCGGAGACCGAGACCGACGAGGCCCCGGCGCAGACGGTGATCGACCCGGCAGCCGAACG
The DNA here is from genome assembly GCA_040385605.1 of Pseudomonadota bacterium. Taxonomy (GTDB): domain Bacteria; phylum Pseudomonadota; class Gammaproteobacteria; order Nevskiales; family Nevskiaceae; genus Stagnimonas. The sequence goes on from JAZKHC010000035.1 coordinate 44,966, forward strand.
ACAGATGCAGGAAGAACTGCAACGCGAGGCCGAGCAGGTGCAAGCGCCTGAGCCGCCAACGGCAGTCGAAGAATCGGCGGAGCCGCAAGAGGCACCGTTGCCCAACGTGCCCTGAACGAATTTCGACGGCTCCGATTCAGACGTTTTCTCTACGGTGTTTGTGCGGGCGATATGTCCGTTCAAATCTCTGGAGGAACACGCCATGAACAGCGAACAACAGCAGCAGAAATCCGCGCCGAGCACGCAGGAAAAGAAAGACGGCAATCTTGACCCCATCAGCAAGGCACCGGGTGCACATCCCGTTGGCACCGCCGTGGGTGCAACGGCTGGCGGTGTGGCCGGGATTGCCGCCGGTGTTGCCGCATCGGCGGCCACGGGTTTGGCAACCGGCACGGTTCTGGGTGGGCCGGTGGGTGCCGCCGTGGGCCTCGTGGCCGGGGCCGTCATCGGCGGACTGGCCGGCAAGGCGGCAGGCGAGGCCATCGACCCGACGCGCGAAGATGCCTACTGGCGCGAGCAGTATCGCAACGAGCCGTACTACAAGGCCGGTGACGAGTACGAAACCTACGGTGCGGCCTATCGCACCGGGTATCAGGGTGTGGGCCGCCATGCCGGCAAGAGTTTCGACGAGGCCGAGGCCGACCTGCGCATGGACTACGAGAGCCAGGACGACCGTTCCGATCTCGAATGGGATCGCGCCCAGCAGGCCAGCCGTGCGGCCTGGAACCGTGTCTCTGGCCAGAGCTCGCCGCATCGTGGAATGTGAAGGGTGATGCAACGAAAAACGGAGCTCAGGCTCCGTTTTTTTTGCCCGCTTGTTACTGCTGCCGGTCGAGTATCAGCGTGGCTTGAGCACGCCATCGTCGAGCATCTGCTGAAAATGATCGCCCAGCGTCTCGGCCACGGGCCGCATGGTCAGGCCCAAGTCTTTTTTGATGTAGCTGGTGTCGAAGCGCAGCGGCCAGCCGGCATTGCGCGCGACGAACTTGCGGCTGTAGCCCGCGACGGGGGCCATGAGCCAGACCACCAGCTTGGGCGCGACCATCATCGGCCAGCGATAGCCATTGCCGAAGCGTGCCTTCAGCACCTGCACCATCTGCCACATGGTCACGGATTCCGACACCGCCAGATGCCGCCCGCTGGCTGCCGGCGTGTAGCCCGCGAGAATGTGCGCGCGGGCGGCGTCGCGCACATCGACGATGGCGATTTCCATGTCCGGCACGCCGGTCATCAGCTTGCCGTCGGCCAGCTCCTTGATGGTGGAGAGGCTGGTGCTGTCGCTCGCGGTGGTGAGCGAGGGGCCGAGCACGAGGCCTGGGTTGATGGTGATGAAATCCCAGCGCGACTGTTTCTTGGCGATGTCCCAGCCGACCTTCTCGGCCGCGACCTTGGAGTAGTTGTAGGGCTGGTGGTCGACACTGCTGGTGGTGTTCCACTGCGCTTCGGTGAAAGCCTTGAGGCCCTGCGTGTGCATGTCTTGCGCATCGCCGTACACCGACACGACGCTGGCGGTGAGCACGATGCGCTTCACGCTCGACACGCGGTTGGCGGCATCGAGCACGTTTTTGGTGCCCATCACGGCAGGGTCCACCAGCTCCTTCTGCGCGTCCTTCAAACCCTTGATGACGAAGGGACTGGCGGTGTGGATGACCAGCTCGCAACCCTGCATGGCGGCGTCGAAGGCCCCTTCCTTCAAGAGGTCGGCCTTGAACAGGGTCAGCTTGCCCTTGCTGCCTTCGGCGGCTTTCAGCAAATGGCCGACCTTGGCCTGGTTGGCGGGGTCGCGCACGGTGGCGTGCACGTCGATGCCATCCGCCAGCAGGTATTTCACGATCCAGCTGGCGATGTAGCCGTTGCCGCCGGTGACGAGTACGGGCTTGGTCTTGTCGATCTGCATGGTCAACCCTTGTTGGTGTGTCACGTTGGAGTAATGTGTTCGCAATCGTCTGCGCTGGCGCGCTCTGTGCTAGCGGCAACGGTAGCCGATGCCGGGCGCAAATGCCCGCACGATGCACTGAATCATGGAGAGGGAAGATGACCGTTCACCACACCGCCGCAGCACTCCTTGCTGCCGTCACACTGCTTGCTTCCTCGTTTTCGGCCACTGCGGGCTTGATCGAGCCAGAGCTGCTCGCCGCCGCGCAGGCCAAGCCGCAAGTCGATTTCGTGCTGCTGCTGAGTGACAAGGCCGATCTCGCCGCCGCGACCGCCAATGCGAAGACCAAGAAAGATAAAGGTGCTGCGACCGTTGCAGCACTCAAGGCCACCGCCGCTCGCTCGCAAGGGCCGGTACTCGCCGCCTTGCAGTCGCGTGGCTTGTCGCACCGTGCCTTCTGGCTCGCCAACGCCATCACGGCCAAAGGCAGCCTGGCGGATATCCAGGCCTTGGCTGGCCGCGTGGATGTGCGCGGTGCCTACCTGATCAGCACCGAACTCAACCTGCTCTCGCCCTACATCGCCCGCCGCGCCAATGCGGTGCAGGCGGCGAGCGGCAAGACCAACTTCGTCGCCAAGGCGCTCGGTGATACTGCTGAGTACGGCCTGCGCCAGCTGCGCGCGCCGGAGGTCTGGAAGCTCGGCTTCACCGGCCAGGGCGTGGTGGTGGGCGACCATGACGTGGGCGTGATGTGGGATCACCCGGCGCTGAAGAACCAGTATCGCGGCTGGGATGCCGCCACCAGCACCGCCAGCCACGCCTACAACTGGCGCAATGCCTTCGGCGCGGCGGACCTGTTCTGCACCGATCCCGAAGTGCCCTGCGACAGCAACGGCCACGGCACGCACACCACCGGCACCATCGTCGGCTTTGACGGTGCGGACAACCAGGTCGGCATGGCCCCCGATGCCAAGTGGATGGCCTGCCGCTCGCTGCTCGACCCGGTGCTCGGTGTTGGCACGGTGCCGACCTACATGGACTGCATGGAATGGCAGGTTGCACCCTACCCGGAGGGTGATGCCGCGGCTGCCGACCCCGCGATGGCACCCGACGTGGTGAGCAACAGCTGGGGCTGCCTCGAAGCCTGCGCACCGCCGTTGCTCAAGGATGCCAACGATGCGATCTATGCCGCCGGCATCGTGCAGGTGGTCTCTGGCGGCAACGACGGCGATACCTGCTCGACGGTTGCCTTCCCGATTGCGGTCTACGAGTCCTCTTTCACCGTCGGTGCCAACGACGAGAGCGAGGCGATGGCGGATTTCTCAAGCCGTGGCCCGGTGCTCAGCGATGCCTCGATGCGCCTCAAGCCCAACGTCACCGCACCCGGTGTCGATACCCGCTCGGCCTGGAACGATGGCGACTACAACACCATCAGCGGCACCAGCATGGCCGGGCCGCATGTGGTGGGTCTGGTCGCCCTGCTCATGTCCGCCGAGCCGCGCCTGATTGGCCGGGTGGCCGACGTGCGCAAGCTGGTCGAGCTTTCCGCCGTGCAGACCATCACCACCGTGCAGACCTGTGGCGGCACCACCGTCGCCGACATCCCCAACAACATCACCGGCTGGGGACGTGTGGATGCGCTCAATGCCGTCACCATGCGGCCGCAGCTCAAGATCACCATCGACGCGCCGGCCACGGTGAAGAGCGGCGAAATCTTCACGACGGCCATCACCTTCACTCAACCCGCGACCGGCAAGATCGACGCCACCGAAGTCGCCTACAAGGTCACGCTGGCTGGGCCCGAGACCCTGGCCGATTGCGGCGGTTGCAGCAGCAATCCGCAGGAGAGCGACCGGATTTTTGAAGGCATGTTCTCAGAGCCGCTGGCACCCGGTGCCAGCAAGACCATCGAGCTCGACCTTGTCGCCAAGGCCGGCGGCGAACTGGTCGTCAGCGCAGTAGCCGAAGCTGCGCAGGTGAGCCCCGGTGCGGCGGCGACTGCCAAGACCATCGTCAGCTCCACCAGCACCGTACCGGGGGTGACGCCGCCTGCTACGGCAGTAGCCGAGACTGGCCGCTTCGGTGGTGGTGCCTTCGGTGCGCTGGCGCTGCTGCTGATGGGTCTGGGTGCTGCCAGCCGCCGCCTGCGGCGCTGATGAGCCTCAGCCGAGCGCCCTGATCCGCAACAACAGGTTCGGATCAGGGCAGTTCGTCAGCCATTGCGAGGCTTCGCTGGGGCGGGCCACGCCGGGATAGTCGCCGCTGCGGCCGCCCAGCTCGCGCATCAGCTGGAAATGCAGGTGTGGCGGCCAGCCGACGTTCTCGTGCGGCGCACCGAGCCAGCCCAGCAGCTCGCCGGTCTCGATGCGCTGGCCGGGCCGTGTGCGTTGCAGCGTCGGCTGAGCGAGATGGCCGTAGAGCGTGAAGAACCGCTCGCCTTCGAGCGCGTGTTCGAGGATCAGCGTCGGTCCGTAATCACCGAAGGCGGCATTGTCCTGCGTGCTGTGCACGACCCCGCCCAGCACGGCGTGGATCGGCGTGCCAGCCGCCAGCCAGAGGTCGATGCCCAGGTGCAGGGTGCGCGGCTCAGTCTCGCCGGTGCCGAACACCGAACTCATGGCGTAGAGCGTGCGGTTCTCCGCATAGCCACCGGCGGCGTAGCGCGCGTCAAAGCGGCTGATCTCGCCCTCGATGAAGGCGCTGAAGGCGGCGGTGTCGCCCGGGTCGAAACCATCCAGTGCGCGGTTGTGCTCCGAAAGATCAAGCTGGATGCCGCGCTCGGCATTGAGATCGAAGGGTAGGGGGCTGGCGACGGTCGCGCCTGCGAGCAGCGAATCGAAAGTGGTCATGCCGCTACTTTAGGCGGCTTTTGGCAGCGTGAAGCGGAACACCGTGCCGCTGGCCCCCGCAGGCGTCGGCTCCACCCAGATGCGCCCGCCATGCAGCTCGACGATCTTCTTGCAGATGGTCAGCCCGATGCCATTGCCCTCGTACTGGTCGCGGCTGTGCAGGCGCTGGAACAGCATGAACACCCGCCCGGCTGATTGGGCGTCGATGCCGATGCCGTTGTCGCTGATGGAGAACAGCCAGTCCGCTTCCCGTGCCTCCGCGCTCAGGTGCACCAAGGGTGCCGCCTCACCACGGAACTTGATGGCATTGCCGATGAGGTTCTGGAACAGCTGCGCGAACTGGCGCGGGTCCACCGCCAACTCGGGCAGACTGGTGTGCGTCACCGTTGCACCGGTGGCCTGGATCGCAGCACCCAGGTTGGCGAGTGCGGTCGCCAGCACAGCGTCGAGCGCGACCACGCCCGCCGCGTGGTGCTCGCGCTGCACGCGCGAGTAGGCGAGCAGGTCTTCGATCAGGCTCTTCATGCGCACCACGCCGCTGGTGATGAAGCCGATGAACTCGTCGGCCTCGGCGTCGAGCCTGCCCTGGTAGCGGCGGCCGAGCAGCTGGGCGAAGCCGGTGACCGTGCGCAGCGGCTCCTGCAAATCATGGCTGGCGACGTAGGCGAACTGCTCCAGCTCCTGGTTGGATCGGCTCAGTTCTTCGGCGCGGGCTTTCAGCTCCGCCTCGGCGTGCTTGCGTTCGGTGATGTCTTCGGCGGCACCCACCACGCCGAAAATCACGCCCTCGCGCCGCAGCGGCGCAATGCTGAAAACGATCACCACCCAGTGGCCGTTCTTCTGCCGCAGCGAGATCTCGCGGTTGGTGATGGGTGTCGAGCCGGAGACGGTGCTGACGTAACCCGCGTAGAGCTCGGGCAGATCTTCCTCGCGCACCATGTTCGCCCAGGTCTGGCCGATGAGGTCTTCGATGGGATAGCCGGTGATCTCGGCGGTGCGGCGGTTGGCGGTGGTGAAGCGGCCCTCCATGTCCATGGTGTAGATGGCGTTGGTCGCGCTCTCCATCACCCTTTCACGGAACTCGTTGGCGGTGATCAGCGCGGTCTCGGCTTCGCGCCGTGCCGCCATCATGTCGTTGAACACGGTGGCGAGCTCGCCCAGCTCGTCCTGCGAGCGGCGGGTGATGGGTGCGGTGAGATCGCCGCGCGCCACCCGCATCGCGCCCTCCCGCAGGCCGGTGATGCTGGCGCGCAGGTCGCGCGAGATGCTCCAGGCAAACAGCACCCCGATGGCAATGAGGGCGGCGGTGGTGGCGAGCGTCACCTTGAGCAGCAGCGCCTGCACCTCGCGCGCGCCGGCGGCCAGAAGCTGCGAGAACTGCTGCTCCAGCGGCGTGACCCGCGCATTGATGGCCTGTACCCGGTCGAGAAACACCGTGCGTTCGGTTGCAGCCAGCGGCCCTGCCGCCATGCGCAGGCGCGCCTCATCGGCGAGCAGGGGCAGTTGCAGCAGCTCCCGCTCGGCCTCGCGCCATACGGTGATGGCCTGCGAGAAGTAGGGCATCTCTTTGAAGTGGCGGAACAGGAAGATCATGTAGGGAATGTCTTCCGCGCTGTTGCCGCCCTGCGCGAATCCGGCGAGTACCCGGCGCTGCTCGAACTCTGGTTTCTCCATCTCCAGCCGCGCGTCGCGGTCGCCCAGCGGCAAGGCGATGGCGGTCTGGTAGTTTCGGTAGTCGCGCTCATCGCCAGTGCCGAGATAGCGGCTGAGCGAGTACACCGCATCCTTCTGCCCCTTCGACCACATACCCTCGCCGCCGACATATGCGCGAACTCCGACGCCGACGTTGTACGCCAGCACGAACAGGCCCGTCACAGCGCAGATGACCGTGACAAATACCGCGACGATGGCAACCAGCTTGGCGCTGATGCGCGTGCGGCCCAGCCAGCTGCCGCGCACGGCGGTTTCGGAGTTCATGCTGCGAGCTTAGCCAGTGGCCCGCCTCAAAAGAAACCGCCCCGCCGAAGGGTGGACAAGGGCGGGGCGGAGCACCACGACGCGCATCAGTTCATGCAAAAGAAGTTGAGCTTGTTGCCATCGAGGTCGCGGAAGTAGCCGATGTAGAACACATCGGCGCGCACGCCCGGTGCGCCCTCGTCGGTGCCACCGAGTTCCAGCGCCTTCTTGTGGAGGGCATCCACCTGGGCTTTCGTTTCTACCGCCAGTGCCACCATGGTGCCGTTGCCGACACTGGCGGGCTTGCCGTCATAGGGCGTACACATCGAGAACATCGGCATCGCAGGGTTGATGCCCCAGGCCACGATGCGGCCGAAGTCCATCAGGCGCTTGGCACCGATCTGGGCGAACAGGGTGTCGTAGAACGCTGAAGCACGCGGCAGGTCGTTGGTGCCGAGGGTGGTGTAGCCGATCATTTTTCTCTCTCCGGTTGATGCAGCTTGGTTTTATGCAGCGTAGGTGCGGTCAAGGTAAGCAAGGATGGCCTGCGACTCATACATCGCGGTGCCGGTGTTGGCGTCGATGAGGTAGGGCACCTGCACCTTGCCGGTGTGGGTTTCGAGCCACTGGCGGTTGGGCGTGGTGCCTTTCGGCGTCTTGAACAGGGTGTCGCGGAAAGATGGCGGGCCCATGTCACCCCAGGCGCCCTTGCCGGTGTTGCGCAACAGGTACGGCAGTTCGAGTTCGCACAGCCGCGCGCGCACGGGTTTGGAGTAGGGACTGGTCTCGAAGCTGTACAGCTCCAAGGGCTGGGCCGGGGCCTTTGATGGCCTTGCCTTCATGCCCATCACGCCGCGCGGTCTCCACATGAGTGCCGACGAGAGGTAGGAGCTGCCCACCGACAGGCTGCGCCCGATGCCGCGTGTGCCGCGCACGCGGCGTTTATAGGTGCTGCCGAGGTAGTCGACGATTGCAGCGCTCTCGTAGAGCACAGTGCCGGTGTTGTCGTCCACCAGCAGCGGAAACTGCTGCTTGCCGCCGATCTTTTCAGCCTCCGCGCGAAACCGCGTGCCGCCGGCCGGGCAGGGCAGGATCATCACGTCGAGATCCAGCTCGGTCAGTACCTCGCGCACCAGGCGGCAGTAGGGGCTGGCCTCCATGTCGTAGAGCTTCAGCGTTTTCTCGGGCTTGAGGCGCGCAGGCGCCATGGCCTGCGTGCCGCGCCAGCCGCGAACAGTGCCGGCGACGAGATTGATGAGGGCGTCTGCAATGGTGCTCATGGGGATTCCTTCAGGCGGCGCGGTCAAGCCAGACGGCCATGCCCTGCGCATTGAGTTCGAGGTCCATCTCCAGCAGCGCCAGCACGCGCGCTTCCGGCACGGGGTTGCGGCGTGCGCGCAGCTCGGCAAGGGCATCGTCGGCCATCGCCGTCTTGAGCTTTGCGTGCCGGTCGTCTGCCTTGGCGAGCGACTGGCCGAGTGCGACATAGCGGTCGATGCCTGCGCGCAGCTTCGCCGCCAGCGCAGGCACATCCTCGACCACGCTGAAGTGGGTGAGGTACATGCGCTGCGGCATGAAACTGAGGTAGCGGTCGAGCGTGGCATGCCAGGCATCGGGCTCGAACTGCACCGGCGTGGTGGTGGGCATGATCCAGGGGCCCTGGGCGTCGTCAAAGTCGCGGTAGCTCAGGCCAAAGGTGTCGCCGGTGAAGAACCCCTGGCTGACCGGGTCCCACACCGAAAAGTGGTGGCGGGCGTGGCCGGGGCTATCGACGAACACCAGCTCGCTGTCGCCGAAGGGCAGGGCGGTGCCATCGGCGGGGGCGACCACGCGTGACTCGGGCACGGCCATGATCTCGCCATACATTCCAGCGACGGCCGCTGCGCCATACACCGCCGTCGCTCCGGCGATGAGCTTGGCCGGGTCGATGAGATGGCGCGCGCCGCGCGGATGCACCACGAGTGTGGCCTTCGGCAAAGCCGCCATCAGCGCACCCGCACCACCAGCGTGGTCGAGATGCACGTGGGTGACGATGACGTAGCGCACGCGCTCGCGTGCAATGCCGCTCGCATCGAGCAGGGCCATGAGGCGCGGCACGCCGGGCGAGGTGCCGGCTTCGACGAAGGCGACATCCTCGCCACGTTCCATCAAATAGCAGCAGGCCATGCCTGGGCGCTCCTGCAAGGTATCGATGCAGGTGATGCCGTAGCCAAGGTTTTGTGAGGGGGCTGATTCAATCATCTGCTTCGGGTTTCCAGGTTTGGCCGACGCGCTCGCACAAGGGCTTGGACATGCGCTGCGGATGGCGGCCCACGATCAACGGCGCGTAGAAATCGAGCAGGGTCTTGAAGTCGGCGGCGTAGTCGCCGCTGGGCATCACCGGCGGGCCGAAGGTGACGGTCTTGTTCTGGTAGTTGATGGCCGCGGGCAGCACCGGCACCGCAGCACCCAGGGCGATGTGCCAGTAGCCGCGCTTCCACTCCGGCGCGCTGTGGCGGGTGCCTTCGGGCGCGATGAGCAGCAGCATGCCGCCTGCACTCTGGGTGATCGCATCCACGCTCTGCTCGACCACGCCCTTGGGGCTCTTGCGGTTGATGGGGATCGCGCCAAAGCCGCGCAGGATCGGCCCCATCACGCCCTTGAAGGCGGAGTCCTTGATCATGGTGCTGGCCTTGAGCCCCAGCGCGATGAGGGTGGCGATGCTGATGACGCCATCCCAGTTGGAGGTGTGCGGCGCGCCGATCATCACCATGCGCGGCAGGTCGGGGATGCTGCCCTCGATGCGCCAACCGAGCAGGCGCAGAAAGCTGCGGCCGATGAAGCGCGACAGCGCATGGCCCCGGCGGGGGACTTTGGTGCCGATGGCGAGGCTCATTGCAGTGTTCTCATCCGCATAGCGTAGCGGCCTTGGCGGGCGATCATCGGGTCAGCAGTAAATCGGCCCCTCGCCATTGACTCGCCTCGTGGCGCGTGGCTTGCTTGTGACACAAAACAGCCATCAAGGCGCGAGGGATTTTTGATGAAGAGATTTCTACTCGGCACGGCCTGCCTGCTACTGCCCCTGAGTCTGATCGCGCAAGAGCCTGCGCCAGCTGCCGAGCCGGTGGCGACCATCCCGGTCGAGGCCCTGCCCGAGCCTGCACCGGCCACGATAGATAGCCCGCGCCAGCTCGAAGAGATCGTGGTGACGGTACAGAAGACCAAGCAGTCCGCGCGCCGCGTGCCGGTGTCGGTCACGGCCCTGAGCGGCGAGTTCATCAAGGAGACCGGTGCGGCGGACCTCGCCGATGTGGCGCTCTACGTGCCCAACGTGCGCGTCGATGCCGACGACCCCGGCAGCCCGCAGGTGTTCATCCGTGGTTTCGGCACCAATGCCTTCAACCCGAGTTTCGAGAGCTCCGTCGGTTTCGTGCAGGACGAAATCTTCTTCGGCCGCCCGGGTTATTTCACCGAGTCGCTGTTCGATGTCGATCGAGTCGAAGTACTGCGCGGGCCGCAGAACACCCTGTTCGGCAAGAACACCATCGCGGGCGTGTTCAACGTCACCAGCAAGGGGCCGCAGGCCAATGGCGGCAAGTTTGGTGGCGACGGCCGCACCTTCTACGGCGAGCATGGCGAGCGCCGCTTCGAGGGCGGAGTCGGCGGCATGTTTGCGGACTGGGGCGGCGTGCGCGTCTCGGCGCTCAAGCGCCAGCAGGACGGCGAGCTGTTCAACACGTTCATCAACCGCAACGAAGAGGCGATCAAGCAGGACGCCTACCGCCTCAAGGCCCTGCTGCTGCCAGCGGACTCGGTTGAGATGGAGCTGACCGGCGTGGTCTCCGACACCAAGGCGCCCTTCTGGCCGTTCCAGCTCGCCAATCTCGATGCCGATACCCGCAGCTACCTGCAAACCTTCGACCCGAATGTGGAAGATGACCCCTTCGATTTCCAGACCGAATCCGACACGCCGGGCTTCATCAGCAAGGGCTCCGAGACGCTGGGTTTGAAAACCCAGTGGAAGATCGGCGCCTTGGCAGGCCTCAAGGATTTCAGCAGCGTGCTGATCCTCGGCGGCAGCAAGTTCCACATCGACCAGTTGAACGAACTCGATGTCTCGCCCGCCGACATCGCAAGGCTCGACAACCACGAGAAGCACCGGCAGTTCACCACCGAGCTGCGCTTCACCGGCAAGGCCGAGAGCCTGTTCGGCATGGGCACCGGATTCGAGTTCGTCGGTGGGCTCTACAACTTCCAGTCGCGCTACGACCTCTTCGTGCGGATCCTCGCCGGGCAGGACATCGGCTCGTACCTGCTCACCGACGACTTCGCCCAGCTTGCGAGCCAGGACCGCACGACGCAGAGCACCGGCCAGCTGCCGGTGAGCCTGGCACCGCTGGCGGGCGTCACCGCACCAGCGGCCGATGGCGATTTCTACCAGCTCGACTACGGGCAGGACATCCGCTCCACGGCGCTCTTCGGGCAGTTCACGTGGAACATCACCCAGAAGATCGCCATCACCCCCGGCCTGCGCCTCAACCGTGAGGTGAAAGACATCGACAGCAAGGGCCAGAGCCATTGCGTCGCCAAGGACACGCTACCGATCGGCGGCGTCATCGGCGGCATCGGCAGTGGCAGCGGCATGACCAGCGACCCCTGCATCATCGCCCAGGTGCTGATGAGCCAGGACTACGACCTGCACGATCTCGTCCGCAAGGAGTTCGACCTCTCGCCCAAGCTGGCACTCCAGTACTTCGCCGACCACGGCATCAACTACTACACCAGCTATACCCAGGGTGCTAAGAGCGGCGGCTTCAACTCCATCTCGTTCACCGGGGCCAATCTCGAATACCAGTCCGAGAAGGCACGCACTTTCGAGATCGGTGCCAAGGGTCGCTTCCTGCGCAAGACCCTCAACGTCAACCTCACGCTCTACGACACCCAGTTCGACAACCTGCAAGTGCTCGCCTTCAACGGCGTGTTCTTCGATGTCAGCAACGCCGGCTCCGCCACCTCGCGCGGGCTGGAGGCCGACTTCAGCTGGCGCACGCCCTACGAGCCGCTGCGGCTGAATGGCTCCCTCGGCCTCTTGAAGGCGCGCTACCAGCAGTACCGTGATGCACCCGCGCCAATCTCTCAAGGCATTGGTGCCACGCAAAATCTCGATGGGCAGCGCATCGCCTTCTCACCCGAGCGCACCGGCACCTTCACGCCAACCCTGAGCTACGACTTAGGCCCGGTGGTGATGACCTTGGCCGGCGATGTGATCTACCAGGGCGAGCAGTTCACCGACACCGACCTCGACCCCGCCACCCGAGTCCCGGGGTACTTTCTCTACGCTGCGCGCCTGATGCTGGCCCACCCCAAGGACTACTGGACCCTCTCCATCGGTGGCAGCAATCTGGCCGACAAGCGCGTGCTCAATCAGGTGACGGATGCGACCTTCTTCCCCGGCAGTTACTTCGCGCAGCAGGCCAATGGGCGGCAGCTGTTTGCCACGTTGGGGGTGCAGTTCTAGTCGCTGCTCAGCAGATCGGAGATGGTGTTCAGCGGCAGCGGTGGAAACGCTTCGATGATGGCTGCTTCCATCAATGCGGTATCGGCGGCATTCACCTGGCCAAGCTCACGCGAGTGCTGCCAGCTCGCGCGGTCAGGCCATTGCGCGTAGGCGAGCCAGCTACCGTCGTCGGCCTGATGCAGCCGCGAACCGAGTCCGCCGCGCTCGGCGGCGATGCGAAGGGTGCCGCGCTCCCAGGCCTGCTGGAACTGCAAGACCTTTGCGGCGTGCAACCGCCAGCGATAGATCACTGCGAATCCGACCTTGGGTTTCATGCGGCTTATTCTCCTGAGCAGAAGTGGAGGCTGTGACGGGGAGACAGGGCGCGGGCCGACCGGCGGAAAATACTAGGTAGTGTTTAGACGTTTTACGTTTCAGCGACGGAGGTCATTTATGGGCAGTGCAAGGAACGGGACGCAGCGAATGGTTGTTCCATTCGCAAGTCTTGTGACGCTGCAATGCCCAAAAATGGCCCCGCCCCGAAGGGGTGCGGCCCAAATCGCGTCCGGCTTCGTTGCGAAAGTCTCGCTTAGAACCACTAAGCCACGACTTCCGCGCCTCGCCCGACGCGATTTGGACTCGCATCGCTGAAATGTAAAACGTCTAAACACTACCTCGGGCCAAAGGTGGCCGGCTGCCTTAAGCTCACCCGACAAAAACCGATAATGAAAAGGTCAGGAGCAGCCTGTGCAGCAGTCTGGCGGGCGCTGCCCGATAGGGCATATTCCAAAGTTGCAGTCCATCAACGCTCACCGGCTCCCATGGCCATGAACTCTTACGGCATCCGTCGGCCTCTCAGCGCCTTTTGCGTCTGTACGGTGCTCTTGTCGCTGGGCCTGCCATCGCCCGCACGGTCGGATGGTGCCGGTGCCGGTGCCGGCCAGCTCGCCGACCTCGGTCTCGAACAGTTGCTGGGACTCGACATCTACGCGGCCTCGCGTTTCCCGCAACCGCTGGCCGAGGCACCCTCGTCGATCACCGTCGTCACCGCCGAGGACATCCGCCAGTTTGGCTACCGCAGCCTGTCGGACGTGCTGCGTTCCATGCCCGGCCTGCATGTCAGTTCGGATCGCGTCTACGAGTATCTCGGCGTGCGCGGCATCCGTCGCGTCGGCGATTTCAATGCTCCGGTGCTGCTGCTCATCGACGGCCATCGCCAGAACGACAACGTCTACGAGGCAGCGGCCATCGGCCACGAGCTGCCGGTGCCGATCGAATTGATCGAGCGGGTGGAGTTCGTGCGCGGGCCAGGCTCCTCGGTGTTCGGCAGCAACGCCCTGCTCGGCACCATCAATGTCGTGACCCGGGCACCCAGCCGTACGACCGGCCTGCGCGCTGTGACCGAGGTGGGGACGGCCAGCCTCAGCAGCGCCTATCTCCAGTTCGATACCCCATTGCTCGCGCAGAGTGCGCTGCAGCTGTCCGCCAAATATGGCCGCCGCGCGGGCGAGCATCTTGAGGTTGCCAGCAGCGAGGGACTGCTCGCACTCAACCATCTGGACGATGAGGAGTTCGTCGATGTCACCGCCAAGCTGGTGTCCGGTGCCTGGACCCTTCAGGGTGTACACGGTCAGCGGCTCAAACAGATACCCCTGCCCATCTACGGTGCTGATGCCGGTTCGGCGAACAACAAGTATTTCGACAGCTCCGGCTTCGTCAGCCTCGGCTACGAATCGACCCTGGGTGGCAGCGACTGGCTGCTGCAGGGCCAGCTGCTGCACGGCCACTACCAGTACCGTGGCGAACTGGCCTACGAGGGGGTCATCAATCTGGACCGCGCGCAGGGACGCTGGTTGATCGGCGAGTTGAGCGCGGTGTACCGCGGCTTCATCAACCACCAATTGCTGGTGGGGGTGGATGGGCAGAACGACTACCGGCAGCGCCAGAGCAACGTCGACGTCGAGCCCTACACGCTGTACCAAGACAGCCGACGGCGGGAATCGCATGTCGGCATCTATGCTCAGGACGACTGGCGCCTGGGCTCGCGGCTCAGTCTCAACATCGGTCTCCGCCACGACAGCTACAGCGACTTCAAGGCGCGCACCACACCGCGGGTGGCCTTGATCGTCAAGCCTGCGGCCGGGCAGGTGGTGAAGCTGATCTATGGGCAGGCTTATCGAGTGCCCAGTAACTACGAGCGTTTCTACGAGGTCGATCTCGATGCCAATCCCGATCTGCGGCCCGAGGTGGCAAGCAACTGGGACCTGATCTGGGAAAACCGGGTGAACGACAGTCTGCGCTTGCAGCTGGCCGCACAGCTGCTGTCGATCGACCACTTCATCATCCAGGCGCCAGGCGATCAGCAGTTCAGCAACCGCGGGGAGGTCGAGGCGCAGGGCCTGGATCTGGTGGTGGACAAGCACTGGGCTGGCGGCCTCCAAAGCCGCGCCAGCTTCAGCCTGCAACGCACGGAGGATGCGGACAGCGACCTCGACGACGCGCCGCGATGGCTCGCCAAGTTTCACGGCAGCCTGCCGATCCGCGGCAGCTGCCGGCTCGGCCTCGAAGCACTCGGTACCGGCCAGCGCAACACCGCCGGCGTACCGGCCGAGAGCTACTGGCTGCTCAACCTCACCCTGGCGGGCGTCCGTTTGAGGCCGGGACTGGAGCTCGGGTTTTCGGTGGACAACCTGCTCGACGAATCCTACGTTCATCCCGGCTCGCCGGACCTGAGCGATGTCGGCATCGACGCGGTGCCGGCCGAGGGTCGGCAGTTCCGTCTGCGTCTGGGTCTCGCCCTGTGAAGCAGACCGTTTGCCGCATGGCGCTGCTGGCGCTCGGCCTGCGGCTGGCATGCGCAGAGCAAGTGCAGGCGGCATCCTTGCCGGACGATGCCGTGAAGGCGGCCGTCATCTACAAGGTGATGCTGTTCACCCGCTGGCCGAGCGGGGCGGCGGCGGAGACACCGCTCACGCTCTGCGTGCTGGGGCGCGACGAGGTCGCCGCCGCACTGCCGGATATCGACGGCAAGCAGATCGGCTCGCGTCCGTTGCAGGTGCGCAGTGTTGCTGGACAGGCCCCGTTCTCGGGTTGCAATGCCGTCTACCTGGCAGCGTCCGAGCGACACCGCCTGGACAGGCTGCGCGAGCAGGGCGGCGCTGAGGGCCTGATGACCGTGGTCGATTGCGGCGGTGTGCTCTGCCACTCGGCGGCCGTGCTCTCGCTCGCGGTGGAGGACGGCCGACTGGTGTTCGCGGTCAACCGCCAGCAGGCCGAACAGCAGGGCCTGGTGTTCAGCGCGCAGGTCCTGCGCCTGGCGCGGCTGGAGTCGGCACCATGAGCCGCCGCCAACGCTGGCGGCAGCGCCTTGCACGGACCTCGCTGCGACGGCAGCTCAGTCTAGGTGCAGCGGCTGTGGTGACGGTGACGGTGCTGACGCTGGCGTCGCTGCTGATCGGCAGCGAATATCTGGTCAACCGCAAGGCCGTGCAGCACGATCTGCAGGTGCAGGCGCGGATGATCGCCGCCAACAGCAGTGCGGCTCTGGTGTTCGGAGACGCCGATGCGGCCCGCGACATCCTGCTTGCGCTGCATGCCTCCGAGGATGTCGCTGCCGCAAGGCTGCTCGGTGCCGACGGTGTGGCACTGGCCGAATACGGCAACAGCCAGGCCGCGTCGCAAGCGGGCGAGTCGCTGCAGCTCAGCGAGCCAGTGATCTACCAGGGCCGGCAGTACGGCACGCTGGTGATCGACGCCCGGCTGCACCGGCTGCGGGCACGCCTGCTGCTGTACTCGATGACCGCGCTGGCGGTGGCAGCCTTGTCGGTGTTGTTTGCGCTACTGCTGTTCAGGCGCGTGGTGCGCTACATCACGGGCCCGGTGAACGAGCTGATCGCACTCATGCAGCAGGTCGCACGCGCGGGTGACTACTCCCGCCGCAGCGGCATTTCGCCAGGCAACGAGATCGGCGACATCGCTAGCGGCTTCGACACCATGCTGGGCGAGATCGAACTGCGCCAGCAGGCGCTCTCCCACGAGCTTGAGGAGCGCCGTCGTGCCCAGGCCGCGCTCGACCGCATGGCCCGCCACGACTCGCTCACCCAGCTGGCCAACCGTTATTCGCTCGAAGAGCGCCTGCAGACGGTCGCCGAGCGGGGGCGGACTCAGCAGCAGCACTATGCGCTGCTGCTGATGGACCTCGACCACTTCAAGGTCGTCAACGACTCGCTGGGTCACCAGGCTGGCGATCTGCTGCTGATGCAGCTCGCCAGCCGCCTGCGTGCGGCGCTGGGGGAGGCGCTGCCGATCTACCGTCTGGGTGGTGACGAGTTCGCTCTGGTGCTGGAAGGCGAATCGCTGGAGACTCGCTGTGGTGAGCTCTCTGCACAGCTGGTGGAGTTGTCGCGCCCGGCCTTCGAGATCGAGGGCCAGAAGGTCTACGCGACGCTGTCGATCGGCTATGCGCTGTATCCCCAGCACGCCGAGCAGCTACAACAGCTGCTGCGGCACGCGGATCTCGCCCTCTATGCGGCCAAGAATCAGGGGCGCGACACCTGGCGGCCGTTCACGGCCGACATGCAGCAGCGCGCGGAGCAGCGTCTGAGCGTAGAGAGGGAACTGCGGCGCGCACTGGAGCAGAACGAGTTCTTTCTCGTCTACGAACCGCAGCTGGACCTGCACAGCGAGCGGCTCTGCGCGGCCGAAGCCCTGCTGCGCTGGCGCCACCCGCAGCGCGGCATCCTGAGTCCGAAAGACTTCGTGCCGGTGGCCGAAGAGACCGGCTTGATCGTCGCCATTGGTGCCTGGGTGCTGCAACAGGCCTGCAAGGATGGCGCGAGGCTGCTCGAACTGGGCGTGCAGGACGACTTCCGTCTCGCAGTCAATCTCGCACCACGCCAGCTCGGCGAGTCGGGCCTGGTCGAGATGGTGACCGCCGCATTGGAGGCCAGCGGGCTGCCCGGCCATCACCTCGAACTCGAAGTCACCGAGAGCGTGATGAACGAGCCCGTCGAGGTGATGGCCGAGCAGATGAAAGCCATTGCCACGCTCGGTGTCAGCTTCGCGCTCGACGACTTCGGAATCGGCGGTGCCTCGCTGAGCTATCTGCGCCAGCTGCCGCTGCAAAAGCTCAAGATTGATCGCAGCTTCATCCGCGATGTGCCGAAGTCGCGCGACGACCGGCAGATCACCGCCGCCATCATCGCCATCGGTGCCCGCATGGGCTTGCAGGTGGTGGCCGAGGGTGTCGAGACTGCGGCGCAGCGCCAATTCCTGCACGATCAGGGCTGTGCACTGGTGCAGGGTTTCTACTACGCCCAGCCCCTGCTCATCGAGGATTTCATCGCCCACTGGCAACCTCTGCTGCAAGTCGCCAAGGTAGTGGAATACGACCGCTGAAACGACCGGACTCCGAGACTGGGGTTTCGCCAGCACAGGCGGACCGACAGGCTCATTCCAGCCAAGAGAGACTCTCCACCCGATCCCCCGCATTGCTGGGCAGCATGAGCTTGGTCTTGGCGAGGTCAAGACTCACCGCAGCACCGATGCCGGTCGGCAGCAGGCTGGGGCCGATGTTGAGAAAGTTCGAGCTGTTGCCATCGCTGGTCACATGCTCGGTGGCCACATCGCCGCCCAGATGCAGCACCAGCTGCGAGCCTGCCGCCACGACGTTGTCCTGCGGGTAGAAGTTGATGCCGACGGGCAGGGCCTTGCCGCTGATGTCCATGTCGTAGCTCGCCAGCGATTCGGCGTGGTTGAGGCTGAGTGCGGCGAAATTGAGGTAACGCTGGCTGCCGTCGGGGAAGCGTTCCATCAGGGTGGCGATGACATTCGCGCGCGGGGCGTCGGCCGTCATCACCGACTCGAAATGCGGCAGGCCGGTGAGGCGCATGGGCTTGTCGAGTGGCGCACTCACGAATTCGATGAAGGCACCGGGCGCGCCGACGGGCAGGGTGATCTGCATGCCGGTGTTGGTCTCCTCGGCCTGGTTGGCGCCGAGGTCGGTGTAGCTGGCAGTGGCGCTGCCGCTGGCGAGGCCGAGCGTGCCATCGGCCTGGGGATAGAGCGCGACGGGGGCGAGTGTGTTGGAAGGCCAGGCGTTTTCGTGCCGCCAGACGCCGTCATCGGCCTGGGTCTGCACCATCGGCGCGTCGAGCACGCCGGTGTCGCGGCCTTTCAAGAACTGATCGAACCAGGCAAGCAGGAAGCTCTCGAAGAAGTCGCCCCGGCAGGGTGCCTTCTCGGCGCAGGCGGCGGTGCCGGTGGACTGCGGGAAGGCATGCACCCACTGGCCCATCCAGATGTGCAGCGGCACGCCGGTTTTCACCACCGCTTCGAGAAAGCCGTCGGCCATCTGCGGATCGACGTTGGCATCCTGATAGCCCTGGATGAAGAACATCGGCGGGCGCGGTTTGTCGAGGCTGTCGAGCACCAGTTGCACCGCATCGCGCTCCTGCCAGAACGGGGTTTTGTTGGCGGTGACCTCGGTGGTGACACTTTCCTGCTGGATGGCGAGCTGCTCGGCGCAGGGTTCGCCCATCAACTCGGTCACGTAGCTCTCAGGCTCGGTGGGGCCGACGCCGCCATTCAAGCCCGCCGGAGACAGCCCCACAATCGGGTAGTAGTAGGTGGTGAAGAAGGTGGTGCTCTCGCGGATGATGCCGCCGATGTTGAAGGTGTAGCGGTAGTAGTCGCTGATCGCCTCCATCGGAACCACAGTCTTGATCGAGGCCGGCGGATCGACGAACAGCTCGTTGGCGGTGGTGCCGTCGTAGCTGACGCCGATGGCGGCAACCTTGCCGTTGCTCCAGGTCTGGCTCGCCATGTAATCCGCCGCATCACCGAGCTGCTTGCGCTCGATGGGGCCACCGTCGCGGAAGCACCCGCCGGAATTGCCGGTGCCGCCCACCGAGATGAAGCCGACGGCATAGCCATAGGGCAGCAGCTTGTCGATGAAGGCATCGGCGGGCGTGCCGAGCACGCTCAAAGTGGGGTCGCCACCACCGTAGTACGGCGTGAACACCACCACCAGCGGTTGACCAGCCTCGCCCGGCGGGCGCTTGATCCAGCCATCCAGCACCGTGCCGTCGCTGACCGGGATGTTGTAGTGCTCCCACACGGCGGCTTCGCCAGTCACGCCCTCCATCTTGGGGGAGAGGTTGCGCAGGTAGCTGGAGAGTGCCTTGTCGGGATCGACCGCTCCCACCGGCGGCACTGGCTCGGCAGGCCTGAGTGGGGGCGCGGCGACGAGGCCCGAATTGCCGCAGCCCTGCACGAGCAGTGAGAGTGCGATGCTGCAGGCAGGCAGCAGTCTGCGGGCGAGGGGCTTGAGGCTCATGGGCTGACTCCGAGTGCCGGGCCGGACTCCCATCCGGTGTGCCAGCGAGCGATACGGCAGCAATCCTTTGCGACCTGTCTTGTTATGGGCCAAGCATAAGCCGTGCCGCAGTAGACTGCGTCCTCCAATCCAAAGGGGATGAGACATGACCGGATTCACCGCGGTGCTGCTGTATGTCGTCTGGCTGCAAGTGCTGACACTGGCCTATGCCTTCCCCCGCGTGCCGCTGGCCTTGCTGGGCAAGAAGCGCATGGATGCCTGGGAGCGCACCCAGCCCAACAGCGACCCCGGCTTCATGGTGCGCGCCAAGGGGGCGCATTTGAACGGGGTGGAGAACTTCGCCCTGTTCGCCGCCGTGGTGGTGGTGGCCGCCCTTCTGGGCAAGAGCGCGGTGGTGGACCAGATCGCCTGCTGGTTCCTGCTCGCGCGCGTCGGTCAGAGCGTGTCGCATCTGCTCGGAACCGCAACGGCGCTGGTGCTGCTGCGCGCCACGTTCTTCCTGGCGCAGGTCGTGATGATCTTCTGGGTCTGCTGGCAGCTACTGCACTGAGGCCAGGGCGAGGCGCGAGCTGAAATTGCGCGGCTCGCCCGTCAGCGGATCGGTGAACGAAAGCCCCTGCGCCAAAAGTTGCAGGGGCTTGTCGTACTGGCCTGCTTCCTGCGGCTGCAAGGCCGGATAGAACTCGTCGTTGCGGATGGCTGCACCGAGTGCCGCCATCTGCACCCGCAGCTGGTGCTTTTTGCCAGTGACCGGATGCAGGGTATAGCGCCACAGCCGCTCGCCTTTTTCGATCACCTCGATGCGCGTCTCGCTGTTGGGCGTGCCTGGCACTTCCTGCATGCGGAAGAACGGCTCGCCTTCGACGATGCGGCTTCTGCGCGTGAGCGGGAACGTGTGTTGCGGCAAGGGCGCTGCCAGCGACTCGTAGCGTTTGCTGATGTGGCGATCCCGAAACAGCGCCTGATATTGCGCACGGCTGTTGGGATTGGCCGAGAACATCACCAAGCCTGCCGTCGTGCGGTCAATGCGATGCAGCGGCACCAGATCGGCATTGCCGAGGGTGCGGATCAGCCGCGTCAGCAGCGTGTGTTCGACAAAACCACCCGCAGGCGTCACCGGCAGGAAGTGCGGCTTGTCGGCGACCACCAGATGCGCATCGGCGTGCAGGACGGTTTCGGTGAAGGGGATTGGCAGCTCGACAGGCACCTCGCGGTAATACTGGATCATCGCGCCCTCGCGGCAGGGCGCTTCCGGTGGCAGCGAGCGGCCTTCGGCATCCAGCACCAAGCCGCGCTCGAAGCGGCGCTGCCAGTCATCGCGCGGCACGCGGGGGAACAGGGCGCTGAGCGCATCCAGCACCGTGGGCCAGGGGCCAGCGGGCATTTGCAGGCGGCTGGCGGCGAGGCCGTTTCGCAAGGGGGCAGAAGACATGCCGTGCAGCATAAGCGTCGATGGCCTCAGCGATAATGCGCGGCCTTCACCGCTGCTGCTGCCCATGTCCGTCCTCAACATCGCCGCCTATCGCTTCGTCTCGCTCGATGCGCTGCCCGCCCTCAAGATGCAGCTCGCCGCTGCCGCCTGCGCGCAGGGCTTGAAAGGCACGGTGCTGCTGGCACCCGAGGGCATCAACCTGTTCCTTGCAGGCAGTGACGAGGGCATCGCCAGTTTCAAACGGGTGCTCGATGCCGACGAACGCCTTGCGCAGCTCACGCTCAAGCGCAGCCATTCAGAGACACAGCCGTTCAAGAAGCTGCTGGTCAAGATTAAGCCCGAGATCATCACCCTGCGCCAGCCGCAGGTGAACCCCGCGCTCACGCCCGCGCCCTCAGTCGCGCCGCACACGCTCAAGGCTTGGCTGGATCGGGGCCACGATGACGCGGGCCGCCCGGTGGTGCTGCTCGATACCCGCAATGCCTTCGAGGTTGCACACGGCACTTTCGATGGCGCGGTGCATCCCGACATCGAGAAGTTCTCGGACTACCCCGAGCACCTGGCCAAACTCGGCGATTTCACCGGCAAGACCGTCGTCACCTTCTGCACCGGCGGCATCCGCTGCGAAAAGGCCGCGCCGTGGATGTTGGCGGCGGGCTACCAGAACGTGGTGCAGCTCGAAGGCGGCATCCTCAACTACTTCGAGCACTGCGGCAGCGCGCATTACACCGGCGGCTGCTTCGTGTTCGACGAGCGCCGCGCGCTCGATGGTGACTTGCAGGTGCTCGCCGCGAGCTGAGCAAAAGCATGCCTGTGGTTGACGCCGGGCATAATCCGGGCTGATCCCCGGAGCACTTATGGCCAGCAGCTTGTTGACCCTTCTAGACGACATTGCGACGATCCTCGATGACGTCGCGGTGATGACCAAGGTCGCCGCCAAGAAGACCGCCGGGGTGCTGGGTGATGACCTGGCACTCAATGCCCAGCAGGTCTCTGGCGTCAGCGCCGACCGCGAGCTGCCGGTGGTTTGGGCGGTTGCAAAGGGCTCGGTGCGCAACAAGCTGATTCTGGTGCCGGCCGCACTCGCCATCAGCGCGCTGCTGCCGGTGCTGGTCACGCCCCTTCTGATGCTGGGCGGTGCCTATCTCTGCTTCGAGGGCTTCGAGAAAATCGCCCACAAGCTGCTGCACAGCCGGGCCGAAGACGCCGCGCACCATGCCGAACATGTGCAGGCCGTTGCCAATCCCGCCATCGACCTCGTTGCCTTCGAGCGCGACAAGATCAAGGGCGCGGTGCGCACCGATTTCATCCTCTCTGCCGAGATCATCGTGATCTCGCTCGGCACCGTCGCCACCGCCTCGCTGATGCAGCAGTTCACGGTGCTCGCGGGCATCTCGGTGATCATGACCGTCGGCGTCTATGGCCTGGTTGCAGGCATCGTCAAGCTCGACGACGCCGGGCTATATCTCAGCCAGAAAAGCAGCGCCGCCGCGCGTGGTGTTGGCCGCGGCTTGCTGCTGATCGCACCCAAGCTGATGAAGACGCTTTCCATCGTCGGCACGGCGGCGATGTTCATGGTCGGCGGCAGCATCCTGAGCCACGGCATTGCCCCGCTGCACCACGCCATCGTGGCGGCGGCGCAGTCGGTGGCCAGCTGGCCTGTCGTCGGGGGCGTGCTCGCCGCCCTCACTCCGACTCTGCTCGATGCCTTGGTGGGCGTGGTGGCGGGTGGCCTCGTACTGCTGCTGGTCAGCGCCGCGCAGAAGCTCTGGCAGGCTCTGCGCCCCAAAGCCTGAGGCGACGCAGACGGCCGAATGCGGCCAGCATCAGCACCCCGAAGCCAAAGGCTCCGCCACCGCCACTGCCGGCATTGCCGCTCGCGGGCGCATCACCGCTACCTGCACCTGGCAACACACCGCCGCCCGTGGCGGGTGGGGTGCCGCTCTTGGCCGGGTCGAGGCCATCGAGCACCTGGGTGTTGCCGACCGGGTCCAGCCAGGTCGCCAGGCTGGTGAGCGGTGCCGGCACATTGGAGAAATTGGAGAACATGCGCCCGTACCAGTCCGGTGCCTGCGGCGCGTCGCAAGAGGATGAGCCGCCCGAAAGCTGCCCGACCAGACGGCGCTCGCTGTTCCAGATGCCGGAGCCGGATGAGCCGCCCTCGGTGACGCCGCGATCCCAGCTCTGCACCAGGATGTGGGTGGGCGTGAGGGCCGACTGCGGCGAATCCGGCTGCTCGCCGTAGGCGGCGATGAAGGTCTGGTTGAGGTCCATGCTGATGCGCTTCTCGTCACCGTTGGGGTGATGGATGCCGGTGACGCCGATGGGTGCCAAGTCGCGGCGGTCCCAGCCCGCGTAGTACACCTTGAACGCGGCTGGGGGCCGCGCGAGCAGCTCCAGCAGCGTGAAGTCGGAGGCCACCGTCGCCGCATCGAACGACCCGGCGCGGAACAGCGCGCCGCTCTGGGTCTGGTCCAGGCTGCCATCGGGTGGGCCGCCGCAGCGGCTGGTCTGGTAGTTCCAGTAGAACACCGTGGTCGGCGCTTCGGCCCCGGAGGTGACGCAATGGTTGGCAGTGAGGAAGTACGGTGTGAAGTTGGCGGCGGTGTTGTTGACCAGCTGGCCGGTGCAGAGGAGCGCGCCGCCAATGGTGAAGCGCGCCACGCTGCGGATCTCGTCGCGCCAGGCATTGCCATCGGAGCACGCCACGTCGATGTTGCAGCTGCCGGACTTGGCGCTGACCGAATCCGCCTTGGCCCCGAAGCCGCGAAAGCCGTGGTTGACCGCAGCGAGCTCAAGCCGCACGGCCTCCCGCAAGGCGAACGGCACTTGCAGCGTGATCAGCGCCGTGTCGCTGCGCACGATGGGCGTCCACAGCTGGCCTTGGCGGTTGTGCGCACTGCCATAGGGGCCCTGCGGCTGGCTGCCGTCGAGGGCAGAGATCGTCAGCTTCGCGCCTTCAGGCAGCGCGTAGGCCTTGAAGCCGAAGTTGAGCGAGCTGGCCTGGGCAGAATGAAGCGCCAGCTGCCAGACGGCCATGCCATCCACCCTGCTCCACAAACCTTGATCGGCGGGCGTGATCCGCACTGCGATGGGCACGGCGAAGCGGTACGGCTGCGGGCCTTTTTTGAGGGCATCCGCGGCCACTGCCGCCTCGACATCCACGGGCGGCATTTCGAGCACCGGCACTGCGGCCTGGGCCACAGGCCAGACGCTTGCCAGCATCAGTGCCGCCAAGGTGTTTCCAATCATTCTGCGCATCGCCTGCTCCATGCGGGTTTAGACCCTGCCAACAGCAACGTGCCTGCACCGGTACGGTGTACCCCCAAGCTGTTGCCATTCAGTGTGCAGCCATCGGCACCCATCATATTGGGCGCGTGATAGAAGCATCCCGGCAACAATTCAAGTTCCCCAGGCGGACAGTCATGAACTTCACACTTTCCATCAGCGGATTTGCAGGCATGGCCTTGCTGGCCTTGTCGGTTTCGGGAGCGGCATCTGCGCAGACGCCGACGCCCTCTGCATCGCCGCTGCCCAGCAGCGCCACACAGCGGGCCAAACCGGTCGTCAAGCCGGTCGCCAAGAAGCGCAAGGCCAAGTCCCCCAAGCGCCTCTCGAAAGCCACGCTCAGTGCCTTTGAGCCACTCGACGGCAGCGCTGCCCTCAAGCCTGCGTCCGCTGGCACTTCAGCGGCCGCCAGTGCCCTCTCGCCGATGGTGACGGGCAAGATGGACGAGAGCCTGCGTCAGCAGCCGGTGCTGGAGTCCCACTCCGGGTTGTCGCTGGATCTGCCGGTCAGCGGGCAGGCCTATTTTGCCGATGAAGTGTCGGGCACGGCCAAGACCGAAGTGTTCGAGCGCAACGACACCGCGACCGTCGAAGGCGGCGACCAGCTGGGTGCAGAGCCGGTGTCGGTGATCGACCGCATCTCCGACAAGCCCAAGGGCAGGCCGCTGGCCAACGGCCCGCTGCGCGTGAAGATGAAAGACAGCGGCGTGCGCGCCTCGGTGCAGTTTCCGCTCAGCACCCAGCCCTGAGATTCAATCGGGCGGCAGCGGCAGGCCCAGAGCGGTGGCTGCCGTGCGGTCCAGCACCCGCTGGCCCTGAGGGCCGCTGACCAGCCCGAAATACCCCGAGTAATCCCACAGCGTCCAGCCGATCTGGTCGGCTTCGAGCAGCTCGCGGGTGTCGGCGAGCCAGCGGGCCCGATCTTCGGGTTTGGTCTTGTAGCGGAACGCGCCGAACTCGCTGCACCAGAGTGCTACGCCATGCTGCCTGGCCCAGGCGGCAGCGGGTGCAATGGCGGCCGCGAGCTTGCCGCGATCCCAGCGTTGCTCCCCATAGAAGCGCGCGTGCTCGATGGCCTCGAAGGTCATGAACGCCAGTGCCGGCTCGACCGCTTCGGGCGAGGAAGGGTAGGGCAGGTCGCTCAGCAACCCCCACATCGGCCAGCCATAGGGCACACCCTGGTGCGTGAAGTTCTTCGGCTCGTAGAAGTGGAAGCTGTAGATCACATTGCGGTCATCCAGCGGCTGGAGCCGGATCAGGTCTTCGGCATCGCTGTAGCGCGGGCCCTGTGCGACCAGTACATGCTGGGGCGCAGCCTTGCGCACACCCGCTGCCAGTTTGGTGAGCATGCCGCGCACGCGAGCGGCGTCTGCCAGCTCTGGTTCGTTCAGCAGCTCATAGGCGATCTGGGTCGGCGTGAAATCTCCGAGCGATTTCGCCACAGTGCGCCAGAGTGCCGCGGTGTCGCGCAGCAGCGCCTCGTCAGTCGCCAGCTTCTGCTTGAAGGCACTCGAAGGCTGCATCGACAGCACCACGAAAAGGCCCTGTGCGCGCAGGCGTGCAAGGTCGGTCTGCATCTGGCGAATGCGGTCTTCGTAAGGCTTGAGCCGGGCATCGGCCAGCCAGGCCGGGTCGAAGCTGATGCGCACATGGCCAAAGCCCAGGGCACGGATGCGCGCGAGGTCGGCATCGTCGGGGTTCACCTGCGCGGCGTGGATGGCATCCAGCTTGGTTTCGGCAGTCCACAAGCCGAGGTTGATGCCGCGTTGCAAGGCCGCCACCACGGTCTTCGGAGGTGCCGTCAAGGCCACCGGTTTCGGCTTGCAGGCCGCCAGCAGCAGCGTCGAGACCAGCAGCAGCGCGAGCCATCTCATGGCGGGCTCAAGGCCTCGTCCAGGGGTTCATGCCGCGCCTGCCAGCGTTCCAGCTCGCGCTCGTAGACATCGAACACGCAGTTCGGCGCGCAATCGCCGCGGCAGCACTCCGCCTGGCTCGGAGGCAGGGGGCGTGGCAGACGCTCAACGGGACTCGAGTGCTGCGGCATCGGCGGTGGCGCGCAGCTGCTGGAACAGCGCGCGGAAGTGACGGCCCTTGCTGGCAGGCAAGCCGCTGTGCGCAGCCTCTGCCGCAGCGGCGGCTTCTTCCTTGCGGGCATTGCGGATCAAGGTGCGCAGCGCGCGGGTGTCGGTGGTCGGGTAGCGGCTGCACCATTCGGTGAGCACGGCGTCGTCGGCCAGCAGCCGGTCGCGCCAGCGGGCGAGGTCGGGAAAGCCCTTGGCGGCCTGCGCCTGGCCGCTGCGGAACGATTCCAGCTCGGTGCGGAACGGCGAGATATCGACATGCTGCAACAGCTTGCCGATATAGCCGGCCTGCCGCTTGCGCGCACTCATGTTGGTGAGGCGGGCAAGCTCGTCGAAGGCGCTGCGCAAAGTCTCGTCCATCTCGATGCGGGCAAAACGTTCGTGCGGCAGTTCGAGCAAGGCCTGGCCGAAATCCTGCAACTCGTGCATCTCGTCCTTCACACGGGTCTTGCTCGGGCCGGGCTCGGGTTCGGGCAGGCCCTCGGTCTTGATGTCGTAGCCGAAGCGGGTCATGGCAAAAAATGAAGTGTGGGGATGCGCCAGTGTAGAGCCGTGGACGACCGAGCGGCGGCCAGCGTTCATTCAGAAAACCCATCATGCTCGCGCAAGCGGCTTGCGGCACGACCCTTGCGGTATCCGGATCACCGGCATTGCACGCCCGCCAGCAACCGTCACCAAGGACCCCCATGCAATTCCGAATCGGCTTCGAGCTGATCTACAGCTGCCCGCAGCCGACGCCGATGATCGTCACTCTCGGCGTGCATCACTCGCGTGTCTCCGACCTCATCCGCCCCGACCATCTCATCACCCAGCCCGCGCTCCTGCTGCGTGGCTACCGCGATGGCTTCGGCAACTGGTGCAACCGCGTGACATTGCCTGCGGGCCGCACCATCTTCACGACGGATGCACTCATTCACGACTCGGGCCTGCCCGACCCGGTGGACTTGAACGCCCAGCAGCATGCGGTGCAGGACCTGCCGGAGGAAACGCTGGTCTACCTGCTCGGCAGCCGCTACTGCGAAACCGACCGCTTCCACGACATCGCCTGGCAGCACTTCGGCCATGTGCCGGCTGGCTGGGCGCGGGTGCAGGCGATCAGCAATTTCGTCCACAACCGCATCGTCTTCGGCTACGAGCACGCCAACCCGACCAAGACCGCCTGGGATGCCTACCAGCAGCAGCGCGGGGTCTGCCGCGATTACGCCCACCTCGCCATCACCTTCTGCCGCTGCCTCAACATGCCCGCGCGCTACTGCACCGGCTACCTCGGTGATGTCGGCACGCCAGAGCCCTGGGGTGCGGGCGATTTCGCCGGCTGGTTCGAGGTGTATCTGGGTGGGCAATGGCACACCTTCGACCCCCGCAACAACACCCGCCGCATCGGCCGCGTGCTGATCGCGCGCGGGCGGGACGCCGCCGACGTTGCCATCACCACCAGTTTCGGCGTGGCGACGCTGGAGAGTTTCAAGGTGTGGATGGATGAAGTGCTGCCCGCCGGACTGGCAGCCTGACGCGGGCGGCAGGGTAGCTAGTCACCGAATCGCCATCGCGCGCGGTGAGCATTGGTGGGTGACAGGGCCGAGGGAGAGTCGCTGGGTGCGGTGTTCACCTGCGCGGATGGCGGTGCGCATCTCGTCACTGCGACCACGGGCAGCGAACCGGCTGGCGGGCCGCCACCGGCACCCTGATCAACAGCCCAGCCTCACTGCGGCCAGAGCCAGGCAAACACGGCTGCGGTGATGACTGCGTAGATGAGGCTGTCGAGTGCATCGGTCGCCACGGCGCTCCACCGACGGCCCATCCAGATGCCGTTGATGAAGCTGCCCACCGCGTAGCTCATGAAGGTGACAATGACAAAAAAATGGAAGACTTGGTAAGGGTCGGCACCACGCGGCAACACCGTGCAGGCAAGGCCAGCGCTGAGCGCCGCCACCGCCAGCGTCATTACAAACCACTGGCCCAAGGTGACGCCCATCTTCGGCATGCCATTGGCACGCACGACGAGGGTGGCGATCGGACCTTCATCGAATTTCCGCTGCATGTCGGCAGTCTGCATCTCCTTGCCGCCGGTGCAGTGCGGCATCACGTACTGGCCGGGTGCGAGATTGGCTTTGCGCACTGCCGCGCGCAAAGCGTCCTCATCAGGCAGCTTGCCGTACTCGGACTTGTGCCACTGGAACACCATGTGGATGAGGCTGGAGGCAATGAACACGCCCACCGCAGAGAGCAGGATGGGAATCCACAACGAGGCTAGATTCAGCATGTTGGCAGTCCAGGTGGGCCGCGCGGGCGGCGATGGCGCAGTTTGCCATCAGCCAACACTGCCCGCGCGGCCCTCCTTAAAGCACTACTTGGCGGTTTCGGAGATCGCGGCCTTGGCTGATTTCTGGTCCGCCTTGGCCTGGCCCAGTTCGATCTCGTGCACGGTCTCGGCACTCTTCAGGCAGCCGTCCTTTTGCTCGCCAGTGAGCGCATCGCACTGCTCCTTGGCGACCTTGTATTTTGCGTCGGCCACGGTTGTATCCACGGTGTGCAGGTTGTTCACGTCCTGCTTCAGCTCCGATTCGCTCATCGGCTTGCCGTCCTCACGCGCATCGGCGGCGTTCTCGACATGCTCGGTCACGGCTTCGGTCGCGGCCTCGTTGACCTTGGCGGCCCCTTCGGCCGCAGCGCGCATCACATCGGCATCGGTCTTGGCGGGGGCTTCGGGCTTGTTGCAGGCGGCGAGTGCGAGGCTCAGGGCAAACACGCTGACGAGGGGGGTAAGGGCTTGGATTCTCATGGCACATCTCCGGTTGTGGGCTTGTCGATGACCTTCCTTAGAAGGGCCATCGGTTCGGCTTTGTGGCAGCCACCATCGCCCAGGCGTTTGAATTGGGAGTGAACGGTTCGGTCGCCGCGCGGTGCAACTGGCATCCATGTTGCTAAGGACTCAAGGCATATCCGGCAGGAAGCCGAAACGCATTTCGCAGCCATCGAGTCAAGCCCGTGACGGAGCCCTTGCGTGCAGTACTGAGGTATGTGTTGCTGTTGAGCAGTTTGCTGCCGGCCTTGGCCTGGGCGCAGGCACCTGCCGCGCCCTTTGTGGTCACCGCCGACAAGATCAGCGCCGGTGACACGGCCTGGATGCTCAGCGCCACGGCGCTGGTGCTGCTGATGACGATCCCCGGCCTCGCACTCTTCTACGCCGGCATGGTGCGCAAGAAGAACGTGCTCTCCACTGCCCTGCAAAGTTTCGCGGTGTGCGTGGTGGTAACACTCCTGTGGGTGGTGATCGGCTACAGCCTCGCCTTCACGCCCGGCTCGCAGTTCATCGGCGGCTTCGAGCGCACCCTCCTGCACGGCTTGAGCTACGTCAAGAGCACGGGCGAGTTGAGCGTAAGCCACCTCGCACCGACCATCCCCGAGTCGGTGTATGTGATGTTCCAGCTCACCTTCGCCATCATCACGCCCGCGCTCATCACCGGTGCCTTCGCCGAGCGCATCAAGTTCAGCGCCATGCTGACTTTCATCGTGCTGTGGACGTTGTTCGTGTACGTGCCTGTCGCCCACTGGGTGTGGGAGCCCACCGGCTGGCTTGCCACGCTTGGCGTGCTGGATTTCGCGGGCGGCACCGTCGTGCACATCAACGCTGGCGCGGCGGGCCTGATGTGCGCCTACATGCTTGGCCCCCGCATCGGCTATGGCCGCGAGGCCTTCGTGCCCTACAACCTGGCCCTGACGCTGATGGGCGCCTCGCTGCTGTGGGTGGGCTGGTTCGGCTTCAACGCCGGTTCGGCGGTGGCGGCCGATGGCCGCGCAGGTATGGCGATGCTGGTCACGCAGGTGGGCGCGGCAACGGCCTCGGTGGCCTGGATGGCGGTCGAGCGCCTGCGCCGTGGCCATGCGAGCCTGCTGGGGGCTTGCTCGGGCGCGGTGGCGGGCCTGGTTGCCATCACGCCGGCTTCTGGCTTTGTGGATGTCAGTGGCGCACTGGCAATCGGTGCTGCGGCGGGCGTGCTGTGCTACTGGGGCGCGACTGGACTCAAGTGGACGATGGGTGCCGATGACACCCTGGATGTTTTCGGCATCCACTGCATCGGCGGCATCACCGGCGCGGTGCTCACCGGCGTGTTCGCCAATCCCGATATCGGCGGCGTTGCTGGCAACCCGCTAACGCAGACACTCGGCGCGCTGGTGACGCTGCTCTACAGCGCCTCGGTGTCGCTGCTGATCCTGCTGGTGTTGAAGTACACCATCGGTCTGCGCGTGTCGGCGGATGACGAGGATGTCGGCCTCGACATCACGCAGCACGGCGAGGCCGTCGAATAGCCATGAGCGAGAGCGAGCGTTTTGCCCTGGCGGCACGCCTGTACTCGGCGCTCAAGCGCAGCACCGGCCGCGTCATCGACGTGCTGTGGCTGTTGCAGAACGAGCCCTATGCCGCCGAGGTGATCCGCCTCGCGCGTGCGGGCGACGCGGAGTGCGCCGATCTGGCCCAACGCTTCGAGGCCATGCTGCGCGGCGGCCCGCCAGTGCGCCCGTCGACGCCGCCCTCGCACACCGCGACCGGGGCCTTCACCGCCACCGGCACGCATTACGTGCGCGGGCTGCGCTGAGGTTCTACGAAGAACAGCTGACTTCGATGTGCCGCTGCTCGGGCGCTGGCTCGGCGGCATAGGCCGCAGCCCCCGGCTGCTCGGTGAAGGGCTGCATCAGCACCCGGCGCAGCGCGTCGATGCCGCTCGCATCACCGGCCTCTGCCTGCTCGATCACCTGTTGCGCGAGATGGTTGCGCAGCACGTAGAGCGGGTTCACCGCGTTCATCGCCTGCGCACGCGCCGCATCGTCCGACTGCTCGGCGCAGAGCCGCGTGCGGTAGTCCACGATCCAGCTGTCGTAGCCCAGCGGGTCGGCGAAGTGATCGCGGCCCACATCGGGTGCATCGCCCGTGCTGCTGACGCTGGCGAGACGGCGGAAGGAGAGCGTGAAATCTGCATGGGTACGATGTAGCAGCGTCAGCCAGCGGTTGATCAAGGATGGATCGTCGTCCCGCGCTTCGATGAGCCCAAGCTTGGCGCGCCACAGCCGCACCGATTCGGTCGCGTAGGCCGGGCCATAGGCATCGAGAATCGCGGTGCCTTGCTCGACGGCCGCCTCACTGCTTGCATCAAGCAAGGGCAGGCAGGCATTGAGCAGTTGCGCGCAGTTCCACTGGCCCACCTGCGGTTGCTGCGCGTAGGCGTAGCGACCGCCCTGGTCGGTGTGGTTGCAGATGTGGTTGGCGTCGAAGCCGTCGATGAAGCCGTACGGCCCGTAGTCGAGCGTGAGGCCGAGAATGCTGAAGTTGTCGGTGTTCATCACGCCATGGCAGAAACCCACCGACTGCCAGGCGGCCATCAGCCGCGCGGTGCGCCGCACCACCTCGGTGAGCCAGCCAGCGTAGTCGCCGACGAGGCCAGGGAAGTGCTCGACGATGACCGCATCGACCAGCGCGCGCAGCGCAGCCTGGTCATCCAGATGCGCCAGCCACTCGAAGTGCCCGAAACGGATGAAACTCGGCGAGAGGCGGGTGACGACGGCCGCTGTTTCCATCGTCTCGCGCCGCACCGCGAGGGCTGAGCCAACCAGTGCCAGCGCGCGGGTCGTGGGTATGCCCAAGCCATGCATCGCCTCGCTCGCCAGGTATTCGCGGATCGACGAGCGCAGCACCGCACGGCCATCGGCCCCGCGTGAATACGGCGTGGGCCCTGCACCCTTGAGCTGCACCTGCCAGCGTTCGCCCTCTGGGCCTTGCACCGCCCCGAGCAGGATCGCGCGGCCATCGCCCAGCCGCCCCGCCCACTGCCCGAACTGGTGGCCACCATAGGCGGTGGCGGTGGGCAGCGCACCCTCCGGCACCGCATTGCCTGCCAGCACGGCCAGCAGTGCCGGGTCAGCGCGGACTGCGTCACCAAGCCCGAGCAGTGCAGCAGCCTGGTCGCTCCAGGCCAGCAGGCGCGGCGTCAGCAAGGGCTGTGGCTCGACGCGTGGTGCGAGCGCCTGCGGCAGGCCGCAGGCAGCGGCTGCCCAGATCAAGGGGTTCATGGCCGCCTATTCCGCACTCAGCCCTTCGGCCACCCGGCATTGGTTCTTGCCGCTGCGCTTGGCACGGTACATGGCAACGTCGGCGGCGGTGAGCAGGGCATCGCGCGCTTGTGCGTGGTCGGGGAACATCGCCAGGCCGATGCTGGCGCCGACGCGGACGTGCACTGGTTTGCCCGCGAGGGTGAGCGTGAAAGGCAGGCCCATGCTCTGGCAGAGCTGGGTGCCCACCAGCTGCGCCTCGTTGAGATCACCGGCTTCCTCCATGATGATGGCGAACTCATCGCCGCCCAGCCTGGCCACGGTGTCGCTGCCACGCACGCCATGCTTGAGGCGGCTGGCAATCTGCTTCAGCAGATCGTCGCCGGCCGCATGGCCGTGAGTGTCGTTCACCGGCTTGAAGCCATCGATATCGACGTAGAGCAGCGCGAAGTGCTTGCCACCACGCAGGGTGCGCTGCATGGCGGTGTCGAGCCGGTCGAGAAACAGCAGGCGGTTGGCGAGACCCGTGAGCGCGTCGTGGTGCGCGAGGTGATGCACCTGCTGCTGTGCCTCCTTAAGCTGGATGTTGAGCGCGAAGAGCTCCTCCAGCGAGGTTTGCAGGGCGCGCTTGCCGCGGTACAGCTCCAGGAACACCCGCACCTTCGAGAGCAGGATGTGGTCGTTGATGGGCTTGGTGATGTAGTCCACCGCGCCGGAGTTGTAGCCGCGCAGGCGGTTGAGGTCATCGCCGTAGGCGGCGGTGACGAAGATGATCGGGGTCTGCCGGGTGGTGACTTCCTCCTGCAGGAGGCTGGCGACCTCGTAGCCATCCATCTCCGGCATGTTGACGTCGAGCAGCACCAATGCGAACTCGTCGTCGAGGCAGGCGGCGAGCGCCTCGGCACCGCTCTTGGCTTCGACCAGCTGAACATCGAGCTTGGAGAGCAGGCGGCGCATCACCAGCAGGTTGGCGGGCGTGTCGTCGACGACGAGAATCTTGGCGTGCAGGGTGGCGGTCATGGGCGGCAGAGACGGTTGAGAAAGGGGGCGATGTCGGCCAGCGGCAAGATGTGGTCGGCACCGGCAATTCGGATGGCAGCTTCGGGCATGGCCGCAGCGGCGGCCTCACGCGGCGACTGTACGATGCCGAGGCCACCCGCATTACGGATGGCTTTCAGACCCTGTGCGCCGTCATCGTTGGCCCCGGTGAGTACCACGCCGACGAGCTGCTGAGCGTGCACTGCGACAGCGGACTCGAACAGCACGTCGATGGAGGGGCGGCTGTAGCAGACCCGGGCATCGACCGAAAGCGCGAAGCGACCATCGCTTTCCAGCAACAGGTGGTAGCCAGCCGGTGCCAGGTAGACGATGCCGGGCTCAGGCGCGTGCCGCTCTTGGGCCTCCTGCACCAGCACGGCGGATTTGAGGGCCAGCACGTCTCGAAGCATTTCAGAATCCTCGCTGCCGGTGTGACAGACCACGATCACCGGGTACGGCAGATTTGCTGCCAAGCCCTCCAGCAAGGTGCTGAGCGCCTGCACCCCGCCGGCCGAGCAGCCCACCACCACCGCCAGTGGGGCAATGGGCTCAGGCACGGTTGGCCAGCCTGAACACGCGCGCCTTGGCATCCACCGCCGTGAAGGCCGCTGCCGCGGGGGCAAAGTCGATGCTCTCGCGGTTGCCGAGGCAGAGAAAACCGCCACGCACCAGGCTGTCGCGGAACAGGCCCAGCACCTGGTTCTGCAGGGTATTGTTGAAGTAGATCAACACATTGCGGCAGAGGATCAGGTGCGCCTCGCAGAACACGCCATCGGCGGTGAGATTGTGGTTGGCGAAGTGGATGTGGCGCTTGAGCTGCTCGTCGAGCTTTATCCGTTCGTAGCGTGCGTGGTAGTAGTCCGCGAGACTGCGCTGGCCGCCGGCGGCCTGGTAGTTCTCGGAGTATTGGCGCGCATCCTTGATGGGGAAAATGCCCTCCTGCGCCCGCAGCAGTGCGGCGTCGCTGAAATCGGTGGCGTAGATTTGCGAGCGTTCGTACAGGCCTGCCTCCTCGAGCAGGATCGCCAGCGAGTAGACCTCCTCGCCATGCGCGCAGCCCGCCTGCCAGATGTTGATGCGCGGGTACGTGGCGAGGATGGGGAACACCTCCTGCCGCAGCACCGAAAACACGCTGGGGTTGCGGAACATCTCCGATACCGGCACCGAAAGCCCTGCGACGATCTGCGGCACCAGTGCATCCTCGCGCAGCACGCGGCCAGTGAGTGCGTTCAAGCTCTCGAAACCCCCGCTCTGCACCACATGCTGCAAGCGGCGCTTGAGCGAGGCCGGCGCGTAGCCGCTGAAGTCGTAGCCATGCCGCTGCTGCAGCGCGCGCACGAACAGATCGACCTCGATGTCTTCGATGTCGGCGCGCTTGGCTGGGGTGCTCATGGCCGGGTCAGTGCGCGGGCAACCACACCCGCATCATCGAGAACAGCTGATCGAGGTCGATCGGCTTGCTCAGGTAATCGCTGGCCCCTGCCTCGATGCATTTCTCGCGGTCGCCACGCATGGCCTTGGCGGTGACGGCGATCATCGGCAGCTTTGCATGCAGTGGGTTCTTGCGGATCTCGCCCATGGTCTGGTAGCCGTCCATGCCGGGCATCATGATGTCCATCAGCACCAGCTCGATGGCGCGGTTCTCTTCGAGCTGCTTGATGGCCTTGTAGCCATCCTGTGCCATTACCACCGTCAGGCCCTTGGCGCGCAGGGCCTTGCTGAGCGCGAAGATGTTGCGCATGTCGTCGTCCACCACCAGCACGGTGCGGCCTGTGAGGCTTGAGTCGAGCCCGCGCACCGGCAGCACGGGTGTCTCGCGGATGCTGTGCAGGAATAGGCTCACCTCGTCCAGCAGACGCTCGGGGCTGCGAGCGCCCTTGATGACGATGCTGTCTGTGTATTGCCGGAGCTTTAGTGTTTCCTCCGGGCTGAGATCACGGCCCGAATAGACCACCACGCGCGGCACCACCGGCAGGGCGGCGGCACGTTCGAGAAATTCGAAGCCGTTCATGTCTGGCATGCCGAGGTCCAGAATCACGCAGTCGTAATCAAGCTCGCGCAGTTTTGCCAGCGCCTCGATGCCGCCGGCGGCTTCGCTGATCTCCACACCCTTGCCGCCGACCAGCTTGCGCACGGCGAGCCTTGAGGCCGCATCGTCATCCACCACCAGCACCTGCCGGGTGCTGCCCTCGGCAAAGTGCAGCAGGCGCTCGAAGGCCGCGCCCAATGCCTCGCGGGTAACCGGCTTGGTGAGAAAGCCGACTGCGCCCAGATCGAGCCCGCGCGTGTGGTCCTCGGTGGCCGAGATGAAGTGCACCGGCAAGTGCCGCGTGGCTTGGCTGGCCTTGAGCTTCTCGATCACCGAGAAGCCGTCCATGCCCGGCAGCATCACGTCGAGAAGGATGCCGGTGGGGCGGAACTCGGTGGCGAGCCTCAAGCCGGCTTCGCCATCGCCCGCGAACAGCGCGCGATAGCCCTTCTTGCGCACCAGGTCGATGAGGATGCGCGCGAAGGCAGGATCGTCCTCGACGATGAGAATCACCGTATCGCCGGGCTTGAGCAGATGGCGGTCGTCGGGCAGTTCGATAGTGCTGACAGAGGCCTTGCCGGTTTTGGCGGCTGGCGCGGGGATGGCGGCAGGCACGGTTGGCGGTGTCGCTGCCTGCGGCGGCGGGGCCTGCCCTTTGCGCGACTGGCCATGACGCTCCGGCACCAGCAGGGTGAAGCTGGTGCCGACGCCCTCGGTGCTCTCCAGCCGGATGTCACCGCCCAGAAGCTGCGCCATGCCGCGTGCGATGGAGAGCCCCAGCCCCGTGCCGCCGAAGTGGCGGCTGGTGCTGCCATCGGCCTGCTCGAAGGCCTGGAACACCTTCTCGAACTTGTCCTTGGCGATGCCGACACCGGTATCCGTCACACGGATGGCGATGTCGCCCTCGCGCCCGGTGCAGGCGGCGACGCGGCCGATGTGCACGCGCACCGAGCCCTGATGCGTGAACTTGAGCGCATTGCCGAGCAGGTTGTTGGCGATCTGTTCCAGCTTGCCGCTGTCGGTTTCGATGGACGCGGGCAACCCCGCTTCTAGCGCGATGTCGAACTCCAGGCCGCGCTCCTTCGCCACATGGCGGAAGTTGCGGTTCAGTGCCTGCGCGAAGCCAGCGAGGCTCATCTCCTCCAGCACCAGCTCCATCTTGCCGGATTCGACCTTGCTCAGGTCAAGGATGTCGTTGATAAGCCGCAGGAGGTTGCTGCCGGACTCGTAGATGACGGTGGCCGATTCCACTTCGTCGGTATCGAGATGCGACAGCTCGTTGTCGGCCAGGCCACGCGAGAGGATCAGAAGGCTGTTGAGCGGCGTGCGCAGCTCGTGCGACATGTTGGCGAGGAACTCGCTCTTGTACTGGCTGGCGCGCGCCAGCTCGTCGGCCTTCTCCTGGGTTTCGTGTTGCAGGGCTTCGAGCGACTTCTTCTGCTCGGCGAGGATGCTGCCCTTCTGCCGCAGCTCCTCGTTCGATACCTGCAATTCCTCCGACTGCACCCGCAGTTCCTCCTCCGAGGCCATCAGCTGCGCAGACTGCTTCTCAAGCTGCCGCGACTTGGCATGCAGGCTCTCGTTGGTGGTGCGCAGCTCTTCCTGTTGCACGCGCATCTCCTCACTGAGGGTCTGGCTTTCTTCCAGCAGCTGCTGGGTGCGCAGCGCGCCTTGCAGGCTTTCGAGCGAGAGTGCGGCGATCGGCAGCAGCTCGTCGAGCAGGGCCTGCTGCTGCGCGGTGAAAGGTGCGAAGGCACCGAACTCGATGACGCCCAGCACGCGCTCGCTGCTGGCCACCGGCAGCAGCAGGATCACCCTGGGCACCGCCTCGCCGAGGCCGGAATGGATATTCACGTAATCGGTCGGCACAGCGTTGATGGTGATGGCCTTGCGTGTCAGCGCGCACTGGCCGGTGAGCCCCTCGCCGAGTCGGTAGCGCGTCTGCCCGTGCCGTGCCTGCTGGTAGCCATAGCGGCCAGTGAGTTCCAAGGCCTCACCGGTCCCGTCTGCCTGGTAGAAGGCCGCTACCCCGGCATTGAGCAACGGTGCCAGCGCGCCGGTCAGCACATCGCCGAACGCCTGGCGGTCGGCTGCCTGCTGCAACTCACTAGCGATGCGCGCCGAATGGGTCTTGACCCAGTTGCGCTGCTCGATATCGATGACCAAGGTTTTGAACACCTGCAAGGCCCTGGCCAGCGCGCCGATCTCTTCGCGGCGGCTGACATTGGGCACCTCGATGGCGTGGTCGCCATCGCTGAGCCGGGTCATCAGCGCGGTCAATGCCGACAGGGGCCGGGTGACCTGCCGCTGTATGAGCCGCAGGCTGACGGCAACCAGCAAGATGCCCAGCACCAGCAGCGCCAGGAACACCAGCGAGGCGATGCGCTCGGTCAGCAGCATGGTCTCGGTGCGCTTGGCGAGCAGGGCGCGCTCGGCATCTTGCATTGCGGCCACCAGAACCCGCAGGCGGTCGAAAGTCTGCTTCCCCTGGTCGATGAGGCGTACGGTCTGCGCGTCGTTCTCGGGTCCCAGACCCAGGGCGATGAGCGGTTTGGCCACCTCGTTGCGCCAGTCCTGCATGCCGGCATCGAGCTGTTCCAGCCTCGCCCTTTGCTCCGGGTTGTCACGCATCAGATTGCGTGCGGCGCTCAGGTGCTTGACATAGGCCGCCTCACCTTCGCGGTAGGGTTCAAGGAACCGTTCCTGCCCCGAAAGCCGGTAGCCCCGCAGGCCGGTCTGCTGGTTCAGCAGCTGCACCAGCAGCTCATCGACCTCATGCAGGACTTCGTAGGTATGGATCGTCCATTCACGCGAGTCCTGCACGCGGGCCTGCACGATGAAATAAGCCACCGTGTTCAGCACCACCAGCAGCAGCAGCACGCCGAAGGCGAGCAGCATCTTGGCCTGCACCGGGGCATGGATGAGCCAGCTGGACTTTTCAGGAGCGGGATTCATTGGGGCATTGCGACAGGGCTTGAAGGATGGGCGCACTTTAGCTGGTCAGGCTCATCGATAAGGGTTTGTGGAGCCGCGACGCGCGGCCAAACAAAAAACCCCGATCTCTCGATCGGGGTTTGGTGTTGGCTCCGTGACCAGGACTCGAACCTGGGACCCAGTGATTAACAGTCACTTGCTCTACCGACTGAGCTATCACGGAAAAGTCGGTGGCCTTGAGCGCCTAGAGGCGTCAGGCAAGGGCGCGGATTGTAGTGAGCGTGTCGCGTGCCCGCAAGCCTCGGGGATTTGAACCCCCCTGACGCAAGGTGGATGAGGGCATTGCGGCCCGCGGTTACGAGACCATGGCCCTTATGCGCGCCACACAGCCATCAAGCACCTTGTCACTGGTGGCAAAGGAAAGACGCAGATGGTTGGGGGCACCGAATGCCGAGCCGGGCACCACCGCCACCAGAGCCTCGTTGAGCAGCTTGTCGCTCAATTCGAGATCGGTCTTGCAGCCGAGCTTCGCCATCAGGCCCTCGACGTTGGGGAAGACGTAGAAGGTGCCGTCACCCGCAAGGCAGTTCACACCGGGGATGGTGTTGAGGTCGGCCACCAGCTTGTCGTGGCGGCGCTTGAAGGCGAGGCGCATCTCCTCGACGCAGTCCTGCGGGCCGTTAAGTGCGGCTTCGGCGGCGACTTGGGCGATGGAGTTGGGGTTGCTGGTGGACTGGCTCTGGATATCGGCCATGGCGGTGATGAGCTTGGCCGGGCCGCAGGCCCAGCCGATGCGCCAGCCGGTCATCGAGTAGGTCTTGCTCACTGCATGGATGACGATAGTGCGGTCGTATAGATCCGGGCAGGCATTGATGATGTTGCTGTAGGGCTCGTCGATCCAGATGATCTTTTCGTACATGTCGTCGGTGGCGATCAGCACCTGCGGGTGCCGACGCAGCACCTCGCCGAGGGCGACCAGTTCCGCCCGCGTGTAGGCCATGCCGCTGGGGTTGCTGGGGGAGTTCAGAAACATCATCCGCGTGCGCGGGGTGATGGCTTTCTCAAGCTGCTCGGGGGTGATCTTGAAGCGCGTGGCCGCCGTGGTGGCGAGAATCACCGGGGTGGCATCGGCCAGCAGCACCATGTCGGGGTAGCTCACCCAGTAGGGGGCGGGGATGATGACCTCGTCCGTGGCGTTGAGATAGGCCATGCACAGGTTGTAGCAACTCTGCTTGCCGCCGCAGCTCACCAGCACCTGATTCGGCTTGTAGTCGAGCGCGTTGTCGCGCCGCATCTTGTCGATGATGGCCTTCTTCAAGCCGGGCGTGCCGCCGACGGCGGTGTATTTGGTAAAGCCCGAATCCATCGCCTTCTGGGCGGCATCCTTGATGTGCTGGGGCGTGTCGAAGTCCGGCTCGCCGGCACCAAGGCTGAGCACGTCCTTGCCCTGGGCTTTCAGCTCCGCAGCTTTGGCGGTGACGGCCAAAGTGGGTGAGGGCTTGATGCGGCTGACGCGCTGGGCGAGGGTGAGTTCCACGGCATGACTCCGGTGTGGTCTTGGGGGCAAAAAAGCGCGCAATTCTAAGCCACTGCCGGTGTAAAGCCGCAGTGCCCCGTTCTGGGGGTGTATGCCGTTCAGCGGCTCTAAACGAATTGCCGCACTGCCGTATCAAAACCAGCAACGAGATCGCGCGACAATGCGCGCCATTCGCACGAACCAAGATCAGGGAAGCTCAATGTCTTCGTCAGCCAAGACCATCATCCGCCGCGCCGCTCATCCCATGCCGTGGTTGCAGGCCCTGCTGGTCGCGGGGGCCTTGTGCTGGCTGGCGGCCTGCGGCAAGGGCGAGGCCAAGATCGAGGAGGCCAAGCCCGCACCGCCCCCCACCGAACTGGCCCCCGCGGATGTCGCCGTGGTCGAGAGCAAGCCGCTCTCCCGCGTGCTGCCGCTCTCCGGCTCGCTGATGCCGGTGGTGCAGGCGATGGTGAAATCCAAGGTCGCAGGCGAGCTGCTCGCGGTGACGGTACGCGAGGGGCAGACGGTGAGCAGGGGCACCGTGCTCGCCCGCATTGAAACCCGCAACCAGCAGGCGCAGGTCGACAGCCAGCGCGCCAATGCCGAGAAGGCGCGCGCCGATCTGGCCGTGGCCCAACTCGAACTCGACAACAACCAGCGTCTGCTCGACAGGAAGTTCATCGCACCGACTGTGGTCGATACCTCCAGGGGCAGCTATGCCGCCGCGGCGGCCGGGGTGAAGGCCGCCGAGGCGATGGCACGCCTGGCCGAGATCGGCCTTGAAGACGCCGTGGTGCGCGCGCCCATCGACGGCGTTGTCGCCAAGCGCATGGTGCAGCCGGGCGAAAAGGTCTCGCCGGACGAGCCTCTGCTCTCGCTGGTGGACTTGAGCCTGCTCGAACTCGAAGCCCCCGCACCCGCGAGCGAAGTGCCGCTCATCAAGGTGGGCCAGTCGGTGCGCTTCACGGTGGATGGCTTTGGCAGCCGCCCCTTCGAGGGCAAGGTGGAGCGCATCAATCCCGTGGCCGAGGCTGGTTCGCGCTCGCTCAAGGTCTACCTTTCGGTGCCCAACCCCGATGGCAGCCTGAAGGGCGGCATGTTCGCCAAGGGCACGCTGGTGCTCGATCTCAACGCCGCTGCACCAGTGATCCCGCTCTCGGCCGTACGCAGCGAATCCGGCCTGCCCTATGTGCTCGTGATCAAGGACGGCAAGCTCAAGCAGCGCAACGTCACCCTGGGACTCAGGAGCGACGAAGCCGGCCTGGTGCAGGTCACCGAGGGCCTGACCGTGGGCGAACAGGTGCTGGCCGCCAGCTCAAGCCTGCTCAAGGCCGAGATGCAGGTGGTGCAGAAGCAAGCTGCCAGTCCGCAATCCACAGCCAGCAATCCCCAGTAAGAAGGGCTCGCCATGTGGATCACTGAAACCAGCATCAAACAGCCTGTCTTCGCCACCATGGTGATGCTCGCCATCGTCACGCTCGGCGCGTTCGCCTACCAGCGTTTGCCCGTCGAGCAGATGCCGGATGTCTCCAACCCGGTGGTGAGCATCGTGGTGCGCTGGCCGGGGGCCTCGCCGGAGGCAGTGGAGAACGACGTCATCAAGCCGATGGAGGATGTCGTCAACACCGTCGATGGCATCAAGCGCATCTACGCGACGACGCGCGAGGGCGTGGGCTTCATCCAGGCCGAGTTCCGGCTGGATACGGACGTTGCGGTGGCTGCCCAGGA
This sequence comes from Pseudomonadota bacterium, assembly GCA_040385605.1. Taxonomy (GTDB): domain Bacteria; phylum Pseudomonadota; class Gammaproteobacteria; order Nevskiales; family Nevskiaceae; genus Stagnimonas. The sequence goes on from JAZKHC010000035.1 coordinate 86,550, forward strand.
AATGCGTGACAAGGTTGCTCTTGTGCGTTCGAGCTTTCCACGCGAAGTGCTCGACCCGGAAGTGAGTCGCAGCAATAACGACGATAACCAGCGGCCGGTGGTCGAACTCGTGGTGTTGTCAAAAACACGCAGCCTGCGCGAGCTCTCGACACTCGTCGATCAGGTCATCGTCAAACGCTTCCAGAGCTCGCCCGGTGTGGCCAACATCGCGGTCAACGGCGAGGTGGTGCGGCAGGTGCAGCTCTTCCTCAAGCCAAGCGAGATGCAGGCCTACGGCGTCGGTATCGACCAGGTCATCAGCGCCGTGAAGAGCGCTAACCAGGACCTGCCCGCCGGCAGCATCAGCACGCTCACGCAAGAGCAGCTGGTGCGGGTGGAGGGCCGCATCAAATCACCCGAAGCCTTCGGCCAGATCATCGTCACCACCCAGGCCGGTGCGCCGGTGTATTTGAGCCAGGTCGCCGAAGTGGTGGATGGCGAGGAGGAGCGCACCTCACTAGCGCGCGTCAATGGCGAACCCGCCATTGGGCTCTCGGTGTTCAAGGTGCAGGGCAGCAACATCATCGAGGTGGGCAAGGGCATCGAGAAAGCGCGCGAAGACCTCGCCAAGCGCCTGCCCCCCGATGTGGAAGTGCGCCTGATCTGGTCAAACGCCGAGGGCATCAAGAACTCGCTCGACAACGTCAAGAAGACCATCTTCGAGGGCGCGGCCCTCACCGTGCTGATCGTGTTCCTGTTTCTGCACAGTTGGCGCTCGACCATCATCACCGGCCTGACGCTGCCGATCTCGGTGATCGCCACCTTCATGGCGATTCATGCCATGGGCTTCACGCTCAACTACCTGACGCTGATGGCGCTGTCGCTGTGCATCGGCTTGCTCATCGACGATGCCATCGTGGTGCGCGAGAACATCGTGCGGCATCTCGACATGGGCAAGTCGCACTACCGCGCCGCCCTCGAAGGCACGCAGGAGATTGGCCTGGCGGTGATGGCCACCACCTTCGCCATCCTCGCCGTGTTCGTGCCGGTGGCGTTCATGCAGGGGATCATCGGCCTCTATTTCTATCAATTCGGCATCACCGTCGCGGTGGCGGTGCTGGTGAGCCTGTTCGTCAGCTTCACGCTCGACCCCATGCTGTCGTCGATCTGGCGCGATCCGCCCGGAGATCGCTTCAAGTACCTGCCCTGGTTCGGCCGCCTGATGGCGGGCATCGAGCACGGCATCGAGGCTGTGCATCGCGTCTACGGCCGCGTGCTGGCCTGGGCCTTGCGCGATATGCGCTATCGCGTCTGGTTGCCCATCTTCGGCCTCGTAGCCGCTGCGACGGAGCGCAACTGGCGCTTGATCGGCACTATCAGCCGTCGCGGCATCGTGCTGTGGACTGCGGCTGCGATCTTCTTCGGCAGCTTCCTCATCGTGCCGCTGCTCGGCAGCGAGTTCTTCCCCGAGGAGGACGAGGGCTTCATCTCGGTGCGCATGAACACCGCCATCGGGTCGAGCCTGGAATACACCGATGCCAAAACGCTGCAAGTCGAAGAGGCGCTTAAGCCCTTCACGGAAATCGAGACCATGAGCACCGAGATCGGCACCGAGGAAGGCAAGAACTACTCTCGCGTCAACCTGCGCCTGACCAACGCCGAGAAAACCGGCCGCCGCAGCCAGAAGGAGCTGGAAAAACTCATCCGCGCGCGCGTCTCCGCCATCGGTGGCATCGAGCTCAACATCGGCTGGAACAAGCCGATCTTCGTGTCCATCCTCGGCCCCGATGCCGCCCAGCTCACCGCCATCTCGCAAGAGGTGATGGCGAAGATGGCGAAGATTCCCGGCATCGCCGATCTCGAAAGCAGCGAGAAGGGCGCCAATCCCACGCTCGCCATCCGTATCGACAAGGAACGCGCGAGCGACTTAGGACTGAGCAATGCGGCGATCGGCGCGGCGCTCAGGCCGCTGATTGCGGGCGAGACCATCAGCTACTGGCTGGCGCCGGATGGCCAGAACTACGACGTGCTCGTGCGCCTGCCCAAGGCACAGCGCGAAATCGCCTCAGACCTCGGCGCGCTCAACATCACCTCCAGCCGCCTGAGGGCAGACGGCACACCGCTGCTGGTGCCGCTGCGCCAGGTGGCCGAGCTGGTACCGACGACGAGCGCGCAGCAGATCAAGCGCCTCGACTTGCAGCGCCGCATCTCGCTCTATGCGGGGGCTGAGGGCCGACCCAGCGGCGATGTGGGCGGCGATGTCGAGAAGCTCATCAAGTCCATCGAGCTGCCGCCGGGCTACCGCTTCGATATCGGCGGCCAGCAGCAGGAGATGGCGGAATCCTTCGCCGCCGCGATGGCCGCGCTGGGATTGGCGGTGATCTTCATCTACTTCATTCTCGCCTCGCAGTTCGGCAGCTTCATCCAGCCGGTGGCGATCATGGCGACCATGCCACTCTCGCTCGCCGGTGTGTTCATCGCCCTGCTGGTGACCGGCAGCACGCTCAACATCTTCTCCATCATCGGCTTCATCATGCTGATGGGCCTCGTCACCAAGAACGGCATCCTGCTGGTGGACTTCACCAACCAGGGCCTGCGCGAAGGCAAGCCGCTGATGCAGGCCCTGCTGGATGCCGGCCAGGTGCGTCTGCGCCCCATCCTGATGACCAGCTTCGCCATGATTTTTGGCATGTTGCCGATGGCCATCGGCGGAGGGCAGGGCGGCGAGTCGCAGGCTCCTATGGGCCGCGCGGTGATCGGCGGCATCATCACCTCCACGGTGCTGACGCTCGTTGTGGTGCCGGTCATCTACAGCTTCCTGCACGCAATGGGGCAGCGCAGCAGGCGGTGGTTTGGCTCAGGGGAGGAATCGCACGAGGTCGTCGATCAGCCTGCCCGGTAGTCGGCGAGATCGAAGGTCTTCATCTGCTGTGCGAACTGTGTCGCAAAGCCCGGATACATGGTGGCGTTGAAGCCATCGGCGGTGAGGTACCAGCTCTTGCAGCCGGTGTTCCAGTTGGTCTTGCTCAAACGCTTCTGGATCGAGGCGTTGTAGCTTGCCTGCACCGCAGGCTTCACATCCAGCGACTTGTGACCGCCACGCAGCAGGGCGCTGATGCCCTGCACGAGATAGTTGATCTGCGACTCCATGTAGACCAGCGCGGAGTTGTGGCCGGGGCCTGAGTTGGGGCCGAAAGTGATGAAGAGGTTGGGATAGCCCGAGACATTGATGCTCTTGTAGGCCTGCCCGCCGCGCGACCATTCCTCACTTAAGCGACGGCCGTCGAGGCCGGTGATGGGGAAGGGCGTGCCGGTCTTGTTCACGTCGAAGCCGGTCGCAAACACGATGCAGTCCACCTGGTGCTCGATGCCCTCGACGGTGCGTACGCCCTCTGCGCTAAGCGTGGCGATGGGCCAGGTGATGAGTTTGGCATTGGGCGCCTGCAGCGCACGGAAGTAGTCGTTGCTCATCAGCACGCGCTTGCAGCCGATGGTGAAATCAGGCGTCAACTGCCTGCGTAGCCAGCGATCTTTCACTTGCGACTTGAGATGCCACTGGCCGATGCGTTCGATGACTTTCGTCACCGGCGTGTTCCAGACGATGCCCGTTGCCATCGCCTCGTGAATCCAGAACATCGCCTCGCGCAGGGCCTTCTGCGTCAGCGGCAGCCTGCGGAAGAGCGACTTCATCTGCGCGTTGGGTGCGAAGTCGATGCGCGGTAGCACCCAGCCTGGCGTGCGCTGGAACACGGTGACTTTGTCTGCCACCTTCACCAGCTCCGGGATGATCTGCACGCCCGATGCGCCGGTGCCGATGACCGCAACGCGCTTGCCGGCGAAATCGTAGCTGTGATCCCACATCGCGCTGTGAATCTTGTGGCCCTTGAACTGCTCGATACCTTCCATCTTCGGCAGGCTGGCATTGCTCAAGGGACCGGGTGCCATCACCACGGCGCGGGCTGCATGGCGCTCGCCGTGGCTGGTCTCTATGCGCCACAAGCCGGCCGTCTCGTCGAAGGCCATCGAGGTCACGTTCTGGCCGAAGCGGATCAGCTCTTCGAGCTGGTATTCGGCGACGAGATGGTGGATGTAGCCGAGGATTTCGCGGCTGCCGGAATAGGCGCGCGACCAGTCCGGATTGGGCGCGAAGGAGTACGAGTAGAGATTGCTGGGGATGTCGCAGGCCGCGCCCGGATACTGGTTGTCGCGCCAGGTGCCGCCCACTGCTGTGCCGCGTTCGAGAATCACGATGTCGCTGATGCCCGCCTGCTTCAGTTGAATGGCGGCACCCAGGCCCGCAAAGCCTGCACCGATGATGAGGACATCGTGCAGGGTTGTTTCGGTGGCAAGGGTCTTGGGTTTGCTGCGGGTGGCGGTGGTCATGTGTGCGCTCTCAGGCCGCAGGCTTCCAGGTCAGCTCATTGACCCAGCTCGGTGGCTTGGGCAGCCACTGCGCAGGCAGCTTGCTGGTGAGCCAGACGAGACCATCCACCGGCCGGTGATAGGCGCTGTAGGCGCGGTTGGCGACCAGCGCGCCATGCCGCGAGATGATCTGGAACCAGGCATTGCGGCGGCCTTGTGCCGTGCGGCCGCCGATGGTGCGGTACTTGCGCAGGGCGACGTTGAGGCGCTCCTCCGGCAGACCCAGCGCCATCAGGTTGTCGCGCATCTTGTTGAGCAGCGGCGCGTAGCTGAGGATGCCGATCATCAGCTTGGGGTTGAGCACATTCCCCACCGCCTTGATCGCGTTTTGGTAGGTCGAACCAAAGCCCAGCAATTCGAGCACCATAAAGTCCACGCCCAAGTGCCGCGATTCATCGTTGTTGATGTGGCCAAAAGCCTCATGGCAGACCGGGTCATGCACGGTCTCCAGCAGAAACTTGCAGAGCGAGCCGTCGAGCACGATCTCCAGCATGGGGATGACGCTGCCCAGCACTTCCAGAGGCTGCTCGTCGGCGTAGCGGTCGAGCCACTCGACGACGAGGCGGATGTTGATGTTCGGCTCCGGCAGGGTGTCGCCATCCAACATGCCCCAGCGTTTCATCAGCGCCATTTCGGCATTGGCATGACGCTGCTCTTCGGCGTGAAAGTATTGGTAGATCTCCTTCAGCGTATCGGTGGGTGCCACCTTCGCCATCGCCGCGAAGCCGCGCGCGCCGACGTGCTCGATCCACATCAGGTCGGCCATGAAGGCCTTGAGCTTGGGGTAGAGCACGGCGTCTTCGGTGACGACCTCGCGGCCCGGGGCATCCCAGTCGATGTCGGCCAGCGCCCATTGCGTGGCCTTGATCTTGACCAGCATCTTTTCCAGCTTGGCGTGGATTTCGGCCTCGCTGTGGGCGGGCAGTTCCTTGGGATTCAGTGCTTTCATGAGTGAGACCTCCTAGGCAGCCACTTTCTTGAGAAACAGGCGATTGAGCAGGCCCGCACCGCGTGTGTAGAGCGCGGGCGTCAGGCGTTTGGCCGTCCACACCGCCTTGGCTTCGAGCTGTGGCACGACGTAGAGCTGGTTGCGGTCGAGCGCATTGAGGGTTTTCACCACCACGCTCTCTGGCGACACGCCGGTGCGGGCGATGAGCTTGGCGGCAAAGTCGGCGCTGCCGCCGGTGATACGGCCGTCCTTGACGATGTTGGTTTTCACGAAGGTGGGGCAAAGCGCGGTGACGTGGATTCCGGTGCCCGACAGTTCCGCCGACAGCGTCTCGGTCAACGCCAGCACCGCCGCCTTGGTGACGTTGTAGGGGCCCATCGTCGGTGCCGCCGCGAAGCTGGCGGTGGAGGCCACGTTGATGATGCCGCCCGCGCCCTGCGCCCGCAGCAGCGGTGCGAACACATGGCAGCCGTGGATGACACCCCAGAGGTTCACATCCATCGTGAACTTCCAGTCTTCCAAGCTGACCTCGCCGATGGCCTTGCCACCAATGCCGATGCCGGCGTTGTTGATGATGAGCGTGGCGGGGCTGCCGAAATGTTTCTCGGCGGTGGTGGCGAGCGCCTCCACCTGCGCCAGCACACCGACATCACATTTCGCTGCCCAGGCCTTGCCACCCTGGGCGGCGATCAGCGCCACGGTTTCCTTCGCGCTCGCCAGGTTGATGTCGGCGCACAGCACACTGCCACCGCGACGCACGAGTTCGAGCGCAAAGGCGCGGCCGATGCCACTGCCGGCACCGGTGACTATGGCTTGGGATTGCTTGGAGGGTTTGCGGGTGGGCATCGGTGCGTTCGGTGGGATGAAGTCGGCGAACGTTCTCATGTAAAACAGTTACAGTCAACAATGTAATTGTAATTACGCTCCGCACCGTCTTGTCGCGCAATCAGACATTCGATTCAGGGCATTTTTTCGTGCGGTTTCCGGCGCGCTCGTGGCACGGCATCTGCTAGCGTCCCGTGTGTCAATCCCGCGTCAACATCGGTCGGCCACCCAGGCCGCCGAGAGCACGCGATGCCCTCGGAGACCTGCTATGCGCTGTGCCCTGCTTGCCCCTGTGCTTGCGGCCTTGCTGAGTGTTGGCTCGGCTCTCGCCGCCGAACCGGCGAGCGACACGATTTCACCTGCAACCCCGGAAACTCGCTTCGAGAGTGGCCCCTTCACCACCTCCGGCGGCGTGTTCTGCACCGTCACCGATGGCTGCGACAGCTACGAGCTGACCGTGAACCTGCATGCCGACTACTTGGTGACCAATCCCAATGCCATGGTGCGCATCGGCCTGGGCTGGGATTTCAAGCTCGATCTCTTCACCTTTACCCTCACCGACGTCGATACCGGCGAGGCGGTTGTCACTTCCGAAAGCACTGATCTCGGCTCCGGCACGCTGTACTTCGCGGCGGGCTCCGGCACCCGCAAGGTGCGGCTCGACATCACGCCGCTGGCGGCGAACAACAGCGTGGTTTTTGGTCGCGTCAGCCTGGCCGATGGCACCGGCTCTGGCTTGGTGCCCAACCCCAGCGGCCCCGGCATTCCGCGCTACCAGGTGTATGCACCGCCCGAGGGTTTGTCGGGCAACACCGGTGAACCTTCGGTGGGTTACAACGTGGCCTCGAAGCAGGCTTTCGTGCTTTCAGGCCTGAAGACGCTCTGGCTCCAGTTCCCGCAGGACCTCACGCCCGCACAGCCGCAGGCCTGCGATGGCGAGTGGGAAAACCGCAGCTCGCCCATCACCAGCGCCACCACGCTCGACCCGATCGGCTTCACCGACTCGCTGGTGCGCGGCAAGGAGGGCAACCGCACCTGGATCGGCCAGCTTGCCGGCGCCAACAGCCTGATGGCCTACAGCGACGACGATGGCGCGACCTGGATCCCCAACCAGGGCGGGCCCTTCGGTGCTGCCACCGATCACCAAACCATCGCCGCCGGGCCACTGCCCGCGCCGCTCAATGCGGTGCCGAATCCGATCTATCCAAACGCTTTCTATTACTGCGGCCAAGACATCGCCTTTGCCAGCTGCGCGCGCTCGGACAACGGTGGCCTGACCTTTGGTGCCCCAACGCCAGTGTTCACGATTGCCGATTGCGCAGGTATCCACGGCCATGTGCGCGTCGCACCCGATGGCACGGTGTACCTGCCCAGCAAGGCCTGCGGGCCGAACGTGGCGATCAGTGTCTCGACTGACGCCGCCACCACCTGGACCCAGAAGCCGGTGCCCGACAGCGTACCCTCCATCCGCGACCCCTCGGTGGGCATCGCCAGCGACAACACCGCCTACTTCTGCTACTCCAACGGCGATGGCCGCGCGACGGTTTCGGTCACCAAGGACCGCGGCGAAACCTGGCTGCGGACCACCGAACTCGGCAAGGAGATGGGCATCAAGCACGTGATGTTCACGCACGCGATCGCCGGCGACGGCGACCGTGCGGTGTGCGCCTATCTCGGCACCAACACCGAGGGCAATCCGGTCGCGCTGGACTTCCCCGGCGTCTGGTATCTCTACTTCTCGACCACCTACGACGAGGGCAAGACCTGGGTCACGGTCAACGCCAATCCGGCCGACCCGGTGCAGGGCGTGGGCGGCATCTGGAACTCCGGTGGCGGAAACGTCAACCGCAACCTGCTCGACTTCAACGAAATCACGCTCGACGAGAACGGCTATGCCATCTATGGCTATGCCGATGGTTGCATCGGCTTCTGTGACCGCGACCCGACCTACAACCCCTATGCGGCCTTTCCCAAACTCGCAAGGCAGGTGGGCGGCAAGCCGCTCTACGCCGATCGGGAGTCCGCCGAGCCGCGCCTGCCCGCCAACGCCTGCCTCAGTGGCCAGCGCACGGCCGAGCGTACCCAGCTCAACTGGCGCGCACCGGAAAACGGCGGTGCGGCCATCAGCCAATACCGCATCTTCCGCAGCACCTCGCCAGAGGTAGCTGCCACCCCCGCCAACTTCGTCGGCACCACCGATGGCACACCGGGCTTCATCGACCCGACGGCCGATCTCTCGGTGGCGAAGTATTACTACCGCGTCACGGCGGTGAATGCGCGAGGCGAGGGCATCAGCAGCAACGAGGTGGAGCTGCCCATCGTGGTGCCGGCACTGCAAACATCCTGCCTGGTGCCCGGCATCACCCTGGCCACCGATGTCACCGGCGACAGCAGCGTGCCGGGCACGGACCTGATCAGCCTCAATATCGCCGAGCCGCAGGACCTAGACGGCAAGCTGCTGGTGCAGATCAAGGCCGATGACCCGGCCAGCGCCCCGCCCGGCACCATGTTCGCCATGCTGTTCCACACCCCGGATCAGCCGATCGCCAATCCCAACGACACCTTCGTGGCGATGGTGGTGGACGCGGCGGGCCCTGCCTTCGTCTATGGCAACCGCACCGAGATGGTGGTGGGCATCGCCGTGGTGCAGACCTACTCCGTGGTGGGTGAACTCGACCCCGCCAGCAGCATCGGCGAGGACGGCACCATCCGGCTCGTCGTGCCCAACGAGTTGCTGGCTCTCGACCGTGGGGATCGCCTCGGCATCCTCTCGATGAACTCGCATACGGGTGCCACGGCCACCGGCGACCACATCGTGCGCAGCACCAACATCCTCGACAGCGCCGAAGCCAGCGAGCCGTATTTCATGCGGACGGCGAACCTTTGCCTGCCCAACACCGCGCCGCTCGCGCGCTTGGTGGCATCGCCGCTCTCGGGTAACGCACCGCTCAATGTCACTCTTGATGCCAGCGGCAGCAGCGATGCCGAGGATGCGCTCGTCGAGTTCAGCTTCGACCCCGGCGATGGTGGGGCGATCGTCACCCAGGCGGGCAACAAGCTGACGCGCAGCTACACCAAGGCGGGCACCTATCGCGCCACGGTGACGGTGAAGGATGCGCGCGGGCTGGTCAGCAGCAGCGTGGCGCAGGCGATCATCGAGGTGAAGGCGGCAGGCACGGGCGGCGGGGCGGTGGGTTCAGCGACCGAGACTGGCCGCTTCGGCGGCTCGCTGGGCGGCAGCCTGCTGGTGCTGTTCGCAGCAGCACTCGGCCTGAGGCGTCGACGCTGAACAGAGTCCACATCCCGGACTCGTGCCGGGATGTGGACAGTCAGTCGGCTAGGGCACACTAAGCGGTCTCCCTGCTGCTGGTCTGTGCCCAATGTCTGACCTCATTGCCGAACGCGTCTCCGACAAAGTCACCCGCCTGCGGCGTCGGCAGGAGATTCCGTTCCAACTCAAACAGGAGTGGCCGCCGGCGGGCGACCAGCCCACAGCGATTGCGGGGCTGGTGCAGGGCCTCAACGATGGCCTCGCGCACCAGACCCTCTTGGGCGTGACCGGCTCGGGCAAGACCTACACGATTGCGAACGTGATCCAGCAAGTGCAGCGGCCGTGCTTAATCATGGCGCCCAACAAGACGCTGGCTGCGCAGCTCTACGGCGAGTTCAAGGAGTTCTTCCCCAACAACGCTGTCGAGTATTTCGTTTCGTACTACGACTACTACCAGCCGGAGGCCTACGTGCCTTCGAGTGATACCTTCATCGAGAAGGACTCGGCGGTGAACGAGCACATCGAGCAGATGCGCCTGAGCGCCACCAAGGCGCTAATCGAGCGGCGCGATTGCATCCTCATCGCCAGCGTCTCCGCCATCTACGGCCTGGGCGACCCGGAGAGCTATTTCAAGATGGTCTTGCACGTCGTCGTCGGCGACAAGCTGCGCCAGCGCGACATCATCCTGCAGCTCACGGCGATGCAATACACGCGCAACGAAGTGGCGCTGGAGCGCGGCACCTATCGCGTGCGCGGCGAGGTGATTGATGTGTTCGCGGCCGAGAGCGACGAAGACGCTTTTCGCATCGAGTTGTTCGATGACGAGGTGGAGAACATCTGCACCTTCGACCCGCTCACCGGCGAGGTGCGCAGGAAGCTGCAACGCGCCAGCATCTATGCCGGCAGCCACTATGTGACGCCGCGCGAGCGCACCTTGAACATGATCTCGACGATCAAGGAGGAGTGCCAGGAACGCATCCGCTACTTCCAAAGCGTGGGCAAACTCATTGAGGCGCAGCGTATCGAGCAGCGGGTGCATTTCGACATCGAAATGATCCAGGAGATCGGCTACTGCAAGGGCATCGAGAACTACAGCCGCTATCTCAGCGGCAAGAATGCCGGCGAGGCACCGCCCTGCCTGTTCGATTACCTGCCGCCCGATGCGCTGGTGGTTCTCGACGAAAGCCACGTCACCGTGCCGCAGATCGGCGGCATGTTCAAGGGCGACCGGGCGCGCAAGGAAACGCTGGTGGAATATGGCTTCCGCCTACCCTCCGCACTCGACAACCGCCCGCTCAAGTTCGAGGAGTTCGAGCGCATAGCACCCCAGACGATCTATGTCTCGGCCACACCCGGCCCGTACGAGCTGAAGAAATCCGACGGGCAGGTGCTCGAACAATTGGTACGGCCGACGGGCCTCGTCGACCCCGAAGTGGAGGTGCGCCGTGCCACCACGCAGGTGGATGACGTGCTGGGCGAGATCAGGCTGCGCGCCGCCAAGGAGGAGCGAGTGCTCATCACCGTGCTGACCAAGCGCATGGCCGAAGACCTCACCGATTACCTGGGCGAGCATGGCGTGCGGGTGCGCTATCTGCACTCCGATATCGAGACCGTCGAGCGCAGCGAGATCATCCGCGACCTGCGCCTGGGCGTGTTCGATGTGCTGGTCGGCATCAACCTGCTGCGCGAGGGCCTGGACATCCCCGAGGTCAGCCTGGTGGCCATCCTGGATGCCGACAAGGAAGGTTTTTTGCGCAGCGAACGCTCGCTGATCCAGACCATCGGCCGCGCAGCGCGCCACCTGAACGGCCGCGCCATCCTCTATGCCGAGCAGATGACCGAGTCGATGAAGAAGGCCATCGGCGAAACCGAGCGCCGTCGCGTCAAGCAGGTGGCGTTCAACCTCGCCAACAACATCACACCGCGCGGCGTTCAGAAGAAGATCCAGGACGTGATGCGCCTCGGCTACGAGACGCTGCCCGAAGAAAAGCGCAAGGCCGGTGGCGCGCGTGCGGTGGCCGAGGCCGCGAGCGATGCGGCCGTGGACTTCAGCAATCCGACCCAGCTGGGCCGTGCCATCACCAAGCTGGAAAAGGAGATGAAGCAGGCCGCAATCAACCTGGAGTTCGAGAAGGCTGGCCGCATCCGCGACCGAATCCGCCAGTTGCGCGAGCAGTCGCTGCGCTCGGCGGTTGCCTAAGGCAGGGCGGGGCAGTATCCTTCGCGGCCTTGAAGATTTTGGGCGTGTAGCTCAGTTGGTTAGAGCACCACCTTGACATGGTGGGGGTCGTAGGTTCGAGTCCTATCGCGCCTACCAGACACTTAGCGGTTCGTTTGGTAGTTGGAAGTAAAGGCCCGCCACGTGCGGGCCTTTTTCGTTCAGGCCCTTACATATGACTGCTGGGGCCACCTTGGAGCCGCGCAAGCCAGTACGCAGCTTTCGCGCTTGGGTCCGGGAGTCAGCTTTGCCCAGCTCGTTGCCAATTCCTGCTCATCTGCTGCCAATGCGCAGCATCTTGGTTTCAAAACGGCCACTACCGAGAAAGTCCGCTGACTGCCAGGGGGAAAGAGGCGGCTTGACCCCACACATGCCCTGCCATCTCTGCCATCGATGGAGATGTGCTGGGCTTTAGCGTTATTCCGGCCGACAAGCAGGCGGTCTCGACTCTAACCGCAGGCGAGCCCGCAGCGGTTCGCGGTGATTCGCACTAGGCTCGCCGTGGTTGCCACCGGCACTCCAGTTATTCGAGGCCTTGCCGATAAGAACTCGTAGAGCGTCCACAGGAGAAGTGCCATCCTTCAACCAGCCGATGCAAGGGCCTCGCTCGGCGTCCTCGTCGGGGTGCTGCTATACCTGTGCGCGCTCCCGGTTCAGGCCGGTGGCAGCTACACCCTCGACTTCAGAGCCAGAGCCGAGCAGGTCGACGACGAGCGCCTGCCGCTCACGGCCCGTGCACTGACCTACCGCCTGCACGGCAGCGCCCTCACACCGCTGGCCCCGCATCTCACGCTCGGCACCGGGTTTGATGTGGTGCGGCATTCCGGCGCTGTGCAGTACCACGACGGCATCAACGGCCACACCCAGTATCCAGACATCAATGATCCCGACGCCGAGGAGATCGACGAGTTGTATCTGGGCTACGAGACCGCGTTCGCCGCGCGCCCCATTGCGCTCTGGGCCGGGCGCAAGGCCTTTACCCAGGGCAACAACCGCTTCATCTCCGGCGGCCTGGCCTGGCGGCAGAACGGGCAGTCCTTCGACGGCCTGGGCATCTCCGGCCAGCAGGGCAACCTCAAGGGCGAACTGGTGTATCTCAGCCAGGTGCTGCGCCCCGCCGGCAACCGCGCCTTCAAAGGGCGGCAGGATCTCAACGCGCCGGTCTTAGGCCTGGTGTGGACACCGCCAGGGCCGCTGACGCTGGAGTTCTCGGCGAATCGGCTGCGCTACGTGCCGGGTGGGCCGATTGCCACAGCCATGTCCACGCAGGCGGTGGTGGCCAGCCTCAAGGCCAAGGGCAGCTATCGCGCCCTGCAACTCAGCGCCCGTGCCGACCTCGCCCGGCAGCGACCGCTGTATGCCGGTGCCAGCGAGGTCGGTGGCGACTACTACGCCCTCGAAGCGGGTGTGCGCTACCGCAACACCGAGCTCAAGCTCGCCGAGGAAGTGCTGGAGGGCGACGGTGTGGCCTCCTTCCAGACCCCGCTGGCCTCGCTGCACGCCTTCAATGGCTATGCCGACCGCTTTCTGCGCACGCCGAAGGATGGCTTGCGCGACTACACGGTGACGCTGTCGCAGCAGCTCGGCCGCTATAAGCTGCTGGCGCGGGCGCACCGCTTCGAGTCGACGGTGGGCGACTACCGCTATGGCGACGAGATCGATCTGGTCGCCAGCGTCGATCTGCCCGGCAATCACAAGCTCCTGCTCAAGTGGGCCGACTTTCAAGCGGCTCGAAACCACCTGGTATCGGCCCGGGCGACCACGCAGTCGCTCGATGTGAGCAAGCTCTGGTTGCAGTGGGAGTGGAAGTGGAAGTGGAGCGACGCGCGATGAGAAAGATCTGGCTGCCGCTGCTGTTCACGCTGGTGGGGTTCGCCCTGATCGCCGTGCGGCAGGCCGATCAAGCCGCGAGTCAAAAGTCAGAGCCCGGCAAGCCGCGCCTGCGGGTGGTGCTCGCGCTGCCGACACAGCCCTCCAACGCCGGCTGGTTCGTGGGAATCGAAAAGGGTTACTTCGCCGAGCAGGGCGTCGAGCTGGTCAACCAGCCGCATGCCATCGGCCTGCAGGCGCAGGATGCGGTGATCCGCGGCCGGGCAGACCTCGCCCTGGTCGCCGACACCCCCGTGATGTTCGCGGTGATGCGCGGCGCAGACCTCTCGATCGTTGCCACCACCTACAGCTCGCGCGACTACATGGCGCTGGTCGCGCGCGGCGACCGCGGCATTGCCAGAGCCGCGGACCTGAGCGGTAAGAAGATCGGCTATGTGCCCAACACCAGTGGCCACTTCTTTCTGTATTCGCTGCTGCTCGCCAACGGGCTGGGCAGTGGCCGCGCCCTACCCACCGTGGTGTCACCGGCAGAGTCGGTGGCCCTGATCGGCTCCGGCGCGCTCGACGCGCTGGTGAGCTGGGAACCGACCCTGACCGAAGCCAAGGCCGCGATCGGCGCCTCGGCGGTGGTGTTTCACGGGCCCGAGCTCTACACCGTCCGCTTCAGCCTGGTCGGGCTTTCCAGCTATGTCAGCACCCACCCGGCAGAGCTCAAGGCACTGTTAAAGGGCCTGATGCGGGCCAACGACTTCATTCGGGAGCAGCCAGAGCAGGCGAGACTGATTCTCGCCAAGTCTCTGCACGGCCCGCAGCCGGCGGTAGTTGAGGCACTGGTGCCCGGCGACTATCGGATCAGCCTCGATCAGGGGCAGCTCATCACGCTCGAAGACCAGGCGCGCTGGGCCTTGAAAGAGGACCTGGTACCGCAACAGCCGGTGCCCAACTTCCTGCGGCACATGGATCTCACCACGCTGGTGGACATCGCCCCGGAAAACGTGACGCTGGTGCGATGAGATGAAAATCCGGCGCCAGATCTACGTCAGCGGCATCGCAGCGCTACTCACCATCGTGCTGCTGGCGATCACGGTCGTCGTGCGCAGCGAACAGAAGATCAGCGAAACCGCGGATCGCGAGCTCACCGAGTTTCTGTTCCGTAGCGTCGCGCAGCTGCGCTTGCTGGCGGTGGAGACCTCGCTGTACCACGAGCCGAGGGCCGAGGAACAATGGCTGCTGCGGCAAGAGGCCGTGTCGGACGCACTCAGCACCGCCCCGGCGCGCGGCGAGCCCTGGAACCAGGCACTGCTCAAGGTCAGGGCGGCCTACGAGATTCTGGTCGTGCTGCATCAGCGGCTCGCCGAGCCGCCCGGGCAGATGTCGGAGGCCGAATACCGGGAGCTTCAGGCCAGAACGCTAAGCAGCCTGATGGTGGTGAGCAACGATTTCTGGGATCAGACCTCGCAGCTGTCTCACCTTGCCCAGCAGCAGGCCGAGTCGCGGGAGGCCGGCAGCAAGCTCTTGATCTATTCGATGCTGGGCATCCTCCTGATCAACATCGTCGGTCTCATCGGCTTGCTCTACCGGCACGTGCTGTCGCCACTCGCCACCATCACCACCGGAATCGATCGGGTGGCCGCCCGGGACTACGCCTTTCGTACCAACCTGTCGCAGGAGGGCGAGGTGGGCGACGTCGCCCGCGCCTTCGACCGGATGACCGCCGAGCTCGAGCGCTCCACCGGCGCGCTCGAACTGGAGATCGCACAGCGCGCACAGGCGCAGACGGCGCTGAGCCTCTCCAACGCCGAGCTGGAGACGGCGGTGGTGAAGGCCACAGCGGCCAGCCGCGCCAAGAGCGAGTTCGTCGCCAGCATGAGTCACGAGGTACGCACGCCGCTCAACGGCCTGATCGGCATGACCGACCTGATGCTGCGCAGCAACCTCAACGCCCAGCAGCGCGGCTTCATGCAGAGCGTGAAGGAATCCGGCGACGCGCTGCTGCGCATCGTCAACGACATTCTCGACTTCTCGAAGATCGAGGCCGGCAAGCTGGCCCTGACCAGCGAGACCTATGATCTGCATCGATCGTTGGCGCAGCTGGAAAAGATGTTTGCGCCGGTGGCTCAACAGAAGCAGCTCGGCTTCGGGCTCGAATTAAGCCCGCTGGTGCCATCGCACATCCGCGGCGACGAGGGGCGGCTGCTGCAGGTGCTTACCAATCTGGTCGGTAATGCGCTCAAGTTCACCACCCTCGGCAAGGTCACGCTGAAGGTATCGGCGCGCCCGATGGACGAGCTGCACAGCGAGCTCTGCTTCACGGTAAGCGACACCGGCATCGGCATCTCGCCCGAGCACCAGGCGCTGATCTTCGAGTCGTTTTCGCAGGTCGATGCCACCAACACGCGGCGCTACGGCGGCACGGGCTTGGGCCTCGCCATCTGCAACCGGCTGGTGCGGGCGATGGGCGGCAGCATTCGGGTCGAGAGCCAGAGTGGCAATGGCAGCCACTTCATCGTCACGCTGCCGGTGCGCATCGAACAGAGCCCGTTCGCGCGGGCCGACAGCCACGATGTGCTCGATGACTTGCCGGTGCTGGTGGTCGATGACCACCGCGCCAACCGCGAGGTGCTGGAGGCGACGCTGCGTCGCTGGGGCATGCGGCCGGTGTGCTGCGAGAGCGGTGCGGCGGCCCTCTGCGAGATCGAGCTGGCCAGCCGCAGCGGCAAGTTCTATCCCCTGCTGCTGATCGACCTCTGCATGCCGGACATGAACGGCACCGCCCTGGTCGAGCAGCTGTGCAGCAAGACCGAGTGGCCGGTGGGTGCGGTGATCCTGCTCTCGTCCGACGACCTCAGCGAGCTCAAGACCGGCGCCGGCTCCATCGTCTGCGGCCAGCTCAGAAAGCCGGTCTCGGACGAGGACCTGCTGAAAACCATCCGCCAGGCGCTGCTCAGTCACAAGGCGCGTCACCGCGCGCGCCAGCAGAGCAGCAAGCCGGTGCGGGTGCAGCGGATTCTGCTCGCCGAGGACAACCCGGTGAACCAGCGCCTTGCGCTTGCAATCCTCGAGGAGCGCGGCCATCGGGTCGATCTCGCCGTCGATGGCCAGCAGTGCGTGGCCTTGTTCGAGAAAGGCCAGTACGATGTGGTGCTGCTCGACATCAGCATGCCGATTCTCGATGGCTACGAGGCCGCGCGGCAGATCCGCGCCATCGAGGCCAGAACCGGCCGACGCCCGAGCGTGCTGGTCGCCGTCACCGCACACGCCATGCAGGAGGCGCGCGAGCAGAGCCTGGCCGCCGGCATGGACCGCCACCTGGGCAAGCCCTATCTGGTCGAGCAGCTGCTGGAGGTGGTCGAACACACACTCCCCGCCAAGGCGCTGGTCGAGCACGAACCCGGCAGCGAGATGTCACCCGCGGACTTCGGCCCGGCGTTTCACCAGCTGGCGCAGCGACCGGCCTTGCTGGCGGAGCTGATCCATCTGTTCATGGAGGGCGTGGTGCCGGCCATGGCCGCCACCCGCCGCGCGCTGCAGCTCGACGATGCGGAGGAGCTCCGGCGCACGGCGCATCTGATGTGCGGCTCGGTGACCAACTTTGGTGCTACCCGCGCCATCGAGCTCGCCAGAAAGCTGGAGGCCTGTGCCAGTGCCAACGACATGCCGCAGGCCGGCGCGGTGTTCCAAGAGTTCGATACCGAGGTGAGCCGAGTGAAACCCTACCTGCTGCAATTCGCCGGCGGTGTGAAGACATGAAAATCCTGATTGCAGACGATGACCCGGTGAACCTGCGCTACCTGCAGTCGGTGCTCGTGGAATGGGGCTACGAGCCGATGGCGGTCCGCAACGGGCCAGAGGCCCTGCAGGCGCTTCAGGGGGAAGATGCTCCGCGCATCGCGATCCTCGACTGGATGATGCCGGGTCTCGATGGCGTGCAGATCTGTGCGGAGGTGCGACGGCAGAAAGAGAACCTGCACTACACGTATCTGATCCTGCTCACCGCCCGTAACCAGAGCCAGGACATCGTCGAGGCCATGCAGTCGGGTGCTGATGATTTCATCGCCAAGCCCTTCGTCGATGGCGAGCTGCAGGGGCGCTTGAGGGCGGCCGTGCGTATCGTCGACCTGCAGCAGCAGCTCTATCAACTCGCCTCGCGCGACACGCTCACCGGCGTCTGGAACCGTCGCATGATCTTCGAGGACTTCGAGCGGCTAACCGAAGAAGCCGTTGTCAAAGCGATGCCGATCTCCTGCCTGATGCTGGACCTCGATCATTTCAAGCGCATCAACGACAGCCATGGCCACGCCACTGGCGACCAGGTGCTGGTGGAGGTCTCGCGGCGCATCCAGAGCGCGCTGCGCACACTGGACCGTGTCGGCCGTTATGGCGGCGAGGAGTTTCTGGCGATCCTGCCAGGCTGTGGCATCGAGGCCGCTAAACGCGCCGCGCAACGAGTGATTCGTGAGGTCGCCGGGGTGCCGGTGCGCTGTGCGGCTACCACGATTGCGGTATCGGTCAGCATCGGCATCTGCACCAGGCTGCCCGGGCAGGCCTTGTCGGTGGCCACGATGGTGTCCGCCGCCGACACCGCGCTGTATCGCGCCAAGGCCGAGGGTCGTGACCGGGCCGTGATGGCGGAGTAGGGTGTTTTGCAGCACTCAAACGGCCCGCCACGACACGGGTTTTTGTTGGTCGCTACCCAAGGCGGAGACGTGCCAGCACACGCGCAGGCTGGCTGCGATCGACCACGATGGCCTCGCCAGCGTCCGGGTAGACCGCACCCTGCGTGAGTGCCGTGATGTTGACCTGGTGGCTGACGAGGATGGCCGGGCCTTGCAGCCTGGCGAGCAGGGCGAGGGTGGCGGCGGTCTGCTCGGATTCGTCGGTGTGACCTTGGTAGAACGAACCGAGTGCGGCGACATGCAGCGGTGTGTCGAAGCCCAGCAGCGCTGCCGTATCGCGGCAACGGCACCACGGGCTGGTCAGCACTCGGGCTTTGGCAAGGCCGAGGCTGCGCAGCTGCTCGCCAATGCGCCGGGCCTGCTGCCTGCCTTCGGTCGAAAGGTTGCGCTGGGTATTGCAGCGGGAGAGGTCGAATGCTGCCGGGTCACCGGTACCTGGAGCCTCGGCATGCCGCAACAGCACCACGGCTTCGCCGCGCATGACTGCGGCGAGAGCCTTCTCCGAGACCAGCGGCGCATCCCCGGCCGCACACCAGACCGGCAAGCAGCAAGCGGTCAACAGCAGCACTTGCAGGGCCTTGCTGAATCGCATTAGCGCCCGCCCTTGCCCTCGGTGCCGAACTTTTGCAGCTGCTGCGGCGTGAAGTACTTGGGGTCTTTCTCCCAGTCGTACTCGATCAGGTTTTTCTCTTCGTTGGTGAGGTTGATCGCCACGTAGCGGCGCGATTGCAGGTCGTAGTGCACCTGCACGCCGTTGACCACCACCGGCACGTTGGCGAAGTTGATCGAGTGCGACTCCGCCGTGCGCCAGAACTGGCCACGCTCGTCGTAGATGTCCTGCAGGTGGACGATCCAGCTGTCTTCGTCGAGATAGAAGGTGCGCTTCTTGTAACGGTGGTTGAAGCCCTGCTTCACCTCGGCCTCGATCACCCACGCGCGGTGCAGTTCGTAGCGGGTCAAGTCCTGGTTGATGTGGCCCTTCTGGATGATCTGTTTGTATTTGAGCGTGGGGTCGTAGAGCTTGTAGCTGTTGTAGGGCATCAGCACTTCCTTCTTGCCCACCAGCTTGATCGTGTAGCGATCCAGCGGCCCGTTGAACATGTCGAGCTGGTCGTGCGTCATCAGGCCGTCGAACAGCGGGTTGTCGTAGCCCACCTCGCCGATGCGCCGCACGCGCTGTAGGGCGGGGTTGAATTCCCAGACGCCGGTCGGCTCGGCGATGCGGTCGATCGGCACGCGCACCAAATCCGCTGTGCCGGCCTTGTTGGGTGGTGAGAGCGTCTTCACCAGCAGATACAGGTTCTGGTTGTTGAGCGTGGCGAGCGTGGTCTTGGGGTTGTTGTAGATGTAGGTCAGCTCCAGATAACTGCGCTCCGGCACCCAGCTGCCATCACTCTGCGTGGGGATGACCGTGCCATAGCCCCTAAAGCCCTTGGTGTTGTATCGCATGATGTGGTTCCACATCACCTCGGTGCCGTTCTTGGGGACGGGGAAGGGATAGCCCTGTGCCGCCCCGCTGAAACCGTAGCCCGAGTTGGTCAGCTCCACACCCGTCGCGTTCTTCTTGGTGGCATCGAGAAACCACTGTGGGTAGCTGGCACTGCGTCGCGTCGGATACACCGGCATCTTGTAGTCCGCAAAAGTGCGGAAGAGTTGCTTCTGGCCTTCGGTCAGCAGGCTTTCGTATTGCTTCAGATTGGCGGCGCTGATGGTGTAGAGCGGCTTGTCGTCGGCGAAGGGATTAGCCCCGCGCGGCAGGTCGGCTTTGGGTAGCCCGCCATCCCAAGAAGGGATGGTGCCGACCTTGTTGCCCGCCTTCTCGGCACCCATCGGGGTGAGCGTGGCGCCGAGCTTGGCGGCTTCGTCGGCACTGACCTTGGCGAGCGCGTTGGCGCTCAGCAGCAGGCCGAGCGTTGCTATGAGTAAGCGTTTCATGGGTTCTCCTCGAACCGGATTGTTTATTGGATCGCCATGCCGCCGTGAGGTTTCATCGGCAGGAATTTCGAGCACAGCCAGGCGAGTGCGGGCAGCATCAAGAGCGCCCCCAGAAGATTGGCTGTGAACATGAACACCAGCAGCAGGCCCATGTCGGCCTGAAACTGCAAGCCGGAGAACAGCCACATGGCGACGCTGACGATGAGCGTCAGCGAGGTGAACAGCACCGCCTTGCCAGTCGAGCGCAGCGCCTGCTTATAGGCCTCTGCCAAGGTGAAATCGCGGCCCAGGTAGTAGGCCAGAACGCCCCAGAGGTAGATGCCGTCATCCACACCAATGCCGACGCCAAAGGCTGCCACTGGTAGCGTCGCCGCCTTCATGCCGATGCCGACCAGCGCCATGAAGCCGTAGGTGAGCAAAGAGCACAGCACCAGCGGCACGATGATGCAGATCACGCTCGCCAGGCTGCGGAAGGAGAGCCAGACGAAGATCAGCAGCGTGAGATGCACCCAGACGATCACCACCCACTCGCGTGCCTTGATCTCCTCGTTGGTGGCGGCCATCACGCCGGCGTTGCCGCTGGCGAGTGCGAGATGCAGGCCCGCCTCTTGTGCACGCGGCTCGAAGGCCTTGGTGGCGTCGATGACTCGTGAGAGCGTCGTCGCCTTGTGGTCGCTGGTGAAGATGAAGACCGGCATGCGCGAGCAGTCGAGGTTCTGCAAGCCCGCAGACGAGGGCACGCGACCGACGAGCGAGGCAAGCACATCCTGGTTGCGCGAGAGCACCTTCCACTTCGGGGCCTGCTCGCTGTAGAGGCCACGCACCTCGCGCGCGACGGTTGGCAGGGCGATGGCGAGCGTGACACCCGGCGTGTTCTGCATCTGCCACACATAGTCATCGAGAGTCTGCATCGCCGCGCCGTCGAGACAGCCGTATTCCTTGGTCTCGACGATGACCTTGAGAATGTCCACACCGAAGGAGAAGTTGCCGACGACGACGGCCGAGTCGCGGTTGTAGCGGCCATCGGCCTTCAGCTCCGGCACGCCGATCTGCGCATCGCCGATGGTGAGCTTGGGATACATGTAGACCGCCCAGCCGAGTGCTGCGACGCAGGCGACGAGAAAAGGCACGGCGGCCTTCGGCGTCGCAAACACCGCAATGCGCCGCCAAACCGCCTCGCCACTGGCCTGCCGCGCATGATGTCGCTGCTTGAAGGTTTCGAGGTCAACCACCTTTACCCAGCTCAGCAGAATAGGTAGCAGCACCTTGTTGGTGACGATGATCGCCGCCATGCCCATCGCCGCGTTGAGCGCCATCTCGCGCACGATGTCGATCTGGATGAAGGCGAGGGTGGCAAAGCCGATTACGTCCGTGATGATCGCCACCGTGCCGGGGATGGCGAGGCGGCGGAAGGTTTGCAGGCTGGCATCGAGTGGTGAGAGACCGTGCTCGGCGACTTCATTCGCCCAGCCGTTGACGTATTGCACGCCATGGCTGACGCCAATCGAGAGGATGAGGAAGGGGACGAGGATGGCAAAAGGATCCAGCCCGAAGCCCGCCAACTTGAGCAGCCCCAGCTCCCACACCACCGCAACAAGCGCGGCCGCGAGCGGCAGCAGCGAGAGCCGGAAGCTGCCGCAGAACCACCACAGCAGCAGCAGGATCAAGGCCATCGCCACGAAGAAATAGGCCACTACTTCCAGACTCGCATCGGTGACGTCCCCGACCACCTTGGCGAAGCCGATGATGTGCACGGAAAGATTCGGCGCGTAATCCGGATTGGCGACCGATGTGGGCGTGACCTCACTGCCACGCACCATCAGCGCATCGCCGTTTGCTGCCTTCTGCTCGGCCTCGAAGCTCTGCCAACGCAGCTTCCAGCCATAGTCGGTGTAGCCACGCCAGACCACCTCGCCCGCCTTGTAGGGTGGCTTGTCGGCGAGTAGCCGGTACTCCCACATCGTCGGCGACTGGATGCGGTTGCGCAGCTGGTCTTCGAGCTGGGCTGCGAGCCGCGTGTAGTCCAGCTTCTCGCCCGTGGTCGGGTGATATTCGAGCAGCTCGGCGACGACCATCGCGCCGTCCTGCCCGGTCGAGACATAGCGGCCGACGATGCCCGCCTTCTCGACGTGATCCTTCACCTGCTGCATCGCCTCCGCAGAGGGCGTGAAGTTTCGGGGCACGACGTTGCCGAGATTGATACCGCCTTCCACGATCTCGAAATAGGTGAGGTCGGGGGTGAACAGCGAGGAGACGCGGGTGCGATCCACACCGGGCAGAAAGAACGTGGCGTCGCTGAGTTTCTTGAAGCGATCCAGAAACTCCGGCTCGTAGATTTGGCCATCCTTCTTCATCAACACGACCGAGATCAGATTGGCCCCGCCAAACGCCTGCTCGTATTCCTTGAACACCTTCATGTAGGGGTGCGCGAGTGGGATCTGTTTCTCGAAACCGGCATCGGGCTTGAGCTGTGTCGCCTGCCAGCCGAAGAACAGTGTGAGCGCCGCCAACACTGCAAAGGTCAGCCGACGCCGCGCATAGATCAGCGGGATCACCGCACGCAGAATGGCGTCGCCGATGCCCGGCTTGGGCGCTGCGCTATTGCCAGTTGCGGCCACGCGGTCTCCTCTGAATATGTCTTATCGCTCTAACTTAGCGCCTGAGGCGCTGGGCGCAAGCGTAGGCAATCAGCGCACGCTGGCCTGCACGGCGGACCAGTCGACGGCCAAGGGCTGCACCGGCCAGCTGCCGGCCTCGGTGATGGCGGTCCTGAGGCGCGCAATACGCTCAGCCGTGGCGGGGTGCGAAGAGAGCATCGCCGGTGGGTTGAGGCCTTCGCTCTCTTCGCCGAGTGTCTCGAATATCCGCACCATGCCTTGTGGGTCGATGGCGGCGGCTTTCAGCACCGCGAGGCCGCGCGCGTCCGCATCGCGCTCGGCATCGCGGGAATAGCTGAGCTGCGAGAGGCTTGCGGCGATCTGCGCGATGCCCGACACATCGCCGAACACCATGCCGAGTGCGGCCAGCGTGCCGAGCGATTGCGCCATCGCCCGCAGCGAGTGGCGCTGCTCGATGTGCTGCACCTCGTGCGCGAGCACGCCGGCCAATTCTTCGGGTGTCTTCGCCGCTTCGATCAGGCCGGTGTGGACGACCACCGTGCCGCCCGGGATGGCGAAGGCATTGATGCTGTTATCCCGCGCCACGAACCAGCGGTAGCTGTAGCGCGAGCCTTGGGTGAGCTTGGCACCGATGGTCGCCACCGCCTCGTTTGCGGCCGTGTTCTCGACCAGCCGTAGCTGCGCCTTCTGCGCCTTCCACACCATCTCGCCGAGCTTCTGCTCGGTCTTCATCGGCACCCTGGCGGCGACCCAGCCGGTGAGGCTGCTGGCGTTCCAGAGGAGGGCAATCAGCAGCAGCGCAGGCAGGGCGAACCAGAGGCCGAGTGCGCCCAGGCCGAGCTGCGTTCGGGTGCGCGTGCGACGCTGCTTTTTGCCGACACCTGCCAAGGCTTGCGCGAGTGCAGCGGGTGGCTGCGCCAGCAGGGCTTGCTGGATGGCGGGGTCATCAAGCGTCACGGCCCAGCGGCCTTGCGCGTCGCTCCACTCGAAGCGCCATACCGTGTCGTTGAAGCCGCCGACCGCGACCTGCACCTCCGTCAGCGGCACGCTCAGCGGGCGGTTGTCGGGCAGCGTCAGTGTGAGGTGAAAACTGTCGAGCCGCACAGCCAGACGGCTGCCGCTGGGCGGCAGGCCGGGGCCGTAGCTCAAGCTCTGAAACTGCATGGAGGGCTATTCCTCGCCGCCCAACATGCCACCCAGTAATCCGCCCGTTGCCAAGCCCCCAAGCAGCGAACCCTGATCGCGGCTGGAGCCACCCAGCGCCGGTGCCGCCATGACAATGCGGTTGGCCATGCGCGACAGCGGCAGCGATTGCAGCCAGACCGTGCCGGGGCCTTGCAGCACGGCGTAGAACAGGCCTTCGCCGCTGAACAGCGCGCTCTTCAATTTGCCGACGTACTGGATGTCGAACGAGACCGAAGTCTGCATGGCGACGATGCAGCCGGTATCGACCCGCAGCGTCTCGCCGGGTGCGAGATCGCGCTTGTAGAGCGTGCCACCGGCGTGGACGAAGGCCAGGCCATCGCCTTCGAGCTTCTGCATGATGAAGCCCTCGCCACCGAACAGGCCGACGCCGAGCTTGCGCTGGAAGGCGATGCCGAGTGCCACGCCCTTGGCGGCGCAGAGAAACGAATCCTTCTGGCAGATCAGCGTGCCGCCGACATCCGGCAGATTCACCGGCACGATGGTGCCGGGGTAGGGTGCGGCGAAGGCGACCTTGCGCTTGCCGCTGGTGCCCTGATGCGTGAACACGGTGGTGAACAGGCCTTCGCCCGTGACCAGCCGCTTGCCCGCACCGAGCAGCTTGCCCCAGACGCTTTTCTGCGCCATCGAGCCGTCGCCGAAGATGGTGTCCATGGCGATGCCGTCTTCCATGAACATCATCGCGCCGGCTTCGCCAATCGCGGCTTCGCCGGGGTCGAGTTCGATCTCGACGAACTGCATGTCTTCGCCGTAGAGCTTGTAGTCGATGACGTCCATTGCCATGTGGTTTCTCCGCGTTGGTTTTAGAAAAGTTTGATGCGCTACCGTGACAGCGCGTTGAAAGACCTACAGCAGGCTGACGAGTTTCTTCAGCGTCTCGTCTTTCGCATAGGCGCGGAACAGCGTGCGCGCCAGCACGCCCACCTGCGGGCGGATTTCTTCCGGTGTGAGGTGGCGCATGGGCAGCACGATGGCCTCGATGATCGAGATGATCGCGCGCGCCATGTCGTCCAGATCGTCGCCGAGGTCGAACTGCTTCGCTGCCACGCCCTTGCGCAAACAGTCGGCGATGACCACCTGGCTCGCGGTCTCGAAGGCACGCTGGGTGGCGAAGATGCCCGCGGTCTCTGGTGTGTCGGGGATCAGCCAATAGCCTGCGACGCCCTTCTGCAAGCGTGGATCGGCGAAGAGCCGCAGCAGGCCCTGGAACATCAGCACCATGCCGCTCGCACCGTCCTTCGCAGTGCGCATAGGGTCGAACACGTCCTCGTTGAAGATGCTGTGCAGGTGTTTGAGGCAGTCGAGATAGAGCGCCTCCTTGCCGTCGAAGTGCCAGTACAGCGCGCCCTTGCTCAACTTGGCGCGCTTGGCGATGTCACCGATGGACACACCCTCGTAACCATAGCGGCCGAACAGCTCGAAGGCCTCGCTCTTCAAGGCGCCGAGGGTGTCTTCTTGCAGATGTGCAGGTTTGCGGGGCATGGATTGTGGGGCGCTCGGCCGTTACCCTCGCGGGCCTTTTCTGAAGCTCATCATCTGTTCCACTCGCTCACACATGTCCAATCCCAATCCGGATACCGATTATCGCAGCACGCTCCGTGCCGCCGCCAACGAGCTGGCGCGTGCCAAGCGGGTGCTGGTCATCACGGGTGCAGGTATCTCGGCGGATAGCGGCCTGCCGGTGTATCGCGGCGAAGGTGGCCTGTATGACGACCGCGAAACCGCCGACGGCGTACGGATCGAAGAGACGCTTTCAGTGGCGATGCTGCGCCGCAGGCCGGAGGTGACATGGAAGCATCTGCTGCATATCGCACTTGCTTGCGAAGGCAAGCAGCCCAATGCGGGGCATGTGGCGTTGGCCGCGATGGAGCGGCACTTCCCGCACTTCCATGTGCTCACGCAAAACGTCGATGGCCTGCACCATGCGGCCGGGTCGAAGAAGCTGATCGAGATTCATGGCGACCTGCGCGAATTATTTTGCGAAACCTGTGGCTATCAGATGCCCACGCCCGTGCCATCCGCACTCGATGGCCCGCCCATCTGTCCCTGTTGTGCCGCTACCCTGCGCCCCAGCATCGTGCTGTTCGGCGAGGCGCTGCCGAAGAGGGCGGTGGCCAAGTACGAGGCTGTGTTGGAGCAGGGCGTGGATTTTGTGATGATGGTCGGCACCAGCGCAGGGTTTCCCTACATCGCCGGGCCGGTGGCGCAGGCAGCTCGTGCGGGATTGCCAACGCTGGAGATCAACCCCGCGCGCACCGAGGTGAGCTATCTGGTGCGGCACCGGCTGCCGATGCGCGCGGCCGAGGCGCTGCCCGCACTCTGGGCGCTGATCGAACCGCAGCGTTGCCCCGCGCCGCTACCTGCGTTTTAAGTTCTGGTCATTCCCGCGCAGGTGGGAATCCAGGTATGTGTTGCTACGTGAGGGTGTGGCGCTTCGCGCTGCCGTCATTCCTTTAGTCGGAATGACTCCCGCTTTCGCGGGAACGACAGAAAAAAGATTAACCCCGTTTCAAGCGATGCTCCGTTTAAGCAGTGGCAAGCCGCACACGCCCACGATCCGGAGCTCCCACATGCAAGCCCTTCGACTCACCGCTTTCGCCTTCGCCGCACTCACTTTTAGCGCCTGCTCAACAACCTCCACTCCGACTACGCAGGCTGAAGCGATTCCGCCAGCCACGCCGGTCGCACCCCCCGCTCCGCCAGCGATCAGCAAGCCTGAAGCCGCGCAGGAGATGCTGGCAGCGGATCAGGCCATTGCCGCCGGGGCCGCCGCCAATGCCCAGTCGCAGCGCCGCATGGAGGAGTCCACCCGCATCCGCCCACCCGCTGCTGCCAAGATGATGGCCGCGCCCTCGGTCGGCTTCGCCTACCTGCCTGCGCCGATGCCGCAGCCGCAAGACCGCGAGAACTACGCCACGGTCGCCGACAATCCCATCCACCGTGCGGGTGAGACACCCGTCTCCACTTTCAGCATCGACGTGGATACCGGCAGCTACAGCAATGTGCGGCGCTTCCTCAATCAGGGGCAACTGCCGCCCAGCGATGCGGTGCGGGTGGAAGAACTCATCAACTACTTCACGCTCAAGGATGCACCAGCAAAATCGCTCGACACGCCCTTTGCCGTGCACACCGAAGTCGCTACCACGCCGTGGAACGCGAAGACCAAGCTGCTGCGCGTCGGCATCAAGGGCTATGCGCCCACCGGCCCCGTGCCGCCGTCCAATCTCGTGTTTCTGGTGGATGTCTCCGGCTCGATGAACAGCCCCGACAAGCTGCCGCTGGTGCAGTCGTCGCTCAAGCTGTTGACGAGACAGCTCACCGCGAAAGACCGCATCAGTCTCGTGACTTACGCGGGTGCGACGGCGGTGGTGCTGGAGCCCACACCGGGCGACCAGCGCGCCACCATCGAGCAGGCGATTGATCGCCTGAGTTCGGGCGGTGGCACGGCCGGCGGCGCGGGCATCCAGCTCGCCTACCAGCAGGCCGAGAAGGCCTTCATCAAGGGCGGCAACAACCGCATCCTCTTGGCGACCGATGGCGACTTCAACGTCGGCGTGACGCGCTTCGAGACGCTGACCGATCTGGTCAAGGACAAGCGCAAGACCGGCATCGCGCTCACCACGCTCGGCTTTGGCAGCGGCAACTACAACGAGCACTTGATGGAGCAGCTCGCCGATAGCGGCGACGGCAATTACAGCTACATCGATTCGCTGCAAGAGGCGCAGAAAGTGCTGGTGGCCCAGCGCAGCGCCACGCTGCTGACCATCGCACGCGACGTGAAGATCCAGGTCGAGTTCAACCCGGCAGTGGTCGCCGAATACCGCCTCATCGGTTATGAGAACCGTGCGCTCAAGCGCGAAGATTTCAGCAACGACAAGGTCGATGCAGGCGACATCGGTGCAGGGCATTCCGTCACTGCACTCTATGAGGTCGCACTGGCTGGCGAGGGTGGCGAGCGCAACGAACCGCTGCGTTACAGCGCCGAGCCCAAGGCCGCTGCCAAGGGTAAGGAACTGGCGTTTGTGCGTCTGCGCTACAAGCGGCCGGAGCAGGACCTGAGCCGCCTGATCGAGCAGCCGGTGCGAGTCGGCAGTGCGGTGCCTTTTGCACAGGCGAGCGATGCACTGCGGCTCACGGCAGCGGTCGCCGCCTTCGGCCAGAAGCTCAAGGGCGGCACCTACACCGGCGACTTCGGCTACGAGCAGATCGCCGCGCTGGCCAGGTCGGCCCGCGCGGCGGACGACAGCGAGTCGGTGGGCGAGTTCGTGAAGCTGGTGGGCCTGGCGCAGGGTTTGTCGGCCAGCGCGCCCTCCACGGTGAGCGTGTCGGAGTAGCCGTGTGCCGCCCGCGATGCTCGATGCCCTTGGCGCGCTGCGCTGGGTCGTCGATCATCGCGGCATGGCCGCTGCCCCACCCGACCCCACCGACGAGACGCTGATGCTGCGCTATGCCGCTGGCGAGTCCGCCGCTTTTGCCCCGCTCTATGCGCGGCATAAGGACGGTGTGTGGCGCTATCTGTTGCGCGGCAGCCACAACGAAGCCAGCACCGCCGAGCTGTTTCAGGACGTGTGGGCCAGCGTGGTGAAGAGCCGCGCGGCGTATCAGCCGACCGCGCGCTTCGCCACCTGGCTCTATCGGCTCGCGCACAACCGCCTGGTCGATCACTGGCGCGCGGCCAAGCCGCACGATGAGTTGGGCGAGACCGCGCAGGAGCTGGCAGGCCATGAGCACGAAACACCCGCTGCCCGCGCGGTGCAGTCGGAACAAGGCGCGCGCCTGCTGGCGGCACTGGCGGGCCTGGCTCCCGAACAGCGCGAGGCCTTCCTGCTGCAAGCCGAAGGCGGCTTGTCGCTGGAAGACATTGCGACGACCCAGGGCGTGGGCCGCGAGACGGCGAAGAGCCGCCTGCGCTACGCCCTGGTCAAACTCAGAAAGGAGCTTGCCGATGTCTGGCCCTGAGTCCGTGAAGCCCGACGACCAGTTGCTCGATGAGTTTCTCGCCGGGCGGGGTGTGGTGCGCGAAACCTATCGTGCGATGGCGCAGGAACAGGCGCCGGCACATCTCGATGCCGCGATTCTGCACGCTGCCCAAGTTGCCGCGAGTCCCTTGCCACGGCTGCGTCGCAGCCGCTGGCAGACGCCGATGGCTGCGGCGGCGGTGATGGTCTTGAGTTTCGGCGTGTTCTTGCAGGTGCAGCGTGATCCGGTGGTGCAGAAGGAGCTGATGGCGGCGCCGGAACTGCCAGCCTCGACGGCTGTGCCCCCTGCGATCGAGACGGCACAGGATGTTGCCAAGGCGGAAGTGCTGTCCGAGGCCCCCCCTGCACGCGAAGACGCCGAGGCTGAAATGAAGCGGGACGTTGCGGTGGTCGCCAGGCCCAGGCCGGTGCCACCGTCAGAGCAGCGCCGCTTTGCACCCGTTGATGCGGCTCCGCCGCCAGCACCACCACCTGCGATGGCAATGGCCGACGCACCCGCGCCTGCTGCCATTGAGATGGCGGAGCCCGAGGCTGCGACGCTGGCGGCTGACGCGGCTGCCCAGCCTGCTGCGGTCGGTGCCGTGGCGAGTGAGTCGATGCCGCGGCAAGAGGGTTACGCTGCCGCCCCCGCGCCAATGGCCAAGGCCAGGCGTGCGCCGCTGACGGCAAATCTGATGAGCCAGCGCGTTGCGCCAGCAGCCGTTGCCAGCGATGCCATCGTGGCCGCCGAAATCGAGCATTGGGCGCAAGGCTGTGGTGCTGAATCCATCGCCTTCAACGCACCAACGCGGTGGCGTGGCCTGACAGTGGTTTCGTGGGTGCGGCGAGCCGACGACAAACAGCTGCTGGCGACGCTGAGCTTCGCTCCCGAAGTCTCGCGTGAGGCGATCAGAGCCTCGCTGGGTCCGCTGGCCGCAAAGGCCTCGCTGACCGTGGCGCACTGTGCGGCACCGGCAGCGCGCGAGCTTCGCCAGTCGGGCGACGGCTGGGCACTGGTGTGCGAATGCCCGGTTGCAGCGGCGGAGTAAGGCCGCGCTACTTGGTGGCGACTGCGGGGTTGCCGAGAGTCTTGTTGAGGGCGACCGCTTCGTGGCGCAAACGGCGCACGGTTTCAGCGTTGATGTTCATTCCCTCGCGCAGCCAATGCAACAAAAGGCTGGCTAGGTAGTGTTTAGACGTTTTACGTTTCAGCGACGGAGGTCATTTTTGGGCA
>JAZKHC010000036.1:0-7687 GCA_040385605.1 Pseudomonadota bacterium
TGGCGAGCGAGGAAATGGACGAGCCCTCGCCGATCCCCGACGAATATCCCAAGGGCGGCTACCTGCTGCTGTTCGACCCGCTGGATGGCTCCAGCAACATCGACGTCAACGTGAGTGTCGGCACCATCTTCAGCGTGCTGCGCTGCCCCGAAGGTGTGAGCGGCAGCGACGAGAAGGCCTTTCTGCAGCCCGGCACCACGCAGGTGGCGGCCGGCTACGCGGTGTATGGCCCCTCGACCATGCTGATCCTCACCGTCGGCTGCGGCGTGCATGGCTTCACGCTCGACCGCGAGCTGGGCAGCTTCGTGCTGACGCAGCGCGACATGATGATCCCGGCCGACACCAAGGAAATCGCCATCAATGCCAGCAATGAGCGCCACTGGGAGGCACCGGTGCAGCAGTACGTGAAGGACTGCTTCGCCGGCAAGGAGGGCCCGCGCGGCAAGGACTTCAACATGCGCTGGGTGGCCTCGATGGTCGCCGACGTGCACCGCATCGTCACCCGTGGCGGCGTGTTCATGTATCCGCTCGATGCCAAGACCGTGAAGCAGGGCGGCAAGCTGCGCCTGATGTATGAGGCCAATCCGATGAGCTTCATCGTCGAGCAGGCCGGCGGGGCCTCGAGCACCGGCCGCGAGCGCATCATGGACATGCAGCCGCACAAACTGCACCAGCGCGTGCCGGTGATCATGGGCAGCAAGAACGAGGTGGAGAAAGTGGTGAGCTACCACCAGCTTTGATGGCTGCGGCATCAAAAAAAGGACGCCAGTGGCGTCCTTTTTTGTGTGCGCTCAAGCCCGGTCGCGTCGCCAGATGAGAAAGCCCGCCAAGCCCAGAAACAGGGCATGCACCCACCATAGGCCGACGATGGGTGGCACCGTGCCCCTAGCGAGCCAGGTCTGCCCCAGGCTCAAGAGATTGGAGTAGGCAAGGTAGGTGAGGATGCCCCACACGAGCTTGCTGTAGCGGCCCTGCCGTGGGGCGAGATAACCCAGTGGCACCGCCAGCAGCAGCAGCACCAGCGCCGAGACGGGTGCGGCGATGCGCCAGTGCAGCTCGGCACGGTCCTTCGGCTCCGCGCTGCCGAGCAGCGAGCTGGTGGGGCGGATGGCGCGGCTGCCGCTGCTGAACTCGAAATCCGGCGGCGTGATGCGGGTGCTGAAGGCGCCGAAGTCGCTGCGCTCGGTCGTCAGCTCCCCCGCCGTCACCTGCGCGCGCTGGCCGCTGAGCAGCAGGATCTGCCGCTCGCCGTTGTCGGGGTCGATGCGCTGCGTGCCGCTCTGCGCGGTGATCAGGGTGGTGCCGGTCTTCTCGTCGAGAAACGCCAGCACCTGGCCGAGGCGGCTGCCATCACCGGAGATGTCGCTGGTGTAGAACACCGCCTTGCCGCCCGAGAGCGGCTTGAAGCGGCCGGACTCGAAAGGCGTGTATTGCACGAGGCGCTTCGCATCCTTGAGCAGGTAGTCCGCCTGCCGCGCTGACCAGGGGCTGATCTGGAAGGCGAGGGCGGCCGTGAACAGCGACAGCAGCACACCGAAAATCACATAGGGCCGGTAGAACTGCCTCAGGCTCACGCCGCAGCCGGTGAGTGCGGCGATCTCGTTGTCTTTGTAGAGCCGCCCGAGCGAGAGCATCACGCCCAGCAGCAGCGACACCGGCACCAGCAGCACCATGTAGCGCAGGCTCGACAGGGCGACCACATTCAATAGCAGCCCCGGTGGCAGATCGCCCTTGGCCGAGAGGGCGAGGAAGAACGCGAAGCGGGTGGAGAGCATGATCGCCAGTAGCACGATCGCCACCGCCGCCCAGGAGGCAGCGGCATCGCGGATGAGATAGCGGTCGAGGATGTTCATGGTCGATTGGTGCGCGCAACGCTATTGTGCGGCACAAGACAAATCACAGGAGTTTCCATGCTGCGCGCCCGCTACCCCTACTACCTCGCCAATGCCGCGACCGAGGGCACGACCACGCTGCCGGTGATCGACAAATACTCCGGTGCCAAGGCCACCGAAGTCGCACTTGCCACACCGGCCGTGCTCGATGTGGCGATCAGCTGGGCCGTGAAAGCCGCGCCCGCCATGGCCGCCCTCGCGGGCTACGAGAAGGCCGAGGTGCTGGAACACTGCGTCAAGCGTTTCACCGAGCGGCAGGAGGAACTCGCGGTCGCACTCTGCATCGAAGCCGGCAAGCCGATCAAGGATTCGCGCGGGGAGGTCACGCGGCTGATCGACACCTTCAAGATCGCCATGGGCGAGGCGACAAGGCAGGGCGGCGAGCTGTTGCCGCTCGACATCAGTGCACGCGCCA
Source organism: Pseudomonadota bacterium (assembly GCA_040385605.1). GTDB lineage: Bacteria > Pseudomonadota > Gammaproteobacteria > Nevskiales > Nevskiaceae > Stagnimonas. Next base: position 2,308 of record JAZKHC010000036.1, read on the forward strand.
AAAACTATTGGTCGATGGTCAAGCGCGTGCCGGTCGGGCCGGTGGGCTTCATCAGCCCCTTCAACTTCCCGCTCAACCTCGCTGCCCACAAGATCGCGCCCGCCATCGTCGCCGGCTGCCCCTTCGTATTGAAGCCCGCGAGCGCCACACCCATCGGCGCGCTGGTGATCGGCGAAGTGCTGAGTGAGACCAAGCTGCCCAAGGGCGCGTTCTCGATCTTGCCCATGAACTCCGCCGATGCCGGCGCGCTGGTCACCGACGAGCGCCTGAAGCTCTTGAGCTTCACCGGCTCGCCGCCCGTGGGCTGGGACATGAAGTCCAAAGCGGGCAAGAAGGCAGTGATTCTCGAACTCGGTGGCAACGCCGCCTGTGTGGTGGACGAAGGCAGCGATGTGGAGGATGCCGTCGCCCGCATCGTGTTTGGCGCGTTCTATCAGTCGGGCCAGAGCTGCATCAGCGTGCAGCGCATCCTCGTGCATCGCTCGCTCTACGCCACCCTGCGCGACAAGTTGGTGGCCGCCACCAAGGCCCTCGTCTGCGGCGACCCGCGCGATGAAAAAACCTTCATCGGCCCAGTGATTTCCGAGAAAGAAGCCGCGCGGCTTGAGAGCTGGATCAAGGCCGCCGTCGAGCGCGGCGGCACGCTGATGTGCGGCGGCGAGCGCAAGGGCGCGATGCTCACGCCCGCACTGTTGGAGAACGTGCCAAAAGACTGCGACCTCGTCGCCAAGGAAGCCTTCGGCCCCGTCGCGGTCATGAGTGCCTTCGATGACTTCGAAGCCGCGCTCGCGCAAGTCAACGACAGCGTCTTCGGCCTGCAAGCCGGCATCTTCACCCGGGATCTGCACAAGGCGAAGCGCGCCTGGGATGTGCTGCAAGTCGGCGGTGTGGTGATCGGCGATGTGCCGAGTTTTAGAGTCGACAACATGCCGTATGGCGGCGTGAAGGATTCAGGCGCTGGGCGTGAGGGGGTGCGGTGGGCGATTGAGCATTTGACTGAGCCGCGCGTGATGGTGGTGCGCACGCCACTGCCATCTAACTAGGACGCGGCGATGGGAGCATTTCACCGACTTGAAGAATTTGAGAGACGGTTTGAAGTCATGGGCGTCGAAGAACTTCGGCGCTGGAAGACCTATTGGACACAGCACGCGCAGCTTCTCTCGCCAAAGATTCGCAAGCAGGCGATGAAGCGGGTATATGAGATTGAAAAGGCAATCAATCAGAAGTTGCTTGAGCAGTCCGAATAAATGGTCTGGTTGATACGAGTTGAATTGCGCGTAGCCAGCGTAGCCCGGATGCAATCCGGGGCTTTTGATTTGCCGATGGTGCGTTCCCGGATTTCATGCGGGCTACACGTTTGTTAGCCGAGCAGCAAGGCAGGTGCGCAAACGGCTTCAAGTTTGCCCACATGCACATGCCGCAATACCGCGTGGGCACGCTCCGCTTTGCCCAACCTACGAGGACTCTCTATTCGTAGGTGGCCGAAGTGGAGTCGGTTTCGGCGTTGTAGTAGATCTTGATCTTCGACACTTCGCAGAGGTTGAAGCGATCCCATTCGGCGGTGGTGTTGTCGATGGTGTAGACCACCTTCATGTCCCAGAAGCAGGACTTGGTCTTGCGGCTGAAGGTGATGTCCACGCGGTCGCCATCGACCAGCACATCCTGCCCCAGCACATCCTCTTCCCACTCATCGGATTTGCTGGGCGCGACATACACCTCGCTGATCTCGTAACCGGTCTTGTTGATCAGCGTGAAGTCCTGATCGCCCGCCAGGGCGGCCTGCGAACAGAGCAGGAAAATCGAGGCAAGTGCGATGCCTGCGCGAAGCTGGTTCTTCATGAAATCCCTTTGATTTGATGGCGTATCTGAACGCTAACACACGTCTGCGGCGGCCAATGACAGTCGCGTTAAAGCAGTTCCACTTTTGGTAATGCCCGCATGGCCTTGTCGAAACTGACGAGACTGCTGCATCCGGCAGCCTGTGCCTTGGCAACAATCAGGCAATCTGCAAACCCAGCCTTGGCGTCTGCAAAAAGCTGCTGCGCCACGCGCAGCACTTCGCGGGACTCGAAGCCCAGCGAGGTAGGGCGGGTCAAGACCCGCCATCTTTGCTGCGCTGGTTCCTCGCCTCAACAGCTTTCGCAATCCCGTCGTCCATCTCGCTGATCGTGCGCGGCTGACGTAACAGGCCCAACAAACTGCTGGTGCCTTTGCTGGCCTCAAGTGGCGTATGGCGAATACGCAGGCGGCGATCGGTTAATACACTGAAAGCACCACTAAACTCGGTCCCATGCGTTTGAATGGCCGCCACACAAAGCTGGGTCTTTTGCGACATGGCAAGGCCTGCGAGTCTCAACAGCAAGACACCTTCTGCGGTGGCAGCCTGCCGAAACACGAGGTCACCAAAATCCTTGTCGGCCGTTATGAGCAGTGCTTTGCGCTCGCGTGCCAGCGCCAGCACTTCTTCATCTCGGATGCCGGCATGGGATTCAGCGATGTAGCCCACCGTGTGACCAGCAGCACGCAAGGCCAGCACGATGGGCCGGTCAACGCCCTCGTCAGCGAGGATGTTCACGCGGCGAGCGTCGTGACGATATAAGCCTCTTCGTTGCGCAGGGTGGCTGCGGCGTAATGCAAGCTGGCGCGGATGTGCTCTGGCTTGAGTTGCGGATGCGCTTCGAGGATGTCTGCCTCGCGCTCACCAGCGGCGAGGCGTTCCAGCAGCGATTCCACCGTGATGCGAGTGCCTGCCAGCACGGGTTTGCCGAGCATGATGTGCGGGTTGATTTCGATCAGGTTCATGGAGTGACCTCGCAAGGCTGTGCAACGAGTTTAGCGCCGTCCAGATTCAATCAAACAACACCACCTGCCGCACCGCCTCACCCCGCGCCAGGCGATCAAACCCCGCATTGATCTCATCGAGCCTGAGCGTATTTGTCAGCAGCTTCTCCACCGGCAGCCGACCGGCGCGGTGCAGGGCGATGTAGCGGGGGATGTCGCGCTGGGGCACGGCGCTGCCCATATAGCTGCCTTTCACCGTGCGCTCTTCGGCGACGAGGCTCACCGCAGGGATGGAGAACATCTTGCTCGGATGCGGCAGGCCGGCGGTGACGGTGAGGCCGCCGCGTCGTGTGGCTTGATAGGCCTGTACCAGCACGGCCTCATGGCCGACGGTTTCCACCGTCACCTGTGCGCCGCCGTGGGTGGCTTCGCGCACGGCCTCGACCGTGTTCGCGTCGGCGAGCACCGTGTGCGAAGCGCCGAGCGCCGTGGCGAGGGCGAGTTTTTCCGGTACGCGGTCAATGGCGACGATGGGGTAGGCACCCGCTGCCACTGCGCCGAGCACTGCGGAGAGGCCGACGCCGCCGAGGCCGAACACGGCCACGCTTTGGCCGGGGCGGACAGCAGCAGTGTTCACCACCGCCCCCATGCCGGTCATCACCGCGCAGCCGAACAGGGCGGCGATTTCGGGTTTCAGATCGCGGTCGATCTTCACCGCCGAGCGCGCTGACACCACGGTGGCTTCGGCAAACCCCGATACGCCGAGGTGGTGATAGGGCTGCGAGCCGCTCAGTGACCAGCGCATGCCGCCGCTGAGCAGCGTGCCGGCGCCATTGGCCTTGGCACCCGGCTCGCAGAGCGCGGCGCGGCCTTCCGCGCACGGGGCGCAGTGGCCGCAGCTGGGCACGAAGGAGAACACCACGGCATCGCCGATGGCGAAGTCGTGCACATGCTCGCCCAAGCCTTCGACGATGCCGGTCGCCTCGTGGCCGAGCACCATCGGCATCGGGCGCGGGCGGTTGCCTTCAATCACCGAGAGGTCGCTGTGGCACAGGCCCGCAGCGGTGATGCGCACCAGCAGTTCGCCGGGGCCGGGCGGGGCGAGTTCGACGGTTTCGATCTTCAGTGGTTGGCTTTGCGCATAGGGTGCGGGCAGGCCCATCTCGCGCAACACGGCGGCTTTCACTTTCATTCGGCGGGCTCGACTTGCAGGGCGGCGAGGGCGGTGCGCAGCGCATCCGGCAGCGGCGTGGATTTGCGGGTGAGGCGATCAACGAACACATGCACGAACCAGCCCTGCGCGGCGGGCGTGTCTTCATCCTCGGCGAACAGGCCAATCTCGTAGCGCACGCTGCTGCGGCCCAGGTGCACCACGCGGAGTGCTGCATCGACCGCCATCGGGAAGGCGAGCGAGTCGAGAAACTTGCAGTGCGATTCCGCGCAGAGGCCGATCACCGTGCCGGTGTGGATGTCGAGCGCGTCGCAGTCGATGAGATAGGCGTTGATGACGGTGTCGAAGTAGCTGTAGTACTCGACGTTGTTGACGTGACCGTAGATGTCGTTGTCCTTCCAGCGCGTGTTGATGCGCATCACGTGCTTGTAGGCGGCGCGGCTGCTCATAGCGAGGTCACGTCCACGCTCAGCAAGGTGTCGTCGAGTTGCAGCAGCAGCTCGGCGTGGGTTGCGGTTTTGGGCAGCTCGTAGCGGTAGAAGTAGCGGCAGGCGGCGAGCTTGCCCTGGTAAAAACCCTGGTCGCTGCTGCTCGCGGTGGGCAGGGCGGCCTGCGCGACCAAGGCCTGCACCAGCCACTGCCAGGCAATCACGGTGTGGCCGAACAGTTCGAGGTAGGCGCTGCTGTTCGCCATTGCCAGATCCATCTGGCCCTGCACCGCCGTGCTGGCGAGCTTCACTGACACGGTCTGGATGCGCTCCATCGCCGCCCTGAGCGACATGGCGTATTCCACCAGCAGCGCATCGGCCTGCGCGGCGATGAGCGTGGCCTGCATGCGCGTGAACAGGATCTGCAGCGCCTTGCCGCCATCCGCCAGCACCTTGCGGCCGAGCAGGTCGAGCCCCTGAATGCCGTTGGTGCCTTCGTGGATGGGGTTCAAGCGGTTGTCGCGGTAGAGCCGCTCCACCGGGTAATCGCGGGTGTAGCCGTAGCCGCCGAGGCACTGGATGGCCAGATCATTTGCTTTCAGGCACCACTCGCTCGGCCAGGCCTTGGCGATGGGGGTGAGCAGGTCGAGCAGGGCGTGGCTCTCGGCCTTCACCTCCGCACTGGGACTGCCGAGTTCATCATCCACCAGCCGTGCGCAGTACAGGCAGAGCGAGAGCGCGCCTTCGACGTAGCTCTTCTGCGCCAGCAGCATGCGGCGCACGTCCGGGTGCTCGCTGATATTGATGGGTGCACTGGATGGATTCTTGTTGCTGAGCGCCCGGCCCTGCGGACGCTGCTGCGTGTAGCCCAGCGCATAGCGATAGCCCGCCATGGCCAGTGCCGCGGCCCCTGCACCGACGGCGATACGCGCCTCGTTCATCATGTGGAACATGTAGGCGAGGCCCTTGTGCGGCTCGCCGATCAGCTCGCCGATGCAGG
>JAZKHC010000037.1:0-25919 GCA_040385605.1 Pseudomonadota bacterium
CCAAGTTCCTGGCCGGCGACAAGCGCTACACCGGCGACCGCAAGCTGGAGAAGCCGCTGGCTGCGGTGCAGATGGGCCTGATCTACGTCAACCCCGAAGGCCCCAACGCCAACCACGACCCGATCTCGGCCGCGCGCGACATCCGCGAGACCTTTGGCCGCATGGCGATGAACGACGAAGAGACCGTGGCGCTGATCGCCGGTGGTCACACTTTCGGCAAGGCGCACGGTGCGCGCAAGGCCGAGTGCCAGGGGCCTCCGCCGGCCTCGGCAGGCCTCGAAGAGCAGGGCTTTGGCCAGACCAGCAAGTGCGGCACGGGCAAGGGTGCAGACACCATCACCAGCGGCCTCGAAGGTGCGTGGACTTCCGCTCCCGCGCAGTGGACGCATCAGTATCTGACCAACCTCTACGCCTTCGAGTGGGTGCAGACCAAGAGCCCCGCCGGGGCGGTGCAGTGGATCCCCGCCAACGGCGCCGCCGCCACCTTGGTGCCGGATGCCCACGACAAGACCAAGCGCCACGCGCCGATCATGTTCACCACCGATCTGGCGCTGAAGGAAGACCCCGAGTACCGCAAGGTCACCCAGCGCTTCCTCAAGGACCCGAAAGAGTTCGAGCTGGCCTTTGCCAAGGCCTGGTTCAAGCTCACCCACCGCGACATGGGCCCCAAGGTGCGCTACCTCGGCACCGAAGTGCCGAAGGAAGAGCTGATCTGGCAGGACCCGGTGCCGAAGGTTGATCACCCGCTGGTGGACGCGCAGGACATCGCAGCACTCAAGGGCAAGCTGCTGTCGAGTGGCCTGACCGTGCCCGAGCTGGTGCGCACCGCCTGGGCCTCGGCCGCGAGCTACCGTGGCACCGACATGCGCGGTGGTGCCAATGGCGCCCGCATCCGCCTGGCCCCGCAGAAGGACTGGGCGGTGAACAATCCCAAGGAACTCGCCAAGGTGCTGAAGAAACTCGAAGGCATCCAGAAGGATTTCAACGCCGCACAGACCGACGGCACCAGGGTTTCGATGGCCGATCTCATCGTGCTCGGTGGTGTGGCGGCAGTGGAGAAGGCCGCGAAGGACGCCGGCATCGCCGCGCAGGTGCCTTTCACGCCCGGCCGCACCGATGCGACGCAGGAGCAGACCGATGTGACTTCGTTTGCGGCACTCGAACCGGCCGCCGACGGCTTCCGCAACTACTACAGCAAGGACGCCGCCATCCTCTCGCCGATCGACTCGCTGGTGGACAAGGCCAACCTGCTGACGCTGACGGTGCCGGAGATGACCGTGCTGCTGGGTGGCCTGCGCGCGCTCGATGCCAACACCGGCGGTGCCGACCAGGGCGTGTTCACCAGCAAGTCCGGCGTGCTGAGCAACGAGGTGTTCGTGAACCTGCTCGACATGAGCAATGCCTGGAAGAAGTCCGCCAAGACCGATGGCCTGTATGAGGGTGTCGATCGCAAGAGCGGCAAGCTCAAGTGGACGGCGACACCGGTCGATCTTGCGGTTGGCTCCAGCTCGGAGCTGCGCGCGATTGCCGAGGTGTATGCAGCCGCCGACGGCCAGCAGAAGTTCGTGGGTGACTTCGTCACGGCCTGGAACAAGGTGATGTCGCTGGGCCGCTTCGACCTGGCAGCACCATCGACCTGAAGCGGTTTGAAGCGCGGGTGAAACCGGGAATGGCGACCGCAAGGTCGCCATTCTTTTTTGGGGCAGCCCAATTCAAGCCTCGCCCCATCAGCGGCATCGGCCCACAACATAGGCCCTGCCTATTCACCGCGTTGGCAACTTCGATTTTGCCGTTCAGTCTCTTGTCCCTATCCTCTCGTCTCTTCCCCACATTCCTGCCCCCAAGGATTTATCCATGTCGCTGATCAACTCCACTGTGATCCCCTTCAAGACCCAGGCCTTTCACAACGGCAAGTTCATCGAGGTGAGCGATGCCAGCCTCAAGGGCAAGTGGTCGGTGCTGGTGTTCATGCCCGCCGCCTTCACCTTCAACTGCCCGACCGAAGTCGAAGACGCCGCCAACAGCTACGCGGAGTTCAAGAAGCTCGGTGCGGAGGTCTACATCGTCACCACCGACACGCACTTTTCGCACAAGGTCTGGCACGAGACCTCGCCTGCCGTCGGCAAGGCCACCTTCCCGCTCGTGGGCGACCCCACGCATGTGCTGAGCAAGGGCTTTGGCGTCTACATCGAAGAAGAGGGTCTCGCCCTGCGTGGCACTTTCGTCATCAACCCGGATGGCGTCATCAAGACGATGGAAGTCCACAGCAACGAGATCGCCCGCGACATGAGCGAGACGCTGCGCAAGCTGAAGGCCGCACAGTTCACCGCCAGCCACCCCGGCGAAGTCTGCCCGGCCAAGTGGAAGGAAGGCGAGAAGACCATCAAGCCCTCGCTTGATCTGGTCGGCAAAATCTAAAAGCTGTTTCGGCGGGCCGGGAATTGCCCGGCCCGCCACCCCCAAATTCCTGACCGAGGCGCTGCTGAAAATGCAGCGTCACGGGCGCTTTTATCCCGCCACTTGATTGGAGTTCGCCATGTTAGACGCCGATATGCAGCAACAGCTGAAAGGCTATCTCGAACGACTGGTTCGCCCGGTCGAGATCGTCGCCAACCTCGATTCATCCGAAGGCTCTGCGGACCTGCGCAAGCTATTAGCCGACATCGCGCCCTTAAGCGACAAGCTCACCGTGCGCGAGCAAGCCGATGCCAGCGAGCGCGCACCCTCCTTCGCACTGACCAGTCCGGGGCAGGACATCAAGCTGCGCTTCGGCGGCCTGCCGCTGGGGCATGAGTTCACCTCGCTGGTGCTGGCGCTGCTGCAAACCGGTGGTTATCCGCCCAAGGTGAGTGCCGAGGTGATCGAACAGATTCAATCGCTGAAAGGCCCGCTGCGTTTCGAGAGCTATTTCTCGCAGAGCTGCCACAACTGCCCGGACGTGGTGCAGGCACTCAATCTGATGGCCGTGCTCAACCCGAATATCGAGCACGTCGCCATCGACGGCGCGAGCTTCCCCAAGGAGGTGGAAGACCGGCAGGTGATGTCGGTGCCCTTCATCTTTTTGAACGGCCAGCCCTTTGGTGCGGGCCGGATGAGTATCGAGGAAATCCTCGCCAAGGCCGATACCAACAGTGGCGACCGCGAGGCGGCGAAGCTCAATGCCAAGGACACCTTCGATGTGCTGATCGTCGGCGGCGGCCCGGCGGGTGCGGCAGCGGCGGTGTATGCCGCACGCAAGGGCATCCGCACCGGCGTGGTGGCCGAGCGTTTTGGTGGCCAGGTACTCGACACCATGGGCATCGAAAACCTCATCTCTGTACCGGAGACCGAAGGCCCCAAACTGGTCGCGGCACTGGAGCAGCATGTCGGCCAATACGAAGTGGACGTGATGCGCCTGCAACGCGCCGAGAAGCTCAGCAGCGAGAACGGCGTGGTGAGTGTGGAACTGGCCAGCGGCGCGGTACTGAAATCAAAGACCGTGATTCTCTCCACCGGCGCGCGTTGGCGGCAGATGGGCGTGCCCGGCGAGAACGAATACCGCAACAAGGGCGTGGCCTACTGCCCGCACTGCGATGGCCCGCTGTTCAAGGGCAAGCGGGTGGCGGTGATCGGCGGCGGCAACTCCGGTGTCGAAGCCGCGATCGACCTCGCCGGCATCGTCAGCCACGTCACCCTGATCGAGTTCGACAGCCAGCTGCGCGCCGATGCGGTGCTGCAAAAGAAGCTGCGCAGCCTGCCCAATGTGCGCGTGATTGTGTCGGCGCTGAGCACCGAAGTGACCGGCGACGGCGCGAAGGTGAACGGCCTGAGCTACAAGGACCGCGTCAGCAACGAGATGCACACCATCGAGCTCGAAGGCATCTTCGTGCAGATTGGCCTCTTGCCCAACAGCGACTGGCTGAAAGGCACGCTGGAGCTTTCGCCGCGTGGCGAAGTGGTCGTCGATGCCAAGGGTGCGACTTCCCTGTCCGGCGTGTTTGCAGCGGGCGATGTGACCACCACGCCCTACAAGCAGATCATCATCGCGATGGGCGATGGCTCGAAGGCCGCACTCAGTGCCTTCGATCACCTCATCCGCCAGGCGGTGCCGGAGACGCTTCAGAAGGCGGCTTGAGCTTTCAAGCCTGTCATTCCCGCGAAAGCGGGAATCCAGGGGGGCGACTGACACCCTCCGCAAGCAGCTGGATTCCCGCCTTCGCGGGAATGACAGCGGGCTAGCTTCGCAACGGTGGCAGTGCCTCGCCTTGCGGCACGAAGGTCAAAGCCTCGCCGTTGTTGCAATAGCGCAGGCCGGTGGGCTTCGGCCCGTCCTCAAACACATGGCCGTGATGGCCTCCGCAGCGCGCGCAGTGATACTCGGTGCGGGCATAGCCAATGTGGTAGTCGGTCTTGGTCTCCAGCCGTCCCGGAATCGGGTCGTAGAAACTCGGCCAGCCAGTGCCGCTCTCGAACTTGGTCTGGCTCTCGAACAGCGGCAGGTTGCAGCCCGCACATACGAAAGTCCCGGCGCGCTTCTCGTTGTTGAAGGGGTGGGTGCCGCACATCTCGGTGCCTTCGCTGCGCAGCACGCGGTACTGCGCCGGGGTGAGCAGCGCGCGCCACTCGGCGTCGGTCTTCGTCAGCTTGTCGCCGGTGTAGTCGGTGCGGGTCACGGTCTTGCTCATGGGGCGTGCTCGGTGAGTGTTTGATTGAAGCCGGCGATGCGCCCGGCCAGCCACTGCGGCTTGGACAGCGGCGACCAGTGTTTGGCTCGCACGCTATCTCGCGTGAGCTGCGGCACCCAGCGCTCGATGCCCTGCAGCAGGTGCGCCTTCACGAAGGCATCCTGCTCGGCGACGATGAGCTGCACGGGGGCGATGGCATGGCGCGCGCGGGGCCTGGCGAGGCGCGGCAGCACGTTGGCGCGGTAGAGGTTGATGCCGTTGACGCCATCACGCAGCTGCGTGGCATGCGGCGCGATCTTCGGCAAGGCCTCCATGCGCGCCAGCACGCGCGGCCACTGGCGGGCGAGGCCGAGCTTCCACACCGCAGGGCCCAGCAGCGGCAGGTGAAACGCGCCCACATACCAGCTCGCCGCCAGCTCGAGTGGCGTGCGCTTGCTCAGTCCCTGGGCGCGCAGGGCGTGGCCGATGTGGTCCAGGCTCGGCCCGCTGATCGTCGTGTAGCCGCTGATGCGGCCTGCCAGCGCGGGCTCGGTCGCAAACTCCCAGCCCTGGATCGAACCCCAGTCGTGGCCGACCAGATGCACCGGTGCATCGGGGCTGAGTGTGTCGATCACGCGACGAAAATCCGCGAGCAATTGCCTAAGGCGATAGCCGCGCAGCGCAGGCGGCGCATCGCTCAAGCCCGCACCGCGCACGTCGTACCGGATGATGCGATAGCGGTCTTTCAGCAGTGAGACCACGCCATCCCAGACGTGCAGGTTGTCGGGATAACCATGCAAGAAGACGAGCGTGGGGCCTTTGGCTTTGCCTTCGAGCAGCGCGCTCAGATGCAGGCCGTCGGTGGTGGGGATGCGGATGCGCTGGTCTTGGGTATTCATGTCATCACGCTAGCGTTTTGCGCGCTGGTATTCCAGCTGCCTAGCCCCTCAGGGCGCGGCATCCACCGGCAGCGAGAAGCTCGCCGGATCAGCCCCGCCCGTGGTGATGGTGATGACATCCGCGAGCTTGGCGTTGTACGAGGTCATGTCGGTCGCGGCGATGCTCAGGCGCACGCTGTGGCCTTTCGCAAACTTGTGCGCGAAGCCAACCAGATTGAACTCGACCGGCTTGCCCACGTCCGCCGCCGGCACGCGCACGGGCGCAATCAGCCGCTTGATGAGCGTCGCATTGCCGGCGGCATCGACATCCCACACCTTGCCGAAGAACACCAGGTCGCGCGTGTTGATGTTGGCGAGATGCAGCCGCGCACGCGGCACACCCACCGACACCACGTCGCGCGTGAAGGGGGCGGAGGTGAAGTCCGCGAACTGCCCCATCGGATCGCTCGGCGTGAGGTCGGCCGAACTCGGGCTCGCTGCCGGGCCAGTGAAGTTCGAGGTCTCGGTGTACGACGAAGGCATGCCGCCCGGCGGGTTGACCACCATTGCACTGCCAGCAACGACCTTGCTCTTGTCCGTGACCAGATCAGCGCTGCCAGAGAGATAGAACGTCTGCATCGCCTGCGAGGGGAAGCTCGCTGCCTGCCCGTACTGACTGTGCGCCGAGCCGGAGTCGTCATACGCCACCCAGTCGCGGTGGTAGGCAAAGCCGGGGCCGGTATCCACGCCCGTGTCGCCGCGCAGCCAGCGGTTGAACCAGGCCAGCGCGCGCTGCGTGAGGTAGCACTGGTCCAGCCCCGTGGTGCCGCTGCCATACACCTCGCACTCGCCCGGCAGTGAGTTGTAGCCGCCGTGGCCGCCGGCGTTCCAGATCATCGCCACCGGCACCTGGCGCGCCTTGAGCTTGAGGTAGGTCGCCACCGCATCGTTGGGGTTGAACAGCGTGTCGGACTGGCCCTGCACCAGCATCGTCGGCGCGGTGATCTGGTTGATCTTCGTCTCCGACGACGCGTTGGCGACGAGACTGCGGATGGCATCGTCAGCATCGCCCGTCGCGGCGAGCGTGGCGTAGGTCTGGCACACCGCAGTGGGGAAGCCTAAGCAGGCCGCACCCGCCACCATCGTCGGCTCGCCACTCATGGCTTTTTCTTCCGGGCAGCCGCCCTGGCCCTGCGCCGCACCGGCGTTACCGGAGGCGAAGAACAGCGAAGTCCACTCAAACTTGAACACGCCCTGCTGCGCCAGCTGGTGCGAAAAGCCGGTGCTGTCGCCCGCAAAGATGAGGTTGTTGGGGTTGAGCGAGTACTGCAAGGAGTTCCAGGTGCGGCCGGGGATCGCCGCCCGCACGCGCGAGTCTGTTGCTGCCATGTTGAGCACGATGCCGCCGCCATACGAGCCGCCGATCAAGCCGATGATCGGCCCCTTGGCATCGCGCGCGACGACGCTCGCCACCGAGACATCACCGACCTTATAGGCCGGGTCCACCAGCATCTTGTCGATGAGCTGCTGCGAGTCCTTCACGTCGTAGTCGAAGGAGTTGAGCTGGATGCAGCCCGACGAGCCGCCAAAGCCCTGGCCCGAATAGGTGAGCACCACGTAACCGTGGCGCGCGAGGTAGTCCGCCATCGAGACGATCTCGCCCGCCAGCTTGTCCAGCCCGAAGCCATTGGTCATAAGCACCGCCGGCTGTGGGGTTGTCGGCGTGGCGTTGGCGGGCAGATATAGCCGCGTATCGATGGTGGCAGGGTGCGTGCCGTCCGGACCGTCCATCACGGCGATCAGCGCGTCACTGGTCGTATAGGTCTGCTTGCCGACCACGGCGGTGGCGGCAGAGCCAGTGTTAGAGACTGGGCCTGTCGAGGTGCCAGGCACTGCGCTTACAACGGGGCGACTGTCGCCACAGGCCGAGAGCACCAGCGCGGTAACAGCAAAAAAAACAGCCATTGAAACAACACGATCACGCACGGGCACACTCCTCAAGATGCCGCGAGTCGTCCATGGGTGCGGCGGGCGGGCCTTGTGTGGCCCGTCGACGTGGAAGTGTCGCAGGAACCAAGCTTCAGTGGCGTACACGGACACGAACGTGGTTCAAGGGGCGACACCCACCAGCACCAGTGGCACCGCAGGCACACCGCGTCCTTCGCGGATCAGGTTGTAGAGCTCGCCTTCGTAATAGCCAGGGCCGGAACTCATACCGGCTTGCAGTTCTTTCATCGGCAAGATTTCGATGCCGACATCAATCACGTCCTTCACGTAGAAGGCGAGGTGTTTTACGAACAGATCGAACGCGACGAAGGCGTATTTGCCGAACTGCACTTCCACCGCCACGCGGCTTTTCACGAAGTCGGTCTGGTTGTAGCTGCGAATCGGCTTCAAACCCGCAGCCTCGATCTCGGATTTCTGCTCGTCGGCGCTCATCTGCATGGTTTTGCGAATGAGCTTGGCGTCGTGCGTGACCCAATAAGAAACACGCGATTCCTTCCAACCGCGCGCCTCGAAGCCAGTACGCATAGCTGTGTTCATCGCGGGTGGCGAATACAGCATGTCACCCACCATGCCGCGCTCTTTCGAGACTTTTGTTTTGCACTCTTCGGCGCTGACTGCGGCAATGACGGCCTGTATTTCTTCCCAAATGCCGGGCTGATGGACTTGCAGATATTCCAGCCCATTGAGGTGCGAGTAATACGCAGCGATGCGCATCAATGCCCACCTTGCGGCAGTGCCGGGTCGTAGACGGGCTTGCCCATCTCGCGGGTGCGTAGTTCTCCACGGCGAAGCTCTTCGATGCGCTCACGTGCGACAGCCACGTATTCCGGCACCACGTCGCAGCCATAGGCGGCGCGCTCGTGCTTCAGAGCGGCCACGGCGGTGGAGCCAACACCCATGTAAGGATCCAACACGGCATCGCCCGGCTCGGTCATCGCCAGCACTAGGCGCTCGACCAGCTCCACTGGAAACTGGCAAGGGTGGATGGTCTTCTCGACATGATTCGATTTGACGTTGGGAATATCCCAGATGTCGGAAGGATTCTTGCCCAGTGGATTGCCCGACAGCTCGCCACGCTTTGGCCCCTTGAAATGCTTCTTGCCAGGGTATTTCGACGGCACCCGCACTGGGTCTAGATCGAAGTGATAGTCGTCTGATTTAGTAAACCAGAGGATGGTCTCGTGCCGTCCGCTGAACCGCTTCGAGCAGTGCAGCCCGTGGCCGAAATGCCAGACGATGCGATTGCGCAGCATCAGGCCGTGGCTCTTGAACAGCGGATACAACACGATGTCGAGCGGGAACACCTCGCCGTCATCCACATGGTTTCCCACCTGCCAGCACAGCGAGCCGCGCGGTGACAACAAGCGCACGCATTCGGAGATCACTTGGCTCTGCGCACTCACATACTCATCGAGCGCCTGCCGCCGCTCGTAGGATTTGCCGATGTTGTAGGGCGGCGAGGTGACGATCAGCTGCATCGACTCTGCTTTGAGCGGACGCATGAAAGCGAGGTTGTCCATGCAGGCGAGATGCGCCTGCGGCAAGGGCTCCGGCGCAAACAGCGGGATGACATTGGAGCGGGCGAGCATAGTGATCCGGGCGTGGGTATCTACAGCGCCATTCTGCACTCCCGATCAATCAACCACCACCATTCCTGACGTGCGCCAGGCAGCTACGCTCCTGCCAGTTGCGGCGGCAAGAGGCGCGCCTCGCGGATGGGCACATTGACCAGCGCCGCCAACAGCGCAAACACCATGTCGGCAATCCACATCCAGTGGTAGTCGCCGAAGCGCGAGATGCTGACACCGCCCAGCCAGGCGCCGAAGAAGCCGCCGATCTGGTGCGAGAGCAGGGTGAGGCCGAACAGCGTGGCGAGATAGCGCGTGCCAAATAATTTGCCGACCAGGCCTGCGGTGGGCGGCACGGTGGCGAGCCAGGTGAAGCCGAGTGCAGCGGCGAACACATAGAAGGTGAGTGGCGTGCGGGGGCTCAACAGAAACAGCGCAATCATCACCGCGCGGCTGGCGTAGATGGCGGTGAGAATCCACTTCATTTGGTAGCGCGAGCCGAGCCATCCGGCCGTGAGGCTGCCGGCGATGTTGAACAGGCCGATGAGTGCCAGCGACAGCGCCGAGACATTGGCCGAGAGCCCGCACAGCTGCACCTCGCCCGGCAGGTGCGTGACCAGAAACGCGATATGCAGGCCGCAGGTGAAAAAGCCGAGGTGCAGGCACCAGTAGCTGCGGTCCTGGAGCGCGCGGCGGATCTCGCTGCCCATGCTGGGGCCTTCGACCACGGGCGCAGCATTGGCGGCGACAGGCACCGGCTCGCCACCGCGCAGGCTGCGGGCGAGCGGCAGGGTGAGCAGGCTCGATGCCGCGAGCGTGAACAGTGCCGCCACCCAGCCGAAGCTGGCGATGACGAACTGCGATAGCGGTGCGAACACGAACTGCCCGAACGAGCCACCGGCATTGATGAAACCCGCCGCAAACGCGCGGCGCTCCGGCGGCAACTGGCGTGAGGTGGCGCCGATCAAGATCGAAAAACTGCCTGCACCCGCTCCCGATGCCGAGAGCACGCCGAGAAACATCAAGAGGCCCCATTGCGTCGGCATGAGCGCCGCCAGCGCCAACCCTGCTGCGAGCATCACGCCGCCCAACTGCACCACGCCCACCGAGCCGTACTTGTCGGCGTAGGCACCGAACAAGGGTTGCGACACGCCCCACATCAGCTGGCCGATGGCGAGCGCGAAGCTGATGCTGGCGATGCCCATCCCCGTGCTGGTGTTGATGGGCAGCATGAACAGGCCCAGCGACTGCCGCACCCCCATCGTCAGGGTGAGGATGGTCGCGGCTGCGATCATCAACAGCCAGGCCGAGCGGGCGCTGGGGGTCATTAGCGCGATGTCGCCGGTGCGCCGTTCTCAGCCAGTGCCGCTGTGGGCTTGAGGCGGCGATTGCGCCACAGGCCCTCAGCGGCATACACCACCAGCGCAGACCAGATCAGCCCGAAGCCGATCAACTGTGTGAGCGTGAACGGCTCATGGAACACGAACACGCCGGTGATGAGCTGCAAGCTCGGCCCCAGGTATTGCAGGATGCCGATGGTAGAGAGCGGCACGCGCCGCACGCCGTAGGCGAACAGCACCAGCGGTATCGCGGTGACGGCACCGCTGGCGATGAGAAAGGCATCCACTTTCAGGCCCAGCGTGCCGAAGGCGAAGTTGCCGTTGTAGAGCGTGAAGGCGAGGTAGACCAGCATCACCGGCGCGATCAGCAGCGTCTCAACGCCTAAGCCCGCCACCGAGTCCACCACCACTTTCTTGCGGATCAGCCCGTAGGCGCCGAAGGAGAGCGCGAGCGCGATGGCGATCCACGGCGGGCGGCCCACCTGCACGGTGAGCCAGAGCACACCGAGTGCGGCGAGGCTCACCGCGCACCACTGCGCGGGGTTGAGCCGCTCCTTCAGCACGAACACGCCGAGCAGCACGCTCACCAGCGGGTTGATGAAATAGCCGAGGGCGGACTCCACCACATGGCCGCTCGACACCGCCCACACGTAGATGAGCCAGTTGATGCTGACCAAGGTTGCGGATGCAGCCAGCAACAGCCGCGCCTTGGTATCGGCGAGTGCAGCCCAGACCTTGCCAAGATCACCCTTGATGGCGAGGTAGGCGAACACGAACACGCAGGCCCAGATCACGCGGTGCGCCATGATCTGCACCGGCGGTGTGGGGGCGAGCTGGTGGATGTAGATCGGCAGCAGGCCCCAGATGAAGAAGGCACCGAGGGCGGCGAAGAAGCCGCGTCTTTGTTCTGCTTCCGCTGTGCTCATTCCATTGCTCCATCAGAGATTTGCAGCAGGTGCGCGGGGCGTGGCGGCAAGCGGTCGGTGAGGTTGATGCGCTCGTCCTCGAAGGTGGCCTGCACGCTGGCGCGTGCCATCGTCTGCTCGCTCAAACGCGACCAGCGCGGGCAGTTTTTCTGCGGCGCAAAGCCGTAGCGCTTGGCCCAGCGGTAGAACACGATCAGCATCGCATCGACCAGCGAGAACTCGCCGAACACAAAGCCTTCGGGAGGCAGGCGCGATTCGAGATCGGCCCAGTGCTGCGCGAGCAGGGCGCGGCCCTTGGCTTCGACCTCGGCTTGTGCGGTGAGCGATTCGGCGAAGCGCGCGGGGTAGAACACCATCATGAAGGCGAAGCTGTGCACATCGGTGGCGAGCCAGCTCAGCCACTCCCAGGCCTTCGCCTGCGCGGCCGTACCCGCCGGCAACAGCCGGGCTTCGGGATGCTGCTGCACGAGAAATTGCAGGGTGGCAAGGTTCTCGGTCAGCACGCCCTCCTGCCCATCGAGCCGATAGCTCAGCACCGGCACATGGCCGCGCGGATTGATGGCCAGGAACTCCGGCTTCTTCTGATCGCCCTGCGGCAGCACCAGGCGGGTGCTGGCGTAGTCGGCGAGGCCGGCGAGGCGGATCTCTTCCAGTGCGATGTGCGCGGCGAGCGAGCAGGCACCGGGGGCGTAGTAGAGGCGGTAGTGGGTCATGGCTTGCGCTCCATCATTTGACGGTGCGCAGTCTGCGCGCGGGACTACGGCGGAGGAAACGAAGAGTTTTGCCCTGTGCTGTGAGCGGATTTCACAACGCTACACTGCAAGCTCATGACCACCCGCCTGCCCCCGCTCGCCACCCTGCAAGCCTTCGAGGCCGCCGTGCGGCACCAGTCGTACACGCAGGCGGCGAAGGAGCTGGCGCTCACGCACGGGGCGATCAGCCATCACATCACCGCGCTTGAAGAGCGCCTTGGGGTGAAGCTGTTCGAGCGCGAGAAGAACCGCATGGTGCCCACCGAGCAGGGTCGCCTGCTGGTGGCGCAGGTGCGGCAGGCGCTGGGCATGCTGGAGCGCAGCTTCGCGCACGCGGCCGTGGGCGGTCAGCTCACGCTCAACGTCAGCGTGCTGCCCTCGCTCGCCACCCGCTGGCTGGTGCCGCGGCTCTCGCGCTTCATCGCGCGCCACCCGCAGATCGACCTGTTTCTGGATGTGCGTGCCACGCTTGCCGACCTCGCCGCCGGCGATGCCGATTGCGCCATCCGCTTCGGCCCCGGCGGCTGGCCCGAGGTGCAGCAGGTCTGGCTGATGGGTGATGCGAGCTTCCCCGTCTGCACGCCCGGCTATCGCGGCGGCGTGCTGCCGCGCACACCAGCTGAACTCGTGGACTGCACCCTGCTGCGCAATCCCTGGCTGCCCTGGGAGCCCTGGCTGCACGCGGCCGGGCTGGGATTCCGCGAGCCCACACGCGGGCCGTCGTTCACCGATTCCTCGGTGATGCTCGACGCGGCGGCGGCCGGCCTGGGCATCGCGCTCGCGCGCCGTTCGCTGGTGGAGGACGAGCTGCAACGCGGCCGTCTGGTGCGCCTGTTCGAGCTCGCCGTGCCCGACCCTTATTCGCACTATTTCGTCTGGCGCGCCGACCACCCCAAGCTGACGGCGATCTTCGCGCTGCGTGACTGGCTGCTGGAAGAATCGCGCGGACTGCCTTGAAGGCAAGCACAAACCGCTAACGGCAGGTTCATCGGGCCATGGCGAGATCAAGGCATGCAGCGGTCGCTGCCTTGAGGAGCGTGTAATGAAAAACAGACAGGAAGGCGGTGTGGGTTGGGGCATTCTTGCCTGGCTGGTCGGTGTGCCCATCCCGATCATTCTCGGCTTCTATCTTTTGAAGAGCTGCACGGGCTGATCCTGCCGGCAGGCTGGTTGATGGCGTAAAGACGAGCCATTGAGCTGAGCGGCCTTTACTGCACAGGTGGAGGCAGAGCGGCGGTGGCGAGGGCAGAATGGTCTTAAGTTCTGCCTGCGGTTTTCGGGGCGTTGCCACTGTTGCCACTGTTGCCACTGTTGCCACTCGCCATGTGCCTGATCGCCCTTGCCTACAACCCCTCGCCGGCCCTGCGGCTGGTCGTGGCCGCCAACCGCGATGAGTTCCACGGACGGCCCAGCCTGCCGCTGGCGGTGTGGGCGAATCAGCCGGACGTGATCGCGGGGCGCGATGTCGAGGCGCAGGGCACCTGGCTGGGCCTGAGTCGGCGTGGTCGCCTGGCGGCCGTGACCAATGTGCGGCTGCCGGGCATGCCCGCGCCGGGCTTGCGTTCGCGCGGCGCGCTGGCGCTGGATTTTCTCGCGGGCGATGCCTCGCCGCAGGTGCATCTCGCGGCACTCGATGCCGCGTTTGACAGCTACGGCCCCTGCAATCTCTTGCTCGCCGATGCGCACGAGGCCTGGCATGCCAGCAACCGCCCAGGCATTGCCGCGCAGAAGCTGGGCGATGGCGTGCATGGTTTGTCGAATGCCACGCTCGACACGCCCTGGCCGAAGACGGTGCAGCTGAAAGCCGCAGTCGAGACCTGGCTTGCGACAGGCCGTGGCGGTGATACCGCGCCGCTGTTTTCGGCGCTTGCCGACGACCATCAGCCCGCCGATGCGGAGCTGCCCGACACCGGCGTGGGACTGGCGCGCGAACGCTTCGTCGCACCCGCCTTCATCCGCGGCCGCGAGTACGGCACGCGCTGCAGCACGGTGATCGTGGTGGATGCCGAAGGCCGCGGCACTGTGATCGAGCGGCGCTTTGGCCCCGAGGGGCTGCTGCTGGGCGAGAGCCGCGTCGGCTTCGACTGGCCAGCGTCTTGAGCTTGAGCGGTTCGCCGTGCTCGATGGCAAGCTCTACCCCATGACCGCCCCGAGAGCAGACATGCGTGAACAAAACAGGCACAGGCGCATCCTGCTTGGCGTGAGCGGCAGCCTGGCCACCGAGCAGGCGCTGGAACTGGCGCGCGCCTTCGTCCAGAGCGGCTGCCTCGTGCAGGCGGTGTTCACGGCCGACGCCAGCGAGTCGGTCAGCGCGCAGTCTTTCGAGGCACTCACCGGCCTGGCACCGCGCAGCACCCTGTTCGATGCCGCGCACGAGGCGGCGATGGGACACATCGAGCTGGCGCGCTGGCCGGATGCCATCGTCATCGCGCCCGCCAGCTCGAACCTGCTGGCGCAGATGGCAGCCGGCATGGCGGGCGATCTGCTCACCACGCTCTGCCTGGCCACCGACAAGCCGGTCTTCGTCGCACCCACGATGAGCCCGTCGCAGTGGTCGCACCCGGCAACGCGCGCCCACTGCGCACTGCTGACGCAGCGCGGCGTGCGCTTGATGGCAGCCGCCAGCAGCCTGCCGGCCGCGCTTGGCGACATTCATCAGCAGGTGATGGCCGCACTCGCAGCCGCCGATGAACCACAAGGCCTGCGGGGCCTGCATGCCGTGGTCACGGCCGGCCCCACGCGAGAGCCGATCGACCCGGTGCGTTTCATCAGCAACCGCTCCAGCGGCAAGCAGGGTTTTGCGGTGGCCGAGGCGCTGCACGCGGCGGGTGCGCGGGTCACGCTCATCGCGGGGCCCAGCGCGCAGAGTGTTGGCCCCGGCATCACCCGCATCGACGTCGAGTCGGCCCAGGCCATGCTCGATGCGAGTTTGAAGGCCGCTGCCGACGCCGACCTGCTGGTCGCAGCGGCAGCGGTTGCCGACTACCGAGTGACGGCGGCGGCCACCGAAAAGATCAAGAAGACCGGCGAGACCCTGACGCTGGAGCTGGTCAAGAACCCGGACATTCTGGTGACGCTGCGCGCGAGCTACCCCGGGTTGTTTCTCGTTGGCTTTGCCGCTGAAACCGAGCATCTGGAAAAGCACGCCCGCGACAAACTGGCGCGCAAGAAGCTCGACCTCATCGCCGCCAACTGGGTGGGCGGGGGCAAGGCCTTCGACACCGAGGACAACGCGCTCAGCGTGTTCTGGGTTGGCGGCTTGCAGCAGATCGAGTCGGCACCCAAGGCGGAAGTCGCGCGGCAGCTGGTGCAGCTGATTGCGCAACGCTGGCAGGCGCGCCAGAGCAAGGCACCGCAGCCAGCAACAACGGCCTGAATCTCACTGGAGCGCCATCCATGCTGCGGCCGTTTCTGCTGCTGCGGGTCAGGCGGGACTAATCCTTGTCGTGACCCTTGCCATGCTTCTTGCCGCCTTTCTTGTCTTTGCCATGGTCTTTGTTGCCATGGTCGTCGTGGTGGTCATCGTCGCGGCCACGGTGGCGGGCTTGATAGGCCGGCACGTAGGTGCGCTGATACCAGCTGTCATCGACGAAGTAGACCGGCCGCGAGCAGGCGTTGTAGCGGCCGCAGTGCTTGCTCCAGTTCTTGGCGTGACCCGGCGGCACGCGCAGATACACCGGATTGCGGACAACCTGGGTGCGCCGGACGATGACCGATTCCGGGTACAGCAGCTGCGGTTGCGGCAAGCCCGCAAGCTCAAGCAGTCCGTAGTAGGCAAGCTCGCCGATGACATTGGAGCTGCTCTGCGCGCTGGCCGACTGCGGCAGCCAGAGAGCCGCTGCGGCGGCGAGGGCGAGGATGAATGATTTCATTGAAGACTCCTAAAACACGTCTACGCGCAAGGCGAGTGCCTTGCGGGAGTAGACGATGTTCTGGGCGACTGAACTCAGTCTGAACTGTGCCGTTCACTCCGGAACATTGTGGAGCTCCAGAATGCCGCTGGCGGCCATCAGGCTGAAAGCCGTCACGCCGCGGTCGCGCAGCGCGGTGACGAGGTTGACCTGCGCGGCCAGCAGCTCACGTTCGGCATCGAGCAGATCCAGCGTGGTGCGGCTGCCGACCTTCAGCTCCTTCTGCACGCCGTCGAGTGCCGACTCGGCGGCGGAAACCTGCACGCGCGTCGCGGCGATCACATCTTCGCTGGCGCGCAGCAGCTCCCAGTCCTGCGCTGCCGCCTCGGCGTATGCCGCGGATTCATCTGCGGCGGCGGCAGCCGCAATCTCGGCGCGGGCCACGGCCTCGCCGCGCCGCGCGGCGGTCAGGCCGCCGGTGACGATCGGCACATTGAGCTTGAGCTGCACGGCCCAGGTGCTCAGGCGGTCGTAGCCGAACTCGGTGTTGTCCTGCGTCGCTGCACGGGCATCTAGAGAAAGCTGGGGGCGGGCGGCGGCTTCGGCGATCCTGATCGCAGCCTTCGCCGCCTGCTGCTCGTGCGCGGCGGCCACCACCGCCGGTGCGCGGTGCGATTGCTCGATCGCTTCCGCGCGTGTCTTGGCAGTGGGCAGCAGCTCGGGCCAGGGCACCTCGGCGGCGTCCGCAGGCAAGGGGCCGGTGAGGCGTGACAGCCGGATTTCAGAGGTGCGCAGCTGTGCTTCGGCGCGCCGCACGTTGGCGGTGGCTTCGGCGCGGCGGGCATCGGCCTGGGCGAGATCGGTCCGGGTCGCCTCGCCGGCCTGATAGCGTTTGTCGACATCACCGCGCGCGGCATCGAGCGTGCCGCGGCTGGCTTCGGCGAGCTTCAGCGTCTCGCGGTCGCGCTTGAGATCGAGCGTGGCGGTGAGCGCGGCGAGAATGATCTTGCCGCCGACTTCACGGCGGTGCTGGGTCACCGCATCGAGCGTGAGCGCGGCGGCATTGCGCTCGGCAGCACTCCGGCCGCCGTTGTAGAGCGGCTGGCTGGCGGCGATGGCCAGCGAGTTGGGCGTGCGGTAGCCGGACTCGGGGAAGCGCGCATCGGTGCGCAGATCGGAGCGCCCCACATCGGCCGCGAGGCCGAGCGTGAACTTGTCCCCGGCATCGGCCACCGCCGTGCCGTACTTCGCGGCCTCGATGCGGGCGCTGCTCTCGGCAAAGCGCGGGTCGTGCTTAAGCGCGGTGAGCGCGATCTCGCGCAGGCCGAGTGCCTGCGCGCTGCCGCTGGCGAGCAGCAGGGTGGCGATGAGGATGCGCTTCATGAGCGGCTCCGTGTTTTGGTGGTTGATGGAGTCATGGGCAGAGCCGTGCCACAGCCATCGAGAAAGATGCGCACGGCCTCGTCGATGAAGGCCTCCTGCGTGATCGGCAGCGCCAGCGGCGAGAGGCCGAACAGACTGCGGAACTGGCAATGGCCCTTGACCAGGGTGATGAACTGGATAGCGGCGAGGTCAGGGTTCTGCATCTGTAACAGGCCTTGGGCCTGGCAGTGGCGGAAGAACGCGGCCAGTTCGATGCGCACCTGTTGCGGGCCTTCGCGGTAGAGCTGCTGCGCGAACTGCGGGAAGCGTGTGGCCTCGGCGATCACCGTGCGCATGAGCTTCACCCGACCTGTCTCGGTGTAGAGCTTGAAGAAGCGCAGGCCGAAGGCCTTGAGCGTGGCCTGCAAGCTGCCCTCGATGGTGGTGGGGATGGCGACGTTGCGAAGGAACTCCTTGCAGCCCGCGCTCACCATCTCGCCGAACAGGCCCTCCTTGCTGCCGAAGTAGCTGTAGAGGCTGGCCTTGCTGCCGCCGGTGCGGCCCACCACGTCTTCGATGGAAGCACCCAAGAAGCCGTGCTCCAGAAACACATCACGCGCGGCCGCGAGCATGGCTTCGCGGCGGATTTCGCCGCGCGTCGCCGCCACTGCGGCCGGCTTGCTGGCCTTCGCGGGTTTTCGCGCCGGGGGTTTGACTCTGCTCGCCATCGTCGCCTAAAGTGAACTGTAACGTTCGTTACAGTAACAACCGCAGGGTGGCGCTGCAAGCCGCCCTGTCTTCATGGAGCTTTGAGAGATGGCCGCGAAAAAGATCGTGCGTGTGGTGGTGTTGCTGGCTGCGGTGGCGGGCGGCGCGCTGTGGGCGCATCACTGGTACCAGACCGGCCGCTGGCAGCAGAGCACCGACAACGCCTACCTGCGCGCCGACATCGCCAGCATCACGCCGCGCATCGCGGGAGAGATCATCGAGGTCGCGGTGCGCGACAACCAGGCCGTGAAGAAGGGCGATGTGCTGGTGAAGATCGACCCGCGCGACTACGAGGCCAAGCTCGCCACGGCCCGCGCCCGCGTGGCGGAGGCCGAAGCCGCGCTCATCACCAACGAGCGCCAGCAGGCCATGCAGGCGGCGATGGTGGAGGAGGCGCGCGCTGGTCTCGTCAGCGCAGAGGCCGACCAGGGCCGCATCCGCAAGGACTACGTGCGCGCCGATGCGCTGGTGCGCGAAGGCGTGGCCACACAGGCGCGGCTCGATACCGCCACTGCCGCGCAGAGTGCGGCCAATGCCGCCGTGACGCGCGGTAGCGCCGGGGTCAAAGCCGCGCGTACGCAGGTCGATACGGTGGTCGCACAACGTGCCAGCCTCGAAGCGCAGGGTGCTGCGCTGCAAGCCGCCGTAAAGCTCGCCGAACTCGATCTCGAAGCCACCACCATCCGTGCGCCGGGCGATGGCCTCATCGGCAACCTGAGCGCCAAGCTGGGCGAGCGCATTGCACCGGGTCAGCGCCTCTTGTCGCTGGTGTCACCGATGGTGTGGGTCGAGGCCAACTACAAGGAAACGCAGCTCACGAAAGTCGTGGTCGGCCAGACGGCAGAAGTCGAGGTGGATGCCTTCCCCGACCAGCCCATTCCTGCTGTGGTGGAGAGTGTGGCCCCAGCCAGCGGTGCCGAGTTCGCCCTGCTGCCGCCCGACAACGCCACCGGCAATTTCACCAAGATCGTGCAGCGCGTGCCGGTGAAGCTGACGCTGCAAGTGCCGGCCGAACTGGCGGGCAAGCTGCGGGCGGGCATGAGTGTGGAAGCGGTGATCGACACCAAGCCCAAGGGCTAGTGCAATGAATGCCGCGCGCGTGCTGACACGCGAGGAGGAGGACGCCAAACGCAAGCTGCGCATGGCCTGGTTCGGCTACATCGGCATGATCTTCGGCAACTTCATGGCGATTCTGGACATCCAGATCGTCGCCAGTTCGCTGCGCGAGATCCAGGCCGGTTTGTCGGCGAGTGCGGATGAACTCACCTGGGTGCAGACGAGTTATCTCATCGCCGAGGTGATCGCCATTCCGCTCAGTGGTTATCTCAGCCGCATGATGTCCACGCGCGTATATTTCGTCGGCTGCGCCATCGGCTTCACGCTGGCGAGCCTGCTGTGCGGCCTCGCCTGGAACATCGAGAGCATGATCTGCTTCCGCGTGCTGCAGGGCTTTCTCGGCGGCGGCATGATCCCCACCACGCTTGGCGCGATCTTCCTGATGTTCCCGCCCGAAAAGCGCCAGCTGCCGACGGTGCTGGTGGGTCTCGCCATGACCACCGCGCCCGCGCTCGGCCCCTCCATCGGCGGCTATCTCACCGCCACCTTCAGCTGGCACTGGCTGTTCTTCATCAACATCATCCCCGGCGTGCTGCTCAGCATCGTGGTGTGGAGGAACGTGCGCTTCGACAAGGCGGACTGGAGCCTGCTGCGCAGCATCGATGTCTTCGGCCTCGCCATGATGGCGCTATTTCTCGGCAGCCTGGAGTTCGTGCTCGACGAAGGCCCACGCCACGACTGGCTGCAAGACGAGACCGTGCGCAACATGACCATTGCGATGGTGATCGGTGGCGTGCTGTTCTTCTGGCGCGCGTTCACCTCGAAGAACCCCATCGTCGAGCTGCGCACCTATGGCAACCGCAATTTCGCCTTCGGCTCGGTGGTCGCCTTCGTGGTCGGCGTGATGATCTACGGCATGGTGTTCATCGTACCGACCTTTCTCGGCGGCGTGCGCGGCTACAACTCCATGCAGATCGGCCAGGTGATGATGGTGATGGGCAGCTGCATGTTCCTCACCGCCCCGCTGGTGGGGCGTCTCGCCACCAAGGTAGATCTGCGCATTCTGCTCGCCTACGGGCTCTCGATGGTGGCGGCGGGCACCTGGCTCAATGCCCATCTCACTGCCGATGCCGGCTTCGATCAGTTCTTCTGGCCGCAGGTGATGCGCGGCCACGGCTTCATGTTCTGCATGATCACGATGACGGGCCTTGCCATCGGCACGCTCAAGCCAGAGGAGGTGAAGAACGGCTCCGGCCTGTTCAACCTCATGCGCAATCTCGGCGGTGCGATTGGTCTCGCACTCATCAACACCAATCTGCACGACCGCCAGTGGTTCCACTACAGCCACCTCTCCAACGCCATCAACGAGTCGCGCGCGCCGGTGCGCGAGATGCTCGCGCAAGGCAGCACTTACCTCGGCCCCGAACTCGGCGCGCAGGGTTCAGCCGCAACACTCGGCTATCTGCACCGTCTCGTGCAGCAGCAGGCGGCGGTAATGAGCTTCAACGACGTGATACTGATGATGGCAGCGCTCTGCATCTTCGCCGTGCTGCTGCTGCCGTTTGCCGACAAGCCGCCCGCACAGCCGGGGGCTGAACCAGCGCACTGATTTCCTTCCACCGGGCTTCTCGCCATGAGTCTTTTCCTGCGCTTGTTTCTGGTTTTGATGTTCCAGTCCCGTAGCCGCAAGGCCGGGCCGATGGAGACCACCACGGTCTGGTCGCGGGTGATGCCGAACGATCTTGATTTGAACCGGCACGTCAACAACGGCCGCGTGCTGACGCTCGCCGATCTCGGCCGCATCGATTGGTTTCTACGCACCGGCCTGCTGCGGGTTGCGCTCAAGCGCGGCTGGGCACCAATCGTGGGCGATGCCACCGCGCGCTTCGTCAAGGAGCTGAAACTGTTCGAGCGATTCCGAATCGAATCGCGCCTTCTCGGCTGGGGTGCGAAGTGGACGTTTCTCGAACACCGCATCTTCCGCAAGGACGGCCAGCTCGCAGCCATCGTGGTGATTCGCGGCATGTTCCATGGCGGCAAGCAGGGCGCGATTGCACCCGCCACGCTCATGCAGGCGACCGGCCACGGCGTGATGACATCACCTGAGCTGCCGCAATGGGTGCAGACCTGGGCGATGAGCCTCGATCAGCTTTCGGAGAGTGTGAGAAAAAACCGCCAGCCGGTTTGAATCGAACGCTTGCTCAGCGGCCGAGGGATTCACCGCCAGGCTGATTGGAGTTTCCACGATTGACTCCGTCGACAAACGCACGCCCGGCTTCGGCCGACTGCTCCCTCTCGGCTGCCGTCCGGCAAATCTTCTGTCGGCGCACCCGGCTGCCGGTGGTCTCGATGGTTTCGCACTCGATACCAGCGGCATTCTCGTCCGCCGGCGCAGCTGCGGCTGTTGTGCTGGCCGGCTCCTCAGTGACCGGTGCCGCGACACAGGCAGAGAGCTGGGAGAGGATCAGGCTGGCTGAAACCACAGCGATTGAAAAAAATCGATTCATCATTGACTCCTGTCATGGCAAAGGTGCGCAAGGGTGCTTCTTTACGGCCCGGATTTACATTGCTTTCGCGGGTAACTGCTGCAGCCCCGACGCGTTCACGGGTAGTCATCCGGCTCACCGCCATCATATCCAAGAGTAGTGCCAAGGACGGTTAGCCTGTCTCTCGCACTCAGGCATGAATCTCCGCTCATGACGCCGGAGCGGTGCCCTTTGGTGGCGCATGTTCCATCGCGGCGAGACGCCCATTGGGCGATGCGCGGGTCATAGTGATTAGACTCATCGCCCAACTTTCAAGTGAACTCTCCCATGCATGTCCTAATCACTGGCGGCACCGGCTTCATCGGCCGCGCGCTGTGCAAGCAGCTGTTCCAGGCCGGGCATGCATCGACTGTGCTCACGCGCAGCCGCACACCGCCGCCGCTGCCGGGTGTGCGCTTCATCGCCAGCCTCGATGAGGCCGAGGGCATCGAGGCCGTGGTCAATCTCGCAGGCGAGCCGCTGGCAGATGGCCGCTGGAACGCCGCGCGCAAGCAGGCCTTCCGTGATTCGCGCATCGGCACCACGCAGAAGCTGCTGGCGTGGATGGAATCACTGCCTAAGCGCCCGCGCGTGCTCGTCTCTGGCTCGGCCATCGGCTACTACGGCGCGAGCGACGACCGGCTGCTTGCCGAGATGGCGCCCGCTGGCGAGGACTTTGCCGCCACGCTCTGCCGCGACTGGGAGACAGAAGCCTTGAAGGCCCGCGCGCTGGGCTTGAGGGTCTGCACGCTGCGCATCGGCATCGTGCTCGGTGCCGATGGCGGCGCACTCGCCAGGATGCTGCCGCCCTTCAAGCTCGGTGCCGGTGGCCCGATGGGCAGCGGCGCGCAATGGATGAGCTGGGTGCGCCGCAGCGACCTCGTCAATCTCATCGGCTGGCTGTTGGGCAACGAGGCAGCCAGCGGGCCCTACAACGGCACTGCGCCAAAGCCTGTCACCAACCGCGAGTTCGCGCGCACGCTGGGTGCTGTGCTCAAGCGGCCGGCCGTGATGACGATGCCGACCTTCGTGCTGAAGCTGATATTCGGCGAGATGGCCGAGTCGCTGCTGCTCACCGGGCAGCGCGTGGTGCCGTCGAAAGCCGAAGCCGAGGGCTTCGTTTTCGAGCACCGTGAGTTGGAGCCTGCGCTGCGGGACTTGCTGCGTTGAAAGCATCGAAACGTAGGGTCGGCTGGGCAGCCCGCCCTGGGCTTGCTCAAGTCATCCAGCGCACATACAGATCAAGCTCGCCGGGATGATCCTGTAGCTCGATCTTTCGCTCCAACCGCAGGCCGATCTTGGTGAGCACACGAACAGAGGCTTTGTTCTCTGGCTCAACCAGACCAATCACTTTTTCGACGGCGGCTTTGTCAGCTTGTGCGAGAACCGTTAGACAGCTTTCAGTCGCATACCCCTTGCCCCAGGTTTCGGGCAGAAAGCGATAGCCGATATCAACTTCGTGCAAATCTTCCAGATATTTGAGGCCACAGAAACCAACGAGGCGACCGGTTTCCTTTTCGATGCAGGCCATGCGTCCGAAGCCATGCACGTCATAGTCGCGCAAGGGGCGCGTGAGCAGAATCTGGCGCGCTTCATCAAGTGATTGCTGCGGCTGTTCGCCGGTGTAACGGATGACCTCAGGCAGTGAAACCAGCGGGTGGTAAGACTGCGCATCGTCCAAAGTGAATCGGCGCAGCAGCAACCGCGAAGTCTCTACCGCAGAGGCCGCACGTGCGATCAAACGGCCTCGACGCCCGTCTCACCCGTGCGGATGCGCACGGTCTGGTTGAGGTCGTACACAAAAATCTTGCCGTCGCCGATGTTGCCGGTCTTGGCGGCCTTGGTGATGGCCTCGACAGCCGCATCCACCTGCTCTGGCGCGAGGGCCAGTTCGAGCTTCACCTTGGGCAGCAGGTCAACCTGGTATTCGGCACCGCGATACAGCTCGGTGTGGCCCTTCTGGCGGCCAAAGCCGCGCACTTCGGTGACCGTCATGCCCTGCACGCCCATGTCGCTGAGCGCCTCGCGGACGGCGTCGAGCTTGAAGGGCTTGATGATGGCGATGAGCATTTTCATGGGGCGATCCAGTGGCGTTTAGAGCGGTGGGCAGTGTAGCGAGTCTTTTTTGGCGCGCACAAAAGTGGTGCGGCGCGCGTTCAGGGCATAAAAAAAGGGCCAGTCGCAAGACCGGCCCTAACTTCAACCCCCTAGAGAGTGGAACGGACCAAGGATGATGGCCGTGAATGGCCTTCGGCCCCGATCCAAGGGTGTCCCCGTGAGGGGACACCCCTGAAATTTCAATCGTGGTAAGCGGTCTCGCCGTGCTCGGAGATATCCAAGCCCTCGGATTCCTGCTCTTCGGTGACGCGCAGGCCCACCGTGAACTTGCAGATGACGAGGGCAATGGCCGAGACCACCGCACTCCAGACCACGGCGATGGCGACGGCCTTCACCTGGATCATGATCTGTGCCGAGTCGTAGCCGAAGGTGGGGCCAACCCAGCCATCGGTCACGTAGCCCGCGCCGCCCTTGGCCGGGTCGACGAAGATGCCGGTCAGGATCGCACCGATGATGCCGCCGACGGCGTGGATGCCGAAGGCATCGAGCGCGTCGTCATAGCCCAGCGCCTTCTTGAGGAAGGACACCGCGACGTAGCAGATCAGGCCAGCCGCCAGGCCGATCCACAGCGCGCCCTGGATGCCGACGAAGCCGCAGGCCGGGGTGATGGCGACGAGGCCCGCGATGGCACCGGAAAGAATGCCCAAGAGCGAAGGCTTTCCCTTGATGATCCACTCGGCGAAGAACCAGGCGAGTGCGGCGACGGCGGTGGCGAACAGGGTGTTGCCGAAGGCCAGCACGGCGTAGCCGTTGGATTCGAGGTTGGAGCCGGCGTTGAAGCCGAACCATCCGAACCACAGCAGCGAGGCGCCGATGGTGGTCATCACCAGGCTGTGCGGGGCCATCTGCACCTTGCCGAAGCCCGAGCGCTTGCCGAGGAAGATCGCGCACACCAGGCCAGCGATACCGGCGTTGATGTGGACGACCGTGCCGCCGGCGAAGTCGAGCGCGCCGAGCTGCCAGAGGTAGCCAGCGGTGGCGTTGAGATCAGCGACGACCTCAGGCGAGGTGTAGGCATCGGGGCCCGGCCACCACCAGACCATGTGCGCCATCGGCAGGTAGGCGAAGGTGAAGAAGATCACCGAGAACAGCAGCACGGCCTTGAACTTCATGCGCTCGGCGTAACCACCGGCAATCAGCGCCACGGTGATGGCGGCGAAGGTGAGCTGGAAGAACGCGAACAGCAGCTCGGGGATCAGCACGCCCTTGCTGAAGGTGGCGGTCGGCACGAAGAAGCCGTTGGCGTCATACACCACGCCAGCAAGCATCATCTTGTCGAATCCGCCAAAGAACCCGGCGGTGGCACCGCTGCCGTTGGAGAAGGCGACCGAATAGCCGTAGACCACCCAGAGCACGGCGATGAGGCAGAAGATCGCAAAGGTCTGCGTCAGTGTGCTGAGCATGTTCTTCTTGCGGGCCATGCCGCCGTAGAAGAGTGCCAGGCCGGGGATCGACATCAGCAGCACGAAGGCGGTTGCGGTGAGCATCCAGGCAATGTTGCCCTCGTTGTACTTGGGTGCTTCGGGTGCTGCCGCGATCGGGGTCGGCTCGGCGGCAGGTGCTGCTTCGGCGGCGGCGACGGGTGCCGCCTCAGCCGGTGCGGCGACGGTGTTGGCATCCGCCGCGACCGCCGCAGTGGCGGCCTGTGCGGTGCCAGGGTCCTGCGCCAGTGCGTTGCTGCTGCCTAGGCTGCCCAGCGCCGTGCCCGCGACGAGCGCGAGCGACAGAGAAAACTTTCTGAAGTCCATGATGGTTTCCTTGGAGTGGGGGGCTTAGAGCGCGTCCTTGCCGGTTTCGCCGGTTCGGATGCGGATGGCCTGATCGAGCGTGAAGACGAAGATCTTCCCGTCGCCGATCTTGCCGGTGTGCGCGGCCTTGCTGATGGCCTCGACGGCGGCATCGAGCTTGTCGTCATCGACGGCGACCTCGATCTTCACCTTCGGCAGGAAATCGACCACATATTCCGCGCCGCGATACAGCTCGGTATGCCCCTTCTGGCGTCCAAAACCCTTGACTTCGGTGACGGTGATGCCGGCAACGCCGACCTCTGAGAGAGACTCCCGCACCTCGTCGAGCTTGAACGGCTTGATGATCGCTGAGATCAGTTTCATCAGTTCCACTCCAC